>NZ_RHNT01000003.1 GCF_003946325.1 Companilactobacillus furfuricola | reverse complement strand
ATCAGTGAAGTCCTACCAAACTCGACCCAAATTGCAGATAGATTTCATTTAATCGACAATATAAGTTCCTATTTAGAAAGAATGCTTAGACCTGCACTTCCCAAATATATATTTATTAAAAACAATAAAGTACTCAAAAATGCCCCTAAAAAAATCCAAGTGAAGGATGAAACACAGTCATCAAAGGACTTGAAGGGATTGAATTACGATAACACTCCTCCAGTTGACGAAAATGGATCTATCGTCCACTATGATCGACGCGCAATTAGGACTGATTCATTGGAATATAGACGTGAAAGAAAGGATCGTAAGACCAAAAAGAAGTTAATTTTAAAAATCAAAAAAGAAGCATCTTTAAAGGGTATTACTGTTGAAAAAATCGCTTCTAAATATAGGATGAATGTCTCAATAGTCCATAGATATTTAAATATGACTCCCGAAAAGATCGACGAATTTGATACATACGTTGGAAAAAGAAGAAAAACTGCAGTCGATGATTATGCAAATATTATCTATAAGATGATGTCTGCAGGCTACTCAGATATGATAATTTTCTCTTATGTGTTGAGTAAAGGATACAATAAAAACCAAAGTACACTATGGTCTTACATGTATTGTATTAGTAAAAATAATTTCCCAGGAAGAGAAACGGAAAGTCAGCGTCACTTCGGGGGAAAATTAGGATATCTCGACGATATCACCGTAATCAAAAAGGAACATTTGATAGATAATCTGTTCAAAAACAACCCTAAATCTGAATATAAAGATATTATCGAATCAGCCTTTCCAGTAGTTAAAAGAGCTTCAGAGATCTATACAGAATTTCATTTCGCAATAATGGGAACAAACATCAAAGCAATGGATGATTTTTTGGATAAATATGAAACCTCCGAGATATCCTCATTTTGTACAAAAATAAAAGAAGATATCGCAGCCGTAGACGCCGCAATATCTTCACCAATAAGCTCTGGTCTTGTTGAAGGCAATAATAACAAAATCAAGCTTCTAGAACGAATTGTATACGGAAGGACTAATTTTATCAACTTTTTTAAAAAGTGTAGACTAGTCTTTTTGGAATCAACAGGCAACCTAGATCTTGATGAATTTCTTGATGGCTAACCAAAGTACAACAAGAACCGGTTTTACCGCTTAGAATAAGACTCGTATTTGAGATCGTCGAAGTGGTCTTCTTCGAGGAGCTCAAATCGACGTCGGCAGCGTTCCAGTGGCTGTATCCCCGGGCTCCGGAGTCGGCATTGAACGTAGCAACCAAAATACTATTACCACACCCCAACAACCAAACAAACTAACGGACTAACATCAAAGTAAAACGCTTCTGTCTGCCATAGCTCACTTACATCTATACAAAAAAAACAGCACCCAAAGTGCTGTCCATAAAAAATATCATTCTGAAATTTCATTACGACGAGTTCGTATCAATTTCTCCAGCTCATCAAGATCAGTAAGCGTAGACTTCTTACGAATAAAACTACGAGCCGAAGACCGCATAGCAATATAATTAGCTCTCTGCCGATGATTACGATGCCATTTCTCATTGGCTCTCTTTTGTGCTTCTGTTAGTACCATAATTACTCCCCTAAAACTTAGTAATGACAAGATTATAAACAGTTATTACCAAATAAAACAAGGAAATATAAAAATAATTATGTAAAATAATATAAAAAAGTAAAATATATAACAAAAAAATAAGCCAAAATGAATAAACATGCAAAATTGTATTAAATAATTCAATGAATTCTTTTTAATTTATAAAAATGATATTGCAATGTCCTAAAAAAAATTTTAATATGTACAGTGAACGTGTATAATAATAAAGTTGCATTACATTCTAGGGAATTTACGAGGTGGGATACTTGACAAGAAAGTATTCGTTTGTATTTACTGTTATATTTATTGTTGTGGACCTTATTTTTGCTGTACTAGCTAAGCTAGGAAAGATCGACGATCTATTAGGGATCATCATGGGGATTGTTTTGATCGTCGCTCTATACATTATTACGAGATTATTCGCACGGATCAACACTGAGAAAGGTCGGTTGGCTTTATCTTTTTTTAGTGCTATTTTCGTATTTTTAACAGTGGTACCACTTGCAGCAACTTCAATTGCTGTATAATTTGGAAATGTTGTTGGATTAAGACGTTTAGCCTTAATCCTTTTTTATTCCAGTCGTATAATGAATCTATCGAATTTAATTGGAGTATGATCATGAAAAACAAAACATTCAGAACAATAATCTTAGGCGTTATTTTTCTTGTTCTGAGTATTTTTTATACAGTTTTATTTGCACCAAATGGGAACATCCGCTTGATGGATAGTTACGATATGTTATTTCATCTCAATCGGATCGCTAGCCTGGGAAATATTTTCCAATCTCCAGTCAATTTCGACTATTGGGGACACGTTGGAAATATGACAAGTGAGTTTTATCCGTGGGTAATGGTGTTACCAGGATTTTTAATATTTCAGATTATTGGAAATCCAGTGATCGGATTTTTCGTCTTTTTAACACTTATTACTTTTGCAACTTTTGTTAGTGCTTATTATTTTATGAAAAAGTTTTCTGACAATACTTTGCAGTCATTCTTATTTTCAATTATTTACACGTTGTCATTTTTTAGGATGGCTAGTGTTTTTTATCGCGCAGGATTAGCGGAATATACGAGTTATATCTTTGTGCCGATGCTGTTTTATGAGTTTTATCAACTGCTTCGCGGCAATTTTAAGAAGTGGCCATTATTTGCTTTGAGTTTTACTTTAATAGTCTTAACGCATCCACTGACAGCATTTACTACAGTTATCCTGATGATCCCTTTGATCTTGTTGGTGTTATTTACTAAGACAGCGCATAGTTTCAGTTATTGGGGCAAATTGATATTGAGCGGGGTTGGTTCAATCGTCTTGGTTGGACTCACGACAGTTGGCTTCTTTTTGCCGATGATCCAGCAGCAACTTTATGTTTCTGTTAATCGACCAGCTCTCTTAGATTTGTCGGCGACCGCCAAAGTTCCAGCAGCATTGTTCAAAGATGCATTGGGGACAGATTTAAGAAATTATTCATTCGGTGCTATCATGCTGTTCGCCTTTTTACTGCTGGTGATTTTTATTTGGAAAGACAAAGCTAAATACCGGTTGATTGCTGCAGAAATGATCATAGCCTTGATTTTGTCGACAAACATCATTCCTTGGGATCAATTGCAAAATACATTTTTTAATTACATGCAATTTCCTTGGAGATTCTTGAATTTATTTACTTTCTTTGCATCAATTTATATCGCTTATGGAGTGACGAAAATTGTCGACAAACGTTCGCCATTATTGAAGTTACTAGTCATGGTCTTGATTTTAGCTGGATGCGTCAATCAAGTTTACGTCAGTGGGACACAGCTTAATCAAAGAATCACACTGGCCAAACATCCTAGCCATATTACGGTCAGTGATGGTGATAAATATATTAAGAAGTTTGCCCAAAAAGATTATTATCCAGTTCGTAGTCTTTATTTTGCCAAGGACCTCTCTAAACATTACTTTGTTGTTAACGGAGAACGCGAGAAACTTCCGTTTGAGACTACGCAGAATACCTATACTGTGAACTATTTCAGTCAGAAACCAGAGACGATCGATTTTCCAGTCTTGGTATACAAAGGGTTGGATGTTCGGATCAACAATGAGCCAGCCAAATATAAGATATCTGATCGAGGAACCGCTCTGATCGAAACTAAACCTGGACAAAACAAAATTGTCTTGAGATATCGATATTCGGCTGTGGCCAAAGCCTCGTTAGGACTGAATATAGTCGGCTTTATCTTGCTAGCTTGGTTAATTTATAATCAAGGAAGATTTTTACCAGTGAAAAAGGGTGAAACGGTCGAAGAAAAAAGCTTGGAAAAAGTTGAAAAATAAATTGATATCTGATATATTTTATTAGTTGCAATCACTATTGCATCTACAACCGCTCAAAATTAGGTTTAAGCGAAAGCACCTAATTGGCGAGTATTAGAAGGGAGTGTACAATTTATGTACGCAGTAATCAAAACAGGTGGTAAGCAATATAAGGTTGAAGAAAACGAAGCAATCTTTATTGAAAAACTCGATGCTAAAGAAGGAGACACAGTTACATTTGACGATGTAATCTTAGTTTCTGACGGAGATAGCGTTAAAGTTGGAGACCCAGTTGTTAAGGGCGCTTCAGTTACAGGTAAAGTTGAGAAACAAGGTAAGGAAAAGAAAGTCGTTACTTACAAATACAAACCTAAGAAGCACTCACATACAAAGACTGGTCACCGCCAACCATATACAAAAGTAACTATTAACGCTATCAAAGGTTAATAATTATGATCAAGGCAAGTTTTCATCGGAATGCCGATAAAGCGATCGATTCATTTTTGATCCTTGGCCACGCTGATTCCGGTCCTTATGGACAAGATTTAGTTTGTGCTGCTGTATCAGCTGTAACGATCGGTACTATCAACAATCTGGAGAAACTTACAAAGGTTCAGCCTCAAGTGGTTTCAGATGAGGTCAATGGTGGCCATCTTGGCTGCCGCATAACAGGAGCTGTTTCTCATGATACAGCGTTATTGCTTGATAATTTGTCAGAGATATTGAAAGATATCGCGGCTAGTTATCCGGATAATATTACTGTTAGTTCAACACAAAATACGATTGATTTTAATTAGGAGGTAAACTTCATGCTTAAGATGAATTTACAATTTTTCTCTCACCATAAAGGTGGAGGTTCAACAACTAATGGTCGTAACTCAGCAGGTCGTAGATTAGGTGCAAAGCGTGCCGATGGCCAAGCTATTACAGCCGGTGCAATTATTTATAGACAACGTGGTACAAAGATTCATCCAGGTGCAAACGTTGGCCGTGGTGGCGACGACACATTGTTCGCTCTTAAAGACGGTGTTGTTAAGTTCGAAAGACTTGGCAAAGACAAGAAGAAAGTTTCAGTATACTAATATATACCGTATAAAAGAGGACATGGTCCTCTTTTTTTATATAAACAACTACATATTATTGCCATAAAGCTATTAGTATTGGTAAAATAAAGGGAACGTTGCAAATTAACAATTAATTGAGGAGATCAGTATGTCTATTTCAGTAAACGAATTTAAAAATGGATTAACAATTGAAGTAAAAGACGGCATTTGGCGTGTTATCGAATTCCAACACGTAAAGCCAGGTAAGGGTAGTGCCTTTGTTCGTTCAAAGCTTAAGAACTTAAGAACAGGTGCTGTTCAAGAAATGACATTTAGATCAACTGCTAAGGTTGAAAAAGCTCAAATCGAGAACAAGAAGATGCAATACTTGTATGCTGACGGTACTAACCACGTATTCATGGATATGAATACTTATGAACAACTAACAATTCCTGGTGAACAACTAACTGACGAATTGAAATACTTGAAAGAAAACATGGAAGTTAACATTATGATGTACAATGGTGAAACATTGGGTGTCGATCTTCCTAATACTGTTGACTTAAAAGTTGTTGAAACAGAAGCTGGTATCAAAGGTGATACACAATCAGGTGGTTCCAAACCAGCTACAATGGAAACTGGCGTGGTTGTTCAAGTTCCATTCTTCGTTAACGAAGGTGATATGTTGACAATCAATACTCAGGATGGAACATATATTTCACGTGCAAATTAATTTTTAGTTATTGGAGATAAAGTTTATGGCTGATCAAAAATACGTAACACTACAAGATGACGGCAAAGTGCAAGGAAACGTTGAGATTTCTCATCAAGTGATCGAAATTTTATTAGGGATCGCAACGAATCAAGTTGAAGGCGTTTATGAAATGCGCGGTACAATATCTAACCGGATCAATTCATTGTTTGGTAGAATGAATCATGGAAAAGGTGTCGATGTTGTGTTTGAAGACGACAATGTCACTGCTGATGTATTTGTTTATCTTGAATATGGAGTTTCGATTCCTAAGGTATCATTAGAAATTCAAAAGTCAGCTATTGAACAACTTAAATTCATGACGGATATTGATATATCGCAAATTAATGTGCATGTTGTTGGGTTAGTTGCCAAGAAAACAAATGGCGACGTTGAACGTGTAACAACAGACAGTAAGGAATAATACCAGTGAGTATAAACAGACACGAAATCAGAGAACTAGCAGTACAATCACTATTTTCCATCGATACGACGAAAGCTGATGCTGAAACTGCTATCAAGTCGACTTTAGAATTAGCCGACCTTAGTGAGATTCAAGTACCAGATTATTTAACATTCCTAGTATCAGGAACACTCGAACACGAGAGTGAATTGGATTCAGAAATTTCTAAACAATTAAAGAACAAATGGACCGTAGCCCGTTTGTCTCGGATCGACCGTGCAATTTTACGCATGGGATTATTTGAAATGCAAAATAGTCTAGAAGTTCCAAAAAAAGTTGCAATTAATGAAGCCATTGAATTAGCTGGAGATTTTGGCGACAAGGATTCAAAGGCCTTTGTTAACGGCATCTTATCTAACTTTGTTGAAGGGTAGGCTGGTACATAGTACCAGCCTTTTTGGGTAAAATCATGATTAAATTAGATGGAAAAAAAGTCGCAAGTGCTTGCGATGAATCAATGTTAAAACGAGTAGCAGATTTAAAAGCTAAAGGGATCACACCTGGTATTGCTGTTGTTTTGGTAGGCGATAATAGTGCCAGTGCTGTGTATGTTAGAAACAAACAACGTCGTGCTGAAAAATTGGGCATGAAGTCACAATTGATCCACTTTAAGGCTGATGTATCTGAAGAAGAATTATTGACAAAAATCGATGAATTGAACGCTGATCCAGAAATTGATGGATTTTTAGTCCAGTTGCCATTACCAGATCACATCGACGAAGATCGTGTGATCAACGCGATCGATCCAAAGAAAGACGTTGACGGATTTGCTCCAGAAAATGTGGGACATCTTTGGATCGGTGAACCACAAACAAAACCTGCAACAGCAGCAGGTATTTTGATGATGCTTGATTATTATGATGTCGATCTTGATGGCAAGAATGTTGTGATCATTGGACGTAGTAACATTGTTGGTAAGCCAGTTGCAGCAATGATGCTCGATAAGAATGCTACGGTAACTGTAGCTCATTCACATACCAAGAATTTGAAACAATTGGCAAAGACCGCAGATGTTTTAGTTGTGGCAATTGGTCGTGCTAAGATGATCGATGCTGATTATGTCAAAGACGGTGCTATCGTCATTGATGTCGGAATGGATCGCGATGAAAACGGCAAGCTATGTGGGGATGTCGACTTTGATTCAGTTAAAGATACGGCTTCAATGATGACACCAGTTCCTGGCGGTGTTGGACCTATGACGATCACTGCTTTGATGGATCGAGTGGTCGAGCTTGCAGAGGAAAGGGCAAATGAATAACTCGGAACAATATTTAACAGTCACTGCTTTAACACAATACATTAAAAGAAAATTTGACGTGGACCCATATTTGGGCCACGTTTATTTGACTGGCGAACTTTCCAACTTTAAGATCCGTGAGAATGCTCATCAGTATTTCACGATCAAAGATGATCACGCTGTAATCAATGCTGTCATGTTTCGCGGCAATTTTAACAAGATCAAGTTCAAGCCTGAAACAGGAATGAAAGTCCGTGTCAAAGGACACATCTCAGTTTATGAAGGTCGTGGACAGTATCAAATTATTGTTGATTCTATGGAACCGGATGGTTTAGGGTCACTTTATTTAGCATTTGAACAATTGAAGAAGAAACTTTCCCAGATGGGAGTATTCAATTTGCCGAAGAAACCGATCCCGAAGTTTCCCAAACGTATCGCAGTGGTAACTAGTGAGTCAGGTGCTGTGATCCACGATATTATGACCACTGTAAAACGACGTTATCCGATCGTTCAATTAATTTTATTTCCTGCACTAGTTCAAGGTGATACGGCTGCTCCAACGATCGTCCAACGACTCAAGCAGATCAATGAAATGGGAAATTTCGACACGATCATTATTGGCCGTGGTGGTGGTTCGATCGAAGATCTGTGGCCATTTAATGAAGAAATAGTTGCAGAAGCAATCGTTCAGAGTCAGATACCGGTGATTTCTTCGGTGGGTCATGAAACTGATGTAACGATTGCTGATATGGTAGCTGATTTACGTGCACCAACCCCAACTGCAGCGGCTGAATTGGCGACGCCAGTATTACGTGAACAAATCGAAAATATCGAAAACATGCAGTCGCGTATGATCGTAGCTCAGAACAAGATTTTAGATTATTACCGACAAAGAGTGAATAGTTATGCCCAAAATGTCTTTTTACAACATCCAGAGCGTATCTATGAAGTTTATATGCAGAAAGTGGACAATTACACCACGCGTTTAAATCAGATCGTCACGAGTGAATTACGTTGGTATAAAGAGCAACTTTGGAATAAAGAAACTAAATTTGCCCAGCTTTCACCCAAAGAGCAGATCAACAAATATCAAAACCAAATTTCTAATGATGTCCAAAATATGACACTGATCATCAACAAGATGCTTAGTAATAAGCGAAATTATTTTAGTAAGCAAGTTTCTGCCTTAGATTCACTAAGTCCATTGAAGACTTTGAGTCGAGGATATGCGATCGCCACTGATGCAGATGGAAAGGTTTTGAAAAAGACATCTGATTATCAAGTCGATAAAGCAGTTGATCTAAAAGTTGTCGATGGGACTGTAAAAGTAATAACTAAACAAATTAGTGAGGATAACAATGGCTGAGAAGAAAAAGAACTTTGAAGATAATTTGGCAGATCTTGAAAAGATCGTAACAGACCTTGAAGCGGGCAACGTCCCACTTGAAGAAGCTATGGAAAAATTCAAGTCAGGCGTAACTTTGAGTAAAAAACTCGAAAAGACTCTGACAGAAGCAGAGAATACTGTGACTAAGATTATGTCAAAAGATGGTACTGAAACGAATAAGCCAGAAAATGATGAGAAGGACTCTGAAGAATAGTGGATATTAAAAGTTTTACAAAATTTCATGAGAAGATACTACCTGAATTTGACCGGTTTCTGACAGATAAACTCACTTCTGAGATCAAGCAACCGCTCTTATTAAAGTCGATGCTATATTCGCTTAATTCAGGTGGTAAGAGAGTCCGTCCAGTTTTGATGCTAGCAACGGTTTATTCAGCTGGCGTTAAATATGAAGATTTGCACAAATATTTTGATATCGCTGGAGCGATCGAATTGATCCATACTTATTCTTTGATCCACGATGATCTGCCAGAAATGGATAACGATGATTATCGACGTGGCCAACTGACGAGCCACAAACAATTCGGAACTGGTCCAGCCGTGTTGGCGGGTGATGCTTTGTTGACACAGGCATTTTATTGGATCGCTAAATCGGAATTGGACGCTAGTAAACGAATGGCAGCAGTCCGGATCTTGGCTCACAATGCTGGTCCGATGGGGATGGTAGCCGGTCAAATGACAGACATAACCAAGGAAGATAAGCAATTGAACATTGATGAACTGACCCAGCTGCATCACCAAAAAACTGCTGATTTGATCATTGCGGCAGTTACGATCGGTGCATTTTGTGCCGATCACAAAACTTCTAAAGAATTAGTTTTATATGCTGAAAAGATCGGACTAGCTTTTCAAGTTAAGGACGATCTTGATGATGCAGACGATGGTGAAGATATCGATAAAAATACCTTTCCTAATTTAATCGGTAAAGAAGCGACTGAAGAAAAACTGCGTAATTTAGTTAAGGACGCTTTAAATGCCGTATTGAAGGAAGAGAAATTTGATAAGAACTTACTAGTGAGTTTCTTAGATTATTTCAAGAAATAGGAGAAAATATGGCAAAGAAACGTGTAGACGTAATGTTAGTCGAGCAAAATTTATTTGATTCAAGAGAACAAGCTAAGCGATCAGTGATGGCTGGAGAAGTTTATGATGAGGATAATCTTCGTTATGATAAGCCAGGTGAAAAGGTCGATCCAGACAAGATCTTCCACGTAGTCGAAGGGGCTCACAGTAAATATGTTAGCCGTGGAGGATATAAGTTAGAAAAAGCTGTCCAGTCATTTGGAATCGATCTAACAGATCGAATTTGTTTAGATATTGGTTCATCAACTGGTGGATTCACTGATGTTGCCTTGCAAAACGGTGCTAAGTTAGTCTACGCGTTGGATGTTGGCTATAATCAATTAGCTTGGAAACTAAGAAGCGATGAACGAGTCGTGGTGATGGAACGGGTCAATTTTCGTTATAGCAAACCAGAGGATTTCCACGATGGTTTGCCACAATTCGCCATGACTGATGTTTCCTTCATTTCGCTAGAATTGATCTTGCCCCCAATGTTCAACATTATTTTGCCAGGATCAGACGCCGTTTGCTTGATCAAGCCTCAATTTGAAGCTGGTCCTGAAAATGTCGGTAAACATGGAATCGTGCGTGATCACAAGGTTCATCAGATGGTCTTGGAGAAAATTTTGAATTTTGCTAAGTCGACGGGATTTTTAGTCACAGGATTAGATTTTTCGCCAATTAAGGGTGGCGAAGGCAACATTGAATTTTTGATGCACATCCAAAAACCAACTGATCCAGATACACCAGGACAGATCCTCGATTCAGTTTCGATCGAAGAGACGATGAATGCGGCCTATGCAAATTTAAATAAATAGCTGGTGACAAAATGTTAAAAAAATTGATCATTAATAATTTTGCTATTATCAGTCAATTGCAATTAGATTTTAAAAATGGGATGACGGCTTTAACTGGTGAAACTGGTGCCGGTAAGTCGATTATTATTGATGCACTTGGATTATTAGTCGGCAGTCGCTCTTCGGTCGATTTCGTTCGAACGGGCCAAAATAGTTTAACCGTGCAGGGATTATTTGAGGTTTCCAAAAATAGCCCTGTTTTTGGTATCTTGGATGGGTACGGGATCAAGCACGAAGACAACATGCTGATAATTAAGCGTGAGATCAATCGTAAAGGAAGAAACGTTTGCCGTTTAAATAACGAGTTGGTCAAAACCAATGTTTTACGAGAAGTCGGGAAATATTTGGTGGAGATCCATGGCCAGAATCAGTCTCAAGAATTACTAGATGAAGATAATCATATCGATATTCTTGATCGCTATGCTGAGGATGATTTTGCCCAAAAAATCACTAAATACCAGGCAGAATTTCAGGATTTTCAAGCCAAGAAGAGTCGTTTGCGTGCTATCCAGAAGGATTCACAAAATATTGCTCAACGAATTGATATGCTCAAATTTCAGATCGACGAGATCGATACCGCACAAGTAAAGCCTGGTGAGGATGATGAACTAGAGGAAGAAAAGAATCATCTGGAGAACTTTGAAAAGATCAGTTCATCGCTTCAAGGAAGCTATGAATTGCTTTCTGCAGGTGGCAGTGGCGTGGTCGACTCTTTAGGAGAGGTGCGACAGAAGCTAGACAGCATTAAAGAATATGACCCCGCTTATCAAGAATTGTATGAATCGATCGATGGGGCATACTATCAAGTTCAAGACGATATGGCAACGATCTCCGATGAGATCGACGGATTAGATTTTGATGAATATCGTTTAGATAATATCCAAAAGCGTCTGATCGTTTTGGATGGTCTGAAGAAAAAATACGGACCGACTTTAGATGAAGTGATCCAATTTGGCAAAGATGCACATGATGAATTGTCTAAAATCGATATGGATGATAACTCTGAGGAAAAATTGACTCAAGAAATCGCCAAACAGCAAAGCGGGCTTTTAAAATTAGGCCAAGATATCTCAAAGAGTCGACACCAAACAGCTAAATCACTGACAAAGTCTATCAACCAAGAATTAAAAGATTTATACATGAAAAACGCTCGCTTTGATGTTGATTTTAGTATCTTATCGGCTGACAACATGAATGAGAAAGGTATCGATCAGATACGTTTTACATTAAAGACTAATGTTGGTGAAGATTACAAACCATTAGTTAAAGTAGCTTCGGGTGGTGAACTATCGCGAGTTATTTTAGCCTTTGAATCGATCATCGCAGAAAAGATGAATGTTGAAACGATCGTCTTTGACGAGATCGATACTGGTGTAAGTGGGAGAGTGGCTCAGTCGATCGGTGATAAGATCTATCGGGTCGCCCAATCATTACAAGTATTGTGTATTACTCATTTGCCACAAGTGGCAGCGATGAGTGATCAACAATTACAAATACAAAAAAAGACCGCTAATAATAAAACTGAGACAGAAGTTTCATTATTAAACAGTCAAGAAAGAATTGAAGCTATTTCATTAATGCTTGCGGGTACTAAAATTACTGATCTCACTCGAGAACATGCCAAAGAATTACTGGAGCTAGCACAAGGGGAGCAAGAGAAATTAGATTGAATTTGCTTGGTTGATAGATTTAACATCGTTTAAATTGAAGATCTTATAAAATCCTGAATTTATCTGCATGATATATTTATTTCTGTTGACAGCCTTGATTAGCTTGCCTTGAAACTGCTCTTCGTTTAACATAGTTACTACAATTAAATATTTGTTTTGTAGGCTTTGTTTGGCGAATAGGTCGAGTTGATCAGCGGGCATTTGGGGTAATTTTGAAGGAGTAACGCCAAAATTAACGTCGAAAGTTCGATCAATGAAGTCAGTGGTAGTTTGGATTATATCTTTAGTAAATTGATGGTTGTAAAAACGAGATTGAAGTTGCATTATTTATTCCCCCGAACATTTGTTTGTATTTTTATTATACGAACAAATGTTCGCATCAACAAGCTTTCTTTATATTTTCTTAACTATTTTTTTTCGTTATGCCGGTAAACCCTTGAAATGAATGTGATTCTATTGCAAGATAGAAACAATATATATAATTAGATAGTAGGGAAAGTTAATGTCATCTAAAGGAATGTTAATAGTGTTGTCTGGCCCATCAGGTGTAGGTAAGGGAACAGTTCGTAAAGCTATGTTAGAAGAATCATCGATCAAATTTGATTACTCAGTCTCCATGACTACCAGAAATATGCGACCTGGTGAAAAGGACGGAGTGGATTATTATTTCCGGACTAACGAAGAGTTTGAGAAGGAAATTAAAAACGGTGGTATGTTAGAATATGCCAAGTACGTTGATCATTACTATGGTACGCCGTTGAAATACGTTAACCAGAAATTGGATGCTGGGATCGACGTTTTGTTAGAAATCGAAGTTAACGGTGCAATGCAAGTACGTGAAAAGATGCCCAATGGTGTGTTCATCTTTTTGACACCACCAGACCTTCCAAGTTTGAGACAACGGATCACTCATCGTGGAACTGATGACCAAAAGACGATCGATAAGCGAATGGAACAGGCCAAGAAAGAAATTGCGATGATGTCAAACTATGATTATGCCGTAGTTAATGATAAAATACCTAACGCAGTCAGAAATATTGAAGGTATAATAAGAAGTGAACACTTAAGTGTGCCTCGAGTTATAGATAAATATAGAAAGATTATAGGAGAAGACTAATATGATAAGTTATCCATCAATTGATAAACTATTAGACAGAGTTGATTCACGTTACTCGCTAGCTGTTTTAGCTGCTAAGAGAGCACACGAACTTGAAGCAGGAGACATCGAATTGTTTAACCACTACGAGTCGCCAAGAACTATTGGTAAAGCATTCGAAGAAATTGCTGATGGTAAAATCGAAATTGACCCAGATTCAATCCTTCTTGAAAAAGAAGCCGAAAAGGTCGAAGAAGAGAAAAAAGACGAGAAATAATTTTTTTGTTCCTTCACAGATTGTCTAGCAGATAATTGTGGAGGAATTTTTTGTTTATTTAGGAGTAAAGTAACGATGTTGTAAGCAGGTGCCATTGTGTTACAAATAAAGCTCGAATCTGCCACGAATCGGTAAATATTTATTATAATTAGTTTATGAAACTCAGTGTTGAAATGTGGCATTCTTGCTGAAATGACAATGAGTGTGGTTAAAATACCGAATTTTTTATGAAAGGATTTTTTTATGTCTGTTGCAGAAGTTATTGTTGATGTTCCCACTATGCAAACTAATCGGCCATTTGAATACTTGATCCCAGATGCATTAACAGATGTAGTTATACCAGGTGTGCGGGTCGAAGTTGGATTCGGTCGAGGCAAGCGAAAGATCCAAGGTTTCGTTTTGAATGTTAAGTCCTCGAGTGATTTTACTGGAAAATTGAAACCGATTATTCGTGTGATCGATGTTAGACCAGTTTTGTCGACCGAGATGATCGATTTGTCCTATTGGCTAGCTGACCAGACATATGCCTTTCAGATTTCTTGCTTGCAAACAATGTTGCCTAGCGTGATGCGGGCTAAATATAAGCAATTTATTCAAGCTGCCAAGGGATATGAAGATGATCCTGAAGTGCAGACCATTTTGAACGGTCATTTATTGGTTGAAATGACGAACGACACTACTGAAGAACGGATCAAGCAAATTGCACATTTGAAACGTGAGAATAAGATCGAGATCGAATATGTTGTAGAAAATAAGGCTAACTCCTTAACTCGACAAGCTATAACGACTGATCTGTCTGCAGAAGATATTGTTAATAGAAAAAACGAACTACGCGCGAATGCCAAAGCTCAGATCCGCTTGTATGATTTTTTAGTCGAGCATTATCAGGATCTTCCGATCGAGACTAGTGAGATCGAGAAGAAATTTAATATCACCCGACCAACACTAAAGACGGCACAGAAACATCAAATTATCAAATTTGTTGAAATAACTAAACGCCGCAAGCCTGTGGGTATCAAACCAGATATTCAAAACATTCCTTCATTGACAGAGGAACAATCAGCAGCCGTTTCGACAATCAATAGTGCTATTGATGCTAAGCAATCTGAGACATTTCTGATTGAAGGTGTCACTGGCAGTGGTAAAACTGAAGTTTACTTGCAAGCTATCCAAAAAGCAGTTGAGCAAAATAAAACAGCCCTAATGCTGGTCCCAGAAATATCATTGACGCCACAAATGGTCAATCGTGTGATCGGACGTTTCGGAAATGAAGTTGCGGTCTTACACAGTGGCCTTTCTAATGGTGAAAGATATGACGAATGGACTCGGATCGAAAATGGCGAAGTTAAAGTCGTGGTTGGTGCCAGAAGTGCAGTTTTTGCACCATTGACCCATATTGGGATTATTATTATTGATGAGGAGCATGAAGCCAGTTATAAGCAAGATGATAATCCCCGTTATCATGCTCGTGACGTAGCAAAGTGGCGTAGCCAGTATCACGACTGTCCGTTGGTCTTAGGGAGTGCAACACCTAGTTTAGAGTCTCGAGCTCGTGCCGAAAAAGGCGTCTATCATTTGATCAAAATGACTAAGCGGATCAATGATCACCCGTTACCTCACGTCCAAATCGTTGATATGCGCAATTCCGAAAATTCAGCTGCAAAAGGTGATTTATCACCATTATTACTAGATAATTTATGGCGAGCGCTCAAACATAAAGAACAAGCGATCGTCTTATTGAATCGCCGTGGCTATTCATCGTTTTTGATGTGTCGTGAATGTGGCTTTGTCTTGAAATGTCCAAATTGTGACGTTTCTTTGACATACCATAAGAATCTCGGTCGTATGAAGTGTCATTACTGTGGACATGAGGAAAATGTTCCCCATACTTGTCCTAATTGTAAGAGTAAGAAAATCGGTTTCTACGGAACAGGTACAGAAAATATTGAACGTCAACTCAATGAGAAGTTTCCTGATGCCAGAGTTTTACGCATGGATGTCGATACAACACGCAAGAAAGGTGCCCATGCGGCCATTATCGAACAATTTAGCGATCATCAAGCGGATATTTTATTAGGTACGCAAATGATTGCTAAAGGTCTGGATTTTCCTGATGTTACCTTAGTTGGTGTGATCAATGCTGATACGACTTTGAGTATCTCAGATTATCGGGCAAGCGAGCGGACTTTTCAGCTCTTAACTCAAGTTTCTGGTCGAGCTGGACGAGCTGATAAGGAAGGACACGTTATCATTCAGACTTATAATCCGGATCATTATGCGATCAGAGATGCAGCAAAGCAAGATTATGAAACATTTTTTAAACAAGAAATGTATTTACGGCACCAATCAGGATATACACCATATTATTTCACGACTTTGATCAGTGTTTCGCATCAAGATGAAGGCCAGGCACTCAAACAGAGCTACTGGTTGAAACGACAATTGTCGTCAGTTCTTTCGGACAAATCGATTTTACTTGGCCCAAGTCCGACGATGATTTCTCGAAAACAGAACAAATATTTTTATCAAATTATTGTAAAATATAAACGTGAGCCTCAACTGCATCAGAAATTATTACAGATTTTATCTGATACACAGGCCGAATCCAGAAATGGATTTACCATTGCAATAGATAATGAACCACAACACATAGATTAACGGAGGTATATGTATGACGAATGTAATTTTTCTAGGGACACCAGATTTTTCTGCAACTGTATTGAAAGGATTGATCGCAGCTGATTACGATGTTGCTGCTGTAGTCACTCAGCCTGATAAACCAGTTGGTCGTAAACAATTGTTACAAGAGAGCCCAACTAAAGTCTTAGCACGTTCGGAGAATATTGAAGTTTATCAACCAGCCAAGTTGTCAGGAAGTGAAGAACTTGAAGTCTTAAAGAAGATTAAGCCGGACTTTATTATTACTGCCGCATATGGTCAATTTTTACCAACTTCATTTTTGAATACAGCCAAGATTGCAGCTATCAATGTCCACGGATCATTACTTCCTAAATACCGAGGTGGGGCACCGATCCAATGGTCGTTAATGAATGGTGATAAAGAAACTGGTATTTCGATCATGTACATGGTCAAAGCAATGGATGCCGGGGATGTTATTAGTCAAGCCAAAATTCCGATCGAACCTGAGGATGACAATGGTACTTTGTTTGAAAAATTAGCGATCGTCGGTCGAGATCTATTACTCGAAACAATCCCTAACATTATTTCTAAAGATATCAAGCCAGAGGTCCAAGACGAATCTAAAGTAGTCTTTTCACCAAATATCTCAAAGGAACAAGAGCATCTAGATTTTACTCGATCTGCTGAAGAAATTTTCAATCACATTAGAGGATTGAGTCCTAAACCAGGCGCTTGGGTCAATCTTGATGGTAAAAGAACTAAGCTTTATAAGAGCGAACCAGTCAAATTGGACTCACCAAGTCCAGCTGGAACAGTAGTTCAAAGAGATCATAAGAATCTCGTCATTGCTTGCGGCGATGGTAATGGCTTATCAGTCAAAGTTATTCAACCTGCTGGCAAGAAAGCAATGGATATTGCTAATTATCTAAACGGAGTTGGCAAAAATATAAAAGAAGGGCAAGTAGTGGTCGACGTTAATGAATAATTCCCGTGCACTAGCCGTAGAAGTTTTACTCAAAGTTTTAAGAAATAAAGCCTATTCAAATATTGAGATCAACAATGTTTTGAAGAACAGTGATCTATCAGATGCTGATTCTCGTTTGATGACAAATATTGTTTATGGCGTTTTACAGCATAAATATATTTTGGAGTATCAATTAAAACCATACATTCAAGATAAAAAAGTCGAACAGTGGGTCATGATCGTATTGATGACGGCTATTTATCAAATGCAATATTTAGACAAAATTCCTGAACATGCGATTTTTAATGAATCAGTCGAAATTGCTAAAGTTAACGGTAATAAGGGCGTTGGTAATTTTGTAACAGCCGTATTGAGAAATTATCAACGTCATGGCTTTCAGGAATTGCCAAAGGGCAAGTCTAGCTATGCTTTGAGTTTAAGATACAGTACCCCAGTTTGGTTAGTGGATCTGTTGGTCAAGCAACAGGGGATGAACAAAGCTATTAATGTTTTGGAATCGATCAACCAAGCTTCAGATATATCGATCCGTGTGAACACTAATAAAACCACAGTTGAAGACGTCAAGGAAAGACTAGCTAGACAAGGATTTGAAATGAAACAAAGTCCGATCTCTTCGGTCGGCCTAACTTGCAAACATGGTAATTTAGTCAATACCCAAGAATTTGTCGACGGCTTATTTACGATCCAAGATGAAAGTTCGATGACTGTTGCACCAGCTTTAGGTGTTCAACCAAATGACGAAGTACTAGACAGTTGTGCAGCACCTGGAGGCAAGACAACACATTTGGCTAGTTATATCAAAGATGGATCAGTCATGGCATTAGATATTCATAAACCTAAAACAAAATTGATCAAAGAAAATAGCCAGCGACTAGGTTATGAGAATATAATTAAAACTAAGGCACTGGATGCTAGAAAAGCTAAAGATAATTTTGAACCAGGATCGTTTGATAAGATCTTAGTCGATGCTCCTTGCTCTGGTTTAGGTTTGATCCGTCGTAAACCGGAATTACGTTATTTTAGAAAACCAGAAGATTTACTGGACTTGCAACGTATTCAATTACAAATTTTAAATAGCTTAACAGGCTTATTAAAAGTCGATGGAACAATGGTATTCAGTACTTGTACCTTTGATGCAGAAGAAAACGAAGACGTTGTGATGAAGTTTTTGCAAGACAACGATAACTTCGAAGTTGTACCAGTTAAGCATGAGTCATCGTTAGATAAGAATGTTCACGATGGCGTTTTAAAATTATTTCCAGATGATTATTTCACAGACGGCTTTTTCGTAGCCGCCTTAAGACGAAAAAAATAATGAGGTAAGGTCAATTTCTATGGATTATGCATTACTGACAGATGTTGGAAAGCTTCGGGAAAATAATCAAGATTATGTGAACGTATTTAAGAACCAAAAAGACATTATTTTTGGTATTGTCGCTGACGGAATGGGTGGCCATCGTGGTGGTGACGTTGCTTCAGATATGGCTGTTTCCCATTTGGGACACACATTCGAAGAGACAAATATTTCGGACGTTGATGATTTGCGCGAATGGATCATCAAAGAAATAAGTAAGGAAAATGATCGAATCATCTCAGTTTCTAATCAATTTGACGATTTAAATGGGATGGGCACAACTATGGTTGGAGTCTTTTTCACTTCCGATAAGATGATGGTCGTTAATGTTGGCGATTCTCGTTGCTATATTTTTCATCAAGGGAAATTGGAGCAATTGAGTGTTGATCATTCATTAGTTCACGAATTAGTTGAGACGGGACAGATCAGTCCTGAAGAAGCTGAAAATCATCCACAAAAGAATATCATTACGCAAACGCTCGGCGTATCGCAAACTGTTCAACCACGGATCAAGAATTTTGATCTAATTGACAATGCAATTATTTTATTGTGTTCTGATGGATTGACAAACATGGTTTCAGATGCGGAAATTGCCGACGTCTTGTCTCGTGACATTAGTCTTGATGAGAAATGCCATATTTTGATCGACAAAGCTAATGAAGGCGGCGGACGTGATAATATTACTGCTTTACTTTTTGCCTCGGAAACTGGGGGTAATAAGTAGATGGATAAAGGTTACCTAGTTGGGAATCGTTACGAGATAATCCGTACCCTTGGTGAGGGCGGTATGGCCAATGTTTATTTAGCTAACGATACCAAAACAAATCAAAAGGTAGCCGTTAAAGCTTTACGTTATGATCTACAAGATGATGAATCTGTTAAAAGGAGATTTGAACGTGAAGCCAAGGCTACCGGAACATTATCACATCCAAATATAGTTAGTGTCTTGGACGTTTGTAATGATAATGGTAATCAATACATCATTATCGAATATGTTCACGGCCCCAATTTGAAGAAGTATATCCGCGACCACTTTCCGATTCCTTATCATGAAGTTGTTTCCATCATGGAACAAATCACTTCTGCGGTGGCAGTTGCCCATGCTCATGGGATCATTCATCGTGATTTGAAGCCGGAGAATATCTTAGTCGATGACTCTAAAGATCCGATACAGGTTAAAGTGTCTGACTTTGGTATCGCACTAGCATTAAGTGACAGATCAATTACTCGTACTAACTCTTTGTTAGGTTCAGTTCACTATATGTCTCCGGAACAAATCAGAGGTGGCTCGGCTACTGAATTATCCGACATTTATGCCTTAGGTATTATTTTGTTTGAATTACTTGCAAAGACAGTACCGTTTAAAGGAGATACTGCCGTAGCTGTAGCTTTGAAGCATTCAAAAGAGGAAATACCAGATCTAAAGAATATTGATCCTGAAATCCCTCAAGCATTAGTCAATTGTATTTTAAAGGCAACGGCTAAAGACCCTAAACAAAGATATCAATCAGTCAACGAAATGCATGATGACTTATCGACTTGCCTTTATCCTGACCGTGCAAACGAGAAGAAATTTGTACCAGTCAGTCCTATGGAAGCTAATCCTTTAGGTGAGACAAGGATCATGCCACCTTTGCATTCAGATCCACCCGAACAGGAACAAAAGCCGGCGAAGAAATCAAATCGGCGTAAACGAAATATTTGGATCGCAAGTATTGTAGCGTTTGTAGTCTTGCTAGGAGTAGCGATCTTGGCGCTGCGGAACAATCAAGAGACTACCGTTCCTGATCTGAGCAACTTGACCGTGAAACAAGCCAAGGTGATGCTTAAGGGGTCTAATTTGCAAGTCGGTGATATTACCAAGGAAAATGATGACGACGTTGAAGCAGGTCATGTGATCAAGTCGGTCCCAAACAAAGGACTAAAGTTGAAGAATAACGCGAGTGTTAATTTAGTCATTAGCTTAGGAGCTACTTATTACAACATGCCAAATCTGGTCGGTAAGCAGTATGATGATGTCTCTGATAATTTAAGTAAACGTGGTTTTGAAGTGAAGTTGAAGTATCTAGCAAATAACAACTACACTTCAGGAACGATCTTGAAGCAAAGTATTCAATCTGGTAAGAAAGTTATAGCTAAGAATAAAACTTTGACCTTAACCTTGGCTAAACCACAGCCTACCAAGAAAAAAGTTATCCGGGTTCGTGATTTAAGTGGCTATAATCTAAAGAGCATCCAAGATTATGCCAAAGAGATCAATGTTACATTAGACGTTTCATATGATAATTCGGATACTATAGCTGAAGGACTATTGATCGATCAAAGTCCAGAAGCAAATAGCGTGATCAATTCAGGCGATACTTTATCAGTCACTATGTCGAAGGGACCAGAAGCCTCAAAGAACACAGATACAGATGCCAAAGATAATACTTCGTCAAATAATAATAGTACTAAAACAGTCACAAGAAATATTACGATCCCATATAGTAACGATGGGACCGGATCGCCTAATAAAGTAACGATTTATCTAGGTGATTCAACGCACAACATTTCTAATCCTTACCGGACTACGAGCATTACTTCGGACACACCAGTAGTATTAAGTTTTAACTTAAAAGATGGACAAACAGGGAACTACACAGTCGAGAGCAATAATGCAACGATCTTGAGTGGTTCAGTAAGTGGGTAGCACGCATGATCAGAGAAGGAAGAATAATTAAATCCATCAGTGGTTTTTATGATGTGATCGATTCAAAAAGCGACAAACTCATTCGAACGAGAGCACGCGGCAATTTCCGTAAGCGAGGCATTAAGCCGATCGTGGGTGACATGGTTTCATATGAAGACGGCGGAGATTTAGGCTATATTATGGAATTACTTCCAAGAACGAATAGCTTAGTCAGGCCACCAATTGCAAATGTTGATCAAGCCATCGTGGTGACATCAGCAGTTGAACCGAAATTTTCCAGTAATTTATTAGATAAGATTTTGGTCAACATTGAACACAATGACATTCAGCCACTGATTTATTTAACAAAGACAGATTTGATCAATGATGATCGATATCGTGAGCTCAAAGAAATTTTATCGGGTTATGATATTGCTGACTATCAGATCTTTGATGATAAGGACAGTTACAATGATCAACAGATCAAGGCTCTTGAGGCTACTTTTCAAGATAAAGTAACGGTTTTTACCGGCCAATCTGGTGCAGGTAAATCGACACTTTTGAATCATATTAATCCGGAATTAAATATTGCGACAGCAGCAATTTCGCAAACGTTAAATCGGGGAAAGCACACAACTAGACAAGTATCTCTTTTTGAGATCTCAGGCGGTTTAGTTGCTGATACGCCAGGATTCTCATCCTTAGAATTGATCAACATCGATAAGAATGAGTTAGCAGATCTGTTTCCCGAATTCGTGAAATACAGTCCTGAATGTCAATTTCGGGGATGTAATCACGTGAATGAACCAGGCTGCAAAATAAAAGAATTAGTAAAATCTGGTAAAATAATGAAAAGTAGATATGAAAATTATTTATACTTTTTAAATGAAATAAATTCTTACAAGAAAAGATATTAAAGGGGTAGTTTTATGACAAAAATGATCGCACCATCAATCTTAGCAGCCGATATTATGAATCTTGAAAGAGATGTAAAGGTCGCTGAAAAAGCCGGCGCTGACCTATTCCACATTGACATCATGGACGGACATTTTGTACCAAATATGTCATTTAGTCCTAGTGTCGTTGCTGGAATGAAGAAAGTTACTGACAAGCCACTAGATGTACATATGATGCTTGACAATCCTGATGAATATATCAAACCTGTTGTCGAAGCAGGGGCTGATACAGTCTTGATCCATGCTGAAAGCACACCACACATTTATCGCTCAATTGAATTGATCAAGAGTTTAGGTGCCAAAGCCGGAGTAGTTCTTAATCCAGGCACATCAGTTGAGGCAGTTAAGAATTTGTTCCCAATTATTGATCAAATCTTAGTGATGACTGTAAATCCAGGATTTGGTGGCCAAAAGTTCATTCCTGGAATGATCAATAAGATCCAAAGACTAGATCAATTGCGTCAAACTACTAGTGACGACAATTTCTTGATCGAAGTTGACGGCGGTATCAACGATACAACCATTAAACAATGTTCAGAAGCAGGAACAGATATTTTTGTTGCTGGATCATATTTATTCAATGGCGAATCAGAAGCTGATTTTGCTAATAAGATCCAAAATCTCAAAGATTTAGCGTCAGAATAATATGCAACGAGTAAATATTCTCTTAGGTGGCCCTAAAAGCGAATATCCTGACGAATTATTGAATGACCCGTCATCTCTACCAGGACCATGGATAGGAGCCGACAGAGGCAACGTATATTTGATTTCCAAAGGAATTACACCTAAAATGGCGATCGGCGACTTTGATTCTAGCAGTAATAAGGAAAAAGCTGAGATCAAAGCTAGTATTTCCGAAGTGAAGAAGTATCCACCTGAAAAAGACGATACCGATGCACAATTGACTATATTGGCAGCCCACCAGAAATATCCGGCCGAGGAATATTGCATCTATGGAGCCACAGGAGGAAGAATTGACCACTTCCTTGCCAATTTATACTTACCGTATGATCCCAGGTTTGCCGATTTTTATGACAAAATGTATTACAAATCTGCTACCAACACTATCAGATTTTACAAACCTGGAGAACACCAAGTAAGTCACGAAAAAGGCATGAAGTATGTAGCTTTCGTCCACCTAGGCCCAGTGAAGAATCTAAACATCAAAGACGCCAAATACACCCTAACAAACTACACAGCTGATCACGCTGTAAGTTGGGCTAGCAACGAATTCATAAAACCAACTATCGATTTCAGTTTTGAAAGTGGAGTAGTGGCAGTGATTCAAAGCAAAGACAAAGCGTCAAATTAACAAGCACAAAGACACTCAAAACGTGATAATCCCTTCATGATCATCAGATGAAATAACATCAATTCATCTGGTATTCATGAAGGGATTTTTTTGATGGCGTCTGCAGTCTTGAATGGACAATTATTTCAAAAGATTTATATAAACAAATTTTTAGCTCTTTTTAAGTTCTTCTAAAACTAATCAAACACACAAGTACTAAAATTAATTAGACAATTTTGAACACAATAACCAAACAAAAAAAGACCAGCTATTATTAAAATAGCTAGTCTCTTTAAGATGATTAAAAATTATACACGAGTAACTTTTCCTGATTTCAAAGCTCTTGCTGAAACCCAAACGCGTTTAGGTTTACCATCAACTAAAATACGAACTTTTTGCAAGTTTGGCTTCCAAGAACGTTTTGATTGATTGAGAGCATGTGAACGTTTGTTACCGAACACAGTCTTACGGCCTGTAATAATATCTTTTGCCATGGGACCCGACCTCCTTTGGCTACATGTTTTCTTTTAAAATATCACCTGACTAATTTACCATAATGACTCAAGCAAATCAATAGCATAATTATCTTAGCCTTAAATCTTTAATTAAAAATCTCGCTATGATAAAATTTTAATGTTTATAGTACATTGGTCCAGATAGGAGGATCTAGAATGGCAGTTACAATTAATACAAAACATGGACAGATCGAAATTTCAAATAGTACAGTTGCATCGATCGTCGGTGGGGCCGCATCAGATATCTACGGAATCGTTGGTATGGCTAGCAAGAATCAATTACGTGATGGTGTGAACACGATCTTAAAACGTGAAGATTTTTCACGAGGTGTCGTTATCCATCAAGAGGAAAACAAACTTGCAGTTGATGTATATATCATTGTGGGCTACGGTATTAAAATATCTGAGGTCGCAAAGAATTTAAAAGAAAAAGTAAAATATAATTTAGAGACAATGCTTGGAACACCAGCTGGCACTGTAAATGTATATGTACAAGGAATCAAAGTTTTAGACGATATTAAATAGTTTTTGCTGGTTGGAGGAGAAATTTTGAGTATAGAACGTATTACTAAGAAAGAATTTTCTGATATGGTGCGAGTTGCTGCACATCGACTAGAGAAGAATGCGAAATTTGTTAATTCTTTAAACGTCTTTCCCGTTCCTGATGGGGATACCGGAACAAATATGAGCCTAACAGTCCAAAGTGGTTTCAAATCTGTTAATGAATCAGATGCTGACACAGTTGGCGGACTTGGTAAAGCTCTAGCAAAAGGATTATTAATGGGAGCTCGTGGTAATTCAGGTGTTATCACATCACAAATTTTCAGGGGATTTTCCAAGAGCATCGCTGAAAAAGACGACTTATCTGCTGCCGATTTAGCAAAGGCTTTTGATGACGGCGTTAAAACTGCTTATAAAGCTGTTATGAAACCAGTTGAAGGAACAATCTTGACGGTAGCCAAATATGGTGCAAACGCTGCTGTGGAAGCTACTAAGACTTCTGATGATATTGCTGTGATCATGAAGGCTTGCGTGGAAGGTTCTAAAGAAGGTTTAGAGAAGACGCCTTCACTTCTACCGGTTCTTAAAGAAGTTGGCGTAGTCGATTCTGGTGGCCAAGGATTAGTGTTTATTTATGAAGGCTTCTTAGAAGCTTTGACTGGCGAGAAATCATCAGAAGAAGAATATACTCCTGATGAAAAAGAAATGAATGAAATGGTCAATGCCACTCATCATCAGTCAGTTCAAGGACAATTCACTAATAAAGATATCCATAATGGATATTGTACAGAAATGATGGTTGAACTAGGACAAAACCCTACGTCAGATGAGAAATTTGATAACAACACGATGCGTGATTATTTGAGTAAAATCGGTGATTCATTGATCGTTGTTTCCGATGACGAAGTAGTTAAAGTTCATGTTCACACTAACTTTCCACGTAAGGTTTGGGAAGAAGGACGTAAGTTCGGTTCATTAGTCAAAGTTAAAATCGATAATATGCGTATCCAACATGAAACAATCGTTGATCAAGATCAACCAGAAGTTGCGGTTGCCACAAAACCAGCTGAACCGATCGATTATGCAGTTATTGCGGTTTCATCTGGTGAAGGATTGTCAGAACTTTACAAGAGTTTAGGTGTCACATCGATCGTTAGCGGTGGTCAAACGATGAATCCATCGACAAATGATATCGTTGATGCAATTAACGCAGCCAATGCTAAACGAGCAATTATCTTACCAAATAACGGAAACATCGTCATGGCAGCTAAGCAAGCTGCTGGACTAGTAGATATTCCCGTTGCCATTGTACCTTCAAAGACAATTTCTCAAGGTATGACGGCCATGCTTTCATTCAATCCTGAGGCGGACTTAGATGAAAACGAAGAGAACATGGAAGACTCTTTGGATACTGTTAAGAGTGGTCAAATAACTCAAGCGATCCGTGATACAGCTATTGACGGCTTAGAGATCACCAAGGGTCATTACATGGGTATCGTCGATGGCAAGATCGTTGTTGATGATGAGAATATTGTAAAAGCAACTGAAGAAATGCTCGACAAGATGATCGATGAGGATAGTGAAGTCATTACTATCTTAGTAGGTCAAGACGGAAACGATGATGATGCTCAAGCAGTTTCTGATTATTTAGATGAGAAATACGATGATTTGGAAACTGAGATCCATCAAGGTGATCAACCAGTATATCCTTATTTGGTTGCCGTTGAATAAATAATTGCCAGAGATCCAACTAATTCAGTTTAAGAATTGGTTGGATTTTATTTTTCATATTAAATCGTAGAGGAGGAAATGTATGAATTTACAAGAGGTACCAGTCTCACAATTGTCAGGTGTGGGCGCCAAACGTTTGGCAGCCATCGAGTCGCTAGGTATTCATTCCATATATGACTTATTATTCTATTTTCCTTTTCGCTACGAGGATATGGAAGTTAAGAGTTTAGCTGATGCAGTCGATCAAGAGAAAATTTTGTTGAAGGGTATCGTCGCCAGTGATCCGGTTGTGGTGCAATTTGGTTACCGCAAGAATCGGTTGAATGTTCGGATCTTAGTTGAGAATGAATCGATCATGATCACTTTTTTCAATCAACCGTGGCTCAAAGATAAATTTGAGACTGGTAATGAAGTGGCAGTTTATGGCAAGTGGAATGAGAGCCGTCGGGCACTAACGGGGATCAAAGTTTTGGGCAATAGCAATGCTGATGGTTCAATTGACTCGGTTTATTCGGTCAATAAGAATATTCATCAGAAGACCTTGGTTAAATTGATCAAGCAAGCTTATGATCAATATCACCAGGAAATCGTTAACGTCATCCCAGACCATATTCGTCAAAAATATAAACTGTTAGATGATGAACAAATTGTTTCAGGGATGCATTTTCCTAAATCAGAAGAACAAGGAGAGCTCGCTCGACGTTCGGCTAAATTTCGAGAGTTCTTCTTGTTTGAGTGTGGTATCCAAAGCGTGAAGGCCAAAGACCGCGACACTGCTGACGGCCTAGTTGAGCCATATGATCAAGCCTTTGTCCAAGGATTTTTGGATGATTTACCATTCGAATTGACTAGTGCGCAAACTAGGGTAGTTAATGAAATTTTGAGTGATATGAATTCTAAGCATCACATGAATCGCTTGCTACAAGGTGACGTAGGTTCAGGGAAGACGATCGTTGCCGTGATCGCCATGTTAGCTTCCGTTACAGCTGGATTCCAAGCTGCCATTATGGCACCGACGGAAATCCTAGCCCAACAGCATTTTGACAAGATCAGTGATCTATTGACGCCATTAAAGATCAAAGTTGGGCTACTGACGGGATCACAAACTAAAAAAGAACATGATACGATTGCCGAAAACGTTAAACAAGGGCAGATCAATGTGATTGTCGGAACTCACGCTTTGATCCAGGATAGTGTTCATTATAAGAATTTAGGTTTGATTGTCATTGATGAACAGCATCGATTCGGTGTTAACCAACGAAAAGCTTTACGGCAAAAAGGCAACAATCCTGACGTCTTGGCGATGACCGCAACGCCGATCCCTCGGACTCTAGCTATTACTACCTATGGAGACATGGATGTTTCGCGAATTGACGAGCTGCCAGCGGGACGAAAATCAATTAAGACTTATTGGATCCGCAGTCAGAAAATCGAGCAAATGTATCATTTCGTTGAGAAACAATTGCAAGATTCAGCTCAAGTTTACGTAGTAACCCCCTTGATCTCAGAATCGGAAAAAATTGATTTGAAGAACGCCGAATTGATTTTTGATAAATTCAACGAATTATTTGCTCCTAAATATCGGATCGGCTTGTTACATGGTCAAATGCCAAATGATCAAAAAGAAGCTGTGATGGATGAATTCAGCCAACAAAGAATCGACGTTCTCGTATCAACGACGGTTATTGAAGTTGGGGTCGATGTTCCTAATGCCACAGTCATGGTTATTTATGATGCGAACCGTTTTGGGCTCTCGCAGTTACATCAATTACGGGGACGCGTGGGTCGAGGAGACAAGCAATCATACTGTATTTTGATAGCTGACCCTAAGAATGAAGTAGCCTTGGAACGAATGAAAATATTAACTTCGACTAACGACGGTTTTGTATTAGCTGAGGAAGATTTGAAGATGCGAGGTTCCGGTGATATTTTAGGCAGTAAGCAATCGGGATTGCCTGATTTCAAAGTCGGAGATCCAATCAATGACTTCAACATATTGGAAACTGCTCAACAAGAAGCTGAACTTTTGTTTAAGGACCAAAATGCCATAGAAAAACCAGAAAATAAAGTGTTAAAATTATTTTTGAGTGTTGAATTTGAACAACTTAATAACTTTGATTAGTGAGGAATAATAATGAAGATAGCTGTAGACGCAATGGGTGGAGATAATGCACCCCAAGTTGTGGTTGAAGGTATTGAAAAAGCCAGGGATGAATGGTCAGATATCGAGTTTGTCCTATATGGTGACGAAGTAAAAATCAAGAAATACTTACAAAACGATAAAAATATAACAATTGTACCAACCGATGAGGAAGTCTTAGGAACTGATGAACCAGTCAAGGCTGTTCGTACAAAGAAGAATTCTTCAATGGTTCGAGCTGCTAAATCAGTTAAAGACGGTGAAAATGATGCAATGTTTTCATTGGGTAACACGGGTGCTTTATTAGCTGCAGGGATCTTTATTATTGGTCGGATCAAGCAAGTTGAAAGACCAGCTTTGATGCCAACTTTACCAGTAACTAATTCTCCTTTAGGTGTGAATGTACTAGACGTGGGAGCAAACGCTGAAGCCAAACCCGCATATCTTCAACAATGGGCTGTCATGGGATCGATTTATGCACGCGATGTTAAGAATATCAAAGAACCTCGGATCGGACTTTTGAACAATGGTTCAGAAGCTGACAAGGGTGATACTTTGCATAAAGAAGCTTATGAGTTGTTATCCAAGACTGATGAGATCAACTTTATTGGTAACGTTGAATCAAATGATATTTTAGCAGGAGTAGCTGATGTTATCGTTACTGATGGATTCACAGGAAACGCCGCCTTAAAAGCTACTGAAGGAACTGCAACTATTTTGTTGAAACAGCTGAAAAAAGCTTTAATGAATAATGGCCTTTATACTAAGATCGGTGCTGCTATTGTTGCGCCTTCACTTCGTGGTATCCGTGACATGTTTGATACTTCTCATGCAGGCGGTGCTGTATTGTTGGGGCTCAAATCTCCTGTCATCAAGGCTCACGGTGCAGCGGATGTTGATACAATATTCTATACAGTTAAACAAATTTATGATATGTTGCTAAATGATACAATCAATAAAGCAAATACTTATTTCGAAAAAATGCAAAGTAATAAATAGATTACGAGGAGAACTTACATGAACGAACAGGAAATTTTTGATAAGATCACAGGACTATTAGCTGACAAGTTTGAGGTTGATAAAGCTAGTATCACGAAAGAAACATCATTCACCAAAGATTTGGATGCGGACTCAATCGATTTAGTTGAATTTGTCTTGGAACTTGAAGAAGAATTCGGTTCAGAGATCCCAGATGAAGATGCAGAAAAGATCACAACTGTTGGTGACGCAGTTTCATACATCTTAAGCAAACAAAAATAAGGCCATTGGTCTTATTTTTTTTATGGAATGAATTATTTAGACGTAAAATTTAGTATAATTAGAAGTATTTGAAGGGAGTCGAATAATGTTAGATCCTAAATTTTTTGAATTCATAAAAGAAGAGTTTGGTATTACGTTCAACGACAAGAAATTAGTTGAAAGAGCTATGACCCATTCTTCATACGATAATGAGCATCGTGACCTTAACATTGGTGACTATGAACGCCTTGAGTTTTTGGGTGATGCCGTTTTGGAGATCAACATTTCAGAATACTTATTCACTCATTTTCCAGAATTGCCTGAAGGTAAATTAACACGTTTACGCTCCGACATCGTAAGAACAGACAGTTTTGCCAGATTTGCAAAACAAGTTCAGATCGATAAATACTTGCAGATCGGTCGTGGGGAAGAGAAACAAGGAGCGCGCCAACGTCATACGTTATTGGAAGATATTTTTGAGGCGTTTAATGGGGCACTTTACTTGGACCAAGGCAATGAAGTAGTTGAGCAGTTTTTGACGCAAGTAGTATATCCACACATTGCCTCAGGGGAGTTTTCTGAAGATACAGATTTCAAAACACACTTGCAAGAGAAACTCCAAAAGTCAGGAGAAGTTGATATCAATTATCGGGTCATCGATGAAGAGGGCCCTGATCATGACAAACAATTCGAGATCGAATTAGTCGTAAATAACAAAGTACTATCCAAAGGCTACGGTTACAGCAAAAAACACGCGGAACAAATGGCTGCAAAACGTGCATTAGATGAATTATAGGAGTTTAATTTATGCCATTAAAATCATTAACTATCAACGGATTCAAATCGTTTGCTGACAAAACTAAAATCGAATTTACTTCGGGTATTACTGGTATCGTCGGTCCAAATGGTAGTGGAAAATCAAATATCACTGAGGCGATCCGTTGGGTAATGGGCGAGCAGTCAGCTCGTTCTTTGCGTGGCGATAAAATGGTCGATGTTATTTTTGCCGGTAGCGATACTCGGCCACAAATGAATCGAGCAGAAGTAGTTTTAGAGTTTGATAATTCTAACCACGAATTAAAATCACCACAAGAAAATGTTACGATCAAACGAAAATTGTTCCGAAATGGAGATACTGAATTTTCGATCAACAACAAGAGCTGCCGCTTAAAAGATATTACCGAGATGTTTTTAGACTCAGGGATGGGCAAGCAATCTTTCTCGATCATTTCTCAAGGAAGGGTTGAAGAGATCTTTAATAGTAAGCCTGTCGAACGTCGTTCGATCATTGAAGAGTCGGCCGGTGTGGCTTTATTCAAGCAGAAGAAACAGCAAGCGGAATCGAAGCTTTCGGATACTACAGATAACTTACATCGTGTTTCTGATATTGTTTCTGAGTTAGCTAAGCGAGTCGAGCCCCTGAAAGAGCAGGCTAGTATCGCTAAAGACTATAAGGAACAAAAGGGTCGCTATGATGCCCTATACCAACAAATTTTGACTTTGGAAGTCAAGGATCTAGCTGCTCAAAAGAAACAAGTCCAGTCTAAATCAGATCAAGTTAAATTAAGCCTCAGAAATATCGATCAAGACGTTAAGAAGTCCAATCTGAAATTGAATCAAAATCGGCAAATCGTTGAAGAGATTGCTTCTAAGATCGACCAATCTCAAAGTGATTTAGTTGAACAAACTCAACGTTTAGAGAATTTAAATGGACAAATAGCCGTTTCTGACGAAAGAAACGGTTTTAATACGTCTAGTAAAAAGTCGATCGATCAGCGAATAACTGATTTATCAACTGATAAACAAAATAAGGCTGAGCAATTACAACAAGTTCAAGTAAAGATTGCTGAATATCAACGATCGATCGATGAACTATCCAAGCAACTAAAAGAGGTTCAAAAGTTACAAAACAAGACGCCTGAGGAACTCAACAAGAATATCACTCAGGCTCGAAACGAGTACGTTAATGCACTGCAGCAACAAGTTTCTAACAGCAATGAGCAAAAATTCTCCAATAAACAATTAACGCGAATAGCTGCTAGTTCTGCAGATCAAGAAAACAAATTAGCTGAAATCGTTAAGTTTCTAAATGACGCTAATGATAAGATCTCAAACGTTAATGACCAGATCAATCAGCTAGATTCTGAAAATGAAGACTTGATCCAAAAAGGCCAGTCGATCTCAGATTCGATCGAGGACGTAACTAGCAAGGGCCAAAATGAAAATCAAGAGTATTTGAAATTGCTCGAAGCCATGCAAGAAACGAAAGCTCGCAAGAATGTTTTAGAGAACATGGAGCACGAACACGCTGGTTTTTATGATGGTGCTAAAAATGTTTTGAATCATTCAAAACAAATTGGTGGAGTGATCGGTGCTGTTGCTGAATTGATCGAAGTTCCTCAAGAGTATCAGGTGGCTATTGAGACAGTTGCCTCTAGTCAATTGCAATCGATCATTACTGAAGATGAAAGTTCAGCAAAGAAGGGGATAAGTTTTTTGCGGAGCAGTCGCGGTGGCCGTGCAACTTTCTTGCCACTAAATATCATTCGACCACGAAATATTTATCCCAACGATTTAAGCCATGCACAAAATGTTTCTGGATTCATTGGTGTAGCTGCTGATTTGATCACCTATCAAGATCGAGTTGCTAACGTAATCAAAAATATTTTAGGCACTGTTTTGGTTGCTAACAATATTGACGCAGCTACGAAAGTTTCGGCAGCAGTCGGACGAAAATATCGAGTCGTTACTGTGGACGGAAATGTTGTCAATGCTGGTGGATCAATGACCGGTGGACAACAACGTCGTTTCAATACTAGTATTTTGACGCGTAAAGAAGAGCTAGAACAATTAACTAAGAAATTAGGCGCTCAAGAACTAACGCTCGATCAGAAACAGCAAAACGTCCAACAGTTGCGTCAGAAACTTATCGACTTGCGAGACGAGAATCGTTCGATCAGTGATGAATTGCAAAAGTATAATGATGCTAAATCAGAGCTCGAAAGTACTTTGGCTAGTCATCAAAGCGAGAAGAAACATCTGGAAGAACAACAGTCTGCTTTACAATATAATCAAAAGCGTACCCAAGAGGAGCGTTTGGAAATCGAGCAGGAATTGCAAAATCAAGTTGATTTTGCTAAACAACTTAAACAACGTCTGAGCGATCTACAAAAAGAGATCGATGATAAGCAGACAGTCCTAAATGATTTTGATGCTGAACTAGAAAAAACTAATAAACGGGCACAAGATTTACAGACAAAGTTGATGGTGGCTAAGAACAGTCATCAAAATGAAGCTGATCAAGCTAAACGTTTAGAAGCAGAACTCTCGAGTGTAAATACTCAAATATCTCAACTCACAAAACAATTGGAACAGCTCAATTCTGAAAGTGAACAATTGAATATGAGTAACACGGAGATCAAAGCCAAGATCGTTGAAATCACTAAGTCGATCGAATCACTTAAACACGACCTAAAAGACTTGCAACAACGCCGAGAAAAAAAGGGTCAGGAAACGGAACAACTTAATGAAGCTGCACAACGGAATTTTGACCTCCAAAAACAAGCTTCGGATGAGCAAGAAAATTTGGCGATCCAACTTACTAAGATATCTAATAATATCAATAGTCGATTAGATACCTTGGAAAGCCAATATCAGATTACTTATGAAGCCTCACTTAAAGAGATCGAAGAAGTGGACTTAGATACTGAAAAATTACGACATGATGCTCATTTATTGAAGATGGGTATTGATGAATTAGGACCAGTCAATTTATCAGCTATCGAAGAGTATGATAGTGTTAAAGACAGGTACGAATTTTTAACTACGCAACAAGATGATTTAGTCAAAGCTCGACAACAATTATTGGATACAATGTCAGAGATGGACCATGAGGTGATCACGCGTTTTAAGCGAACATTCGATGATGTTTCAGCTGCCTTTGAAGTTATCTTTCCAGAAATGTTTGCTGGTGGACGTGCTAAGTTAGTGCTAACTGAGCCAAATGACATGTTACAAACGGGTATCGAGATCATTGCTCAACCACCAGGGAAGAAATTTCAGCGTTTGAGCTTATTGTCAGGTGGGGAAAAAGCCCTGACGGCGATCACCTTGCTATTTGCCATTATTAAAGTCAATCCGGTACCATTTTGTATCTTGGATGAAGTTGAAGCTTCACTTGATGATGCCAATGTTTATCGCTTTGCCAATTACTTGAATCGATATGATGACAATACTGAATTTATCGTGATCACACATCGTAAAGGGACAATGATGAATGTAAATCGCCTATACGGTGTCACAATGGAGGAATCCGGTGTATCTAGGATCCTTTCTGTTGAGGTCAAAGAATAGGAGAAAATATGGGACTTTTCGATAGGATTAAAAAAGCCTTCACAGGCAATAATGACAAAGAAAAAGAAGAAGAAAAAGCAACAGAGGTTGATCAAGAAGTCACAAAAGAGTCGACCGACCAAGGTGAATCAACAACATCTGATACTAATGAACAAGCAGAAACGACCAAAGCCGACCAATCAGATGAATCTCAAACAGACGAAACTTCAGCAGGATCAGGAAATACTGAAGTCAAGAAGTCAGAATCGATATCAACAAAACCTTCAGCTGACGAGACCAATGATCAAGAAGTTACTTCCGATTCGAATAAATCAGCTGAAGAGCTTAACGAACATACACCAGAAGCTGTTGATGAGGTCTCTAAATCAGTTGAAGAATCAGATGAAAAAATTACGGATGAAGCAGTTCATGATTCAGCTGAGTCTGTAAAGTCAGCTGAATCTCCAGTAAATCCAGATAGCCAGACAACTTCAGAAACATCAGAAGAAGTAACTGGATCCGATGAAGAACAGTCAGAGGAAACAGAAGAACAACAAAACGAAAATTCAGAAGTTCAAGAATACGATGAAGGCTTAAAGAAGAGCCGGACGACATTCTCAGAACGTTTTAACAAATTCCTTGCTAACTTCAGAAGTGTTGATGAAGAGTTTTTTGATGACCTGGAAGAACTGTTGATCGAATCGGATGTTGGTTATGAGACCGCTTTGCGGATTTCTGATGAGTTGAGAGAAGAAGTGAAATTGCGCAACGCTAAGAAGCGTTCTGACGTATCAGATGTTATCGTTGAAAAACTCGTTGACATGTACGATGAAGAGGGCAAAGAAGAAGACAATGCCCTACATTTTAGTCAAGATGATAAACCAACCGTATTTTTATTCGTTGGCGTAAATGGCGCAGGAAAAACAACTACTATCGGCAAACTAGCTCATCGTTTCCAATCGCAAGGTAAGAAAGTTCTTTTAGCAGCTGGTGATACCTTTAGAGCTGGCGCTATCGAACAATTGCAACGCTGGGGTGAACGCGTCAACGTACCAGTTGAAGCCAAACCAGCACAAACTGATCCAGCTTCAGTGGTCTATGATGCATTACATCGAGCCATAGATGAACATTATGATATTTTATTAGTCGATACAGCTGGTCGATTACAAAACAACCAAAATTTAATGCGTGAATTAGAGAAAATCAAACGTGTTATTAGTCGTGAGATCCCTGAAGCTCCGCAAGAAGTACTATTAGTACTTGATGGCTCAACCGGACAAAATGCTTTGAGTCAAGCCAAGCAATTTAAAGAAACGACTGACGTTTCAGGCATTGTCTTAACTAAACTTGATGGAAGTTCACAAGGTGGTATTGTTTTAGCTATCAGAAATGAATTACATCTTCCAGTCAAGTTGGTTGGTTTAGGAGAACAAATGGATGATCTACGTGACTTTGATGCTGAGAAATTTATTTATGGATTATTCAAAGACTTAATCGTCGGTTCCGGAGATTAATATGAATATAAAGAAAACAAATGAAATCAATTTGTTGTATAATTTTTATCATTCATTGCTAACTAAAAAACAAGATAAATATATGAATTTATATTATGTTGAAGACTTTTCGTTAGCGGAAATTGCTGAGCAGTTCGATGTTTCACGTCAAGCAGTTTTGGATAATATACATCGCTCAGTGGCCTTATTGGAAAGATTTGAGCAAGAATTGAGTCTTGTAGAAAAGACAACTGAGATCGAATCGATTGCCAGTGAATTGAATCAAATCGTGTCAACAAAGTATAAGAATGATAAAGAATTATTGTCGTTGGTACGGCGTATCTCGAAAATAAATGAAATGTAATAGGAGTAAAATATGGCTTTTGAAGGTTTAAGTGAACGACTTAATAAAGTTTTTTCAGCCTTAAAGGGTAAGGGAAAACTTAGTGAAGATGACGTTAGATCAGTCACACGTGAAGTTCGAATGGCATTGCTTGAAGCTGATGTTAATTTTGACGTAGTCAAAGATTTCGTCAAAAAGGTTAAAGAACGTGCCCTCGGTGCCGAAGTAATGGCTAGCTTGTCTCCATCACAACAAGTAATTAAGATCGTTGATGAAGAATTAACTAAACTCATGGGTACTGAAGCTGTCCCATTAAACAAAGCACCGCATATCCCAACGATTATTATGATGGTCGGTCTTCAAGGTGCTGGTAAGACAACGACTGCCGGTAAGTTGGCACGTCGCTTGATTGATAACGACAAAGCCCGTCCATTGTTCATTGCTGGAGACGTTTATCGTCCAGCTGCTATTGAACAATTACAAACAATTGGTAAACAATTGGATGTTCCGGTATATGAAGAAGGAACAGACAAGGATCCTGTCGAAATTGTTAAGAATGGTCTTGCTCAAGCTCACGAAAATAAAAATGACTATGTGATTATCGATACCGCTGGTCGTTTGGAAATCGATGAGCAATTGATGGATGAGTTGCAACGGATCAAAGATTTGGCACATCCAAATGAAATTTTATTCGTCGCTGATTCTATGACAGGTCAAGTTGCCGCCAAAGTTGCTGCTGGATTTGATCAGCAATTGGATATCACTGGTGTTGTTCTAACTAAGTTGGATGGTGATACTCGTGGTGGTGCTGCACTTTCAATTAGATCAGTTACTGGCAAGCCAATTAAGTTCATTGGTCAAGGTGAAAAACTTGATCAATTAGATGTCTTCCATCCAGATAGAATGGCCAACCGTATTTTGGGAATGGGTGACATGCTTACCTTGATCGAGAAAGCCCAAAAGGATTACGATGAAGAACAAGCCAAAGATATGGCTGAAAAGATCAAAGAGAATAACTTTGATTTTAACGACTTCATTGATCAAATGGATCAGATCCAAAAGATGGGACCGCTCGATGAGATCATGAAAATGATCCCCGGAATGGCTAATAATCCGGCTTTAGCAAATGTCAATATTGACGAGAAAGACATTGCTCACTTAAAGGCGATCGTCTACTCAATGACACCGCAAGAACGAGAAAATCCGAAACTCTTGAATCCATCAAGACGTCGAAGAATTGCTACTGGATCTGGACGCTCTGTCCAAGAAGTAAATCGCATGATCAAGCAATTCAAACAGTCGCAAGATATGATGAAGCAAATGAGCAAAGGTAACATGAAGGGCATGGACCAATTAATGGGCAATGGTGTTCAAGGACGTCTTGGTAAGATGGCTATGCACTCCATGGTTCGTAAACAAAAGAAGAACAAAAAGAAGCGCTTGAAGAAGGTCAAGAGATTTAAATCAAAATAATCTAAGATCGCATTGCTGCTAACTTCTTATGGTTTGGTCCATTTCCGCTGGAAATAACCACATTATCTGCGATATAAAAAAAAGATGATCTGTAAAGAAAAAAACTTTACACTTCATCTTTTTTTGTGTATACTAACAAAGTTAAGAATTTTAGGAGGAAACATTAATGTCAGTTAAGATTAGAATGAAACGCATGGGTAGTAAATTAAGACCTTTTTATAGAATCGTTGTTGCAGATTCACGTTCACCACGTGATGGTCGCTTCATCGAACAAGTTGGTTACTACAACCCAATTTCACAACCAGAAGAATTGAAGCTTGAAGATGACAAGATCATGGACTGGTTACAAAAAGGTGCACAACCTTCAGATACAGTTCGTAACTTGTTGAAACAACATGGTTTGATGCAAAAGTATCACGAAAGCAAATTTTCAAAATAATTAGGATGTGGGATCAGATAAAACTTGCTTTTATCAGATCCTATTTCTTTTTAAATGGAGCATTAAATGTCAGATAAACTTTTCCGTGTTGGCAAAATTGTCAATACGCATGGAATTAAGGGTGAAGTACGCGTGATCTCGATCACAGATTTTCCCGAGGAAAGATTTAAATCAGGAGCTCAATTAGTGATCAAGACTAATTCGGGCAATCAAGAAGTAACGGTTGAGTCATCGCGTCCTCACAAGAATTTCACTTTATTGAAATTTAAAGGATTAGATAACATCAACGACGTAGAGCAATATAAGAACGACGAATTGTTCGCGAATGACGAGATCACACCCGAACTTTCCGATGGTGAGTTTTTGTATCGACAAATAATTGGTCTGAAAGTAATCGATAACCAATTAGGTGAAATTGGTAAAGTTACGGAGATCATGGAATTAGGACCGAATGATGTTTGGGTAGTTAAGGGGCCTAAATATGATGAAGTTTTGATTCCATATATAAAGAGTGTAGTAAAAAAAGTCGACTTGGATAATCAAGTTATCGAAGTTGAAATACCGGATGGACTGATAGATTAATGGATATTTCAGTATTAAGTATTTTTCCAAGAATGTTTGATGCCCTTAATGAATCAGTTATTGGTAAAGCTCAGGAAAAAGGTCTCTTAGATTTGAACGTGATCGATTTTCGTGACTTTACTACCGACAAACAAAATCATGTTGACGATGCACCATACGGCGGCGGAGTGGGTATGTTATTGCAAGCTCAACCGATTTATGATGCGATGAACCATCTTGACAAACAAAAACCAGGTAAAAAAAGAGTTGTGTTGCTTGACCCAGCAGGCAAAACTTTTGATACTAATATGGCACGATCGTTTGCTCAAGAAGAACACTTAGTCTTTATCTGCGGTCATTATGAGGGTTTTGACGAACGGATCAAAGATTTAGTGACGGATGAAGTGTCGATCGGCGATTATATTTTAACTGGTGGGGAACTGCCAACTATGAGTATGATCGATGCCACGATGCGCTTCGTACCGGGAGTATTGGGGAATAATTTTTCAGCTGAAGAAGAGTCATTCTCACATGGACTTTTAGAGTATCCTCAATATACTCGTCCTGCCGATTTCCGTGGCAAAAAGGTCCCCGAAGTATTAACTAGCGGCAATCACGAAAAGATCCGTATTTGGCGCTTAAAAGAAGCTTTACGGAAAACCTTGATCAGACGTCCTGACTTATTAGAGACAATTGATCTATCTAATGAAGAGAAAAAGTTGCTGAACGAAATCCGTTCAGAAATGTAGTTTACAAGCTGCTACAAATAATGTAATATAGTAAAAGTGTTTAAACACAATCAACGATGTTCCGCTGTGTATTATAAGAAAGATATGCATGAGTGTCGGATAGGGAGAAAAGTTTAATGAAACCATTAATTGAAGAAATCACAAAAGAACAACTTCGTTCTGACATTCCTGACTTCCGTGCCGGAGACACAGTACGTGTCCACGCTAAGGTTGTTGAAGGTTCTCGTGAACGTATCCAGTTATTCGAAGGTGTTGTAATTAAGAGACACGGTTCAGGTATCAGTGCTACATATACTGTTCGTAAGATGTCAAGTGGTGTTGGTGTTGAAAGAACATTCCCACTTAACACACCTCGTGTTGAAAAGATCGACGTTGTAAGATATGGTAAAGTACGTCGTAGCAAACTTTACTACTTACGTGATCGTACAGGTAAGGCTGCACGTATCAAAGAACGTCGTCGTGATATCTAATTTGATATTCACATTTAAAACGTGTGCGCATTTTGATAATGTGCATGCGTTTTTTGTTTGGAAACGAGTTCCAGACGACAACGGCCTCCGGTTTAGCAACTGTCAGCAGGCACGGCTTCGCCGCACCTTAGGTGCTGCCAGTCCCTAAATCCTCAGCAGCTGAACGTCGTCTTCCACTCTCTTATTTTGGAAACGAGTTCTAGACGACAATGGCCTCCGGTTTAGCAACTGTCTCGCCGCACCTTGGATGTTGCCAGTCCCTAAATCCTCAGCAGCTGAACGTCGTCTCCCACTCTCTTGTTCAGACGACAAGAGCCTCCGGAATAGCTACTGTCAGCGGACAAATGCCATTTAAGTAATGTCCATTCGTGATTTATTGTTGCTAAATATGGCAAAATAAAACCCCCGTAAGATAATTTCTTACGGGGGTAACTATCGTTATTTAAAAAATTTGGGGTCTGTATAAACCAACCACTTTTCCAACAATTTCAACATTGTCAAGAATAATTGGGTCCATAGTGTCGTTTTCAGGTTGTAAACGGTAATGACCGTTTTCGGCGTAGAATCGTTTGCAAGTTGCTTCGATCTCTTCAGTCATGGCGATTACGATCTCACCGTTATTAGCGGTATTTTGTTCGTGGACGATCACTTGGTCGCCATCGAGGATTCCGATGTTGATCATACTTTCACCGTGGATCTTCAACATGAACAACTCTCCTGAATCTCTGGATAGGTCTGGTGGGAGTGGGAACGTTCCATCAAAGTCTTGTTCAGCAGTGATCGGTTGACCGGCAGCAACAGTACCGATAATTGGGATCTCTTTAGGTTTAATGCCAATTAAGTTCAAACCAGCGATCGTCAGTTCTAACGCTCTAGGTTTAGTAGGGTCTCTTTGGATGTAGCCCTTTTTCTCTAGTCGGGATAAATGGCCGTGGACGGTAGAAGTCGATGAAAGATCAACTGCTTCACAGATTTCACGAACTGTGGGTGGATACCCGTGTTCGTCCAAATAATCATGTATGCATTCAAGGATTTGTATTTGTTTTGATCCTTCGTTTTTTGACATTAGAACACCTCATTGTTAATATCTTAAATAGATTGTATCAAAATCAATGGTATAATTCAAACAAGTGTTCGGTTATTGGAGTGTGAAATATGACAGATCAAGAAAAACTGATTGCAAAATTGAATGACTTGGCTCATAAGGCTAAGGCAGGTACCATTACCAAAGAAGAAGAAGAGCAACAACGTGCCCTTAGAAAAGAGTACTTAGAGAACTTCCGAGCTGGCTTTAAGACTCAGATCGAAAACATGCGGGTCTTCGACAAAAAGGGGAATGAGGTTACACCTGAAAAAGTTCGTAAAATTCAACGTGAAAAAGGCTTAAGAGACGATTAGTCTTTTAATTGATCTTGAAGTAATGTAATATTATTAGGGTATGGAAAGGATGAATTGCGTATGTGGCCAATAATTATTGCTGCGATCATCGGTATCCTAGTTGGGGTTGTTATCGGGTTTTTCATTGCCAGATGGTATATGAAGAAGTACTTCCAAGATAATCCACCAATTAGTGCTGACATGGTCAAACAAATGATGTCGCAAATGGGGCAAAAGCCTTCACAAAAGAAGCTTAATCAAGTTATGGCATCAATGAAAGCACAACAAAAGAAAAATAAATAATATTTTTATCTCCCGGTACAGATTGACTGTACCGGGATTTTTTTTATACCATTTTAAATTTATCATTAAAATACGAACTAAATATATATAATTTTTTTAATACGGATTTATTAATTATAATAAACGAACATTCTAGAATAAATTAACAATATCATACGTAAATTACTTGAAAATGAAAATTAATCTTGATAGACTTAAAACATGCAGAAAGGAAGAAGATGACTTATGAAAGACGTAGCAGTTATTATGGGGTCGATTTCTGACCTTAAGACAATGCAAGCATCAATTGATGTTTTGGAAGAACTGGGTGTCAGTCATTCAGTTAATGTTATTTCAGCGCATCGTATGCCTGAAGAAATGATCAATTTTGGTAAGACGGCATCAGATAATGGATACAAAGTAATTATTGCTGGTGCCGGGGGAGCAGCTCACTTACCAGGAATGATCGCAGCTACAACGATCTTACCGGTTATCGGAGTACCAGTTGACTCGCACGCTTTAAAAGGGATGGATTCATTGTTGTCGATCGTGCAAATGCCTGGTGGCGTTCCAGTAGCTACTATGGCGATCGGTAAAGCAGGAGCAACTAATGCTGCTTTATTGGCAACAAAGATTTGTGCTTTGAATGAACCTAGTTATCAAGAGTCCTTGATCAAATACACAGAATCGATGAGAAATAAGTCGATAGAAAGTGGGAAGCAACTTGGATAAACTTCACTTACCTGGAGAATCAATCGGAATCATCGGAGGCGGTCAGTTAGGCCAAATGATGGCCGCTTCCGCAAAAGAGAAAGGTTTTAAAGTTTTAGTTTTAGATCCAACGCCAAATTGTTCGGCAGCTCAAGTTGCTGACGAACAGATCGTAGCTGAATATAGTGATTTACCAGCTTTGATCAAATTGGCGCAACGTGTTGATGTTTTGACCTATGAATTTGAGAATGTCGATGCTGAGGCCATTGCCATCGTTAAGAAATATACTGACGTTCCTCAGGGAACGAAAGCATTGGTTGTAACTCAAAATCGTATCCGGGAAAAGGACTTTTTGTCTGAAAATGGCTTTCCAGTGGTGAAGCACCATATCGTCAAATCGATGGACGAATTTCGTCGCTCGATCGATGAGATCGGTCTGCCAGCTATCTTGAAAACTGTTGAAGGTGGATATGATGGAAAAGGTCAGATCCGTATTGAAGATCAAAGTTATTCCGAAGACGATATCCAAGAATTATTAAATACCGGTATTTGTATTTTGGAACAGCAGATCGACCTCTTTAAGGAAGTTTCAGTGGTGATCTCTGGTAACCAAAAGGGAGAGCATTCTGTTTTTCCCGTGATCGAGAATGAACACCATAACAATATTTTGCACATTAGTAATTGTCCGGCGATGATCAAACATGAAACACAAGCAAAATGCTTACAAGTAGCGCGTGAGATTGCTAAGGAACTTAATCTTGTTGGAACGATGTGTATCGAATTCTTCATTTCAACTGATCATGAGGTTTTTGTAAATGAAATTGCTCCAAGGCCTCATAATTCGGGACATTTAACTATCGAAAGTTGCAATGTCTCACAATTTGATACGCATATTTTAGGGATTTGCAATTGGCCGATGCCTAAAGTCAAACTTTTTAATTCAGCAATTATGGTCAATTTACTTGGTCAACACATTTATCGAGCAAAGAAGAAGATTCAAGATCATGTGGAATGGTATTTTCATGATTACGGCAAGGATGTTGCAAAGCCAAACCGGAAGATGGGACATATCACCATTTTGACCGACGACATTGAAGCAACTAAAGATGAAATTCACAATGATCCAATTTGGAAAAGAAAATAGGAGATATTATGTCAGAGCAATTAATTTATTCAGGTAAAGCTAAAGATGTTTTCAGTACCGATAACGATTCAGAATTATTGATGGTCTACAAAGACCAAGCCACTGCCTTTAATGGTGAAAGAAAAGAACATATCCCTGGTAAAGGACAACTTAACTGCAAGATCTCATCTTATATTTTTGATTACTTGATCAAAAACGGTATAAAGACACATTTAGTTAAGAACTTGTCTGATCACGAACAATTAGTTTTAAAAACTGAATTGATTCCTGTCGAAGTTGTTTTACGCAACAAAATAGCAGGAAGCTTTGCTAAGAAATTTGCTCTCGAAGAAGGAAAGAATCTACCTGAACCAATTATTGAATTTTATTACAAGAGTGATGCTTTAGATGATCCTTTTATCAATGATAATCAGATCACATCGCTTGAAATTGCTACTGAGGATGAACTTAATTACATCAAGGACCAAACTCGCAAGATAAATCAGCTTTTGATTAAATTATTCGCTCAAGATTCACTTGATCTAGTTGATTTTAAACTGGAATTTGGTCGTGTAAATGGGGAGATCATCCTAATTGATGAGTTTTCTCCTGATAACTGCCGCTTGTGGGATCACAATACCCATACTTCATTGGACAAAGATGTTTTCAGAAAGAATCAAGCTGATTTAGTGGAAACATACCAAAAGGTACTTAACAGACTAGAAGGAGCTAAATAAATGACTTTAGTAAAAGTATACGTAACGTACAAGAAATCGATCCTTGACCCTCAAGGTGAGGCAGTTAAAAAAGCCGTTCACGGAATGGGTTTTAATGATGTCCAAGATATCCGTATGGGAAAGTATTTCGAGATCACTGTTGATGGCGATTCACCAACAGTCAAAGAAGATATTGAGAAAATTTGTGATGACCTACTGGCAAATCCTAATATGGAAACTTACCGTTATGAATTCGTACAATCGGAGGAAGTCTAATGAAATTTGCTGTAGTTGTATTTCCTGGTTCCAATTGTGATAAAGACCTTTACTTCGCAATTAAAGATGGGATCAATGAAGAAGTAGAGCTGGTTAATTTTCAAGAAACTTCTTTGTCAGGATTTGATGCAGTTTTGATCCCTGGTGGATTTTCATATGGAGATTATTTGCGCAGTGGCGCTATTGCTGGTCATGCACCGATAATCCCTGCTATCAAACAAATGGCAGCAGAAGGGAAACCAGTTTTAGGCATTTGCAATGGTTTTCAAATTTTGACAGAGATCGGATTATTGCCGGGAGCTCTCATCAAAAACAACCATAATCGGTTCATTTGTGAAACTGTCTCATTACAAGTAATAAACAATCAAACACAATTTACTTCAGAATATTCGGCAAACCAAGTGATCGATATTCCCGTAGCTCATGGTGAAGGAAATTATTACTGTGATGAGCAAACTTTAAATGAATTAAAGCAAAATGACCAAATTGCCTTTAAATATCAATCAGATATTAATGGAAGTGTTGATCAAATTGCTGGGATCACTAATAAAGAAAAGAATGTGTTAGGGATGATGCCACACCCCGAACGAGCACTGGAAACTTTAGTTGGATCAGACGACGGTTTGAAAATGTTCCAATCAATTTTAAAAAATCATATGGATAGGGTGAATCAATAAATGACAGAACCAACAGCCACAATGATAAACGAACAAAAGCTTTACAAAGCTTGGGGATTAAGTGAAGCTGAATTTAAGATCATTTGCGATGATATTCTTCATCGTTTGCCGAACTACACCGAAGCAGGATTATTTTCAGTAATGTGGAGCGAACATTGTTCATATAAGAATTCAAAGCACGTTTTGAGAAAATTCCCCAATAAAGGTAAACGAGTTTTGGCTGGCCCAGGAGAGGATGCCGGTATTATCGATATTGATGACAATCAAGCAGTCGTTTTCAAAGCTGAAAGTCATAATCACCCATCTGCTGTTGAGCCTTATCAAGGAGCAGCTACTGGTGTCGGTGGTATCATTCGTGACATTTTCTCGATGGGGGCAACTCCTATTGCTATGCTTAATAGTTTGAAATTTGGTAATTTGACTGATGAACATACCAAGTATTTAGCTAGTGAGATCGTTGCCGGTATCGGTGGATACGGAAATTGTATCGGTATCCCGACTGTTGGCGGTGAGATCTCTTTCCAAGATAGATATAAGAATAACCCTGTCGTAAATGCAATGTGTGTCGGCTTGATCAATAATTCGGATATTAAATATGGTAAAGCTAAAGGTGAAAACAATTTAATTATTTATGTTGGTGCCAAGACTGGTCGAGATGGGATCCACGGGGCAACTTTTGCTTCCGATGAGTTCACTGATGAGAACAAGTCTCAACGTTCCGCTGTTCAAGTGGGCGATCCCTTCATGGAAAAGCTTTTGATGGATGCTTGTATTGAATTAGTTCAAGAGCATTCTGATTGGATCATGGGTATTCAAGACATGGGAGCTGCTGGCTTAGTTTCTTCAACAGCCGAAATGGCTTCGAAAGCCTCCAGTGGTCTAGTATTAGAACTCGATCAAGTTCCACAACGAGAAACAAATATGACACCTTATGAGATCATGCTTTCAGAATCACAAGAAAGAATGGTGTTGTGTGCTAAACCAGAGTATCGAGATGAAATTATTAAATTTTTCAATAATACGGGCTTAGATGCAGTGGTCATTGGCAAAGTTACTTCTGACAAACAGTATAAGATCTATCAGCACGGCGAACTTGTAACAGACATTCCTGTAGCTGGTTTGGTCGATGACTCTCCTGAATATGTTCATCAAGGACAAACTCCAAAACGCTTACTGTCAGATAATTATCATGATCAGTATCAACCTAAAGTCGATTCTTTAGCTAAGACTTGGTTGAAGATGTTGAAGCAACCAAATATTGCTTCAAAAGAATATTTTTACAAGACATACGACTCACAGATCAAGGCAAATACCGTAGTAAAACCTGGTAGTGATGCAGCAGTCGTTCGCGTTAGGGGCACTAGAAAAGCTTTAGCGATGACTAATGATGGTAACTCTAAATTAGTTTATGTTGATCCATACGTTGGTGGCCAAATTGCAATAATCGAAGCTTCTGCTAACTTGATTGCTTCAGGTTCAGAGCCCATTGGGATCACTGATTGCTTGAACTATGGAAATCCTGAAAAGCCAGAGATTTTTTGGGAATTTAATCGTAGCGTTGAAGGGATGGCATCCGTTTGTGAGAACTTAGAATTACCAGTTATTTCTGGTAATGTTTCCCTTTACAACGAATTCAATGAAGAAGCAATTTATCCAAGTCCAATGATCGGCATGGTTGGTCTAACTAAAGACTTGGATAATGTGACCACACAAGGATTCAAAAATCCTGGAGACACGATTTACTTAGTAGGAACTACCAAGGATGATTTTAATGGATCAGAACTTCAATTGATGCAAACTGGCGATGTTAACGGTGGCTTGAATTCAATTGATGTATCCAAAGTGAAAGCTATCCAAGACAACATGCTAAAAGCTATTCAGCAAGGTTTGATCGCTAGTTGTCACGATGTGTCAGAAGGTGGTTTAGTAGTTGCTTTAGCTGAAGCAGCTTTTGAAAATCAATTAGGGTTTGACGTTAAAACGGACTTATCAAGTGAAGCTGTCTTTTCTGAAACCACGGGAAGATTTTTGATCAGTGTTCCAACTGAGAAGGAATCCGTAATTGAAAGCTTATTTGCAAACGACATTGAGTTATTAGGTAAAGTTTCTAATGAACAAACATTACGACTAACAACAAGTAATTCTGATGCTGAATTGGACCTTAATGAGGCATTGAAGAATTGGAAAGAGGCTATACCTTGCTTAATGAAATAAAGGGATTAAATGAAGAATGTGGCGTATTCGGAATTTGGGGATCAAAAAACGCCAATTATTTAACATATTTAGGACTCCACAGCTTACAACACCGGGGCCAAGAAGGTGCCGGGATCGTCACTAATGATAATGGCAAACTCAATTGTTACCGTAATTTAGGATTACTGACACAAGTTTTTTACAAACCATCATTGTTAAATTCGCTGACTGGTACTTCAGCCATCGGGCATGTCCGTTATTCAACTGCCGGCAGCAATAAGATCGAGAATGTGCAACCACTATTATTTGATTTCACTGATCAACAATTTGCCCTCGCTCACAACGGTAATTTAACGAATGCATTTACCTTGAAAAAAGAACTGGAGCAAAAAGGTGATATTTTCAAATCAAGTTCAGATTCAGAAGTATTAGTTCACTTGATCCGCCACTCACAACAAGCTAATCAAATTGATCGCATCAAAGAATCCCTCCGTCAGATCAAAGGTGGTTTTGCTTACTTGATGCTTACTGAAGATTCATTGATCTTAGCATTGGACTCACATGGATTTAGACCGTTGTCAATTGGTAAATTACCTGATGGTGGTTATGTTGTTGCCAGCGAAACCTGCGCCTTAGATGCCGTAGAAGCTACCTTTGTTCGTGATGTGAAACCAGGTGAATTGACGATCATCAACGACGAAGGAATGACAGTTGATTCTTGGACTGATGATACTACCATGGCAATTTGTTCCATGGAATATATTTACTTTGCACGTCCGGATTCAAATATTTTAGGTGTTAACGTACATACGGCTCGTAAATGCATGGGTAAGATCTTAGCTAGTGAACAACCAGCTGAGGCTGATATCGTTGTCGGAGTCCCTAATTCGTCTCTTTCAGCAGCTAGCGGTTACGCCGAAGGCAGTGGCTTGCCATACGAAATGGGATTGATCAAGAACCAATATATGGGGCGAGAATTCATTCAACCTAGCCAAGAGTTACGTGAAAAAGCTGTTCGTCAAAAATTAGCCGCAGTCAAAGGTGTCGTCGAAGGTAAAAGGGTTGTCTTGGTAGACGACTCGATCGTTCGTGGGACTACTTGTGCCTTTATTGTTAAGTTACTCAAAGATGCTGGCGCTAAAGAAGTTCACTTACGGATCGCTTCACCACAATTCAAGTATCCAAGTTTTTATGGTATCGATATCCAAGATCGTAAAGAATTGATCGCAGCTCACTTATCGATTGAAGAAATGCGTCAAAAATTTGGTGCTGATTCATTGGCCTTTTTAAGTGAAAAAGGTTTGATCGACGCTATTGGCCTAAAATATGATGCGCCATACAATGGTTTGGATCTTTCATATTTTAATGGCGATTATCCAACACCACTTTATGATTACGAAAAGAATCTTACAGAAGATTTTTAAAAAGGAGAATTTCATGGGAAATCCTTACGAAGAAGCTGGAGTCAATGTTAATTCTGGCTATGAAATTTCCGGATTTGTTAAGAAGAATTTAGCAAAAAAACATGCTAATGCGACCAACATTGGAAACTTTGGTGGCATGTATGAGATCCCCGAAGGCTATAAACATCCTGTGCTTATCTCAAGCAATGACGGCGTGGGAACAAAGTTATTGATTTCAATTGCTGGAAAGAAATACGATACGGTCGGGATCGATTGTATTGCGATGTGTGTCAATGATTTATTAGCTCAAGGTGCTAAGCCTGAATACTTTTTAGACTATTTAGCCACAGGAAAAGTCGATGGAAAGATCAAAGAAGTGTTAAAAGGGATCTTGAATGGTTGTGAGATTGGCCAAGTTGATTTAATCGGTGGTGAGACGGCTGAAATGCCTGACATGTATCAAGGAAACGATTATGATCTTGCCGGTTTTGCAGTCGGGATCGTTGAAAAAGAAAATATCTTGACCAAAGCCAATGTTAAGTCCGGTGACCAATTGATCGGATTGGCATCAAGTGGTTTGCATTCAAATGGCTTTTCCTTGATCAGAAAGATATTTTTCAAAGACAACGATTTCAACTATGTTACTCACTTGCCCGAAATGCCCACGGTCAACCTAGGAGATGCATTGCTTGAACCGACTAGGATCTATACTAAGGAGATCGTTCCCCTTTTAGAAGATAAATTGATCAATGGGATCGCACATATTACTGGTGGCGGCTTTGATGAAAATATTCCTCGTATGTTGCCTGATGAATTAGCTGCCGTGATCGATGCCGATTCTTGGAAGCGACCAGATATTTTCGAAGTAGTTCAAAAATATGGCAAAATCAAGACTTCTGACATGTTTAATATTTTTAACATGGGACTAGGGATGATCTTAGCGGTTGATGCAAAGGATGTCGACACGATTTTAAATCGATTAAATCAAGAACAACTTCAAGCTTTTCACATTGGCCAAGTGGAACAACGAACTGACAAAGCTGTTGTTTTATCCGGAGGTGGCTTATGAGAGTAGCGATATTTGCTTCAGGAAATGGGACAAATTTTGAAGCTTTAGCGGATGATCAAAAGCTTAAAGACGCTGGATTAGAAATCGAGTTATTGGTTTGTGATCAAGTAAACGCTCCGGTCATTGATAAAGCAAAAAAAAGAAATATCCTGGTTTATGTAAATAGTTTAAAAGATTATCCAGATCGACATCTTTATGAGCAAGCGATTATTGATAAATTAGCACCACTTAAAATTGAATACATTTTATTAGCTGGTTATATGAAAGTTGTGACAACAACATTACTTTCTAAATATGCGGGTAGGATCATTAATATTCATCCATCTAAATTGCCCAAATATTCCGGCTTGGATTCGATCGAACGTGCCTTTGATGCTCACGAAAAAGAAACTGGCGTCACGATCCATTATATTGATGAAGGAGTCGATACAGGGCCGATCATTCGCCAAGAAACTGTTCCGATATTTGCGGATGATACAGTCGAGACTCTCGAAGCTAGAGTGCATGAGAAAGAACATCAGATTTATCCAGAAGTAGTACTTGAATTATTAAATAAATAAAACAGGTGGTCATAAAATGAAAAATGCTCTGATCAGTGTTTCAGACAAAACTGGAATCGTAGAATTTGCACAAGGACTAATTGATGCAGGATATTCAATTATTTCAACTGGTGGTACTTACAAAAAATTAGAAGATGCTGGACTAAAAGTAACTGAAATTGATGAAGTGACAGGTTTTCCCGAGATCTTAGATGGACGTGTTAAAACACTTCATCCAAAGGTCCATGCTGGCTTGCTAGCTAAGAGATCAAATAAACAACACATGGAAACGTTAAAAGAATTAAATATCAACACGATCGATTTGGTTTGTGTTAATTTATATCCCTTTAAAGAAACAATTTCTAAGGAAAACGTGGAATTACCTGATGCGATCGAACAAATCGATATTGGTGGTCCTTCAATGCTTCGTTCAGCTTCGAAGAATTTTGAAAGTGTCTATGTGGTAGTTGATAAAGACGATTACAATTCTGTTTTAGATGAAATCAACAACGGAACAGAAGATGAAGTTGCATTTAGACAAAAATTGGCAGCGAAAGCTTTCCGTCACACTGCTGAATATGATGGTATTATTTCAAATTACTTGACTAATATTGCGGATATCGAATTCCCCGAAACAAAGACTATCCCATTAGAATTCAAGCAATCGCTTCGTTATGGCGAAAATTCTCACCAAAAAGCAGCTTTTTACAAGAATTCAATGGCAACTGACTATTCAATAGCTTCTGCCAAACAATTACACGGTAAAGAATTGTCATATAACAATATCCGTGATGCTGATGCAGCTATCAAGATCGTTTCTGACTTCGAAGAACCTTGTGTCGTAGCGCTAAAGCACATGAATCCTTGTGGTATCGGTATCGATGATAATGATATTTATGAAGCTTGGAAAAAAGCTTATGCTGCTGATAAGATCTCTATCTTTGGTGGGATCATCGTTGTTAACCGTGAAGTCGACGAAAAAATCGCTGAAGAAATGCACAAGATTTTCCTTGAAATCGTGATCGCACCAAGTTTTACTGACAAAGCTTTGGAAATCTTGGAATCAAAGAAAAATATCCGTTTGATGACTTTAGACTTTTCAAAAGCCAAGCAAGCTGATAAATTCGAGTACACTTCAGTTCTCGGTGGCATGTTGATTCAAGAAAGAGACACTGTCATAGACAGTCCTGATGACTTTGAAGTCGTAACTGAGAAACAACCAACTGAAGAAGAGAAGAAAGCTCTGTTATTCGCCCAAAAAGTAGTCAAACACGTTAAGAGTAATGCCATCACAGTTACTACAACTGATATGACATTAGGTATCGGTGCAGGACAAATGAACCGGATCGGTTCAGCTAAGATCGCAATTGAAGAAGCTGAAGAAAATGACAACATCAAGAAGCCATTCGTCATGGGTTCAGATGCCTTCTTCCCAATGGATGATTGTGTACAATTTGCTGCTGAACATGGAATCACGGCTATTATTCAACCAGGTGGCTCGATTCACGATCAAGATTCAATTGATATGGCAAACAAATACGGAATTGCCATGGTCTGCACCGGCAGAAGACATTTCAAGCACTAATCCAGGAGGACAAAATGAAAATATTAGTCGTTGGCTCTGGCGCTCGAGAAGATGCTATATGCCAATCTTTACGTAAATCTGATCGATTTAATGATGTGTTTTGCGCACCAGGAAATGCGGGAATGAGACTTTTTGGCATTCAAACCGTGGGCATTGATGAACTAGAATTTGAAAAACTTGCTAATTTTGCGATCGAAAACGATATCGTATATACGATCGTTGGTCCCGAAAAACCTTTAGTCGAAGGGATCGTTGATTACTTTGAAAGTCGTGACCTCAAGATTTTTGGCCCTAACAAGGCTGCTGCTCAAATCGAAGGCTCGAAGGCGTTTGCTAAAGAACTAATGAAGAAAGCAAACGTTCCGACTGCTTTTTATGAAGAATTTACAGACCTTGGTCAAGCTTTAGAATATGTTGAGACGAAAGACCAATTTCCGATCGTGGTCAAAGCTAATGGTTTGGCTAGTGGTAAGGGTGTCTTTATCATTAAAGATATGGGTGAAGCAATTGATGTTTTAAATCAACTATTAACTGACCATAAGTTCCAAACTGATAAGGTGATCATCGAGGAATTTCTCGAAGGTGAGGAATTTTCACTGATGGCTTTTGTCAATGGCGATCATTTTTATCCAATGCCAATCGCCCAAGATTATAAGCGTGCTTTTGACGATGATACTGGTTTGAATACAGGCGGTATGGGGGCAATTTGTCCGGTTGAGAATATTGACTGTGAAGTCGTTTATCAATCATACAAAGATATTTTAAAACCGTTTGTTAAAGCCATGAAGAAAAATGGTGTTGACTACACTGGCGTACTGTATGCCGGTCTGATTATGACTAAAGATGGTGTAAAAGTCATTGAGTTTAATGTGAGATTTGGCGATCCGGAGACAGAGGTTGTCTTGCCAAGACTTCAATCAGATTTGTCAAAGGTGATTTCTGAATTGCTCAAGAATGAGGATGTCAATAACATTTCTTGGCGTGATCAAGGAGTTGATCTGGGCGTGTTTGTCGCTAGCAAAGGCTATCCCACGGCTCCGATCCTCGGTAAATCGATAGGACCTAAATCACAATTTATTGATCAACAGTTAAAAATAAATTTCGCTAGTGTTAGTGAATTTGACAATGAGTTAGTTACCAATGGTGGTAGACTCTACGTGGTTAAAACACATGCCAATACATTGCAAAATGCACAGGATAAGATTTACTCGTATTTGGATACAGTTGATCAGACTAATGTCTTTTTCAGAACTGATATTGGTAAAAATTCTTATTAATGGTAATAAAAAAGAGACCTTCTGAGGTCTCTTTTTTTTGCGCTTTGTTGGCATTAATTCTAGAAAGTATTGGTTTTTGATTTAGGGACTGTTAGTTAGAACGGATTTGTCGGGTTGAAATAATCATGTCAGTGTTTTGTGGCTAAAATTGGTGGATAGTAATATAACTATTAATTTTTCCAGATACTATTTGCAGTGGATTTGGTGGTGGTTATTTGTTTTATCCTCAAGGATGTTGAAACGAGCTGAGCAGGGTAGTGGTTTCTGGTTTAGACGTTGTCACATAGCTGTGTTTACCCTGTTTGTTAGCTAAATTTGCCGAATGAGGATAATGTTATTAATTTATATGGACAAAACTTGCAATGGATTTGATAGTGGTTATTTGTTTAATCCTCAAGGATGTTGAAACGAGCTCCGCGAGGTAGCGGCCTCCGGTTGAGAGGTTGTCACATATTTGTGTTTACCTTGTTTGTTAGCTAAATTTGCTGAATGACGACAATGCTATTAATTTATATGGATAAAACTTGCAGTGAATTTGATAGTGGTTATTTGTTTTATCCTCAAGGATGTTGAAACGAGCTCCGCGGGGTAGCGGCCTCCGGTTAACACATGTAGTCGCGGCACGGCTACGCCGTACCTTGTGCGACTACATGCGTTAATCCTCAGCAGCTGACCGACCCCGCTGCGCTCTCTGTGCTTAATCCTCAGCAGCTGACCAACCTCGCTGCGCTCTCTGTGTTTGTTTAATCTTCAAACTTTTTCTTGTTGGGATCTGGGATGTATTTAAAACTTGGGTCGATTTCTTTATCGACGTTAGCCCAGGCGTCTTCCATATCTTGATTTACTTTTTTAGTTTGTTCGTCATCGAGTTTTGCTTTAAAATTAAAGTCGATTTCTTTTCCGATCCCGATCGTCACTTGCTTGTGTTTCAATAGATCAGAAAAAGTTAAAGGTCCTTGGTATACCATCGGAACTAGTGGAGCTTTGGAAAGCTTTGCGATCAGTGAGGCTCCACCGCGTAGTTCCTCTGAGTATCTAGTTCCTGAAGGGAACATAATCAAAACTTGGCCTTTTTTCTTTAATGCTTTGACGGGAGTTTTGATAACTGATGGACCAGGGTGCTTGCGATCGACCGGAAAAGCATTGGCGTGAACTAAGATATAGCGTAAGATCGGGTTTTTGAATAACTCGATTTTGGCCATGAAGGTGGCTTCACGCGGTTTTATCGCCAATGCAAAGAAAATTGGCTCCCACCAAGTACGATGTGGGGCAACGATAATATAAGGTTTGTCTGGCAAATTTTCTTTGCCAATTATTTTAAAACGACCGTTGACGACGAAAACAACAAATCGTGCAACTTGTCGAATGAATTTATAAAACATTTACATTTTTCCTCCAAATGAATAGGAATATTAAAAGGTAGGCATATGACTAAAATATCAAGAGATATTATAGCAAAGAGTGGGATCGTCATAAATCAGGATAAGGACCTGTATTCATTCAATCTGGATACCATTTTACTATACAACTTCGCAAAACCAGCTAAAAAAGGCAAAATTGTCGATTTATGCTCTGGAAATGGGGCCATCGGGCTAACACTAGCAGCAAAGACTTCTGCAAAAATTTATTTAGTTGAGTTACAAAAGCCGTTGGCAGATCTCGCTCAAGCTAGTATTACTGATAACAAATTGGATGATCAAGTTAAATCGATCAATACTGATGTGAAAGATGTGTTGCAGTACCTTGACCACGATACGATTGACACGATCGTCTGCAATCCACCATATTTTGCCAAGAGTGATCAGACCAAGATCAAAGAAAGTCCTGTGTTAGCAATTGCTCGTCATGAATTAAAGACAAACATTAATGAGATATTACATCAAGCGATGATTTTATTGAAGGAAAATAGTCATTTATTTATGGTTTTTCGTCCAGATCGGCTAGTTGATCTGCTGAGTGCCATGAAAGCTAATCAGCTTCAGCCAAAGAGGATACGCTTTGTTCGAAGTCACAAAACTGATGTTGCAAACTTAGTTTTAGTTGATGGTATCAAGACACACAAATCCTCATCCTTAATGGTCTTGCCCGATCTAGTGATGTATGATGGTAATGTTTTATCACGGGAGGCTAAAGAGATTTTAAATGAGTGAGACTAATGAGGGATATTTTGTGTACATGTTATTGTGTGCAGATGGAACTTTTTACACCGGCACGTCAAACGACGTTTATAAGCGAGTCAAAACGCACAACAGAGGTAAGGGTGCCAAGTACACCAAAGTTCGTCGTCCGGTTCGCTTACTGTACCAAGAAAGATTACACGATAAGTCTGAAGCGTTAAAAAGAGAAGCGGCCATCAAGAAATTGGGACGAAAACAAAAAGAACAATTGTTACGAAACCACGGAATTAGTTGGGATTAATGCTTGATTTAATGTCTTTTTTACACTATAATATTTGCTTGTATTGAAAATACACACACTTAATGATCTATCCAAAGGTGCGGAAATTCCGTCTTGGGTAGAAAAGATTTAAGTGGAGGAAAAACCAGGAGGAAATTTTTATGTCAGTTATTTCAATGAAACAACTTCTTGAAGCTGGTGTGCACTTTGGTCACCAAACAAGACGTTGGAACCCAAAGATGAAGCCTTTCATCTTTACACAAAGAAATGGTATTTATATCATTGATCTTCAAAAAACAGTACGCATGATCGACGATGCTTACAATTATATGAAAGCCGTTGCCGGTGATGACGGTGTCTTCTTGTTTGTTGGTACTAAGAAACAAGCACAAGATGCTATTGCTGAAGAAGCTACACGTGCTGGTCAATACTACGTTAACCATCGTTGGTTAGGTGGAACATTGACAAACTGGAACACAATCCAAAAACGTATTAAGAGATTAAAAGAAATCAAAGCTATGTCAGAAGACGGAACATTCGAACGTCTACCTAAGAAGGAAGTTTCATTGCTTGAAAAGCAAGAAGCTAAACTTGAGAAATTCCTTGGTGGTATCGAAGATATGCCAAGAATTCCAGATGTTATGTTTATCGTTGATCCACACAAAGAAAACATTGCTGTTAACGAAGCTAAGAAATTAAATATTCCTATCGTTGCAATGGTTGATACAAACACAGATCCAGATCCAATCGACGTTATTATCCCATCAAACGATGACGCTATCCGTGCCGTACGTTTGATCGTTTCTAAGATGGCTGATGCCATTGTTGAAGGTAAACAAGGTGAAGATTCAGTTACAACTGATGACTTTGCCAAAGAAGATTCAGCAGATCAAGCAGAATCCATTGAAAATGTTGCCGAAAACGATGATAATAAGAGTGATAACGAAAACAAATAATTAAGATCAGTCATCTGAGAAGATGACTTTCTTATTGACTGGAGGATTATTAATGGCTGCGAAAATTACTGCTGCTCAAGTAAAAGAATTACGTGATAAGACAAGTGTCGGTATGATGGATGCTAAGAAAGCTTTAGTATCTGCTGATGGAGATATGCAAAAAGCTATCGATGAACTTCGTGAAAAGGGTATTGCTAAAGCTGCTAAGAAGGGTGACCGTATTGCTGCTGAAGGTTTAGCTCACATCGAAGTGTCAGGAAACAAAGCTGCTGTGATCGAGGTTAACTCAGAAACAGACTTCGTTTCATCAAACGACAAGTTCAAAGCTCTCGTAAATGAGATCGGTAAGGCTATTGTTGAGAACGAACCAAAAGATATGGAAGAAGCATTAGCTCTTAAAGTATCAGAAGGTACAATTCAAGATGCTGTTACAGGTCTTACAGCCGTTATTGGTGAAAAGATCACTTTGAGACGTTTCAAAGTGCTTGACAAGACAGACTCACAAGTATTTGGTTCATACCTACACAATGGTGGCTTGATTGCTGCTGTTACAATTCTTGAAGGTTCAGACGAAGAAGCTGCTAAAGACGTTGCTATGCACGTTGCAGCTATCAACCCACGTTACATTGACCGTGACCACGTTCCTAGTGATGTTCTTGAACATGAAAAGGAAATCTTCACAGAAGAAACAAAGGCTGAAGGTAAACCTGAAAAGATCATTCCTCGTATCGTTGAAGGCCGTGTTAACAAGTTCCTTTCAGAAATCAGTTTAGCAGATCAAGAATTTGTTAAAGATTCTGATATGACAGTTCAACAATTTGTTGAATCAAAGAACTCAAAACTTGTTGATTACGTTCGCTTCGAAGTTGGAGAAGGTATCGAAAAGAAACAAGAAGATTTTGCTGAAGAAGTTAAAAATCAAATGAAATAATCATTTTGTTATGGAGGGGATCGCTTAATTCATTAGAATTGAGCGGTCCTTTTTCTTTGGAAACAATCACCCTTAATACGCTATCTGATCTAAAAATGAATTCGAGACGATAAGCTTATTCGCTCTCTGAAGATTCAAGGGGTAGCAACTTGCGGTTTAGAAGTTGTCATGTAGCGGAGCGTTTTCCATTTTTGTTAGCTAATATCAAGATATAACGTGAAATGTGCTTTAATCCGCTCTACAATTAATGTAAAATATACGGTTGGTAAACTTAAATAGGCTAGTATGTTAAAATATTAAATAGTAAAATCAAAGGAGTGCACTTATGCCTGACATTAAATATAATCGAGTTATTTTAAAGGTTTCTGGAGAGGCTTTAGCTGGTGAAAAAGGATTCGGGATCAATCCACCAGTTATCAAGCAAGTTGCCGAACAAATCAAGAGTATTCATGAACTAGGTGTTGAGATTGCCATTGTTTGTGGCGGTGGAAATATCTGGCGTGGTGAGACCGGTGCCGAAATGGGTATGGATCGTGCTCAAGCAGATTACATGGGTATGATGGCCACAGTTATGAATGGACTTGCTCTTCAAGATGGCTTGGAACAGTTAGACGTACCTACACGAGTTCAAACATCGATCGAGATGCGCCAAGTAGCTGAACCATACATTAGAAGAAGAGCCGTAAGACATCTTGAAAAGGGTCGTGTGGTTATTTTTGCCGGTGGTACTGGTAATCCTTACTTCTCTACTGATACAACAGCTGTATTACGTGCTGCAGAAATAGAAGCAGACGTTATTTTGATGGCTAAGAATAATGTTGACGGTGTTTATTCTGCTGATCCAAAGAAAGACCCAGCTGCAAAGAAATATGACGAATTATCTCAACTTGATATTATTAACAAGAACTTAGGTGTAATGGACTCAACCGCTTCATCATTATCAATGGATAACAACATTCCATTGATCGTTTTCAATCTGAACAAAGCCGAGAACATCCGAAAAGTTGTTCAAGGTGAAAATATCGGAACAATTATAAAGGGTGGTACAAAATAAATGGCTGAAAATATTGCGATAACAACATCTAAAGAAAAAATGAACAGTTCTATTGAAGTCTTGAACCGCGAGCTAGCTAACATTCGCGCAGGTAAAGCTAATGCTTCCATTTTAAGCAACGTACAAGTTGAATATTATGGTACTTTAGTACCATTAAACCAAGTTGCCTCTGTTAATATTCCAGAAGCTCGTGTACTTTTGATCTCACCATATGATAAGTCAGCACTAGATGCTATCGAGCACGCTATCAATTCTTCTGACCTGGGATTGAATCCAGCTAATGATGGTGACGTCATCCGTTTGGTGATTCCACAACTAACTGGTGAACGTAGAAAAGAAATTGCTAAGAAGGTTGGTAAAGAAGCAGAAGACGCTCGTGTTGCTGTTAGAAATGTTCGTCGTGAGGGCATGGATTCTATCAAAAAACAATTGAAGAATAGTGATATTACCGAGGATGCTTTTCATGATATCGAAGACCAAATCCAAAAAGTAACTGACGATGCTGTTGATCGTATCAACAAATTAGCAGAATCAAAAGAAAAGGAAATCACTGAAGGATAGTCCTTCAGAACGATCGTGTTATGACAGAAAATAATATTGATGGGCAGAATAACAATTTGCGCGTACCAGATCATATTGCCATTATTATGGATGGCAATGGTCGTTGGGCCAAGCGAAGTGGTCAACCACGTATCGCCGGTCATAAGGAAGGCATGAATAACGTTAAACGGATCGCCACATCTGCTAGTAATCTAGGCGTCAAAGTCTTGAGTTTATACGCATTCTCAACTGAAAATTGGAAGAGACCAAGTTCCGAAGTCAACTTTTTGATGAAACTACCAGTGGACTTTTTCTCGATTTTTATGCCTGATTTAATCAAAGAAAATATCCGCGTCGTAATCACTGGCTTTAAAGATAATTTGCCCGCAAAGACAAAAAAAGTCGTTGATAAGGCAATGGAAGACACTAAGGACAACACTGGGATGATTCTCAATTTTGCTTTCAACTATGGCGGACGTGCAGAAATTGTTAATGCCACTAAAATCATCGCTGAAAAAGCAATTGCGGGAGAACTTTCACCTGATCAGATCGATGAGAAAGTTTTCTCTGATGAATTGTTCACGCATATACTAGGTGAATATTCTGATCCTGATCTTTTGATCAGAACTAGTGGGGAAGAGCGGATCTCTAACTTCTTATTGTGGCAAATGGCGTATACTGAAATGGTATTCGATGATGCATATTGGCCAGATTTTACATCAGATGACTTAGTTAATGATATTAAGATTTACAATGACAGGGACCGAAGATTCGGCACTGTTTAACTTGGGGGAAAATTATGAAACAACGTGTAATCACTGCTGTTATTGCATTAGCAATTTTTATCCCGATCCTTTTAGCTGGTGGCATTTGGCTTGAGGTCGCAGCTTGTGCTTTAGCAATGGTAGGTGTTTTTGAGATTTATATTATGCGTAAGCGTATAATAGTGTCAATCGACTTCATTATTACTATCTTAGGTACTTTAGCTTTAGCAGTCCCATTGAACTTTTACAATGGGTGGTTGCCCAATGGATTCAGCCGCTTAGATATCATGTATATCTTTGTCGTACTGTTGTTGATGGTCACTGTCTTTACAAAGAATAAATTTAATTTTGAAGATTCAGCCATTTCGGCAATAACTATGGTTTATGTCGGGATCGGTTTCCATTATTTAGCATCCGTTCGGAATTCCAAAGCCGGTTTAGGTCTTTTACTATTCGCATTGATTGTTGTTTGGTCAACTGATATTTTTGCCTATACATTCGGTAGAAAAATCGGTAAACATAAGCTATGGCCAGCAATTAGTCCTAACAAGACATGGGAAGGTACGATTGCCGGAATAATTTGTGCACTGATTTTTTCTGGGATCTACATGATTTTTGTCCCTCAAAAATATCCAATGATCGATATGTTGATGATTGCATTCGTGCTTTCGATCTTCGGTCAAATTGGTGATTTGATAGAATCGGCTTATAAGCGATTTTATAAGGTCAAAGATTCGGGTAAAATTTTGCCAGGCCACGGCGGTATTTTGGATAGATTCGATAGCATGTTAATTGTTTTACCAATGTTACATATTTTTGGTTTAGTCTAATCGCTTCGTGGAGGTTAAAATGACCGCGATAATTACATTTATAATTGTTTTTGGTATCTTAGTGATCGTTCATGAATTTGGACATTACATTGCTGCCAAAAAGTCAGGAATTTTGGTACGTGAATTTTCGGTCGGAATGGGACCAAAAATCGTCGCGTACCGCAAAAATAGTACAACTTATACATTAAGACTCTTACCCCTTGGTGGATATGTCAGAATGGCGGGGTCACAAGACGACGATTCTGAGATCAAACCAGGGACGATGTCTTCTTTAGTCATGGACGATAATCGGAAAGTGACTAAAATTATTATCTCCAGCAAGGTTTATGACGCTAATGGTGTCCCGGTACAGATCTCCAAGGCAGATTTAGTAGATGATTTGTTTATCGAAGGTTACGAAAACGGTGATGAATCAGAAACTAAGCGTTTTGAGGTCGACCATGATGCCACGATCGTTGAAGAAGACGGAACTGAGGTTCAAATTGCGCCTCGTGATGTTCAACTTCAATCAGTTTCGGTCTGGAAACGGATGATCACTAACTTTGCTGGACCTTTTAATAATTTCGTTTTAGCCATTGTATTGTCGATCCTAGCTGCTTTCATGATGAGCGGTGGCGTATTGACTAATACTAATCAGTTAGGTGAGATTCAACATAACAGTGTCGCTCAAAAAGCTGGTTTAAAGCAAAATGATACTATTACAGCAGTCAATGGGAAGAAAACAGATAACTGGACCGAATTGATCACTGCTATTCAAGCACGTCCTAATAAGAAAACCACTTTGACTGTTAAATCGAAGGATACAACGAAGAAAGTTACAGTTGTTCCTAAGAGTGTCAAAAGTGGCGGGGAGACATACGGTATGATCGGTGTGGCTGCCCAGTTGGATAATTCTGTAGCTGCCAAATTAAAATACGGCTTCACTTCTAGTTTTCAAACTACTCAAGCCATTTTCACTCAACTAGGAAAGATGTTGACTGGTGGTTTTAATATTAATCAACTTGCTGGACCCGTCGGGATCTATTCAATGACCTCGCAGGCCTCACATTTGGGGATCGTATATGTGATTCAATTTATGGCAATGTTGTCGCTAAACTTAGGGATCGTCAACTTGATCCCGATTCCAGCCCTTGATGGTGGAAAAATCGTGATGAACATTGTCGAAGCAATCAGACGTAAGCCAATTCCTGAAGAATATGAAACAATTATTTCATTAATTGGTGTGGGGATCTTAGTATTACTAATGGTTGCTGTAACTTGGAACGATATTCAAAGATTCTTTATTAAATAGGGGGTACTACCGAAAATGAAACAATCTCGAATGTACATTCCAACATTAAAACAAATACCATCTGATGCTGAAGCAACAAGTCATCATTTGATGCTGCGTGCTGGCTATATCAGACAAGTATCTGCAGGAGTTTATGCACTCTTGCCGTTAGCTTGGGATGTTATTTTAAAGATCGAAACGATAATCCGTAAAGAAATGAAGAAAATCGATGCGGTTGAAATGATGATGCCGGCATTGATACCAGCAGATTTGTGGAAGGAAAGCGGTCGTTTAAAAACATACGGTGAGAATTTGTTTTCGTTTGAAGATAGACATAATCGAGAGTTCATATTAGGCCCGACTCATGAAGAAACATTTACCAGTGTTATTAAAGAACAATTAAATAGTTACAAGAAGCTACCTTTGGTGCTTTATGAATTGCAGCCTAAATATCGTGACGAAGATCGACCTAGATATGGATTGCTCCGTGGTCGTGAGTTTTATATGAAGGACGCTTATTCATTTGCTGCCAATAATGAACAGACTGATATCATTTTTAACCAGATGGAAACTGCTTATAAGCATATTTTTGATGCTTGCAAATTAGATTATCGGACGATCATCGGTAATGCTGGACCTATGGGTGGTACTGATTCAAAGGAATTTTCAGTTGTTGCTGATATCGGTGAAGATACGATCGTATTTTCTGATGACAGTAATTATTCTGCTAATTTGGAAATGGCCACTAGTAAAATTGAGCAGGTTACTTCCGAAAAGCATTTGCCAATGGAAGAAATTGCAACACCAGATGCTCATACGATCGATGCTTTAGCTAAATTTCTCAATATCGAACCCACTAAGATCATGAAGGCAGTGGCCGTTATGGCTGATGACAAACCTGTTTTAGTAATGATCCGTGGTGACTATCAAGTCAATAGCATTAAACTTCGTAATTTGTTGAATGCTAATTTAGTTGAAGAAGCTAGTCCGGATGAGGTTAGAAAAGTCTTTAAGAGTGCACCAGGATTTATTTCTCCATATGGTGTTGCGGATGATGTTCGTGTTATCTACGATAGTTCGCTCGAAGGGCTGGATAATTTTGTCATTGGTGCTAACAAAGATGATAAACATTTGATCAATGCAAATTTTGAAGATATCGTCGAAGGACAACCAGAATTTAATGATGTGCGAGTGGTCAAAGAAGGGGAAGTATCTCCTGATGGACACGGTCATCTTGAATTTACTAAGGGAATTGAGATCGGGCATATTTTCAAATTGGGAACGAGATTTTCTAATTCACTTGGAGCTAATTTCATCGATGAAAATGGTAGACAACAACCACTTTTGATGGGGAGTTATGGTATTGGAATTTCACGTTTACTTTCTGCTATAATTGAACAACACAATGATGAGGATGGGATTGTTTGGCCCGCCAAATTAAGTCCTTTCCAAGTTCATGTCGTACCGATCAAATATAGCAATGATGATCAAAGAAAACTTAGCGATGAAGTCGTTCAATTACTTCAAGATGAAGATTTCGATGTTCTTTTAGATGATCGAAATGAACGTGCTGGGGTTAAGTTTGCTGATTCCGACTTAATGGGATTCCCAATTAGAATTACTGTTGGTAAGAAGGCAGTAGATTCGATCGTTGAACTTAAGCTACGTAAAACTGGCGAAACGATCGAAGTTAACAAAGACGAATTAGTTAATTCGGTAAAAATTTTGCTTAAGAATCAGTAATGAGGCTTAGGCTTTTTTTATTCACGAAAGGTATTTTTTTATGTCAGATAATAAAGATTTATTCAAAATTCTGATCCAACAGATTAAATTAGACAATATTTTGCCCAATAGTCATTCATTTGACGATGCTAAATTAAGTAAGGTCGAGGTCCATAAGCAGTCACAAAGTTGGACCTTCTTTTTTGAGTTTGCCAATATTTTACCGTTCCATGAGTTCAAGATTTTTCGTCAAGCTTTGACGGATGGTTTCAAAGATATCAAGGCGGTCGATTTTCAGATCCGTGTTCCCAATGCTCAACTGGATGAAAAACTTATCAAAGATTATTGGCAATTTGTCTTGAGCACAGCACACTTGAATTCTCCAGTAGTTTCACAGCTTCTCCAAGAAAATCCGCCACATATGGAAAATGGTCAACTTTTCCTTTCAGTTTCCAATAAATTTATGGTCGATTTCATGAATGGTGACATTTCTGAAGGCATTCAAAGTGAATATTTCAATCTTGGTTTTCCACCGTTCAAGATCCGTTGCAATGTCGACGAAGCCAAATCTAAAGCCAAAATGGAAGCTTTACAAGCTGCTAATGCTGAGAAAGAAAAAGTCATCCAAGACAAAGCCAAGATCGTTAGTGAAAAGAAGGCCAAGAAGTCTTCCACCAGCAACGTTCAACGATTAGGTAAGAAAATTGCTGATGATGCGCCGATCACATCCATGGTCGACATTGTTGAAGAGGACCGGAACAAAGTTGTTGAAGGATATATTTTTGATAAAGATGTTCGAAAACTCAAATCTGGTCGTTCTTTGATGATTTTAAAAGTTACTGACTATAGCTCATCATTTAGCATTAAGAAGTTTTCCAACGGTGAAGATGATGAAGCCTTTTTTGAGGAATTGGATAAGGGCGCTTGGATCCGCGTACGTGGTAATGTTCAAGAAGACACTTTTTCTCGAGAATTAGTCATTATGGCTAATGATATCAATATGATCAAACATCAATCGCGACAAGATACAGCTCCAGAAGATAATAAACGAATCGAATTGCATGCTCATACAAACATGAGTCAAATGGATGCGATCCCTAGTCCAACGGCATTGATCAAACGAGCTAGTGAGTGGGGACAGCCAGCAATCGCTATTACAGATCATCGGGCATTGCAAGCTTTCCCGGAGGCTTATTCTGCCGGACAGAAATTTGGGGTCAAGATCGGCTACGGTGTCGAGATCGATTTAGTTGATGAAGGTAATCCCATTGCTTACAATTTGCGTGATGAGGCTCTTAATGGAGCTGAATACGTCATTTTTGATACGGAAACTACGGGATTATCAGCCGTTTATGATTCAATTATTGAAATTGGTGCTACCAAGATGAAAGATGGCGAAGTGATCGATCGTTTCGATAAATTCATCAACCCTGGTCATCCATTATCGGAAGTCACGACTAACTTGACTAGTATCACAGATGATATGGTCAAAGATGCTCCCGATGAGAAAGTTATCATCGGCGAATTCATGGACTTTATCGGCGATGATATTTTAGTTGGTCACAATGTTACTTTTGATATGGGCTTTATGAATGCAGCTTTAACGAGAATAGGTCGAAATAGACTGTCTATGCCAGTGATAGATACATTGGAAATGTCGCGAACACTTCATTCAGAGTATCGTAATCACAAACTTGATTCACTGGCTAAACGTTACAACATCGTATTGGAACACCATCACCGTGCTGACTCTGATGCTGAGACGACTGGTTATCTGATGTACAAGTTATTCGAAGAATTAGAAGCTAAGTTTGCAACTACTAATGTTTCTCAATTAAATGACAATGTTGGTGGCGAAGAAGCTTATAAACAAGCACGTCCAAGTCATGCCATCTTGATCGCCAAAACGCAAGCAGGATTAAAGAACTTATTCAAAATCGTTTCGTATTCAATGACAGAGTATTTTTATCGGACAGCCCGTGTTCCTCGAAGATTATTAAATAAGTACCGTGAAGGAATTATCGTTGGTTCTGCTTGTAAAGATGGTGAAGTATTCAATACCATGATGCAAAAAGGTTACGATGAGACCCGTGAAGTTGCTCAATATTATGATTACCTAGAAGTTATGCCCAAAGCGGTTTATCAACATTTGATCGATATCAAGATCATTCGTGATGAAAATGCTCTTGAAGAGATCATTGCTAACATTGTTAAGTTAGGTAAAGAGATCAACAAACCGGTAGTAGCAACGGGAGATGTTCACTATTTAGATGAAACGGATAAAGTTTATCGTGATATCGTGATCAAAGCTGTAAAGAGCAACCCACTGGCTCGTCAAGAATTGCCTGACGTTCAATTTAGAACGACTAATGAGATGTTTGACGAATTTTCATTTTTGGATGATGCTACCGAACAAGAGATCATCGTTGACAATCCCAAGAAGATCATGGATGGGATCGAAGAGATTTCACCAGTTAAGGATCGGTTGTACACTCCTAAAATGGAAGGTGCCGAAGATGAAATTCGTAATCTGACTCTTAACAAGGCACACGAATTGTATGGAGATCCGTTGCCTGATATTGTTCAAGAACGAATGGATAAAGAGCTTAAGAGTATTATCGGTAACGGATTCTCAGTTATTTATTTGATTTCACAGCGTTTAGTTTACAAGTCTAATAAAGACGGTTACTTAGTTGGTAGTCGTGGATCAGTTGGTTCTAGTTTCGTTGCTACAATGACGGGTATCACTGAAGTTAATCCCTTGCCGCCGCATTATCGTTGTCCTAAATGTAAGTATTCCGAATTCTTTACTAAAGGTGAAGTTGGGTCTGGATTTGATTTACCAGATAAGAAATGTCCTGAATGCGGAAGTGAATTATTAAAAGATGGTCAAGATATTCCTTTCGAAACTTTCTTAGGCTTTAAAGGTGACAAGGTTCCCGATATTGATTTGAACTTCTCTGGTGACTATCAGCCAGTAGCACACAATTATACCAAGGTCTTGTTTGGTGAAGATCACGTATTTAGAGCTGGTACTATTGGAACTATTGCCGATCGGACTGCCTTTGGTTATGTCAAGAACTATGAGGAATTGACTGGTCAGCAGTTGAGAAATGCTGAAGAAGAGCGTTTAGCGGTAGGATCTACCGGAGTTAAAAGAACTACTGGTCAACACCCGGCAGGAATCATTGTAGTTCCAGACTACATGGATATTTTTGACTTTACGCCGATCCAATATCCAGCTGACGATCAAAATGCGGCTTGGAAGACGACCCATTTTGATTTCCACTCGATCCATGATAATATTTTGAAACTTGATATTTTAGGACATGATGACCCGACAATGATCCGTACGCTCCAAGATTTGTCAGGAATCGATCCTTTGACGATTCCGGTTGATGATCCGGAAGTTATGTCACTATTTTCCGGAACAGAAGCTTTAGGTGTAACTCCAGAACAGATTTTTTCAAAGACTGGTACATTGGGTGTTCCCGAATTTGGAACGCGTTTTGTTCGAGGGATGCTTGAAAAAACACATCCGACTACTTTTGCTGAATTGCTCCAGATCTCTGGTCTGTCCCACGGGACTGATGTTTGGCTAGGTAATGCTGAAGAACTGATCGACCAAGGAGTCGTAACCTTGAAGGATGTTATCGGTTGTCGTGATAACATCATGATGGATTTGATCCACTATGGAATGGATTCACAAACTTCCTTCCAGATCATGGAGCACGTGCGTAAGGGTAGAGGTATTCCTGACGAATGGAAGCAAGCGATGAAGGATGCTGATGTTCCTGATTGGTATATTCAGTCTTGTTTGAAGATCAAGTACATGTTCCCTAAGGCCCATGCAACTGCCTATATTTTGATGGCTTTACGGATCGCTTACTTCAAGGTCCACTATCCACTGTATTATTACAGTGCTTATATGTCGGTCCGGGCAGATGATTACGATTTAGTCGCAATGACTAGCGGTAAGCAGGCTGTTAAAAATGCGATGAAAGAGATCACAGATAAAGGAATGGACGCCTCAACCAAAGAAAAGAACTTGTTGACAGTCTTGGAGATGGCCAACGAATGTCTCGAAAGAGGCTTCAATATCAAAATGGTCGATATTGAAAAGTCAGATGCATTTGATTTTCAAATTATTGATGATCACACACTGTTAGCACCATTTAATGCTATTCCAGGACTAGGTGATAACGTTGCTAAGCAAATCGTGGTGGCTCGTGAAGAACAACCATTCCTTTCTAAAGAAGACTTGTCTAATCGAGGAAAGGTTTCTAAGACTATCATTGAATACATGTCAGAAAATCATGTTTTAGATGGAATGCCTGATGAAAACCAATTATCGTTGTTTTAGTTGATTTCATTGGAATATTATGGTAAATTATACTTTAGTTAATTACCGTGAACGAGTGAGCAGAAATGCTCACTCTTTTTATTGCCGATTACTATGGAGGGTGAATTTGAACAATAAAACTGATGAATTAAAAGCCATTTTACAACCAATATTAGAGAAACATAATTTTTTTCTAGTGGATTTGGAATTTGTTCATGAGCGTGGTGACTGGTACTTGAGAGTTTACGCTGATAAAAAGGGTGGTATCACAATTGATGATTGTGCCCTGATCAGTGAAGAATATGGGGAAAAGTTAGATGAACTAGATCCAATCGATCCAGCTTACTATTTAGAAGTTTCTTCTCCGGGTGCAGAGCGTCCCTTAACAAATGACGAAGATTTAAGTAATTATGAAGGTGCTTATGTTAATGTTTCCCTTTACCAAAAGGTAAATGGAGAAAAGGTCTATGAAGGTCACCTTGATTCAATTACTGATGATCAAATAACGATGACTTATAAAGTTAAGAACATTAAGAAGCAAGTAACGATCGATCGAGATAAGATCGCTAAGATCCGCCTTGCGATTGAATTCTAAGGAGAATAACATGACAAAAGAAATGGTAGATGCACTAGATGCATTAGAAAAAGAAAAAGGCATCAAGAAAGAATATGTTATTGAATCTCTTGAAGCTGCCTTAGTTGCTGCTTACAAACGTAACTACAATCAAGCTCAAAACGTCGAAGTAGAATTTGACGCAAAGAAGGGTAACATTCACGTATATTCAGTTAAAGAAGTTGTTGAAGAAGTTGCTGATGATCGTCTTGAGATATCCTTAGATGATGCCCAAAAGCAAAGTCGTGGTTATGAGATCGGTGATCACATTCGTGAAGAGGTCACACCAAAGAATTTTGGTCGGATCGCAGCACAAACGGCAAAGCAAGTAATTATGCAACGTGTCCGTGAAGCTGAGCGTGATATCATTTATAATGAATATAGCCAATACGAACATGAGATCATTCAAGGAATTGTTGAAAGAAGCGATAATCGCTTTGTTTACATTAGTTTTGGTAAGATCGAGGCTGTTATGTCAAAATCAGATCAAATGCCTAATGAAAACTACAATCCTCGTGATCGTGTCCGTGTTTATGTGACTAAAGTAGAAAATGCGACAAAGGGACCTCAAGTATTTGTCTCAAGAACTGATCCAAACTTGGTCAAGCGTCTATTTGAACAAGAAGTTCCTGAGATTTATGATGGAACAGTAGAAATTGTTTCAATTGCCAGAGAAGCTGGTGATCGTACTAAGATCGCAGTTAAATCAGATAATCCTGACATCGATCCAGTGGGAACTTGTGTTGGACCAAAGGGTGCCCGTGTGCAAGCCGTTGTTGATGAGTTGAATGGTGAAAATATCGACGTGGTACCTTATGTTGATGACCCAGTGGACTACATCGCAAATGCTTTGAATCCTGCAGAAGTAATTGCAGTTCAATTTGATGATGAAGATAAACAACAATGCATGGTGATCGTACCGGATTATCATCTTTCACTAGCTATCGGTAAAAAAGGTCAAAATGCTAGATTAGCTGCTAAGCTAACTGGTTATAAGATCGATATCAAGCCAGAATCACAAGTTGAATTCGTTGATGATAACGATCAGGATGTGGACATTGAAGATGTCGAAAACGGCAACGTTGAGACTGAAGGTGAGACTGACAATCCAGAATCAACTGATACAACTGATGCTACAGATCCTAGCGATGATGTGACTGATCAAACAGATGAATCTGCTGAAAGTTCAGATGCTGATCAAGACGAAACTACTGAATCACAAGACTAATTACAAAGGGGGCGATGGCAATGGCAACTAGAAAAGTACCAATGCGTAAAGATATTCTTACTGAAAAGATGTATCCCAAAAGGGAAATGGTAAGAATAGTGAGAGATAAAGAAGGAAATATCTCAATTGACCCTACTGGTAAGAAGTCCGGACGTGGAGCCTACGTGGGTCTTGAGCCAGATGCAGTTAAAGAAGCAAAGTCAAAGAAAATTCTTGAGAAAGTTTTTTCTACTAAAGTTGAACCAGAATTTTATGATGAGCTCTTTGAATTTGTCGATCATCAAAAGGCACGAATGGATCTGTTCGGTGATTTAGGTAAGAAACATTGAGAGAACAATTTTTAAATTTTCTAGGGATCGCATTGCGAGCTGGCAAAATAATCGGTGGAACGGACCTCACGATTAAAGGAATTCGTGACAAGTCGGTAAAATTGGTTATAATGGCAAGTGACTGCAGTGAACGAACTAAGAAAACACTTAATGACAAAACATCATATTATGAAGTTCCGATAATAGATGTTTTTTCAAGTGATGAGTTAAAAAAATCAATTGGTAAGGATAGAAAAGTTATGGGTATAACTGATCTTGGAATTGCTAGAAGGTTAAAAGAAATTATGCAAAATTAAGGAGTGTGATAGGATGGCCAAAAAGAGAATCTATACTATTGCAAAAGAAAATAGTGTCGATAACCAAGTTGTATTGGATGCTGCTGCTAAATTAGGCGTTGACGTCAAGAACCATATGTCATCTGTCGATGAATCAAGTGAAAAGAAAATTGTTTCAGAATTAAAGGGTGGAAAAGCTCACAAAACTGAAACTAAGAATGATGCTGCACATACTAGTAAACCGGCTCATTCAAATAATAAGGAGAAGTCTGAATCTGGAGATCATAAGACTAAGATCAAGATTTCCGCTGTAAGACGTGATCCTAATAAGAACAATCGTGGACATTTCGACCACAACAATCATGGTCACAATAATGGACAACGTAACAACAATAACAATGGTGGAAACAGAAATGCTTCTAACAACCAACGTCCAAATAACCGACCAAACAATAACCGTAATAATAATGGTTCAAACAGCAACAATAACAACAGCAGATCAAATAACAACAGAGGTTTCCAATCACGAGACCGTCGTAACAACAATGTTAGACGTGAACAAACTGCTCAAGCACCACGCCCAAGACAAAGTGCAGGAAACAAATATCTAGAACAGTATAAGACGAATATTCAAGACGCAAGTCGTACAACTAACCGTCCTAATACAAATCGACACAATAATTCAAGCAATAATCATAACAATAACAACCATGCTAATAATCGTTCGAACAACCGTCCAAACGATTCAAGACGATTCAATAATAATAATCACAACAACAATAACAATCGTCCTGCAGCACAAACAAATAACCGCAGTACCGTGGTATCTAAGCCTAACAATACTGCAGCAAAGGCTACTCCAACTCCAAAGGCAGAATACAAGAAGCCAAATAATAACAACAATCGTAATTTTGGTCACAAGACCAACCTTGCCAATCCTTACGGAACACGTAAGAAGAAGAAGGAAAGAAAGAGACAACAACGTCAACAACGTAATGAACCTAAGAAGGTTATGCCACAAAGAAAAGAACGTCCATTACCAGAAACATTGGTCTACACTGTTGGTATGAATGCACAAGACTTAGGTAAGATCCTTCACCGTGAACCAGCTGAAATCGTTAAGAAGCTATTTATGCTAGGAATTATGATCAACCAAAATCAATCCCTAGATAAGGATACTATTGAGTTGTTGGCAACTGATTACGGTATCAATGCTGAAGAAAAAGTCGAAGAAGATATTTCTGATATCGACAAGTACTTTGAAGCAGAAACTAAGAATACTGAGAATCAAACACCAAGACCACCAGTTGTTACTATTATGGGACACGTTGATCATGGTAAGACAACCTTGCTTGACCACTTAAGACATACACATGTCACTGCTGGTGAAGCCGGTGGTATTACACAACATATTGGTGCTTACCAAGTAAGATTACAAGATCGTTTGATCACCTTCTTGGATACACCTGGACACGCTGCCTTTACTAATATGCGTGCACGTGGTGCCGATATCACTGATATCGTTGTATTAGTTGTAGCTGCTGATGATGGTGTTATGCCACAGACAATCGAAGCTATCAACCATGCCAAGGCCGCAAATGACCCAATTATTGTGGCTGTCAATAAGATCGATAAGCCAGGCGCAAATCCACAACACGTTACAGAACAATTAATGGAATATGATTTGATTCCTGAAGATTACGGTGGGGATACTATCTTCGTTAATATTTCTGCTAAGATGGGAACAAACGTCGATCAATTACTTGAGATGATCAACTTGGAAGCTGATGTGCTTGAACTTAAAGCTAACCCTGATCAAAAGGCTATCGGTACTGTTATCGAAGCTAAATTGGATAAGGGACGTGGACCTGTTGCATCACTATTAGTACAACAAGGTACCTTACACGTTGGTGATCCAATCGTTGTTGGTAATACTTATGGTCGTGTTAGAACTATGACTAATGATCATGGTAAAGAAGTTAAGAAGGCTGTTCCTTCTCAACCTATCGAGATCACAGGTTTGAATGATGTTCCTGAATCAGCTGACAAGTTTGTTGTCTTTGATGATGAAAAGACAGCCCGTGCAGCTGGTGAAGAACGTGCAAGTCGTGCACTTCAAAAAGAACGTCAAAATACTAACCCTGTTACATTGGATAACTTGTTTGAAACAATGAAACAAGGAGAACTTAAGACGGTTGACGTTATTATCAAGGCCGACGTTCAAGGTTCTGCAGAAGCTATCGCAGGAAGTTTGAAGAAGATCGATGTTGAGGGCGTTCGTGTCAACATTATCCATCAAGCCGTTGGTGCGATCACAGAAAGTGATGTTACTTTAGCTTCAGCATCAAATGCCATCATCATTGGATTCAACGTCAGACCGACTGCTCAGGCACGTAGTCAGGCTAAGGAAGAAAATGTTGACATTCGTCTTCACAGAGTTATTTACAAGGCAATTGATGAAGTGACTGCTGCTATGAAGGGTATGCTTGAACCTGTCTATGAAGAAAAAGTTACTGGTAACTTAACAGTTCGTGAAACATATTCTGTATCTAAGATCGGTACCATCGCAGGTTGTATCGTAGATAATGGTAAGATCACAAGAGATAGTGGCGTAAGACTTATCAGAGATGGTATCGTTAAATACGAAGGTAAACTTGGCTCACTTAAGAGATTCAAGGATGACGTCAAAGAAGTTAAGTCAGGATTCGAATGTGGTGTTACAATTGAAAACTACAATGACATCAAGATTGGCGACGAAATCGAAGCCTATGTGATGGAACAAGTTCCTGTCAAATAGGAGATGATATAATGAAACATCGTATTGGTAGAGTCGAACAAGAAATTCAAAAAGAAGTAAATGATATTTTACTAAAAAGAGTCCGTGATCCACGTGTTCAAGGTGTTACAGTCACCGGCGTCGAAATGACTGGCGACCTCCAACAAGCAACTATTTTTTATAGTATTTTGTCGGAAAAAGCTAGCGACGTTGAAAAAACACAAGCAGGATTGGATAAAGCAAAAGGTTTGATCCGTGGAGAACTAGGTTCACGTTTAACTTTGTACAAAGTACCTGAATTAGTTTTCAAACAAGATCAATCAGTTCGTTATGGTGAAAAAATCGATCAATTGATCGCTAAATTACATCAAGATGAACAAAATCGTTAATAAATAACAAGATTACATCTAATTGCTTTTGTGGTTAGGTGTAATTTTTGTATCCGGAGAAAATCTATGAATGGTGTAGTTCCTTTTTATAAAGAGTTAGGCAAAACTAGCTCGGATTATGTATATTTATTGAGAAAAATTTTAAAGACTAAGAAGGTTGGTCATACAGGGACGTTGGACCCATTAGTCGACGGTGTTTTACCGATCTGTGTTGGACAGGCTACCAAGTTAGTAAACACCTTGACGAACTCTCCCAAAGAATATGAGGGGGAGATCACTCTTGGTAGATCAACAACTACTGAGGATCGTGAAGGAGAAACTGTCAAACAAGTTAAATTAACCGAGCAGATTTCTAAAGAAAAGTTAGATCAAGTTTTTCAAGATATGACAGGTCCTTTAGAACAAATTCCACCGATGTTTTCGGCTGTTAAAGTCAACGGACGTAAATTGTATGAATATGCTCGCGCAGGTATAGAAGTACAACGACCAGTAAGAAACATAACTATTTACGATTTTCATATAATTGATGATTCTCAGTTTGATTCTGAAATTGGTGAACAAAAAGTCAAATTTCACGTTCGTTGTTCCAAAGGAACTTACGTCAGAACTTTGGCAGTTGAATTTGGTCAACGACTCGGATTGCCGGCGTTTATGTCCCAATTAACTAGAACAAAAAGTGCTGGTTATGAAATAAAAGATACTTTCAAATTGTCTGAGATCGAATCAATGGTAAAATCAGGTAGTAACGATTTCATTAAAAGCATTGATGATGTCCTAAATTATTTACCTGCACATCAACTGACCGACGATGAATGGGAGATCAAGGTGATTCACGGTGGCTTTTTAAATTTAAACCAACAAAACCAAGACGAATTACTGCGTGTACAAAGAAATGGCGTTACGAAGGCTATTTATCGCTTTGATCCGGATAGGAATACCTGGGTACCAGACATAATGTTATTACAAAATGAGTAAAGAAGATGGCTATGAAGATACTACATGTAACGCATCCACTAAAAGAAGACGAAATACCACAACAAGATACCGTTTTGATCATGGGCTTTTTTGATGGAGTGCATCGAGGACATCAGAAAGTCATTAAAACTGGGGTCGATATTGCTAAGAAGCATGGCCTTAGATCAGTTTTGATTACTTTTGATCGTTCACCTCGAGTGGTTTATCAAAAAGAACAAAATTTCAAATATTTATCAACCGAAAAACGAAAAGCAGCCTTGATCGAGAAATTAGGGGTTGACGATTTATATTTCATAAAATTCACAACCGATTTTTCTAAATTAACTCCACAAGAATTTGTTGATAATTATATGATCAATATGAGAGCTAAATTTGTCGTTGGTGGATTTGACTACACTTATGGCAAACGTGATATTGCAAATATGCAAACTCTGCCGCAATATTCACGTGATAAATTTGAGATCATTACTGTTCCTAAACAAACTTTTGATGAAGAAAAAATCGGCTCGAGTTCGATCAAAGACTTGATCTTGTCAGATCAAATTGATCAGGCTAATCATTTATTAGGCTACTATTATCAAAACACGGGGATCGTGGTTCATGGTTTACAAAGAGGACGGACTTTAGGATTCCCAACAGCCAATTTAGCAATTGGTCAAGATGAATTGATCCCATCGATCGGAGTGTACGCGACACGTATTAAAGTAGATGGAAAATGGTATGACTCAATGACCTCAGTGGGTTACAATGTAACATTTTCTGAGAATACCGGGATCACCGTTGAATGCAATATTTTCGACTTTGATCAAGACATTTATGACCAGCCTATAACTATAGAGTGGATCCATTATTTGCGGGGAGAGATCAAATTCAATGGTCCTGACGGCTTGATTGCACAATTACACCATGATCAAGATGATTCCAAAGCTTTACTACGAAATCTTGAATAAATAACAATAATTGATTGACGGTTTATGTCATAGAGATCACAAATTCAATCAATTTTAAAAATCTCACAATCGTGGGATTTTTTGTTTGTAAAAATAATGTTCTTTTGAAATAAGCAAATTTGGTTGTTAGTTGGGATCGAATTATCATTGTAAATTATATTATGTAATAAAAATCTGAATAATATTTATTAATTTTTGTACGCAAACAGAATGGATTATCGTCAGAAATTTATGACAAGACTATTTTTATTTTTTTAAAGTGCATTACTTGACACATAAAGGCTAGATTGTTATATTTTACATTGTTAGCACTCCAATATGAATAGTGCTAAAAGGAGGACGGTATAATGTTATCGGAACGTCAAGATGCTATCTTGAGAGAAGTCGTGCGCATTTTTACAGATACCGGCCAGCCGGTTGGATCAAAGACGTTGATGAATGCTTTACCATTTCATGTTAGTTCGGCAACGATCAGAAATGAAATGGCTACGCTAGAGGAGATAGGCTATCTCGAGAAGACTCATCTATCCTCTGGTAGAGTCCCATCGATTTTAGGATATCGTTATTACTTGGATTATCTAGTCCAACCTAGTGTGGTTCCAAGAGATGTCTCTAAGAAAATCGATGAGGATTTCGGGCATACTTATCATCAACTTGATGATATTATCGAAAGGTCTGCTAAAATACTTTCACACTTAACCAGTTATACAGCGATAACTTTAGGTCCTGAAAGCAGCAAAACATTGTTAACTGGATTCAGAATCGTTCCACTTAATTCCCATCAAATAATGGCAATTATCGTTACGAGCGATAACAATGTTGAGAACAACATTTATACAGTTGATGATGAATTAGACAGTTCTTTAATTGAAAGATTTGTCAAGATCGTTAATGACAAATTAGTTGGTCAACCTTTACCAAAAGTCATTGAGATGTTACATGATGATGTACCAATCATTTTATCTAACTACATGCATTCAGCTAATGGTTTAGTGGACATGGTCGATGAATTGTTCAAGAAAGCCGATTCTGATAAGTACTTTGTCGACGGGCAATTGAACTTGTTGAATTATGCGGATGGCAATGACATGCAGGAGGTTCAATCGTTGTTTTCAATCATCAATCAAAGCAACGATCTTAAGAAACTGCTTGACCCTAGTTCTTCAGAAAGCGGGATCAAGGTTAGATTAGGAAGTGAGCTGGGTTCAGATGTGTTGAAGAACTACAGCATTATCACGGCTGATTATGATGTTGGTCATCACGGTAAAGGAATAATTGCCTTGCTAGGTCCAACGACAATGCATTATTCGCAGTTGATCGGGCTACTCGGTGAATTTAGAACAGAGCTAGCCAAACGACTGATCGATTATTATTCGAGATATGATGATTCATGATATAGGAGGCTGTAATGGCAGAGAAGGAAAAAGAGCAACAAGCTCAAGCTTCAAAAGAAGCTGATCCAAAGAAATCAGAAGCAAAAGCTACTGAGGAAACTACCACAGATCAGAAGGTAGATCCACAGATCGCTGAACTTCAAAAGCAAATTGAAGATCTCAAGCAAAAGAATTCTGAATTAGATGATAAATATATTCGTTCACAGGCAGAAATTCAAAATATGGCTAATCGGCAAAAGAAAGAAATTGCTGGCATCATTAAATATGATGGCCAAAATTTAGCCAAGGAGATCCTTCCAGTTTTAGATAACTTAGAGCGTGCATTGACCGTTGAAGTTAATGATGAAACTGGCAAACAATTGAAGAAGGGTGTGGAAATGGTTCAGCAACATATGGTTAAAGCAATCACTGATAACAACGTGACTGCTATCGACAATGTTGGTGAGAAGTTCGATCCTAATGACAGTCAAGCAGTACAAACTGTTCCTGCTGACAAGGATCATCCAGAAGACACAGTCGTTCAAGTTCTTCAAAAGGGTTATAAACTCAATGATCGAGTTTTACGTCCAGCAATGGTAATCGTTGCAAAATAATTAAATTTTAAAAAAGAGGTATTTGTATATGTCTAAAGTAATCGGTATTGATTTGGGTACTACAAACTCAGCTGTAGCTGTTCTTGAAGGTGGTTCTCCCAAGATTATTGCCAACCCTGAAGGTGCTAGAACAACTCCTTCTGTAGTTGCATTTAAAGATGGTGAAATCCAAGTAGGTGAAGTTGCTAAAAGACAAGCAATCACAAACCCAGATACAGTATCATCTATTAAGAGACACATGGGTGAAGCAGGATACAAAGTTACTGTGGGTGGCAAATCATACACACCACAAGAAATTTCTGCAATGATCCTACAATACATTAAGAAATTCTCAGAAGATTATTTAGGTGAAGAAGTTACAGATGCTGTTGTTACGGTTCCTGCATACTTCAACGATTCACAAAGACAAGCAACTAAAGATGCTGGTAAGATCGCTGGATTAAATGTTCAACGTATCGTTAACGAACCAACAGCTTCAGCATTGGCTTATGGTTTGGACAATGACAAGGGTGACGAAAAGATCTTAGTATACGACCTTGGTGGTGGTACATTTGATGTTTCGATCCTTGAATTAGGTGACGGTGTCTTCGAAGTACTTTCAACAAATGGTGATACAAAACTTGGTGGTGATGATTTTGATAAACACATCATGGATTGGTTAGTAGATCAATTCAAAGCTAAGAACGGAGTTGACTTGTCACAAGATAAGATGGCTGTTCAAAGATTAAAGGACGCTGCTGAAAAAGCTAAGAAGGACCTTTCAGGTGTCAACCAAACTTCTATCAGCTTGCCATTTATCTCATCCGGTGCAAATGGTCCTCTTCACTTGGAAGAAACACTTACACGTGCTAAGTTTGATGAATTAACTGCTGATCTAGTTGAAAGAACTAAGACACCAGTTGAAAATGCTCTTAAAGATGCAGGCCTTTCAAATAGTGACATCGATAAAGTTATCTTGAATGGTGGTTCAACACGTATTCCTGCAGTACAAGACGCCGTTGAAAAATGGACAGTAAAGAAACCAGACCACTCAATCAACCCTGACGAAGCTGTTGCTTTAGGTGCTGCTATTCAAGGTGGTGTTATTTCTGGTGATGTTAAAGACGTTGTCTTGCTTGATGTTACTCCATTGTCATTAGGTATTGAAACAATGGGTGGAGTCTTCACTAAGTTGATCGACAGAAATACCACAATTCCTACAAGTAAGTCACAAGTATTCTCTACTGCTGCTGATAACCAAAGTGCTGTTGATATCCACGTATTACAAGGTGAACGTCCAATGGCTGCTGACAACAAGACATTAGGTCGTTTCCAATTAACAGACATTCCAGCAGCTCCTCGTGGTGTTCCTCAGATCCAAGTTACATTCGATATTGATAAGAATGGTATCGTTAATGTTTCTGCTAAGGATATGGGAACTAACAAGGAACAAAAGATCACTATCAAGAGTTCATCAGGTTTGAGCGATGAAGAAATCGATCAAATGATGAAAGAAGCCAAAGAAAACGAAGCTGAAGACAACAAGCGTAAAGAGGAAGTTGATGTTAAGAACGACGTTGAACAAGCATTGTTCCAAACAGATAAGACTCTTAAAGATGTCAAAGGCAAAGTTTCAGATGACGAGATCAAGAAGGCTGAAGATGCCCGTGATGCTTTGAAGAAAGCTCAAGATTCTGGTGACATTGAAGAAATGAAGTCAAAACGCGATGATTTGAATAAGATCATCCAAGACTTATCAGTAAAACTTTATCAACAAGCACAACAGGCTCAAGGTGGCGCTGATGGCGCAGCTCAAGGCAATGATGGTGCCCAAGGTAACGATGATAAAGATAAGGGTGACGATGGTAAGACCGTTGACGGTGACTTCAAAGAAGTAGATCCTGATAAAGACAAATAAGCAAACATTTGAGATTATGACAGACAAAACTGTTATAATCTGTTTGTTGAAATAAATTAAATCGTTGGGACAAAGTGATTTGTCCCAACTTTTATATAAAGGTGATTTTTAATGGCTGACAGAGATCCATATGACGTTTTAGGTGTCGACAAGGATGCCTCGCAAGATGACATAAAGCATGCATTCAGAAAGCTTTCAAAGAAATATCATCCAGATATTAACAAGGCTCCTGATGCTGAAGAGAAATTTAAAGAAGTAAACGATGCATATGAAACTCTCAAAGACCCTCAAAAGCGTGCTCAGTATGATCAATATGGATCAGCTGGCATGAATGGCGGTGCTGGTCAAGGCTTTGGTGGCTTTGGTGGCGGTGGCGCTGGACAGGGCTTTGGCGGTTTCGAAGATATTTTCAGCCAATTCTTTGGCGGTGGAACTGCTCGTCAAAATCCAAACTCACCTAGACAAGGCTCAGATTTGCAATACCGCATGGATCTAACTTTTGAAGAAGGTGTCTTTGGTAAGAAGACAACTATTTCATATAATCGAGAAGAAAAATGTGAAACTTGTGGTGGTAATGGTGCTAAGCCAGGTACTGAACCCGTCACATGTAGTAAGTGTCACGGCTCAGGTTATATGGAAGTAGACCGTCAAACTCCACTCGGCAGAATGCGCACACGTGTAGTTTGTGACGTCTGTGGTGGTACAGGTAAGGAAATCAAAGAGAAATGTGAAACTTGTCATGGTGCTGGAAAAGTTAACGAAAAGCATTCGCTTGAGGTCAATGTCCCAGCAGGTGTTGAAGATGGTCAACAAATGCGTCTTGAAGGACAAGGTGAAGCCGGTGAAAATGGTGGCCCATATGGTGATCTTTACATTGTCTTCCGTGTGGCACCAAGTAAAGAGTTTACTCGCAATGGTTCCACTATTTATACCTCAGTCAATATCAGTTTCCCACAAGCAGCATTAGGTGATGAGATCGATGTTAATACTGTGCACGGACCGGTCAAATTGACCATTCCAAGTGGAACACAAACAGGAACATCGTTTAGACTAAGAGGAAAAGGTGCTCCAGTGTTGAACAGTAAGAGTATCGGTGACGAGAAAGTAACTGTAAACATTGTTACACCACGTAAATTATCTAGTGAACAAAAGTCTGCCTTGAAGAAATTCTCCGAAGCAGGTGGAAATAAGATCCGTGAAAAAGACAGCAACTTTTTCAATAAGATAAAAGATGCCTTTAACGGAGATTAATTTAAATAGAGAGCGAAAGTCACTGGTCAGCTGCTGAGCATTTACGGACTTTCGACAAAAGAGTGCTGAAAAGCTTGCTCGTCGAAAGCATGTAAAGCAGAGTCCGCTAGTGAATGTAGCTCCTTATAATTTAGGTTGAGGGTCAAACCTCAACCTTTTTTTGGTATAATGGTTTGGTTAAAGGAGATTCACATAAATGGATTTAGATAAATTAAAAGAACGTCAAAAACACATTCGAAACTTCTCCATTGTTGCGCATATCGACCATGGTAAATCAACGATTGCTGATCAAATTCTTGAGAAGACTAATACGATCGCAAAGCGTGATATGAAGGCACAGATCCTTGATGATATGCCACTAGAACGTGAGCGTGGTATTACGATCAAGCTGAATGCTGTCGAATTAGAATATAAAGCTAAAGATGGAGAGACTTACATTTTTCATTTGATCGACACACCAGGACATGTCGATTTTTCATATGAAGTGTCACGATCATTAGCAGCCTGTGAAGGAGCATTACTGATCGTAGATGCTGCTCAAGGTGTGGAAGCACAAACTTTAGCTAATACTTATTTAGCTATTGATAACGACCTTGAGATCGTTCCGGTGATCAATAAGATCGATCTGCCTTCAGCTGATCCTGATAAGGTCAAAGAAGAAATTGAAGAAATGATCGGGATCGATGCCGAAAGTGCTGTTTTAACATCAGCTAAAACTGGCGTTGGTATCGATGAGTTGATCGAGCGGATCGTCACAGATATACCAGCTCCTCAAGGTGATATCAAGGCTCCTCTAAAAGCTTTGATCTTTGATTCAGTTTATGACTCATACCGAGGCGTTGTCTTGAACGTCCGTCTCTTTGAAGGCGTCGTTAAACCAGGTGATACGATCGAGATCATGAATAACCAGAAGAAATTCGAAGTTACCGAAGTTGGTGTCATGTCACCGAAGGCCGTTCCACGTGATTACTTGATGGCTGGTGATGTTGGATACATCACTGCAAGTATTAAGACGGTCAAGGATACTCAAGTAGGTGATACTGTCACATTGGCTGATAATCCTACTGCTGAGCCCTTGACTGGTTATCGTCAAAGCACGCCCATGGTTTATGCTGGTATGTATCCAGTCGATAATGGCAAATACGAAGATCTGCGTGAAGCTTTGGAGAAATTACAGTTAAATGATGCTGCCCTTGAATTTGAGCCTGAAACATCGCAAGCGTTAGGTTTTGGTTTTCGTTGCGGATTCCTAGGACTTTTACATATGGATGTAGTTCAAGAGCGGTTAGAACGAGAGTTTAACTTAGATTTGATTATCACCTCACCATCAGTGGATTACCACGTTACTAAAACCGACGGTGAAAAGATCATCGTTGATAATCCTGCTGAATTGCCAGAGACTTCAGAGATCCAGGAGATCAAAGAGCCTTACGTTAGGGCAGAAATAATGGTCCCTGAGGATTTCGTTGGACCGGTGATGGAACTTTGTCAACGTAAACGTGGCGAGTTCGTGACAATGGACTATTTGGATAAATATCGAGTAAATGTTATTTATAAATTACCATTGTTGGAAATCATTTTTGATTTCTTTGACGATTTGAAATCTAATACTAAAGGTTACGCTTCATTAGATTATGAGGTTGAAGACTATATGCCAAGTGATTTAGTTAAGATGGATATTTTATTGAATGGTGAACCTGTTGATGCACTTAGCTTTATCGTGCATAGGGACTTTGCATATCAACGTGGTCGAGATATCGTTTCTAAATTAAAAGAAGTTATCCCACGCCAAATGTTTGAGATCCCAATTCAAGCAGCCATCGGTAATAAGATCGTTGCACGTGCGACTGTTAAAGCTTATCGTAAAGATGTTACCGCTAAGTTATATGGTGGTGATAGAACTAGAAGAGATAAACTATTGAACAAGCAAAAAGCCGGTAAGAAACGAATGAAAGAAGTTGGTAAGGTTTCTATACCACAAGAAGCTTTTATGTCTGTCTTGAATTTAAATAGAGGCAAGGAATCTGATAAATAAATTTTTTAAAAACCGTTGAATTTACTTACCGTGAATTTAGCGGTTTTTTTTAGATAGGTGGGAAAGTTTATGAAAATGAAAGCAGCTGTGATCGAAAAAGTTGGAACACCAGATGAAATCAAAGTTAGAGAAATTCAAGTGCCACAAGTGGGTGTCAATGATGTGCTGATCAAGGTATTTGCGGCATCTGTTACATTTGTACGTTCAGGAGCATTTAAGACGCAAATGAAATTTCCATTTGTTGTCGGACGAGATTGTGTTGGAACTGTTGAAAGGATAGGTGAAAACGTCCAAGGTTTTTCCATTGGTCAAAGAGTATGGACTAATTCTATGGGCTATGATGGCAGACAAGGTATCACTAGTGAATACGCCGTTATTCCTTCATCAAGATTATTTACGGTTCCTCAGGGTGTGAATGAATTGAAACTTATAGCGTCAGTTCATTCAAGTGCTACAGCTGAGATATTGCTAAATGATGTTTTAAAGGTTAAGTCAGGCAAGAGTGTTTTAGTTGAAGGTGCAGCTGGACATGTCGGAACAAAACTGGTTGCAATTGCTAAACTCAATGGTTTAACGGTAGCCACAACTGCTAACGTCAAAGATTTTTCTTATCTAAAATCGATCGGGGCGATGAATAATTACGATTACACCAAGCCGATATCTGAAATCTCTGATAATTTTGACTATATAATTGACACATCTGGAAAAAATGAGTTGCAACTAAATTTGGACCATTTAAATCAAGCTGGGGAAATTGGATTGATAACTGCTCCCAGAACTAACCAATTCAGTTTTAATGTTAGAGATTTCTATATGAACTTGAAGCAGATCAAGGGTTTTGTGATTAGTCATGCTAGTCTCTCACAAATCCAAAGATCGGCTTTATTCATAAATCAATATTTCCAAGACAACAAATGGTTAGATGATGACTTATTAATTAAAACCTTGGATGACGTCAAATATGCTCACTTTTCACTAGAAAACAATCAAAATCACCGTCAAAGAATTATTATCAAGATTAATTGAAATCGAATTATTGAAAAATAGTGTATTTAGTAATGAATATTTAGGCAACATTAGTAAATAATAACTAAATATTGAAAAATGTTTTTATGTAATTTAGATTTTAAAATTTCACATTCTAATCTTTCTAATTTGTTTTAGAGATAGGGCTTTAAGCTACTGCTGTCATTAGTTACCGTTGATTAGAGAGAAGTAGGCTCAAAAGTTTAATTGTGAGGTTGATCACAGAAACCTTACTTTAACTTAAGATTTTGCTTATAGAAAACAGTTTATTGATAACTAAAAAATTACTATAATTACTGATATTTTAGTAATAAAAGCGTTTACATTTTTTAGTACGGGTTTATAATTTATGTATTAACAAAGTGATTAATAAATGTATATTTTTGGGGGAATGTTTTATGAAAAAATACAACCTACTTTATGCTTCGCTTTTAGCAATTCCAGTCGCATTAATTGGTGCAGGAAACGCTCAAGCCGCTGACACTGATTCTACTGATCAAACCCCAGTAGAAAACGTCGCTCAAACAACGAACGATACAACGTCAACAACTGAAGCAACGGCTAATACACAGGCTAGCCAAGAAGCTCCACAAGCAGTTGCTACATCGCAACAACAAAATGCTCCATTAGTTGTTGAAAATGATCCTACTGAGCAAACTGCTCAAGTACAAGCAACTAGCGAACCTACTGTTTCATCCACTGAACCAACAACAGGTGGGAATTATACAGAAGGACGTGCATATTGGGTCGCTAACCCTGATTACTACATTTGGGATACTCCTTATAGTGAAACTTCCCAAGTAGTAGCCAAAGCTGCTGATTACACACACACTGTATTCAAAGGATTGAACCAAGTTCCAAATGCTGAAGGTAATTTGTACGAACAAATTACTAATAATGACAACGTAACAGGTTGGATCTACTTGCCAGCACTTTCAGAATCAGATCCTAATGAAGTTGCACCAGCCCCAGAAGCTCCTGCAACAACGACTGATACTTCAACTGATGCATCGTCTGATGCCGATGCTAGTGCAGATGCAGAAGCACCAGCAGATCCATTAGATACTATTAAAGATACAGCTGATAAGATCGGCTCTACTGCTGATTCTGTAACCAGTGCAATTGACAAGACTCAAAGCTTGCTTCAAGAACCAGGAAAAGTCATTACCAATGGCATCACAAATGGTCTGACGAACTTAACTGACATTAATAATGCAGCTACAGGCAATGTGACAACTGTGATAGATAATTTATCAAAGACAAGTGACAGCTTGTTAGGTTTGCATGATTCAGCTAAGAAATTAGTCTCAGCTCCTATTACTGATTTGAAAGACGCTGTAAACGACCTAGGTCAAACTGGTCAAGCAATTTTTGATAATGGTAAAGGTGCCTTAGACAACTTTCGGACAGCTGCTAAAGATGCTGCCAATGACGTAAGCAACATTTATGATGGCGTAACAGGTGCCGTTAAGAAAGTTGCTGGAACTGCTGGGGATGTCCTAGATGGTATTAACAGCGGTGTCAGCAAAGTAACTGATACTGTGGAAAATGTCGCTGATGGTATTAAAAAAGCCGGCGACGCTGTTTCAAGTATTACTAGTGGTATTTCAGGTGTTGTAAGTAAAGCAACTGATGCTGTTAGTGGATTGACTAGTGCTGGAAAAACAATCTCATCGATCGTTAGTGGACTAGCTGGTCTCTTAAAATAGTTATTAATTCAAGTCTCAAAGCAAACTGCTTTGGGGCTTTTTATTTTGAAGCGCATTACTTTGTGATAAATATTTTTTAGGCTACAATAAATTTATTGATCAACAAGTTTAAGGAGGAAGGCTGGATGAAAAAATATGACGCGATCGTAATCGGTGGAGGTCCTGCTGGTGGAGCTGCAGCTTATGCTTTAAAAGGAGCTGGGAAGAAGGTTGCCATTTTTGAAGATGATTTATGGGGTGGAACTTGTCCCAACCGTGGGTGTGATCCTAAAAAGATGTTACTCAGTGCTGTTGAAGCTAGGGATAGGATCAAACAATTACAAGGTAACGGTTTTTCCAAGGTTCCTGATGCTGATTGGACTGAAATGGAGCGCTTTAAGGAAACTTATACAGAAAATATTCCTGAAGGCACTAAAAAAGGTTTAGATTCAGCCGGAATCGCTACTTATTATGGCAAATCTAGTTTTATTTCAGAAAATCAGCTTCAATTTGATAGCGAAGTTTTTGAAGCTGACCAGTTCATTATCGCAACTGGGCAAAAGCCATCGATCTTGATTATTGAAGGATCAGAGAATCTGATCACTAGCAATGAATTTTTGTCGTTGAAGCAAATGCCAAAATCGATTACCTTCATTGGCGCTGGATACATTGCCATGGAGTTAGCTAATATTGCGAATGCTACGGGTGCTGATGTCCATTTGATCCATCATAATGATCGTCCACTGAAAGCATTTGATGAAGATTTCGTTAATGACATGGTTGAGCAAATGAAACAAAGCGGTATTACTTTCCACTTTAATGTCTATGTTGACCAGGTTGAGAAAACTTCTGATGGATTGACGATCCATGCTAATGATTTTGAACTAAAGACCGGAGCTGTGGTTTGTGCAACTGGCAGAATTCCTAATGTTGAGGGTCTTAACCTGGAGCAAGCAGGTGTCAAAGTTGAAAGATCCGGTATCAAGGTCAACGAATATTTACAAACAGACAATCCTAATATTTACGCAGTAGGTGATGTGATCAAAAAGTCAGAGCCTAAATTAACGCCTGTTGCTGGTTTTGAAGCTAAGTATGCGGTTGGACACATTTTAGGACAAAATAGCCAACCAATCAGTTATCCAGCAATCCCAACGTTAGTTTATGGAAGCCCAAAATTGGCCAAGGTCGGAATTTCCATACCTGATGCTAAGGCTGATCCTGAGCAATACCAAGTTAACGAATTCGATTTGACTAATTGGTTCACTTATCACCGGATAAATGAGCCAAAAGCTGCAGCTAAAATTGTTTTAAATAACAATAAACAGATCGTTGGCGCAACTGTCTTGACCGAACAAGCTGATGAATTGATCAACTTATTGACGATTGCTGTTGATAAGAAGATGGACAACAGTGCCTTGAATGATTTCATCTTTGGATATCCAACTGTTGCTAGTGATCTCCAGTACTTATTTTAAAAATAGTTATCGATTCAATTGATAATTTCCAATATAAGTTGACAAAAATTAAATCATTCACTATATTAAACGTATAGCTTTAAAGATTTGGATTATTAGTAATCAGGCGGCGCCAGAGAGTCTATCAATCGTTGGAAGATAGATCACCGATAACTGATCACGAACCTGCCAAACCTATTTGTTGTCGCAAGACAATCGCTGTTCAGCGTTACGAATCGAGTGAATCTTCGAAACGAAGATTAATTAAGGTGGCACCACGGAAACTACTTCGTCCTTTATTGGATGAAGTAGTTTTTTTTATACATTTAGGAGGGATAGAATGTCAGATTTACAAAAAGAAAACTTTTCAGAATGGTATTTAACAGCTATTAAGAATGCCGATTTAATGTCATATTCACCAGTTCGTGGATGTATTATTTTTAAGCCAGATGGTTATTCACTCTGGGAAAGTATCCAAGCAGAATTTAACAAATATCTTGCTACACAAAAGATCAGAAATGCTTATTTCCCATTGTTGATCCCTAAACACTTCTTTGAAAAGGAAGAAGAACATATCGAAGGATTTGCTCCTGAGCTTCCTTGGATGACACAAGTCGGTGATCAAAAGCTTGACGAACCATACGCTTTGAGACCAACATCAGAAACAATGATCGGAAATGCCTTTAGTGACTGGATCAACTCATATCGTGATCTTCCTTATGAAATCAACCAATGGGCCAACGTCTTCAGATGGGAGAAGAAGACTCTACCATTCTTGAGAACTTCTGAGTTCTTGTGGCAAGAAGGACATACTGCTCATGCAACTGAAGAAGATGCTCGTAAGAGAACATTGTCAGTGCTTGATGCCTATGAAGACTTGATCGTTAATTTCTTAGCTATCCCTTCATATAAAGGTCAAAAGACACCTTCAGAACGTTTCGCAGGTGCCGTTGATACTTATTCGATCGAAACAATGATGCGTGATGGAAAAGCCGTTCAAGCAGGTACATCACATTACTTAGGTCAAAACTTTGCCAAGTCATTTGACATCAAGTTCCTTGATAAAGATGACACTCACAAGTACGTATATACAACATCATGGGGAATCTCAACTCGTTTGATCGGTGCAACGATCATGGTTCACGGTGACGAAAAAGGTATCGTCTTACCACCTAAGATCGCTCCAACGCAAGTTGTTTTGATTCCTGTTGGTCCATGGCAAAAGAATCCTGAGATCATGGAAACTCTTCAAAAGATCCAAACAAACTTGGAAGCTAAGAATATCCGTGTTGAAATCGATGACTCAGACAATACTCCAGGTTACAAGTTTAACGAATGGGAACAAAAAGGTGTGCCAATGCATGTTGAACTTGGACCTAGAGATATCAAGAATTCTTCTGCAGTTATTAAGATGCGTGATCTCGACGATAAAGACTCAGTTGCACTTGATGGCATTGAAGATAAGATCAGTCAAGAATTAGACACAATGCAAACAAAATTACTCGAATCAGCTAAAGCTAGAAACAAAGCAAACGAACACTACGACATTGATACTTTGGATGATTTTAAGAAACACATTGCAACATGCAAAGAAAATAATGAAGTTCCTGGATTTGTTCTAATTGGCTGGGATGGAACTGACGAAACTGAAGCTAAGATCAAAGAAGAAACTGGTTTCACAACTCGTAATATTCCATTCAACCCACCAATGGAAAAGAAAGTTGATATCGTAAGCGGTAAACCAGCTAAATACACAGTATGGATCGCTAGAGCATATTAATATTGAGGCTGCTAGCTTGCAGAACTTATTTCAAAACAAAAACACATCGCAAGATGTGTTTTTTTGATTGAAAAAAATTCTGTTTTTCATTTATAGTTTTTTGAAATTTGATATACTAATTACGTAATTAACTAAAACTTTCACTGTTTTTCCAATGAGTTTGCTATGTGTTAATTGCTTAACTTATTAATATTTTTGCTTTATTATATGAATAAGTTAAGAAATTCTGAATCGGATCGAGAAGGATACTTATGAAGAAATTTTTTTCTATAACCGGTATCGTGCTGCTATTTGTAGTAGCATTAGGCTTGATTTTTAATGAGCCTTTGAAGCAGTTTGCTGTTAGTCATATGTCCAATCATTATTTGACTTCCTTAACAGCCGACGATGTCAAGAAGAATCAAAACAAGAAGGCTGAGTATGACTTTAAGAAGGTCAAACCAATATCAGCTTCACAGGTTGCCAAGGCTTCCATCAACAACAATGCCATTACGATCGGCAAAATGTCTGTTCCCGCAGTTGACTTATATTTACCCATTCTTAAGGGATTAAGCGATGATGCTTTGTCTACTGGTGGTGGAACAATGAAGCCAGATCAAAAGATGGGGAAGGGCAACTACGCTTTGGCCGGTCACTATATGACTAACAAGGGTGTATTGTTTTCACGTTTGGAAAATGTCCAACTAGGCGATTTAGCATACATTACCAATATGAAGAAAGTTTATACCTACAAAATTTACTTTAAGAAGGTCGTCCCACCAACCGCAGTTTATATGATCGATGATTCGCCAGGAAAGAAATTATTGACATTGATCACCTGTGCCGATGGTGGAACTAACCGTTGGGCTATTCAAGCTTCATTAGTCAAAACTCAAAAAGCCAATTCTAAATCATTAGCAGTGTTTTCAAAATAAGTCGAGAGGCTTATTTTTTTTAGATTAATTGTTATAATGTACAAGTTAGTAGGTGATGTATTGGTATCTATAAAGTGGACAAAACGTGACAGTCCAACAAATGAACAGATCAGCGCTTTTGCGCAAGAAAATAAACTATCAAATATCGTAGCGGAATTAATGTTGGAAAGGGGATTTAGTGATCCGATCCAGATCCAAGAATTTTTGCATCCGGACGTTTCAGGATTACAAGATCCTTTTGCTTTGCACGACATGGATAAAGCTTTAGAGACTTTAGACACAGTCATTCAACAAGAAGGTAAGATCGCCATTTATGGCGATTATGACGCTGATGGCGTTACGAGTGCTTCCATCATGAAATTGACCTTGAAGAAGCTTGGAGCAGATCCCATCGTCTACATTCCTAATCGGTTCAAAGATGGCTATGGTCCAAATTTAGATGCATATAAGAAATTAGTTGAAGATAAACAGATCGATCTTTTGATCACCGTCGATAACGGTGTCAGTGGTAAGGATCAGATCAAATACTTGAAGGACAATAATGTCAAAGTTATCGTCACTGATCACCATGATCTGCCCGATGAATTACCACAAGCAGATGCGGTCGTTCATCCACGAATCCCAGGGTCGGAATATCCTTGTCCTTATTTATCTGGAGCTGGAGTAGCTTTTAAATTCGCAGATGCCTTATTGGGTGATGATGCCTTAGATTTTGTCGATCTAGCCGCTATTGGTACAGTAGCAGATTCCGTGGCATTACTAGGCGAGAACCGGGTGATCGTCTCCGAAGGCTTGAAACGAATGAAAGAAAACGGACACTTAGGGATCTTAGCTTTGGCTAACAAATGTAATATCGATCTTGATAAGATCACAGAAGATGAAATTGCTTTTACTATTGCACCAAGACTAAATGCAATCGGTCGGCTAGATGATGCCACTTCTGCAATGGAATTATTGACGACTAGCGATGAGACACTTGCTAATGATATCGTTGATGAAACAGAAGATATCAATACTAGACGGCAAGAACTAGTATTAGAAGCATATAACGATGCCCAAAAACAGATTGACGAACAATCTGAGAACGGTGTCTTAGTTTTGACGAGCGATAAATGGCATCAAGGAATACTTGGGATAGTTGCCAGTCGAGTGGTAGAACAGACCCACAAACCAACGATGGTCTTGCGTTATGACCAAGATGCTGAGCTATATAAAGGATCAGGAAGAAGTCCGGAAGGATTCAATCTGTTTGACGCATTGAACGCTCATAATCAATTATTTGCCGGATTTGGTGGGCATGCTCAAGCTTGTGGATTTTCGATCGAGGAACCGCAGCTGAATCAATTGATACCAGAATTGCAAGCTGAACCAGCTAAACAAGGTTTTGATCCGCAAAGTGCTGTTGAAGAAAAATATGATCTTGACCTGAATATTTCACAATTTAGTTTTGAGCTGATCAAAGAAATCGATCAATTGGCGCCTTTTGGGATGAACAATCCTAAGCCAGTAATTAAAGTGGCGAATGTCAATTTGACGAATAATCAAGCTGTCGGCAAAGACAAGTCACATTTGAAGACAATTATTGCCGATCAAACGCACCAATTACCAGCTATCGGTTTTCGACTTTTTGCCAAAGAACAGGAAATTCAAAATGAGCTTTGTAATGTTTATGGTCAGCTGAATATCAATGAATGGCGTGGCAAAAAAACTTTGCAAATGATGTTATCTGATTTCGAACCTTCTCCAGAAGCGCAAACTATCAATAAATTGCAATCGATCTATATCGACTATCGCAACAAGAAGCTATCTAAGCCACTAATGGAAAGGTTTGATAGTATCGTTTGCTTTAATCAATCATACTTTGAGATGCTCAAACGTCACGATTTGAATGTCAAAGTTATTATGTCGACGGATGACTGTAATGGAGAAAACGTCTTGATCTATGATCGTCCGCATGACTTGAAGCTGTTCCAGCAGTTCTTAGAGAGCAATAAAACCGCCCACACGGCACTTTATTTACACACGAGTGTAACTAGCGGCTATCTACGTCCAGACGTCGTAGGAATGAAACAATTCCTGAAATACTTGTATTCTCATGATAATTTGCAAATGTCTAACATGCCGACCGTTGCTCAGTACTTGAAAATCAATAAAAATGACATAGATTTCTATTTAAATGTGTTTTTTGAGTTGAATTTTGTTAAAATGGTAAATGGCTTTGTTAAAAGAGCAGAAGTATCGCAACAACGTGAATTAATCGAATCTCCAACTTATATGAAACGGTTACAACGTAACGATGTTGAAAAAATACTAATTGAGTCTAATTTTGACGGTTTGTTGAACTGGATCAGTGAGTACGACTGTCATAATTAGATTGAACGGAGAATGAAAGATGGATATTGATTTTAAGAAATATGTTGCCAATGTTCCGGATTTCCCGGAACCTGGTGTCTTATTTCGAGACATTTCACCACTAATGCTTGATGGACAAGCATACGGTGCTGCAACTGATGAAATTGTTGACTACGCAAAGAGTCGTGGTGCCGAAATGATCGCCGGTCCAGAAGCACGTGGATTCATCGTGGGATGTCCTGTGGCTTACAAATTAGGAGTTGGATTTGCTCCAGCTCGTAAGAAGGGCAAGCTTCCTAGAGAAACAGTTTCAGTAACTTATGACCTCGAATATGGTCAAGGATCATTATGGATGCAAAAAGATGCCGTTAAACCTGGCCAAAAAGTTCTCGTAGTCGATGACTTGATGGCAACTGGTGGTACCTTAGCAGCAACGATCAAACTAGTTGAACAACTCGGTGGTATCGTCGTTGGAACTGCATTCTTGATCGAACTGAAAGATTTACATGGCCGTGATAAAATAAAAGGCTATGACATGTTTACATTGATGCAGTATTAATATTAAAATAGAAGGTAGCGATACCTTCATCATGGTGAGTTGGCAGAGTGGTAATGCACCGGACTCGAAATCCGGCGAACCGGTTAATACCGGCGCGCAGGTTCAAATCCTGTACTCACCTTATAGATAGTTATGTTGAACACCTTTGGGTGTTCTTTTTTTTGTACAAAAATCATTCAAATATAAATACTTATAATTATAATAATTCTTTTATAATCATAAATAACATGATATATTTTATGTGAAGAACAGAGAGGAGATGTTTATGATGTTTAAAAATGTATTGCTTGTAAGTTTGACAGTTTTATTATCAGTAGGTTCACTAGCCATTTTGGGTACTACGCAAAATGTCCAAGCTGAGACAGCCACCGAAGTCAACTACAATAATCAATTGCCAGCATGGACGAACACCGACATTAAGGCAGTGGTAACTGTGAACAACTCTCAAGGCGCGTACTTGTATGATGCTGACGGGAAAATCATTCCCAATAGAAAATTAGCTCCATGGAGTAGTTGGTATACTGACATCGCCCGTGAAGCTAACGAAAAGAGCAACGTAAGTAATCCGGTGAAGAAGGGCACTTATTACAGAGTATCAACCAATGAATATATCCGTGGCGAGGACGTTGTTCGACCTGTTTATAATCAGGCTCGATAGAGGATCTGGCAGAGTTACAAACTATATAAAAATGTCTGATGTAATCAACTTTTCGTGATCACATCAGACATTTTTTTAGATAACGAATTAATTGTATAAGTGTACTATAATATTGTTTTGTAATTATAATTTCTATCGATTGATACATATTTTGTTTATTTTAGCAAAAATAAAACATTGATTTCAAAGATTTTTGTGCATCATCATTGTGTCTACCGAGAATCTTTTTTAAAACTATTTTTTATATCAATATTTATTTAAAAGATATTTTAAAATAGAATCGATGTAAAAATAGTGTAAATTCATTCTAATGATAATATTAGGAAATATATTATAACATTGCGTATTAAATCCTCAAAAATTAATATCAAACTATGCATTGATGGTTAACTATTAAATGCATATATTTGTTTGGAGGGTTAGCACATGAAAAAAAGTATGTTTATCGGATCGGTAGCTTCAGTTTTACTTGCATTGTCATCTAGTGTCATGTTGGGAACAGCGTTTGCGGCTGATGATGATCAACCATATGTTGATGGTGGTGGTGTTACAATCACAGATGCTGATATTGGAAATGATCATACAACGCACATTTCGGAAAATGATCCTAGTAACTGGCATTTTTCTGAGGTCAAAGGGATAGCTACTGCGGATCATGATGCTCCATTATATGATGATAATGGGAATATAATTTCTGGCAGAACTGTTTCTGCAAGAAGTTCTTGGGCTGTAGATGGTTCCAAAAAAAATGATTTTACCAATGAACAGAGATTTCGAATTTCCGCTCATGAATGGATAAGTGAAAATGATGCAGGATTTCACGAGACTCATACAATAAACAAAGTAAAGAGAACGCCATTAATTAATATCAAAGCCGATACAAATGGACGCACGACGGTTCATTTGAAACCAGGCAAAAATTATGATTTGTATAAGTCAGACGGTACATTATCAAATAGAAAGCTAGCAGGTGGGACTGACTGGTTTTCTGATAAATATGCAGAAGAGTCGGGTGAACTAGACAATAACGAATCGCCAACACAATATTTCAGAGTTTCGACTGATGAATGGGTACGTTTTGGTGATGGTGTAGCATATGAATTCGCACCATTTCTTTAACCTTGTGACAAACAAAATCGGTTATGAAGAACACAGTAAGTAAGTTGTGGGAATTGTTTTTTAATTTTTATCCAACAAATTGTAGATGACCGATATGATTGATAAAGGTTATCGACTTAGTGATCAAAATTCATATAGTGTGTTTAAGAAATAATGAATTTATTGCTTAGTGATTTATTATGAGTCGAGCGAAAGCTCGACTTTTTTGATGCCTATCAATGGTATTGATTGTTGATTACAAATACCATGGTACAATTCATTGCAGGAAATATGATATTCTTAATGATAGAGCAGAGGGGGAGATATCATGATGATTAATTTAGTCGACCCAAAGACTAATGTGACTAAGAAAGCTAAGATAGGTTTTTCCTGGACCACTTTCTTTTTCGGTTTCTTTCCAGCAGTATTTCGTGAGGATTGGAAGTGGGCAGCGATTATTTTCATAATTGAAATGATTGCGACCGTGCCGACGCTTGGATTCGGCTTTTCCATTGTTGGAATTATTTTTTCGTTTTTCTATAATCGTTTATACATCAAAGATTTGCTGGCAAAAGGCTATGTACCAGCAGATGAATATTCTAAAAATAGTTTGATCAATAAAAACTTTGAAATTAAGGCATAACAAAAACGGTAGATAGTTGCAAAAAACTATTTACCGTTTTTTGGTTCGGAAACGAGTTCCAGACGACAGCAGCCTCCGGTTTAGCAACTGTCAGCAGGCACGGCATCGCCGCACCTCTGAGCTGCCAGTCCCTAAATCTTAGTAGCTGAACGACGTCTTCCACTCTCTTATTTTGAAATGTTATCTGATTAATTTTGCATTTTTAACATCTTCAATATTCTTAGTTCCAGCTAGTTGCATGATAGTCTTGAACTCTTCATTTAGATGTTCGACTACGGAATATACACCATCGGCTCCACCAAGAGCTAGTCCGTAAATGATCGGACGTGCTAGAGCAACCATATCGGCACCACTAGCTAAAGCTTTAAATACGTGGGATCCACGACGAACGCCACTGTCAAAGATGATCGGTACTTGGTGGTTTACAGCATCAGCAATGCTCTTTAATACATCGAATGAGGCAGGACCACCATTTAATTGACGACCACCATGATTTGAGACGTAGATACCGTCAGCGCCAGCACCAATGGCGAGTAAAGCATCTTCAGGACTTTGGACTCCTTTGACGATAACTGGAAGATTAGTGAAATCCTTAATACGTTTAATGTCAGCTGGACTGATCTTTTGAGCAGCTGCTGCATAAATTTCGGCAATTCCTTTACCTTTTCCATCGCCTTCGCTAAATTTCTCTAGATTAGCCATTGGAATTGGGAACTGGAAATTATTGATAATGTCTGATTCACGATAACCGTCGACTGTTGCATCAGCAGTTAGAATGATTGCTTTGGCACCAGCATTCATAGCTTCTGTCAGAAGACTTTCATTAAAGTTCCAATCTTTACTCATATAGAGTTGGAAAAATTGTGGAGCTCCGTTAGCGGCTTTTGCTGTATCAGCAATCGATGTTGAAGAATAAGTACTTTGCGACATGAGCGCGCCAGCTTTAGCCATACCTTTGGCTGTGTCTTTTTCACCTTGTGAATGAGCCAAGCCTTGTGCAGCAGCAGGAGCCATCATGATCGGTGTCTTTACTTTGATGCCAAAGATTTCAGTATCGGTCTGGGGATCTTCGATATTGCTCAAAACTCGGGAATGATTTGAACGTGATTGAAAGATTTGGTATTTTCCGATAAAGTCCACTCATCTTCTGAACCGCCACTGATATAACCAAAACCACCAGTAGGGATGATTTTTTTAGCTTCTTTTTCAAGCGTTGGTAAATTAAGGATATTTAATTCCTTTTCATTATCACTTTGTGTATAGCCATTAATTTCTGTCATTTTTAATCCTCTCTTTGATCAAAACTAGTTCCGGAACATGATCAAGATAGCATTGACCTTTGACAGATACAAATTATCTTTCTCGTACTTACAAAAAAATTTATACTAGATCTTATTTTGTGGGAAAATGGGAGTATCAATAATTTGTAAAGAAGCGATTTTATGTCAGATCAACGTTCTCAGCTAGGAAAATTTTTGGGACAAAGGCTTTGGTTCAAGGCAACGTTTGAAAGATTCAGTCACAAAAAGATCCCTGCTGGCGGTTTTAGTCCTGTACTGCTCTTATTAGACGTACAACTGAGCAATAAAAAAGGTAAATCGATTTCAGCTAACGTTGCCGATCATGTCTGGGTTTTTGCCAATAAAGAAGTGTTCAAAATCGGTAAGGAATTGTTCGAGGGCGACGAAATTAGTTTTTCGGCTGTAGTTGACACATACTCCATCAAACGACAAGATGTTGTCAACAAACGCAATAACATCCAGCAAGCAGTTAATCAGGACAACAAGCAAATTTTCCAAGATTATCGTGAAAATTATGTAGATTGGAAAGATAACTGGAAAAAAGTTGCCCAAAGAAATCAAGCAATTAAGCAACAATTTCAAGCAGGTCAAATTGATCGCAAGACAATGCAACAATTGGAGCAAGCCAATATCGATCAATATAAAAACAGGCAGCCAAATGGAGTTACTGTGAAAAAGGAAGAAGAAGCTAATAAACAACAAGCCAAAATAGACCAACGAGCGCTTAAATATATTGATTATCAACTCGTTGAATTAAGACAAGTGAAATTCATTAAGCAAAGAAGACTCCATAAAGGCTGGATTCGCAAACAGATCACGGAGAAAGATCAGCCTAACCGTAAATTTACCAAATATTTAGCTGCCAGAAGTTTTGCTTACAAAGATGGTATTGCTTATGACGAATTTATTAATAAAAAATAATCAAGAGAACGATCATTTGATTTTTTTGTAAACGATTAACTATAATTGAAAAATCGATCAAAAGCGGAATTTAGTTATGGTTAATTTTTTACGGAACAATAAAATAGCGACAGTTCTGTTAACACTTGTCATGATTTACTTAGGTGTCAAATGGACACTTTCCGGTTTTGCTAAAGTTACCATTGGAGCAGGTGAGGCTACGAAAGGAATGCTGGCTGCAGCTGTCAAAAGTCCTGTTAAAGGACCTAGTGGCGATGCAGTCTATCCGTGGTTCAATGATATGATCAATTCCATTTTGCCTCACGCACAAGGAATGAGTGTGCTGATATCATGAGGTGAGCTGTTAGTTGGTTTAGGATTGATCTTTGGTTGCTTGACAACGGCAGCAGCATTTTTTGGTCTAGTTATGAATTTCTCGTATTTGTTAGCGGGAGCGATTTCAGTCAATCCATTGTACATTTTTCTAACTTATTTCATCTTGATCGCAGGTTATAACGCTAAAAAAATTGGTTTGGATCACTGGGTGATTCTATGGTTCAGAATTTATTTGTTTCACAAAAAAGCAATAGCGTAATTGATAAGATTTCAATATATAAAGTCTTTGAATAATTAGGCAAATCAAGGCAGAGCTGACAAGCTTTGTCTTTTTGTAAGAATTAATTTATCATTTGCTTAACTAATATTGAAATATACAGTAAACTGATATTAAATGATTTATTTATAGGGGTGTGTGAATTGGTCACAATTAGAGATATTGCCAAACAGGCTGGCGTTTCTCCGTCAACAGCGTCGAGGGCGCTCAACAATAATCCACATATCAGCAAAAAAACGATCGAACGTGTACAGTTGATCGCTGATCAGCTCGGATATTTGCCAGACTATAATGCTAAGAACTTAACAACTGGTGAAGCGTCCGCTGTCGGGGTGATATTTCCAGTCGATGGTCATGCTGTACAGAGCAATCCTTTCTACATCAAGGTACTAAGTGGTGTCAACGATGAATTGATCAAGCGAGGTTATGCCTTATCTGTTGCCATTACCAAGACAGTTGCTGATCTTCAAAGAAACGTTAAATCGATGATTTATCAAAGCAAGATCAAGCGATTTATCTTATTGTACTCGCAGCCAAATGATCCGATCGCACAGTTTTTGCGTGAAAATCAACTTCGTTTCGTCGTCATCGGTCAACCAACAGAACCATCTGATTATTATGTCAACAATAACAATAAAGAAGCTGGGGCTGCGGCAACTAGATATTTGATCGAACAAAGTCAGCCGACCGAATTGGCATTCGTGCATTCGCCAGAAAATTGGCTTTTTGAAAAAGAACGATTTGCAGGTTTTAAGCAGGTTTTGGACGAGCATGATTTATCATTTCACGAATTTACAGTCGATCAAAATGATCCGCAAAAATTAGAAAGACAGATCTTTGAAGAACCACAGGTTGATGGAGCAGTGGCAACCGATGATATTAATGCGATGAACTTCGTCGATAATTTCAAAAAAGTTTATCCATTGAAACAAATTGATATTATGGGGTTCAACAATTCTTTGCCACAGGTGCTTTTAGACCGAAATTACAAAACGGTAGATCTCTTCCCAGAAGAAATGGGGAAAAAGGCAGCTTTACTCTTGTTTAGCGATCGAGAGGATGACAAGATCAACGAGAAGAAACATTTGTTAGTCGGGTATAAGATTGTTTAGATTTTCGCTGACAATAGTATTTCACATATAGATAAAGTAAAAATAAATCTCATATCAAAATTTGAGGTTTATTTTTTTACCCAATTTTTCTGAATATTGGCCAAGATTTTACAAAATGCCATCGATCATCAAAAAATTATAAATTTTTTTCGTAATTTAAAAAGAGTATCCGAGATTGATATATCAACTTTTATCGACAAATGTACATGTAAAATAAATCACTAGCTTCTGCGCAAACGGTTGCATAAAATTGGAAGCGGTTTTATACTAAGACCATAAATTAATTCATACAACGAATTGAGGGGGAAACATCATGTCAGATAAAAAAGAGACAAAACAAGATGGCGTTGGTTTACCAAAGCTGTCTTCGAATACCATCTGGATGCTTAGTTTAGGATTTTTAGGCGTTCAAATGGCCTTCACTTTACAAAGTTCGCAGATGAGTCGGATCTTCCAAACTATTGGAGCTGACCCTAACAACTTAGGTTGGTTCTTCATCTTGCCACCATTAGCAGGATTGATCGTCCAACCGATCGTTGGTTACTATTCAGATAGAACTTGGGCACCTAAATTAGGTGGTAGACGATTGCCTTACTTGATTTTAGGTACAGTAGTTGCCGCTATCGTTATGTTCTTACTGCCAAATTCTGGCTCTATGGGATTTGGTTATGGATCTCTTGCAGCTTTACTTTTTGGTGCTATTACCGTTGCTTTTCTTGATCTATCATCAAACGTTGCTATGCAACCATTCAAGATGATGGTCGGGGATATGGTCAATGATGATCAAAAGAGTTATGCCTACGGTATTCAAAGTTTCTTATCCAATACTGGTGCGGTTATCGCCGCGATCTTCCCATTTGTTTTCACAGCACTAGGAATTGCCAACACGGCTAAAAAAGGTGTTGTACCACAGTCAGTTGTTTGGTCCTTCTATATCGGTGCCGCTATTTTAGTTATTTCCACTATCATTACGATTTTTAGAGTTAAAGAATATGATCCTAAAACTTACGCTAAGTATCACGGCATTTCAGAAGACGCTAATAAAACAGGTGGTAACTGGTTAGCTCTTCTCAAGAAAGCTCCTAAAGTTTTCTGGACAGTAACACTAGTTCAATTCTTCTGCTGGATGGCTTTCCAATATCTTTGGACTTATTCAGCTGGTGCAATTTCAGTTAACGTTTGGAATACATCAAATGCTAGTTCAGCTGGATATCAAGCAGCAGGTAACTGGTATGGTGTTTTAGCAGCTGTTCAATCGATCGCCGCTGTTGTTTGGTCATATGTTTTAGCAAAAGTTCCTAACAACCATCACAAGTTAGGCTATGCACTTAGTTTACTTTTAGGTGCAGCTGGTTTCTTATCAGTCTTCTTCATTCACAGTCAATATGCATTGATCGTCTCATTCGTGCTCGTTGGAATGGCTTGGGCTGCTATGAATACTTATCCATTGACGATGATCACTAATGCTTTATCAGGTGAACATATGGGTACTTATTTAGGATTATTCAACGGTTCAATTTGTTTACCACAAATCGTTGCATCATTATTAAGTTTTGCTTTGTTCCCATTATTAGGTAACTCACAACCACACATGTTCTTGCTATCTGGGATCATCATGGCAGTAGGTGCTTTATCAGTAGGATTTATCAAAGAAACTTATAAAGCTTAAAATTACAGCTTAAAAAGGAGAATCACGATGAAAAGAATTTTTGAAGTTCAACCTTGGAATGTTTCAACACATGAATTTAAGGCTGAAGATAAAAGACTACAAGAATCGATGACTAGTTTAGGTAACGGCTACATGGGTATGCGTGGCTTTTTCGATGAAGATTATTCTGGCGACAGCCTTTCAGGAATTTATCTGGGTGGCGTTTGGTTCCCCGACAAGACTCGAGTTGGTTGGTGGAAAAATGGCTATCCAAAGTATTTCGGCAAGGTTATCAATGCTGTTAACTTCATCAAAATGAATTTTGAGATCAATGGATCAAAACTTGATCTCGCAAAAGATCAAATTAGTGATTTTGAATTAAATTTACATATGAAAGATGCCGTTTTAACACGTTCATTCGTTGTTACAAAAGGCGATGCCAAAGTGAAATTTAACTTTGAAAGACTTTTAAGTGTTGCTCAAAAAGAACTATCAGTTCAAAAAGTAACAATGGAAAACCTTTCCAATGAGCCTGTTGAGATCAAGGTCATCTCAGCCATCGATGCTAATGTGAAAAACGAAGATGCAAATTACGACGAACGATTCTGGGAAGTTAAAGATATCGCTGCTGGAAGCATTGTAGCTGAAACAGTTGCCAATGATTTCGGGACACCGAGATTCACCTCCGGGATGCAAGCAAATTATGTTACTAGTTTGCAACCTGTCGGCAACGAATTAACGGATTTAGAGACGTCCACGACTTTTACTGGTAAGTTGAGTCAAGGCGAAGTAGCTTCATTTGAAAAACGTGTCATTGTTGTAACTTCACGTGATTATGATAGCCAAGACAAATTGGTCAAAGCCATGAATGATTTATCAAAGAAAGTATCAACTATTTCGTATGATGAATTATTAACAGCTCATAAGAATATCTGGGCTCAAAGATGGGAACAATCAGACGTCAAGATCCAAGGCGATGACGAGGCACAACAAGGAATGCGCTTCAATTTATTTGGCCTCTTCACAACATACTATGGAGACGATGCAAGATTGAATATCGGTCCTAAAGGATTCACTGGTGAAAAATACGGTGGTGCAACGTATTGGGACACCGAAGCATTCGCCGTTCCGGTTTACCTAGGTATTACCAAGCCAGAAGTAACTAGAAATCTGTTGATGTATCGTTACAAACAATTAGATGGAGCATACGTCAATGCTAAAGAACAAGGCCTAAAGGGTGCATTGTACCCAATGGTTACTTTTAATGGTATTGAATGCCACAATGAGTGGGAGATCACCTTTGAAGAGATCCATAGAAACGGTGATATTGCCTTTGCCATCTACAATTACACTAGATATACTGGCGATAAATCGTATGTGCTTAATGAAGGCTCCAAAGTCCTTACAGAGATTTCCAGATTTTGGGCTGATCGAGTACACTTTAGCGAACGCAACAACCAGTATATGATCCATGGTGTAACAGGTCCTGATGAGTATGAAAACAATGTTGATAATAACTGGAACACTAATTATTTAGCACGTTGGACATTGGAATATACACTGAAAGTTCTTGGCGAAGTAACTCCCGAACAAACTAAGAAATTAAACGTCTCAGATGAAGAAAAAGCTAAATGGCAAGATATTGTTGATCGGATGTACTTACCTTACGACAAAGATCTAGATATTTTCGTACAGCATGACGGCTTTTTAGATAAGGATATACAACCTGTTTCTGCTATTCCTGAAGATCAAAGACCAATTAATCAAAATTGGTCATGGGATAAGATCTTGCGTTCGCCTTATATCAAGCAAGGTGATGTCTTACAAGTTATTTATGACTTTATTGATGACTTCACACCAGAACAAAAGAAGAGCAATTTTGACTTCTACGAACCATTGACAGTTCACGAGTCCAGCCTTTCTCCTGCTATCTATTCCGTAGTCGCTGCCGACTTACATTATGAAAAGAAAGCGGTTGAATTATATGAAAGAACAGCTAGACTAGACTTAGACAACTATAATAATGACACAGTAGACGGATTGCATATTACTTCAATGACTGGTGGTTGGATCGCCATGGTTCAAGGTTTCGCAGGAATGAGAGTTCACGACGATGTGTTGAGTTACAAGCCTTTCTTACCACAAAAATGGCAAAGTTACTCATTTAGACAAGTGTTTAGAGGTCGTGTTATCGAAGTCTCCGTTGATAAAGACGGCAATCACTTAAAGCTGATTTCCGGTGAACCACTTGATATTAAAGTAAATAACAAGACGGTTACATTAGATTCATTACAAACTAATTAGTTATTAGGTGTCTGGGTTTTTGAAAATTCGGACACCTTTTTTGAAAGGAAGGATATAGATGGTTAAATTCAAGGATATTAAAGGTTTCGTCTTCGATCTCGATGGTGTTATCGCCGATACTTCTGTTTACCACTCAAAGGCATGGCATCAGCTAGCAGATGAATTAGGAGTTCAATGGAGCGATGAATTAGCTGATAATTTAAAGGGTGTCAGTCGGATGGATTCATTGGAGTTGATCTTGAAAACTGGTGGCAAAGAGAACGATTATACCCAAGAAGAAAAAGAAAAGTACGCTGCCAAGAAAAATGCCAATTATTTGGATCTACTAAAGGGTATGGACTCTTCGGCAATTTTACCAGGTATCGCAGATTTTCTAGCTAGTTTGGAAGCAAATAATTATAAGTTGTCGCTTGCATCAGCATCTAAGAATTCTCCACTTGTTTTGGAACAATTAGGTTTGGCTAAGTATTTTGCAGAGAAAGTTGACCCTGCAAAACTCAAACATGGGAAACCAGATCCAGAGATTTTTGCACGTGGGGCACAAGTTCTTAACTTAAAGCCAGAACAATGTATCGGAGTCGAAGATGCCAAAGTAGGTGTTGAGTCGATCAATTCTGCTGGAGAAACTTCAATTGGTATTGGGGATGTAAATGTCTTATCCGAAGCAGACATTAATTTCACCAAGACTTCAGAATTGACTTTGGCCAACATCAAAAAAGCTATGGAAGTGGGAGAGGTTTAATGATTAAGGAACAAAATTTTGGTCAAGTTGACGGCGAAGATGTCAAATTGTTTACCATTGAGAATAAGAACGGAACGAAGATTAATGTGATAAGTTATGCGGCAGCTTGGCAAAATTTTGAAGTTGTTGAGGATGGAACTACACATTCATTGATCGAGCATTATGATGATATTTCGGGTTACGTTGCTAATCCTTACCAAGTTGGAAAAACTGTTGGTCGGGTAGCTGGAAGAATTGGAAATGCTAAGTTTGAGATCAATGGAAAGCAATTTAAGTTACCTGCTAATGAGGGCGACAATTTGTTACATGGTGGCGAAAAGGGTATCCAAACACATAATTTTGCCAGCAAGATCGACGAAAAGAACAATGCTGTCATTTTCACAACCGTTATGAAAAGTGCTGACGATAATTTCCCAGGAGACTTAACATTAACGATCAAATATACTTTGAATAAAAATGATGAAGTTGTTATTGAATACACTGGTGAGAGTACAGAAGATACGCTTTTCAATCCAACTTGCCATGTGTACTTTAACGTACTGGATGACACAACGGATGTTTCGGAGCAAAAATTACAGATCAACGCTGATGAGTCATTGGCAATTTATGGTGATAAGGTTCCAACAGGTCGTAAGCTTCCTGTAACTTCTGGATATGATTTTAGAAAACCTAGAACTATTGCTCAAGGGTTGAAGGAGTTATATGCCGAAAATCAAAAGATCGAATTTGATGATTGTTATGTGACTGGTAAGTCGAAATCAGCTGTTGCTGAGTTGAGTGGTGATGGTCGTAGGGTTAAGTTGTTCTCTGATCGGAACGGTATGGTGATTTTTACTGCTAATCCGCAAGATAGTGAGAAGCAGGATGATCATGAATATAGTTCGTTAGCTACTGAGCTGCAAACTTTACCTGACGCTGTTAATCATAAGGATTTTGGTGATATTGTTTTGCCTGCTGGTAAAACGGTAACATATACTAATAAGTATAAATATTTAAAAGATTAATATTTTGGAAGACGCTGATTGTAGAGGCGTCTTTTTTTTATAGATGTAAGAGAGCTATGGCAGACAGAAGCGTTTTATTTTGTTGTGTGCTGGTAGTTTGTTTGGTGTTTTGGTGGGAGGTAGTATTTTTGTTGCTACGTTCAATGCCGACTCCGGGGCCCGGGGATACAGCCACTGGAACGCTGCCGACGTCGATTTGAGCTCCTCGAAGAAGACCATTTCGACGATCTCAAATACGAGTCTTATTCTAAGCGGTAAAACCGGTTCTCGTCGTGGTTTGGTTATTTTGATGCATTTATTTAAGAAGAGGCTTATATACTCAATGCCAATTTTC
>NZ_RHNT01000029.1 GCF_003946325.1 Companilactobacillus furfuricola | reverse complement strand
GATGTGACTAAACAATTATTGACAATTAACCAACAAGAAAGCTCACTCAAAAAAGCAGATGAACTCTTAAATAAAGTGGTTGATCGCACGACTAAAAAACTTTATCCAGAGCTTAATTTTGAACAGACCACGCAAGCTGAAAGACGAGAATTAATTAAGGAAACCGATAGCGAACAAACAGTTTTCAAAGGCAGTGAATTAAACGAACGTTTAATGAATATTCGTGATGATTTATTGACCCAGCAATTATTGACCTTTACCAAGCGGCCATACGTTGGTTTTAAGCTATTAATGCAACAAGAAAAAGAGGCCAAAATCGATCTGAAATATACGCTAATGATCCACTCTGATAGCTTAGAAAGCCTAGAACACGTCGATAAAGGACTACTAGAAAAGTATTCACCAGCAGAACAGCAAAAGATTACGAGAGCAGTCAAAGACCTACGGACAATCATAGCAGTTAAGCAAGTCATTCAAACGCAATACCATGAGGTATTGAAAAGAGCCTTTCCTAATGGTGATTTAGATGATCTTTCACTAGTTAGACAAGAACAGGCTTATACAGCCGTGATGTACTATGATCCAACTTTAAAGCCATTAAAAGTCGAAATAATGGCACAATGGCAAGAAAACCCACCGAGGGTTTTCAGTACCCCAGAACATCAATTAGGGTTAGCTTATTTGTCGGGGCAGTTTAGCTTAGATCAGTTAGAAAATCATCACTTACAACGAGTTTTAAAGCATGACGGAACGAAACAAATTTTTCTTGGTGAGTGTAAAGCTGATCCAACTATTAAAACCAGCCAGATTGAAAAAATCCAAAAGCAGTTAAAAGAGCAACAAGATAAGGATGACCAGTACCGAAAAGCAAATATCGGACATTATCAACCACTGAACTACAAGCCAGTTAGTCCAGACTATTACTTAAAGACGGCCTTTAGTAACGCAATCATGACCGCCCTATATGCCCGTGATGAAGATTACCATTGGCAAAAACAGGCGCAAGGTTTAAAGGAGACTGAGTGGGAAATGACGAAAAAGCAACGGCAACACCAAACTCGAAACCGGCATGAAGATGGGGGCATGCACTTGTAATGTAAATGTAAAAACAAATGTACACAAGCGTGTTCAAATGGTGCTATAATTTAGTTAATTATTTAAGAAAGGAGTTACCTGCATGTGGCAAGACAACACGAATGGATTAGTTTATCTCAGGCCGGTATCAAGCTAGGGCATGATCGATCATATGTAAGCTTATGGTTAAGGCGGCACCCAAATAGTATGCCCGAAGAATATTTAATGGAAACCGGCACAGTCAAATTAATTTCATTGGAAGGCATTGAATGGATAAGGAAACAAACAAAAAAAGAGGGCGTCCTCGTCAGCAGTAGAGTTGCTAACGGGGATCAGCACCTAGAATTACGCCTTCTAGGGGTCACCCTCCTAACAATCCATTTTACCGGGTGGTCTAGGGGAAAGCTAGTTGCTTAATATTTCTAGCCTAGAAAAGGGCAATATAAGGAGGTGATCCAATGAAAGTAGAAAGCTGGCAAGGCATTAGTGGCAAGCTACTTCATGATGAGCAAAAGGCGATTGTGGTTTATGATGACCAAGCACTGACTGATCAAAAACAACTACAAGAGATTTTGAGACAAGATGGACAACCGATTGATGAAGTTCGGCAAGCAATGATTAAGAAGACCGTTAAACGCCAGTTAAAGACTGAACCATTAAAACTTAGTGGCTGGTTTAATCGCCATCAAGACAGTCAAAATGCTAAAAAGGCCGAAAAAGTGGTAAGTGATAAACCCACCCATCAATATAAGCAAATTAAAAACGAAATGACCTTTTTTGGTGAGAGTTTCCTGGAAGGCTTCTTAGGTTTCTATGGGTTGAAAGTTGATAACGCCTTAGGCCGTTACGAACATAATTTGCATGTCTTAGAGACTCAAGAACTAGGTCAGTCAGAAAAAGAGTATTACTTAGCCACGAGCGAAAATGGTCGCGTTAAATTAGCCACCGACCCATTACCAAGCCAGCAAATTGCCGAGGAGCAATTGGACAAATTCTATCAGCGAGAACCCGAGCAAACGCGAGCAGAACCGACTCAATTACGTTCACAGGAAGACGGAAAGGAGGAATAATATGAAATTTAGCAAAGTAAAAGCGTTAGCAACCACTGGAGCTACTGCGATTTATTTAGGGCTGATGAACGCCCAGGTTGTTTTGGCGGCGGACGGCGGCGAAGTTAAAAGCAAGTTAACTCAAGCTGGTAAGACGATTCAAGGTATTTTAACTGGCTTGGTCGTTTTAGTTGGGATTTGTGTCGCGCTATTTATTATTATCAAAAGAATGCCTGACGCAGACGATCCACGAGAGAAATCAGAGGTTTATCACGCGGTTGGTCGGGTGGCTGGTTTAGTGGCCCTAGCGGCAGCGATTATCTGGCTATTACCTTGGGTTTACAGCCTATTCACTTAATTTAAAAAGGAGCCTGCCAAAATGAAGAAAGGAAGAGAATTTATCTTTCCAGAGAACGTAGATAAAGATTATGGGATCTGGAAAGACTACACCTTGAAGGATTTTGGCTATGCGGCGCTGGCAGGACTAGTGGGCTTAATTTTTATTGCGATCCCACCCTATGGCCTGATTTTAGTCCTGATAAAAATAGTGATTGTTGTCTTAGCCATGACGATTGTCATGGCTATTTTAACAATTCGGCCAGTTGCGGCGCGGAAGAATATTAAAGTGCGGGATAACTTTAAGTTGAAACGTCGCTATGCCAATGGTCAGAAACTGTTTTATTTAAAACCGAAGAAGCGAGGTGAACTAAATGCGTTTGAAGAAGAGCAAAACCGCCAATAAATCAGCGAAGCTCAATTGGGATTACCAACCGCCCAAAATCAATGGTGGCAAAGAAACCATTGATGACATGAGCTTGGTGGTGGGTATGTATGGTAATTACGAAGTTACCAAGACGGGTAATCTCGTTGGCATTTTGGAAGTTAGTGGGATCAACCTGGATCTACTTAATGAAACCGAACAGCAAGACGTCTTTGAGGACTATGGCGCCTTTCTCATGAGTACGTTAGGTGAAGGGGTTGATGACACCTTACAGTTCTTAGAGCCGACAATTCCCGTCAATATGACAGCTTATCTCAATGGTCTCAAACGGCGGTATCTCGCTTTACAAAAAGATCACCCCGAGCAACAGTTCAAAATCCAGCTCATAGCCAGTTATTTGAATCACTTTACTAAAGTCCAAGAATCCAAAAACATGACAACTAAGCAACATCTGCTAATCGTTAAGGTGCCAATTAAAGACAAAAGTGTTAAGAGCTTAAACCTAGCGGTCACTCATTTAGACGAAAAGATCGAACAGGTTAAACGAGACATTGAAAATGCGTTAACGGATTTTGATGTGACGGCCAAAGTTTTGACTAGTCAAGAAGTCCAAGAGATCTTAAAGAACTTAATCAGTTTCAATGGATAGGGGGAAACAAAATGAATTTTGGTGATAAAGTCATTGACTTATTCATGCCAACCAAAAACGAAAGTCAGCAAAATAGTGAAACAGCGGTTAATAAACAAAAATCGGAGGTTGAAGACTTTACCAAGCTGATTGATCGCGATAGCTTGCATTCACTATTCCCGTTTAGCTGGGAACAGTACCCCACCTACGTCCAGTCGGGCGAGAATTTTATTCGGGTGTTAGCGATCGCTGACTATCCTAAGCGGGTGTATGGCAATTGGTTATCCGAATTGAAGCGCAAAAAAGGCGTTATCGATATTGTGCAATATATCGACAGCGCCAGTAACAATTCAATGATTACCTATTACAAGAAGACGATTCAAAATAAGGAAGCACAGAAGTTAAATACGTTCGACCCGTATAAAAAGAAGATTCTGCAAAACTACATTGATTCGGCCAACATGCAACTAGATAAATACCTCGATAATTCTACCACATTTGTGTACCAACATATGCTCATTTATCTGTGGGCTAACAGTTTAGCAGAATTAGATGACTTAACCGAAAACGTTAAGAATACGTTGATTAAACTACAAATGAAGCCCCTAGTGCCCGTTAAAGCGACTTTCCAAGCATTTTGGTCAACCATGCCAATTAACGAGAACCTCATGGGGGATTACACCTATAAAGAGAGTAATACCGAAGTCGCCAGCAGCATGTTTCCCTTTGATGACGCGGAAATTTTGGACTTGAAGCCTAGATCTGATATTGAAGGGGTTAACAAAGATACCAACAGCTTAATTGCCGTAGATATGTTGGATCGCAACAAGACGCTTAATCAAAATCAAGTGATTATCGGGACCTCGGGGGTCGGCAAGACCACCTATATGATTCAGAAAATCCTACGCTACGCCATTCAAGACTATCAAATCTACATTATTGATCCAGAAAACGAATATACCAAGATTGTTGAAGCCCTGGGTGGAGCAGTCTTGCACTTAACTTCTAATGCGAAGTACAAAATTAACCCGCTACAAATTTTCTCCGAAGAAATCCTAAGCGCCGATGAGGCGGTCACGAACCTTGATTTACTAGTCAAAGATAAAATCCAGCGATTAAAGGGATTCTTTGAAGTTCTTAAAACCGGGATTACCCAAGTTGAGCTGGCAATCCTTGATGATGTCGTTAAACAAGCTTACGTCAACAGTGGCGTTTTGAAATATAGCCGCTTAAAAGAGATTAAAGACGATCAGTGGCCGACCTTATCCAATGTTTATGACGAGTTGGAAAAACTGGCAGATAAGGACGACGACAAATTCAATCGGGTTAAAGACTTCTACTACATCTTAGGTAGTTATACCCATGGTTCTAACAGCCTATTTGACGGGCACACCAACGTCAACTTAAAGGGGAAGATCATTTCTTTTGATCTAAAAACACTACAAAGTGAACAGGAAGTCCAATCAGCGGCTTATCTGAATACTTTCCAGTATCTATGGGACGAAATTACCAAAGATCGGCATAGCCGCAAGAAATTGTTTGTCGATGAATTTCACTTTTTGACCTTGCACAAAGCGGCCGCCACCTTTTTCCACCAAGCATACAAGCGTTTTAGAAAATACAATGCCGGGGCCATTGCCGGAACACAGCAAATTCAAGATGTGATCGAAGGCACGACAGATACCGGGCAGAACATTGGTGAAGCCATTATTGGGAACTCCTACACCAAAGTGTTCTTTGGTCTTGACGGTAAAGGCGTTGATGATGTGATTACCAAATTGCGTATGACGTTCTCGGATAAAGAAAAGAAGCTACTAGAACGCCGTAGACAAGGCGAAGCCCTGATGATCTATGGTAGCCAACGCGCCTTTATGCGTGTCGAGTTGACCGAAGAAGAACTACGGCTAATCGACCCAGAAGCTTACCAGGAAAAATACAACCGTGAGACAGCTATTCAACCGGATTATCAAAAGCGCGTGATCCTGACGCCAAGTGAAATTGACGCTTTAACCACTACCGAAGAGGAAGGAGGGACTTTAAATGAGTAAATCAAATCAGCTATTAAATATCGAGGTCGGCACGTTCAAGCGACAAGGGAACAAGTTAATTCTCGAACTCAATCACAATCAGTTTCGATATGACCAGTTGAGTGAGCTAAACGAATTAAAGCAAGCTGATGCCAATTTCTTGCAGTTGGTTAACGTGGTTGAGCAAGGCCAGAAGGTCGTTTTAACTTATGCCTTGCCAGATAAGGTCAGATCATTGAAGGAATTACCACATGAGAATAAGGCAATCCGGGCGGCCATTGCGAAAGAAATTATGGCGCAAAAGGTGGTTGCTGATAGCCAGTATCATATTGCGTTAAATCCAGCTAATCTGTGGTATTACCCCATGCAACATGTTTGGTACGCCTATCGCGCCAATGAACTCATGCCTTATGATGACAAGCATAGCAATTTAGCCAAATACAAAGCACTGATTCTGTTTTGCTTGACGGGGACGCCCTATGAACGGCTACTAAGCAATCCCCAAGAAGCCCTGGCCAAACACCCGGATGACTATTTACAACAAGTGGCTAAAGCTACGTCGTTAAATGAGTTAACGGAAGTGGTTAACGGCATTGATGATTTTGTGAGCTATCACGAATGGCAGGAAGTTGAAACAGCCCAGCAGAAAACCAAACAACGTTTATGGTTGAGTATGGCCGGGGTGGCGATTGTGGCCGTTTTGGCCGTCGGCTTAGTCCATAAAAGTGACGAACGGCAATATCAAAGCTTAGCTAACCAGAACCAAGCCCAGGTCACGCGATTAAAATATAGCGGTCAAATTCAGACCGCTTTAAATGATCAAAAGTGGTCGGAAGCGCAAAAAGATATGAAACGGGCCGGCTATCCTTTAACTAAGCAAGTCAGTGTCTTTTTAAAGCATCGTCAGTACCAGCAAGCCTTAAAGGTTGACCCAAGTCAGTTGAACAAGGTTGTTAATGCGGCTTATGCCAACCAAGATAGCAGTCAAGTGGCCGATTGGCAGTTACCAACTAATGCGACGAGTAAGCAAAAAGATCAATTGAAACTCGAAAAAGCGATTGTTAATTATGATACCAATACGCTTAATAACCAATTATCCTTTACGACGAACGCTGATGTGTTATTGAGAATAGGGCAAGCTTTCCTCGCCCATAATGATACGCAAGACGCCCAGACTGTCCAAACCAAGTTAGCCGGCGTGAACAGTCCTAAAGCTAAGTATTTAAAAGCCTTGTTAAGTCTCAATGCCGCTAAGAACGAAGTTAGTGACGCCCAAAAGAAGTTAGATGACGCCAACAAGATTGATGGCAGTAAAGATAAGGATAAAGACAAGAAGGTGGATTCGGCTAAGTCGGACTTAAAGAACGCGCAGAGTGACCAATCAGCAGCGCAAAAACAAGTCGATCAGGCCAAGCACAAAGTGGGTGATTAAATGCAGGTATTGTCATTTGAATATAAGAAAAAGAAGTGGAAATTGATTGCTTATATTGTGGGTGGCGCCCTTCTGCTAATCATCTTGCTAATTGCCGCGCTTACTGGTCAATTGCAAGAAAACAGTTGTGATAACTCAACCACTACAGAAACACAATTAGATAGTAAGAGCATGACGGAAAATGCCAAAAATATCTATGCGCACTGGAAACAAAAGTATGGTGCAACGCCACAAGCGGCCGCGGGTATCTTGGGGGTCTTACAACTAGAAAGTCGCCTTGATCCCAAGTCCATTAATTCCAGTTCCGGGGCTACGGGCTTGGCCCAGTGGTTAGGTGGCCGAAAAGATAAGTTGGAGGACTTAGCCCACAAAGAAAACAAATCAGCGACCAATCTCGGGGTACAGTTGGATTATCTCGACCAAGAATTGAACAGTAGTTACTATGCGTCAAACAAGCAGATTTTTAAATATACGGACGTGCATAAAGCGACCAAAGCCTGGTTAATGGATTATGAAGGCATGAGCAAAAACCCGGAACAATGGTATTTAAGCCAAAGATACGGTTATGCCGATCATTGGTATTCCGTGTTCGGGGCGAGTGATCCCGTGGCCGGTAATACGTTAGACAATGCGAGTTCCGGCGATCTGACCGAGTTAGGTTGTGATAGTGACCCGAGCTATTCCGGTGGTAGTATCGTCAAAAACGCAGAAAGTATGAAAGGCGATTTCTACTATGTTCAAACCCACCCCGGCCCCGATTTAGGCAGTGATTTAAAGAATCCCAGCAAAACTGGTGGAACTGATTGTTCGGGCTTTGTCTGGTTAGCGCTTAATAAAGCTGGTTACAAGGTACCGGCCAACATGGGCTGGTTTACCGGCACGATGGCCAGTGACGCCAAAGGTAGCCATCAATATCTGAAACAGATCAGTGAAAATGACGCAAAGGCCGGCGATATTGTCATCGTCAATCAAGGTGCGGGAGCCGGAAACAACGGTCACACTGCCATTCTGCTAGGCAAATGGCAAGGCAAAGCCACCAAAATCATTGAACAAGGTGGCGTAGGCGACAAGGTTAACGAAAGCACCTTTGGCACCGCCTTTTATAGCTTACTAAGTGGTAGCGATGTAACGTTAGCCCGGCCAATCAAGAAGTAAGGAGGAACCAACAAATGAAGCGTAGCGTGGTTTTAAGTATTGCACTTGGTAGTTTGATCTTAATTATGTCATTAGGAACGAATGCCTATCAACATAGCCAAGTTAAGCAGGCGCAACAACAGATCAGTCGCCTACAACAGCAGAAGCGACAAGTTAGTCAGCAATTGACTAAAACCAACCAACAAAAGCAGTTATTGAGCACCCAAATTGACAGTTATAAGACCTACCAAAATAATAAAGACAAAAGTCAGGCTGAACTTAGCTTTAATACGGTAGTCACCAAGTTCTTTAAGGTCATGAACAACTTTAAGCCCAAGACCTACGGACAGCGTAAAGATGGCGTGAAAGACTTGATTTCCGACAAGCTATATCAGCAATACTTTTCAAATAAGGGCACGTATGGTGATAGCAATAGTGTTTCAGCTAAGTTAAATCAACTGAACCTGTATACGCAAAGTAAGCAGGGGCAAAATATGAAAGGCTTGGCCGTTGTCAGTTACGAAAGTAAGAGTGGCGACAACGACTGGCAAAAGGCGACGGTACTTTATCAAGTGACTTTCGATACCACCACGGATCGAATCACCGCAGTCCAAAATTTAGGTAGTAGCTTTAAAGCCAGTGACCTTAATTAAGCGGGTTGGTAAGGCCCTAGCGGTAATCGTGGTGGTTTTAGCCGTTAGTGGTTTTGCTAGTCATCAATACGTGAATCACGTGGAAAAACAGCGGCCAGTTGTGACGCTGGCTAAGCACCCTGAAAAAGTGTTGTTCTTCTATCGCGATGATTGCCCGGATTGTCAGTCTATTTTCCATCAAATTTATTGGCATAATGTCATCAGTCACAACATTATCTTGATTAACATGAACCAACCGCAGAATCGGCAATATATTCAAAAATATCAATTAACGTCAGTCCCAACCTTGATCTGTGGTAAGCAACGGTACACCGGTACCAACCAACAAAGAATTAAACAGATAGTAGGTGATTAGATGAAAGACAAATTATTAAACAGCATTAAAGCTAGTTGGCCGTATTCACTAACACTAATCATTGGCTTGTATTTAGCGGAGATTTTAGCTGGCTCTGTCATGGCCTTGTCCCGCTATAAGTTGGCATTTGCGGATCATATGCCAACGGTGTTAAAACAGTTAGTCTTACACCCTTGGCACTATTACAGTTTGTATTTGGGGCAAAAGAACCCGGTATTAATTATCGTCAGTATCGCTGTGGTCCTATACACCATTTATTTTGCTTTGAAACGCAATAGCAAGCACAAAGCGTGGAAAACTGCGGACACTGAAACCCACGGGAGTGCGACCTGGGGGAATTTAAAAGAATTGAGTGACCATTACTTTAGTATCAATGCCAAAGACCTCACCACAGCATTTAACAAGAGTACCAAGGCAGAAATTCTCAAATCATTAGTGGATCGAGAAAAGTCAGCGAAAGGGGGAGATTAACATGAATGGGACGATTTTAGGGATCGTGGATAAACGGATTGTTTACCAGAATAACAGCACCAAACCCAATCGGAATATCTTTGTGGTTGGGGGCCCTGGATCATATAAGACCCAATCAGTCGTCATTACCAACCTGTTTAACGAAACGGAGAACAGCATTGTCGTAACTGATCCGAAAGGTGAATTATACGAAAAGACGGCCGGTATCAAACTAGCCCAGGGTTATCAAGTGCATGTCGTCAACTTTGCAAACATGGCGCATAGTGATCGCTACAATCCTTTTGATTATATTCAACGGGATATTCAAGCTGAAACCGTGGCAACAAAGATCGTCCAGAGTGAAAATGCCGAAGGTAAAAAAGACGTGTGGTTCAGTACCCAACGGCAACTTTTGAAGGCACTAATCCTGTTTGTCATGAACCACCGGTCACCAGAGCAACGAAATTTGGCGGGCGTAACGCAAGTCTTACAAGAAAACGATGTGGAAGCCGAGGAAAAGGGTGCAGATAGTCCGTTAGACACCTTATTTCTTGATCTAACCATGTCTGATCCAGCGAGACGCGCTTATGAGTTAGGTTTCAAAAAGGCCAAAGGGGAAATGAAAGCCAGCATTATTGAAAGCCTGTTGGCGACCATTTCGAAGTTCGTCGACAAAGAAGTGGCCGATTTTACCAGCTTTTCAGATTTTGATTTAAAAGAGATTGGCAACGCCAAAGTTGTGCTATATGTGATTATTCCGGTGATGGATAATACCTATGAAAGCTTCATCAATCTGTTTTTCTCACAATTATTTGATGAATTATACAAATTAGCCGCCGATCATCACGCTAAATTGCCCCACCAAGTCGACTTTATCCTTGATGAATTTGTCAATTTAGGGAAGTTTCCTAAATACGAAGAATTTCTGGCGACGTGCCGGGGGTACGGCATTGGCGTGACGACGATTTGTCAAACCTTAACCCAGCTACAAGCCTTGTATGGCAAGGATAAAGCCGAGAGTATCTTAGGTAATCATGCCGTTAAAATTTGCTTGAATGCCGCCAATGACGTGACCGCTAAATACTTTAGTGATCTGTTAGGTAAATCAACCGTAAAAGTGGAAACCGGTAGTGAAAGTACTAGTCACAGCAAGGAAGAGAGCCATAGCAAGAGCGATAGTTACAGCTATACGAGCCGTTCGCTCATGACCCCTGATGAAATTATGCGGATGCCCGAAGATCAGAGCTTATTAATCTTTAGTAATGCGCGGCCGGTCAAAGCTACAAAAGCGTTCCAATTTAAACTATTTCCAGGAGCCGATCATTTGGTTAACTTGTCGCAGAATGAGTATCAAGGCCAACCAGAAGCCAGCCAGGAAACCAACTTTAAGAATAAGGTAGATAAGTGGGATCAGACAGTTAAAGCACAACACCAAGCAAAAAAAGACGATCAAACAACCGATGACGAAGAAGACAAATTGCAGGACAATATCGATCAAGAATTAGAGTCTAGACATAAGAAGATGCTTGGATAATGGAGGACATATTAATGAAAAAATATCGGAAATATATAATCGCTGTGATGACAGTGTTACTGATTGTTGTTGGACTTACCGCTTGTGGGAAGTCTACAGCACAGGATTTGCAAAGTAATAAATGGTATCTCAACCAAAAAGGACAAAGCTACAAAACCCAATTTAATAAAAAAACAATGATTATTGAAAGCCCCTTGATGAATGTAAATGCCAATTATTCAGTCAGTAATACTTCTGGTAAAGAATATTTAAAAGTAAATACTGATGATGAGAAGAATCAAAAATTTGAATTAACTCAAATTAGCGATGGTTATAAAGCTAAAGCAATAAATAAAACTGCCAAAGCAGATGACGGATTAGGAAGCTTTGAATTGCAAAAAAGGAAGTGATAGATATGTTTGTTTTAGGTGATATTTCAGGACTGGTTCAGGGAGCGATTGCTAAGTTTTTTGAATGGGCACTGTCTGGTTTGTTGGACGGCTTATTCAACATCTGCAAGGCCATTATTGACCAAGCCAATCAAAGCTTGCCAGTTGTTAAAACGTGGTATGCCATCTTCCTGTCCTTTGCGACATCGTTAGTCGTTGTGGTCGTCCTTGGCCGCATTGTGATGACAATTCTAAAAGAGGCAGATGAAAGTACCGATGTCACTTGGGCTAATATCATCATGGACGGAATTAAATCAGCGGCCGTGATCCCGGTCTTCGTGTTCTTACAGGGCTTTATTCAAGGTTCAATTACCTTGCCCCTGCTAAAGTATATGTTTAGTTCTGATCAGCAGTTCACTGCTAAATCAATTACCGGCATGAATAAAATCCCCGGATTAAAAAATGTTGGCGTTTCACTTCCCTTACAAATTTTATTCTTACTCATTTTTACCGTTGTAACCGTCGTGTTCTTTATCAAAATGTGTGTTTTTGTGGCCGATATGGCTTGGTATAATCTGACAATTCCTTTAGCTGCAATGAGCATGGCGACTGAAAGCTTTGATTATAGTGGTACGTGGTGGAAGAAGTACATTTATTACAATGCTTCCATTATTAGCCAGGTGCTTTGTATGTCATTATCAGTGTGGTGTTTTACTAATATGGCTAAATACGGGTTTATTGCCTTTATTGCTTCAATTGGTTTTGGCTTTCTGGTTGTTAAAACGCCTGATGCCGTTAAAGACTTCTGGGCTTCAACTGGTGTCACTAAGAGTGCTGGCATGGGTGCCATGAGAATGGTTCAAAATTATTTTCGTAGCCGTTAAGGGGGGGCGTCATGAAAAGAATTTGGCACTGGTTACTTAAAAAAATTAAAAAGGACATGCAAACTGACCCCTTCACGATACCGCCAAGGCGCACAAAACTGTCGTACTATTTCGATAGTTTTGCCAGTATTATTTTCTATTTAATGGGCCTATATCTTATGTTAATAGACCTGTACCATGAACTGTTTACTTCTGACAAGACCGATTTTGTTGGTACAGCACTAATGGCGTTTATCTTAATATTTGGTGGGTTATTATTTCGCTGGTCAGCGTATGCGGATATTAGGGCCATTAATCGCTACCGACAATATTTGAAGCAACAAGTCATCGATCAGCGGCAAGCATTACGCCGGCAAGAATGGTTAAAGTCGGCTGAACAAGGCAAAACAGAATTAGATCAAAAACTGAATCATAAGGAGTGAACGAACATGACCACTGTTATCTTAGCTGAAAAACCCAGTCAAGCCCGTTCATACGTCCAAGCTTTTCAAAAGAGCACAAAAAAACAGGGTTACTATACGGTTAGTGACCCTGTTTTGCCCGATAATACGCTTGTCACGTATGGTCTCGGACATTTAGTTGAACTAGCCACACCGGATAAATACGATCAGAAATACCGGCAATGGGCCTTATCTAATTTACCGATTTTCCCTGATAAATACAAGTTTGAAGTGTCAGCTAGTAAAAAGGATCAATACGGGATCGTCAAAGACCTGTTAACGAAGGCCGATACCATTATTGTTGCCACCGATAGTGGTCGGGAAGGCTCTAATATTGCCTGGTCAATCATGAGCCAAGCCCAGATTGACGTTAAAAAGAAGACCATTAAGCGGCTATGGTTGAATAGTTTGGAAAAAGACGCTATTATTACCGGCTTTAAAAATCTTGGTGACTGGCACAAAGACTATTTGGCTTATAAAGAAGCCCAAACCCGTCAAATTAGTGATTGGTTGATCGGTATGAATGGTAGTCCCTTATATACTTTGTTATTAAGACAAAATGGGGTACGCGGGGTATACTCAATTGGTCGCGTGCAGACGCCAACCTTGTATATGGTCTATCAAAGGGACCAGGTAATCAAAAACTTTAAGCCGGAACCTTATTTTGAGCTAAATGCGGAAATTTTAGCTAATCAGCAAAAATTAGCCGCAAAATTAGACCCCTATCAGCGGTTTAAAAACGAAACAGGGCTAATGACATTCATGCAAGCTAAACACGTTCAGAAAGGCTCACAGGGTGGTTTAATCAAGGACGTGCAAAAGCAGGCTAAAAAGAGTGCCAGTCCCCAACTATTCTCGCTATCCAGTCTGCAAAGTGCGATGAATAAACGGTATCATGCCAGTGCCAGCCAAACCTTAGCGGCTATTCAAAGTTTATATGAAGCCAAGTTGTTGAGTTATCCCCGAACGGATTGTGCTTATATCACTAATGAAGAATTTGAGTATTTAGTGGCTAATCTGACGAAGTATCTGGGGTTAGTCTCTAAGCAAGTCGCTTTAACCAATACCACACCAAACCAGCGTTATGTCAATGGAAAAAAAGTTGAAGAACACTACGCCATTATCATGACTAAAGTCGTCCCGACTAAAGATCAATTAGCTGCCTTACCTAAATTACAGCAACAAGTCTATGACTTGGTTTTAAGAACGACGTTAGCGATGTTTGCTGATCCGTACGAGTACGAAGAAACCACCATTATCACCCAGGTTGGCGACGCCAATTTTAAAGCAACCGGTAAGGTGCCAACTAAGCAAGGTTGGCAAGCTTTATTTGATGATCACAAAGCCGACCAGCAAGAGGCAGCCACCCTACCGATCGTTCACCAAGGCGACCAAGTTCAAGCAAATCTGCAAACGCCGCAAAAAGAAACGACCCCACCAGTACCGTTTACCGAAGGGACATTAATCACAGCCATGAAGACGGCCGGTAAAACACTTGATGATGAAGAAGCCCAAGCGATTCTTAAAGATGTGCAAGGAATTGGGACAAGTGCGACCCGGGCCAATGTGCTAGAAGTGTTAAAGAAGCGCGGCTATCTCGTCACTGAAAAGAACAAACTCCACGTCAGTGAAGCTGGGATCACATTATGTAAAGCGGTCGAACTCGAACCCTTGCTAACTAGCCCAGAGATGACAGCGAAATGGGAGCAAGCGTTACAGCAAATTAGTACCGAAGAACGTACCCCGGATAACTTTTTGAACCAAATCAAAAAGTTTGTGGCGAAGTTGATCGCTGATGTTCCCACGCAATTAACTGGCAGTGCAGCCATTAAGCAACAAATCGATCATCAGCAGCAAGCCCAAAAAGCCGCCGAGGTCTTCTTAGAAACACCGCAAGCGACCGTTTTAAATAAAAAGAAGTTTTACATTGTAAAGCCTAAGCAAGGCGAAGACTTTACCCTGCCCAAGAAATGGAGCAGTAAAACCCTCGGTAAAACTGCGATCAAAGCCTTAATCACTAAGGGTGAAACCAGTAAACTAAAGGGGTTCAAGAGCAAAAAAGGAAAGTCGTTTGACGCCAAGTTAAAGCTTGACGGCCATAAATTAAGTTTTGATTTTGATTAGAACCTGCCTACCGCCCTACACTACGTTCCGGTTGGTGAACCCGTCATTTAGGTTCACTTTTACAACCCTAAAAGTAAACCCAAACAACGGGTGAGATTAGCAAAGCAAAGGAGATCATAGAATGAACAACGAATTAGCAGTTTTAGCCAGTGAATTACCCGTTTTGCAAGCTAAAGGAACCTACAAGTATTTAAAAGAAATCACTGGTAACGGCGCTTATTATCAAGTAGCCTGGCAAAAATTAGCTGATGGCTACATCGCCCTTTATGGCACGACCCCGATTCAAATCAACGTAGCCCCTATATTGAATGATATTTTTGAAGATGAGGAGGGGTAGACAATGCCGAGTAAAGCAGACGTTAAAGCCTGGAAAGCACAATTAGTCGCCCAAGCCGAACAGCAAATCCTAAAATTAACTGATAGTGACCGATTTAAACAGTATCTTAATACCCTGGCTAAATTTCATCATTATAGCGCCAGAAACATTGATTTGATTTATGCGCAAAATCCGCAAGCCACTCAAGTCGCGGGCTTTAAGCAATGGCAGACGGCTTTTAACCGCACCGTCAATTAAGGGTGCTAAATCCATTCGAATTGCGGCACCTATTATTAAGAAATTAACACCTGCTGAGCAGAAGCATCTTGATACCACCGATGAGCGCGCCATTGTCGGTTATCGCTATCTACCCGTCTTTGATGTGGCACAAACTAGCGGTGAACCAGTGTTAAGTGCTAAAGACTTTGTCAAAGAAAATTTGGCCGATCATCAGAATGTGACAAGCTTATATAACGCGTTCAAAGATTATTTAAACCAGCAAACCGACCTTAAAGTCAGTGAAGTGCCTTTAGCGACGCTAAATGGGGCTAAGGGGTATTTTCAACCCAGCACTAATGAAATCGTCATTGGTGGCGATGAGCCCGACAATGCTTTGAAACTAAAGACGTTATATCACGAATATGCGCATAGCCAGCTACACGGCCTAAAATCAGCCTTTAAAGATCGACCGCGAGCCTATCAAGAAACGCAAGCCGAAGCGGTCGCATATGTTGCCATGCAAAATATTGGCGTTGATACCAGCAACTACTCACTCGGTTACGTGGCCACCTGGGCTAAAGATAAAGCCGTGATCCATAGTGCTTTAAGTGAGATCCAGCAAGTTAGCAACAAAGTGATTGAGCTTAGTGACGGGTTAACCAAACAATTAGGCTTACAAGAAGCCCAAAAAGAACCTGAGCATGATCTAAAAAAGCTATCAGCCCATGATCTTAATAAGTCCTACCAAAGCTTGCAACAACAAGTTCAGCAAGCAACGAATCCACAACAAAAATCAGAACTAAAAAATAAATTAAATGATGTACACCAGAAAATCAGTAAGCGAACTCAAAAACAGCTGCAAGCATTTGCTGAACAGAATCCAGGAATCAAACAACCCGAATCCGAACTTGATCAAAGTTTAAAACGGTAGCTGGTTTTTATATTCGCCATAATCATTAAGACATGATTTCATTCTTCTATCACTATTAGATCGTGAGTGCATCATTTTGCACAATTCCTAATTCAAATAATTAACGCGCATTAATGTATTGCAAATAGTTATTGTACTTCTGGATCATCTTGTTTTTAACGTATTGTTCCATGTATTTATAGTCAGGGGTACCATCCGACATAGCAGGCAACATAACCTTATCGACTCGCAAATGGCGAGCATTTCGCTTATATCCATGTCCATATTTAGGTCTAATCAAATCCTGACTTCCAACAAAGAACAATCCCGTATATGGATTTAACCAGTCAGCATATCCATAAATAACATCAGTCGTTGAGATAAACGGCTCCTTTTTATAAACGGCATATCCAGCAGCGCCATCACCATTTTTTATAAAGCCAATACAATTTCCTGACTGAACCATAGGCTTAGACACGTCATCTAATGCAACACGGCATAAAACACCATTATTACGATTAGTAGCACCCAAATATTCAATACCACCAGAATCAACTTGGCGCAAATGCACCAATCCTTTACCTTTACCGCCAACCAATTTAGAAAACAATTCACTAATCACAAAAGGCTTCCAGTCCACTGAGTTAATGGCAGGCAATGACTGAACTGTTCCCAATTCTGCTAATCGATCATGAACATAATCTAAATAAGATTGCCGTTTTTGGCTCAGCCTTTCGCGTACATAATCAGACATAAAATCATAATCAGGTTGTCCCTTATCGTTAACTGGAAGCATAATCCCTAGACGTTTCAAACGAGCCTCGTTAACTTCTCGATTAAAACTAAAATTATGTTTTTGTTTCTCTAAACACGCTGCCATAAACAAATATATATATTTAGAGCCATTTCCCAAGTGAAAGCTAGTTATATGATCACTTGCAACATAATCAAAAGGTTCATAGAATGCTGTTCCAACTGATCCACTATTAGCTAAACTAATACTTTCACCAAAAACCCGACTATTTTCTGTAGGTTTAATCCAATCTGCAACTCCATTATTCAATGCGCTTGAAGAAACATATGGCCAATTTCCTGGAATATGGTCAGCATTTTTAAGCCTTTTTCCACGTTGAATATGGTCAAATATATCAGTAGGGTAGATTGTAAAATTTAAGTTGAACATATTAGTGGACAGAAAAACCCATAAAGGTCTTTAATGGTGTCACCACAACATTCCACTAGAAAGAAGGACCTTTATGGGCACCACTATTTTATCATTCCAGAACCGTGTTGTCATTGAAACGCTTCATAATGAAGGACATTCCTTGCGATACATCGCTAACTACTTAGACTTTAGTAAGACCACCATCTTTAACGAACTTCACCGGCTAAATAGTGAGTACCAGGCTGGGCTAGCGCAAACTGACTTTGAACGAAAGGTTAGTCAACGGGGGCGGAAGTCTTCGCTCACTAAAAACCTTAAACACTTGATCGAGGAAAAGATTCAAGTCCAGAAGTGGTCCCCTGAACAAGTTGCCCATGTGGTGGGGATTGCCTACAAGACGGTCTATAACTGGATTGATCAAGGATGGCTTGATATACAGTTGCCCGATTTGCCTGATCATGGAATTCGTCGTCATCGTGCTAAAGAAAAGCGTGGTACGTTCAATCACGGCCGCTCCATTGAGGAGCGGCCTCATAAAGTCGAAACTCGCCAGGAATTCGGTCACTTCGAAGCTGATACAGTTTTATCTGGAAAACGTAAAGGTCAAGCAGTAGCTACGTTTGTCGAGCGTAAGAGTCGGCTTACCATCGTTAAACGGCTTAATGGACGAGATAGTACTTCAATGACCAAGGCTATTTTAGAATTGGCTAACCAGTTAGGAGATAATCTCAAGACCCTTACTGTTGACCATGGGAAAGAATTCGCCAACTACAATTTGATTGAAGAACAGGCCGGTGTTCCGCTGTACTTTGCGCACGCTTATTCGCCACATGAACGAGGCAGTAATGAAAATCGCAACCGAGTACTACGCCGCTTCATTCCCAAAGGTCAACCGATTGATGAGATTACCGATGATGAATTGATTCAAATTAACTGGTATTTGAATTCCCGACCACTCAAATGTTTAAATTGGCGAACACCGATTGAGATCTTTTTGCGTAATCTGCGTTACTAAATTTGTTCAAGTTATTTCTTGCAATCTGCCGTAGCATTAAATGCTCGCCATTTTTGGTCATTCAGTTTCATCATAACCACCAATCTTCTTATCCTTAAACAAATATTCACGTCCAGCCATGATCATTGAAAACTCAAAATCTAAATAATCACTAATTGATTTGTCAAATTCCGCATCGGTCGGCACTTCATCATTAAAGTAATAGAAACTGTGCAACCATTCGTCCGTTGGTTTAACCGTTGACTTAACGCAGAACTTTGTTGGAGCTTCCACGTTATCATGCCAAACATCTAATAAGTATTGTTTGCGGTCCTTGACTCGTGAAGTTACGACTAATCCAATATGAGGACTAACTTCATAACCATCATCACGAAAATCAATAAACTTGACCTGTTTATCCGCAGGGTGAGGCTCGTGAGCAGTAAATACAGCAATCACGGGGTTAGTACCGACACCATAGAAAGTGTTAGGATTGCACGTTATAACCCCCTCAAGAGTATGCTCTTTCAGGATAGCCTCTTTGTATTGCTTTTCGGCTTTGGACTTACCAACCATTGTAGATTGTGGAATAATCACAGCTACACGACCATCAGGAAGGACACTATCCAACAAATGCTTAATGAAGCTAATTTCATATTGATCAGGATCTTTTTTTGAACCCTGACTGTATGGTGGGTTCATCATACCAACATTGGCCATTGTTTCGGTTTGGAGTTTTGTTGCTGGTTGTTGCAGAAAATCCTCATTTTTTAGATTTGATTTTCCATCTCCACGTAAAATCATGTTTGTCGTTGCAATGGTGAACATATAGTCTTGTAGTTCAATTCCATATAGCTGATTACGACGAATATCACGTCGCTGCTGGTCACCAGAGGCCTGTTTAAGCATATTGTGCATTGCAGCGATCAGAAAGCCAGCAGTCCCACAAGTAGGGTCAAATACATGGTCGGTAGGCTTTAGGTCTACGAGATCACAAAACAGTTCTGTGATATGCTTAGGCGTCAAAATAATACCTAAACTTTGACCGTCACCACCTGAATAACTCATAAATTCACCATAGAACCGACCCAGATAGTCCTCTGCAGAGTTTGTATAACGAATGTCTTGATAAATAGTACGATTGATAAACTCGGTGTAATAACGTAATGGTGTCATACCAAGTCGAGAATCTTTAGTATTCAACTTAGCTGAGTCTTTGATGATACTGAACTGACTCAATAACTTATCTAACTTGGTCTGTGGTTGGACATTAGAACGCCGTAAATTAGATTTAATAGCGTCCATTAACTTATCACCATCAGTGTTAACCGTATCACCGGTTAATGAATCAATACTAAAGTTGCGAGCTTCTCCCTCACGCAAAGCTAAAAGAATACCAGATACGACCAACGGTTTATCAACATCTTTTAACTGACCATATGTCCGTAAATCTTCGTGGAGCTGAGCAGCATCTTTAAGAATATCAGCAGTAGTCTTTTCCTCGTTGGTATTCTCATGAAGGACTTCTTTTAGATAGTATTCATCAATGTTTTTCTCGTTAAAACTAATAAAAGACTCAACGTCTGGTAGCACATCATAGTCACCACGTTCGTTAACAAACATTGGGGTGATTTTATGCAACTTCTCATTACCTGAAACCCCAAAGGCAAAACACTTCTTATACGAAGTACGTTCCAGAATATGCCGAGCATAATGTAATGCCCCATTCAACGCATATTTAGGAACGACCATCGGATCATCAGTCGTGATAACATCGTGATCAGTATAAACATGATTGGAAATATCAGCCTTATCTTCAATCACCAGCAAATAGTCCTTTACGACCCCAACATACTCGGGATAACCAGACTTCCCATTCAATTTTTTACTGGCAGTATGAAGTGCATCATCAATACTTTTTATGTGAGAGCTTTGATAGTCCAAATCAATCTTAGAATCATTTAACAGGTGATCCACCCATAAATCCGTAGACCCTTCAACTCGTGCCATTTAATCAATCCTTTCCGTGAAGCCATCTCCAAATAGCTCCATGTTCTTGTTTTTCTGGAAGTTTGTCAAATGGTGTTGAAGGATAGTTTCTATCCTTTGGAGATCTCCTCGTGTGGGAGATCTTTTTTGTTGTTTTATTAGTTGCGGCGTTTAATCTGGTGTGTTGTCTGAATATCGTACTTGAAGGCATAACACTTTGACGAGAGTTCATCTGCCAACGAATTTTTAAGTCTTCACGCGACAATAATTTTGGCAGGTGTGTTTTTTCAATTTGAGCTTGTTGCTGCAATTTTTGTGTAAATGCTTGTTTAATCTTGTTTTGGTGCCAATCATCAAACAGCTCGTACTTGTTGGTTTCAAAATCTAAATCCATAAAAACACCCCCCTAACCAAAATCAATTTGATCTAGCATCGTTTCGGTACTAGCCTGGTCTAAGCCTAAATAAGCTAAAGTCATTGCCTCACTGGAATGATTGAGCAAATTCATGACTAAGCCAATATTATAATTTGATTGCGTGTAAACGCGATAAGCACCGGTTTTGCGCATTGTATGGGTCCCTAGATAATTAATGCCTAACAGATCACCAACTCGTGCCATCACCTTATAAAATTGTTTCTCAGTGATATGACGGTCTGAATGGGCCGTTGAAGGAAATAACCAATCCGAATTGATGTTTTCTTGGACCAGCCAATTATGATATTTCAGCAAGTCTTGTTGCACGGGCTTTAAATATAGTGTATTTGCTTTGCCGGTCTTTTTATCATGAATAAAGGCCGTGTGTTTAACAGAGCCATCTGGATTATAGACATCGGATTTCTTTAACGTCATCACATCACTCACGCGTAGTAGAGTGGCTTTGCCGACTTGAAAGATAGTGTAGTTACGACGACCCGCCCGAAAACTATCTAATAAGGTGTCTTGTACCATTTTTAAGACGTTAGAGTCTTTGATTGGTAGTACTATTTGTTGCACCATAGAGAATTTACCACCTTTCAAAGGTCACTTTATTGTTTGTTAAATTAGCTAATATTTGTATCTTTTTATACAATGCATCTTTCGAAAAATTAACATAGACATGATATTTACTGGAATCTATAGCTTTAGTTAATTTTGTACCTTGTCCTGAGACGCGCTCTAGGGTTCCTATTATTTGTACAGTATTGGGTTCAGTCGAATTTATTAAATCCGTTAATTTAGCTATATCTGACGACAAGACAAGCGTAGATACTAATTTAATAAAGACGTCTCGGTAAGAGCTTCCTGTATAATGCTGTCTACCAAATAAAACCGAAATAGTATCGTTGTTTGGAGTAGGGTCCACCCTATCAAATTCGGTATCATCACTAGCAAATAAGTTAATATTTGCGATATCTATCAATACCCGTTCAACTTTCGATAACAATGATAAGGCAGAAAATTGGCTTAATTTATCAATATAGCTCTGATTACCTTGGGTATTATTATCTAGTTCGATTTCTGCTCGTTTCATTTTTTCAATTATTTTGCGTTCTAGCAGATCTAACTGTGCTTTTGATAAATGGCCATCTTCACGGCCAAAAAATATTAATTTATTCCACCAAGGCTTATTAATATAGTGTTGCTGCAACCGATTAAAAATAGCATTTGATGCTTGACCTATATATCGTTTATCATTACCTAACAATATATAGATACCAGGTTTTTTAGACTCATCAATCAACTGAATGCTAGTTAGATCATCTTTATTCGCAATGACCACAAATGATGGTTCGTCATAGAATATTGAAATATTATCATTCCCGGACTCTCGATTGATAAATATGTGATTAGGCATGTGATCATCGACCTCGTTTTTTAAGTACTATTATAGCACCTAACAAAAAAACAACCCCTGTTATCTAGTAGTTAGATAACAGGGGTTGCTTTAATAAGTTTTTATAGGGGCGATAATATAAAAATGGACCCTATTTATAATTTTATACAAGTTCGAATAGATTATCTTTTATTTTGTTTCGAACTTTTCTAAAGGCTTGTAGTTTTTCTTTTTCTGTTCCAGTGGCTTTTGCAGGGTCGGGTAATGGCCAATGAATACTTGTAGCTTGTGGTGGAATAACTGGACATTTATCTCGTGCATCACCGCATAAAGTAACAATTAGATTAGCTGAATTGAAGTAATTTAAATCAATCAGTTTTGAATACTGCTGACTAATATCGACACCATCTTCTGCCATAACTTGTACTGCATTTTTGTTTAAACCATGCTTTTCTACGCCCGCACTTCTAATTTCAAATTTATCGGAAGGAAAAAGTTCTTTTGCGTATCCTTCGGCCATTTGGCTTCGACATGAATTCCCGGTACAGAGAAAATAGATTTTTTTCATTTGGTTACTCCTTAATCATAATATTTTCTTTTAATCCATAGTGCTACATCAACTAATAAGATCATTACCGGTACTTCAACCATTGGGCCAATAACGGCAGCAAATGCTTCTCCAGAATTCAAGCCAAATATAGCGACTGTTACTGCAACAGCTAATTCAAAGTTATTACTTGCAGCGGTGAAAGATTGTGTCGCAGAAATTGAATAACTAGTTTTAGTCTTTTTCGCAATCCAAAAGGTTATGAAGAACATTAAGACAAAATATAGTAATAAAGGAACAGCAATTCTTATTGCGTCCATTGGTAGTTGAACTACTTTTGCACCCTTGACAGAAAACATCACTACTATTGTAAAGAGTAAAGCCCAAGTAGTAATTCTGCTTATTTTTGGTACATATTTATCTTCAAACCATTCTTTACCCTTTGTGCTAATGATAAAGTAACGAGAACCAATGCCCAAAATGAAAGGAATACCAAGATAAATAAAAACACTTTTAGCAATTTCACTCATTGTAATATTAATTGTCTGTGTTTGTAGCCCAAAGAATTTTGGTAAGACACTAATAAAGAAGTATGCATAAACGGAATATAGCAAAATCTGAAAAATTGAGTTAAAAGCTACTAGACCAGCAGCATAATCGTTATTACCCTGCGCTAATTCATTCCACACAATAACCATAGCAATACACCGTGCTAAACCGATCATGATTAAACCAATCATATAGTTTGGATAATTGTGTAGAAAGATAACAGCAAGAGCAAACATTAAAATAGGGCCAACGATCCAATTTTGAACTAATGAAAAAGCAAGTTCCTTTTTGTCCTTAAATACATCACCCATTTTGCCATAATTAACTTTGGTTAGTGGTGGATATAGCATTAATATTAAGCCTATTGCTATTGGAATTGATGTTGTACCGATAGACCAACTATTAATTATTTTAGGGAGCGATGGAAAAGCTAAACCGTTAATAATTCCCAGTGCCATAGCTAAAAATACCCATAAGGTCATATAACGGTCCATGAATGATAAATTTTTAGAAGTACGCATAATAGCCCTCCATATAGATATTTCTATGTATAATGCAAAATAAAAAAGCTAACAGTTTGAATGTGAATCCTTACATATGCAATGGTCAGTTTTAGATAGTATTTGTGTTAATTCACTAATCAGTCCTTCTTTTTTGTTTGAATTTAAAGAATAATAGTGCCACTTAGTATCTTTTCTTACGTTAACTAATCCACTTTTTTCCAGAATACTCATATGGTGGGATAGAGTCGGTTGTGTAAAGTTAAAGTGTGCAAGTATATCACACTGCTCCTATGTCAATAAATGGCACATCTTTTTCTAAACACTCGTTCTAATTCTGTCGGAATTAAACCAACTGATGTAATTTGAGGTTCGGATTACCAAGTCCTCAAAATTGGAAAAAGTTGTTTGAAAGGCAAACTCTCTCTTCAACAATGAGTGAAAAGCTTCAATTGGCCCATTATCATAAGGATAACCTTGTTTTGAGTATGAGTGGCTAATCTGATGCCGTTCAAGTAAAGTTTCAACTTCGTTGCTGGTGTACTGTGAACCCATGTCAGAGTGAAAATATTGTGGCTTTTGATAACATTCAAGCGCCTGATTAATCGTTTCTACAACTAACGTCGCCTCCATCCGATGACCAATCTTGAAAGCAAGAACTTGATGAACCTTTGGTTCGTAAATAGAACTGAGATAAACCCAGGTTCCTGGACGTAATTCCAAATAAGTAATGTCAGCACGCCATATCCTTGCATTGGGCTGGTGCTTGATTAAATTGGGGCGTTGTGAATGATCCACATGAGTGCCAGGTTTTTTAAATCGCCGATTCATTAAAGAGTGAATCTCCATTTCCCTCATTAATCGTAAAATTCGGTTTGACCCAACACAGATGCCTGACTTGCGAAGCACCATCGTTATTCGTGGATAACCATAGGCACGATAATTATTTTCCCAAATCAATTTAATTTTTTCTTTGAGCTGATTATCAACACGTTCGTGTTGACTAGGTTGATATCTTTTCCAATGGTAATAGGTGCTGCGCGGTAATTTCAGTGCCGAAAGAATAATTGATAAGCGGTGTCGCAATAACTGATCTTCTATGAGGACAAGGCAATTAATTCGTCCTAATGCTTTCCCAGTAACACCGCCGCAGCTTTTAAAATTTCAAGTTCCTCCTTTAATCGCTGATTTTCCTTTTGAAGTTGTTTGAATTCTTTGGACGTTACTTCAGTACCGTCTTCTAGCTCAACTGATTTAGCGCCTTTAACCCAGTTATGAATTGCGGCTGGAGAAACACCGTATTCCTCGGAAAGCGAGCGAATAGATCTTTTCTCTTCACGATGCATCTTCACAATGCTGGCTTTAAAATCATCTTGATATCGTTTCATTGGAATGCTCCTATCTTGTTTTATTAATTATGGCACAACTGTTCAGAAATTTATGTACCAAATACTAGGATAGGAGCACACCCACACATCTCACCACAGGACAGCATTTCTAGAATCTTAAGACGGTTAGGTTCAGCAACCACCTTTAAAAGTGATGCCAAATCTTTATACTCATAGTGCATCAGTAAATTCCTCCACATTAAACATAGACGATTATCTATATTGTATCACATGAATAATGAAAAAGATTGCCGTTCGGACGAAATTAGATTTTTTACTATTATTACAAAACCAGCAGTATTAATGTGTTATTCGCCAAAGCCAACCATGTTTTTCTTCATTTGCCGATTTAGCTGTTACTTTTTGTGGTAAGTCAGGTTGTGTTTGCTTGTGAGTAGTTAAATCTAATTGTTGCGCCTGGTCAGCAATCCTATTTGCTGTTGCAATCTGTTCATCTTTTACAGTTAATTGCCGCCTTAAATTATAAGTTAAAAACGACAATAACACCAATCGACAAGCAAAGCTTAAACTTGGTTGTCGTTCTTGTCGTTTTTTAAACTAGGTATCAATCTTCAAGCTAAACTATAATTGATTTGGTTCTGGTTGTTGCCACAAATGAATGTTGCTTTAACAGCAAATATCCCGAATTAACAACAACTCAAGTTTGCATCTAGTTTTTTCCCTAATGGCTTGTTTTGATACATGGGCCTAGAATAAAAAGTGTACAAGTTAAATAGAGACTCTGATTTAGTATACTTAAGGAAGTAAATTGGAGGATCAAATAATGACGAAGCACAGTTATGACAAGGAATTTAAGGAACAGGCCGTTCAGTATTACTTAGATAACAAGGATCACATGACCATGAATGAAATAAGTAAGAATCTAGGTATTGGGGCTAGTACATTACATAAATGGATTAAGCTGTTTACTGAGACTGGGGAGTTTGGCCGTGGCTCCGGTAATTTTGCCAGCGATAAGGACAAGGAGATTGCACGACTAAAGCGTCAACTTCGTGACGCTGAAGGAGCGATCGAAGTATTAAAAAAATCAATCGGGATTCTGAGCAAGTAACTACCGAAAAGATATACCAAGAAATGGACGTTCAGCACGCTTTGGAATCCCACCCTTCCATCAATGGTATGTGTGATTATGTTGGAATCTCAAGAAGTGGTTACTATCAACGAGAAAAGCGTCATAATCACCAATCACCGCGAAAGCTTCGGAAGAAGTTTATTCAAGGTGAAATTAAAGCAATTTGGCTCAAAAGCCTTTGTATTTACGGTGCCGGCAAAATCACCCAAGAACTTCGCTCAAAAGGATATAAGATCGCTGAACGAACTGTTGGTAAGTATATGCGTGAACTTGGCATTCACGCCGTTTACCTAACCCCTTGGACGACTACCACTCGCAATTCTAAGTTTGATAAACAGCTAATAAATATTTTAGACGAGCAGTTCAATCCATTGCGACCAAACGCCGTTTGGTGCATTGACACCACTTATATTCCAGTTCATGACGGATTCGTTTATTTAACCAGTATTATGGACTTGTACTCCCGACGGATCATTGGTTGGGACTTATCTGAAACCTTGGAGGTATCGAATGTCATCCGACTTATTGAAAAGACTAAGCACAGTCGCCATATTAGCAAGCCATTAATCATGCACAGTGATCGTGGTAGTCAGTTTACGTCTGAAGCTTACAATCAAGTTACAGCTAACATGACATTAAGCTATTCAAAGAAAGTTTATCCTTGGGATAATGCCTGCATTGAGTCGTTTCATGCCTTGATTAAGCGTGAATGGATAAATCGGTTTAAAATCCATTCATACTCCGAAGCTAAACGACTAGTTTTTCAGTACATTGAAACGTTTTACAACACAGTTAGAATTCACAGTCACTGTGGATTCAAATCACCAAAGCAACTTGAAGATGAGTATCAAACTCAAATTCAAAATTTAGTCGTGGCATAGGACAAAAAAGTCTCTATTTAAATTGTCTATTTTATTGACAGGGGACCAGATCCCGATTATTTGCTTCACAGTGACCTAGTTGTCACCTTATGTGGAGACGCTCGTGATCGCTGTCCAGTCACCCCACCAACGGTCAAGAAAAAGCATTGGCCACTTCCAGACCCGGCTTTAGCAGCTGGATCCGAACAGGATAGAATAGTAGTTTTTCGGAAGGTCAGAGATCAAATTGAGCAGCAGATTATTGACTTAGCAAAAGTCGGTAACCTCTGAGGAATCAGTAGGTCCGTAACCAATACGAATTTTAAAATAGCGGTAGAAAACCGTATATTCAGATAACAAACATTCTGAGTGTTCGGCTTCCTACCGCTACTTTTCGTATGGATGTTCCATTAACCCCAAGCTTTAAAGATAAAGATCAAATCTTGAGCTATTTAGATAAATATAATAAAGGTAAAAGTAAGGTCAATAAGGTG
>NZ_RHNT01000028.1 GCF_003946325.1 Companilactobacillus furfuricola | reverse complement strand
AACAAAAAATGGACGAAAACCAAAAATCGGTTTTCGTCCATTTTTTATTGTACAGAGAACACTTATGTCACATTCTCTTTTTGTTACTTATTTATTTTATTAGGATCCAACGAGATCCCTGCCAGGAAGTCCTTGATCCGTGGTGTGGGATGTTCGAAGAAATCATTTGTGGCTCCATCGTAGACTTTTTCACCATCTTCAATGAAGACGATTTTATCTGATACTAATCTAGCAAATTCCATATTGTGGGTCACGATGATCATTGATTGACCATCTTTGGCCATTTCTTCCAAAATCTTGAGGACTTGTGTTTCTAACTCAGGATCTAGAGCACTAGTTGGCTCATCTAGTAAGATGTAATCTGGGTCCATTGCTAAAGCGCGACAGATCGAGATTCTTTGTTGCTGGCCTCCGGATAGCTGACTTGGAAATCTGTCTTCGTATTCGGCTAAGCCAACTTTTTCTAAGAGATCTCTGGCGACTTTATTCGCCTCATCTGTGGACATTTTCAAAACGTTGATCGGTGCAGCAGTAATATTCTTTAGTACGGTCAAGTTAGGGAATAAGTTCCAGTTTTGGAAAACCATGCTAGTCTTTTGACGGATCCTCATACTATCTTTTTTTGATAGTGATTCAGCATAGTTGTAAGAAAAATCTGAGAAGCTTAAGGTTCCTGATTCTGGTCGAACTAGCAAGTCGATCGAACGAAGTAGCGTTGATTTTCCTGATCCGGACGGTCCTAAGATCACGGAAGTTTTTCCCTCAGGGAAATCGACAGAGATGTCTTTTAAGACTTCTTTTCCATCGTACTTCTTGATGATATTCTTCATTGAGATCATTAAGCTTCACTTCCTTTAACGTATCTTGAAGTTCTCTTCTCCAGGTAATGTTGTAACCAAGTTAAGAGACTGCAGATGATGGCGTATAATGCGGCTGCTAAGGTGTACATTAGTAGCGGCTGGAAGTTCTTAGCTGTGATCTGTTGGCTGACTTGAAACATTTCAAGAATGGTGATCGAACTGGCCAATGAAGTATCCTTTACCAAACTGATGAACGAGTTTGATAGTGGAGGTAAAGCAATTCTGACTGCTTGTGGCAAGATGATCTTCATTAATGTTTGTCTAGTTGAAAAGCCTAAAGTAAAAGCTGCGTCCCATTGATCTTGAGGAACCGATAATAAAGCTGAACGGATCGTTTCTGAGGCATATGCACCAGTGTTAAGTGAAAAACCGATAACTGCGGCGATAAATGGATCTAGTTGCACGCCGATATTTGGCAATCCAAAGAAAATGATGAACAGCTGAACCAATAGTGGTGTTGAACGAAAGACCCAAACGTAAAAGTTGGCAATCGCTCTTAAAACTAGCCATGGATACTTGATGGCTTTGTTTTCACTAGGTTCAATAAATTTGATTAAAGCTGTTAGGACTGCAAGTATCAATCCAAATATAAATGCGATTATCGCTAACGGAATGGTGTATTGCACCATTGCGACTAACATTTCTGGCAATGATGTAATAATTATATGCCACATAAAATCCGCCCCTCTCCAAAATTAAAAATGATTATTTACTAATGTCTTCACCGAAGTACTTGATCGATAGACGCTTTAAAGTGCCGTCTTTTTTAAGTTCTTGTTCGGCTTTGTTTACTTTGTCGCGTAGACCGGTACTATCCTTATTGAAAATAGGAGCGATCTTAGTGTTAGGGATCTTGTCAGTTGGGATAACTTGATACTTCAAACCACTGTTCTTGTTATCTTTTTGCCAAGTTAAGAAAGCTTCACGGGAATTAATAGTAGCCTTAACACGACCTTGTTTGATCATAGACATTGTAGTAGCAAAATCAGAAGAAGGAACGATATTTGCATCGAATTTCTTAGCTTTATTGTAGTTGTCGGTACCAGTACCTTCAGCAACTTTGACACCTTTCAAGTCATCAACTGATTTGATGGATGTGTCGTCTTCTTTAGTAATCAAGACTGATTTAGATTGGACATAAGGTTCAGCAAAAATATAATGTTTCTGTCTATCCTTAGTTTCGCCGACATTATTAATAACCACGTCGAATGTCTTTGAATTAAGTCCGGCAATTAATGAATCCCATTTAGTAGGCACAAATTTGGCCTTAAGATCCATCTTCTTTGCCAAAGCTTTAGCGAAGTCGACTTCAAAACCTGTCAACTTACCATTTTCACGGTAGGAGTAAGGTGCATAAGTTCCTTCCAGACCGATGGTAAGAGTCCCCTTGGTCTTAGTTTCGCTAGAGCTGTTTGATGAGCAACCTGTAAGCACTAAGGCAATAGCTGCTACTAATGAAAGTAGTACTAAAAATCTCTTTTTCATATCCTAAATTTTCCCCCAATAGAATTAATGTTTTTTATTTTCTCACAAATTGCTACCAATTAAAAAGATTTGAATTTATTTTCTAGAAATTAAATAAATCGGTCGAAAGATATCTCTCACCGTTGTCAGGTGAGACAGTAACGACTTTTTTACCTTTGCCTAATTTCTTAGCGATCTCGATGGCACCAAAGATGTTAGCACCAGCTGAAATGCCTGGTAAAAATCCTTCCTTGCGGCTGACTTCTTGGGCCATCTTGATGGCTTGATCAGAAGTAACTTCCACGATGTCTGAGTAGGCATTTTGGTCCAAAGTATCAGGGATCATTCCAGCACTGATTCCTTGGATCTTGTGCTTACCAGTTTTGCCTTCCTTAAGTAGTGGAGATTCAGCAGCTTCAAGAGCGTAAATCTTAACATCTGGGAATTTCTTAGTTAAGGCGTGGCTGACACCTGATAAAGTACCACCAGTACCAACACCTGCAACGAAAGCATCAACGGTTTCTCCATCAAAAGCATCAATGATCTCTTTACCAGTAGTCTTTTCGTGGATCTCCGGGTTAGCTGGGTTAGAGAATTGCATCGGTAAGAAGTAGCCTTCTTCTTCAGATAATTCTTTAGCACGTTTGATAGCTCCACCCATGCCTTCGCTTCCTGGTGTAAGAACTAATTCGGTACCATATCCTTGCATGATCTTACGACGTTCAACACTCATTGTGTCTGGCATCATAATGATCAAGTGGTAGCCTTTAGCTGAAGCAACTAGTGAAAGACCGATACCAGTGTTACCTGATGTTGGTTCAACGATTGTGTCACCGGGTTTTAGCTTGCCAGCTTTTTCAGCGGCTTCGATCATAGATAAAGCAATACGATCTTTAATGGAACTGCCGGGATTTAAGAACTCCAACTTCACGTAAACGTCAGCTGCATCTTCAGGTACAACTTTATTCAACTTAACGATAGGTGTATTACCAATTAATTCTGTGATATTGTTTGCAATTTTTGTCATGATATCCCTCCGGTTTTTCGTTTAATATCCTTATTGTATAACATTCAGTAGATCTTTACGCCGATGACCACCTCCACTAACTACACGCTTGCTCCTTAGCAGCCATGACTTCTTCGATCCAGTTGCCAAAGAACTTTTGCTGGATCTCTTTCCAAGCAAACATTGGCTTGTTATTGATCGGTGAATAGTAGTTTTCTGGTTGAATTGGATCAAGCTCAGGGTGCGCTTGATATTCACGTTCGTACTCTTTCTTCAAATCATCTCGTTGGTATTCGAGATGTGAAAATAAGAAGGCTTGTGGCTTGTTTTTGGCCTCAGCGAGGAACAATAGGCCTTTATCATTCAACGAGTTTAAAACTAATTGTGAATTGTCATTGATCTGCTGCTGGTTCATTTCCGCATAACGGGCGTGAGGAGCAGGGCAATTATCACTAATATTTTGTAGTAATTTTGAAGAATGCAAAATGTTATTTTGGAAAATGCCAAATGTTTTATGCGGCAAGATCTGTTTGTCGATGTCGTACAAATGATTTAAAGCTGCCATCGCACCCCAGCAGACGTACAGCTGGGGGATCCTCATTTCATTTAAAGAATCTAGTAAATTGTTGATCTCATCTTTGTAGGTGACTTCATCAAAGTCCAGTTGCTCAATGGGACTTCCAGTGATAATAAAGCCATCTAGATTGGGAAGGTCATTTAGATCCAAGGGTTTCATCGTATTAGTGATCGATGGATCTAATTTTCGGTTTACATAGCGCGTGGCTGAGTAATAATAAACTAGTTCAACGTTTTTATGTTCACCCGTCAGTGACTTATAAAAGTTTTGATTCGTTTCGAGTTTGTTATACATCAAATTCAAAACACCAATTTTTACAGTGTCCACAGTGTTGCTCCTTTCCATAAAAAAAAGGGAACTGACTAATTGTCAGCTCCCTTGAATAAAGTATTCGCTACTAGTTATCAATTGAGTGGAATTAGACATGCTGAAAAAGTATAATGATCTTTCATCATTACACAGCAACATGCATCCATTTTTGTGTTGTATGCTTGCTTCATGTCAAATTCTCCTCTGATAGTTATGTGTTTAGAATATGATTAGTATTTCTTTAAGTCAAGTATTTAATCTTTTATTTTCTTTTTTTCGGTATAAATCGATAAGGAATCAAATTCCAAATAGGATGCTAATGTTACTGATACCATTACGATCAAGACTAGCCAACCGATAGTCGTCCCTAAGATCTGTGAAAGGGTAAGAACTTTAGCAACGAGATAGATGCTGCCGATACTTAGAATAAAATCGATCAAGAGATTTAAACTAATGATGAGCTTATCTCGTTCCAAAATAAAGAAATGGATAAATCGCTTCAACGGCTTTCTCGTCGAATTACGATACATGATCAAAATCGGACGTTGTGCGATTACTTTTATGGCAAAAATACCTAAGGAGCCAACGATACCACCAACGACGATCCGCCAAGTCAAAGCATGTAAGACTAGAGCATTGTAGGCCATGCCTGCGATCAGAAGGCTTACTATGTAAGGGATGAAGAAGAAAAATAAATAAATAACGATGATTTTTTTGTTAGACAATTTCAGTTACTCCTTATATAGTATTAAATTTATTTTATCATTAATGGCAGTAATATTGTTGAATTGTTTTACACCTGCTATAATTGTTACATCATTTTTATTTAATATGAAAGAGAGTGAAAAAATTAATGAGTGATGACCCTACAGGTGTCGCGTTAATTGGACAAATATTGATCATAGTCGTTTTAACGCTCCTAAATGCTATTTACGCTGCTGGCGAGATGGCAATCGTTTCGGTAAATAAGACGGAAGTCGAGAAAAAGGCCGAACAAGGTGGCCACAAAGATAACCGTATTTTACGCGAAATAAATCATCCTACTAATTTTTTATCAACGATCCAAGTAGCAGTGACCTTGGCGGGATTTTTATCCTCAGCGATCGCTGCCACAAGTTTAAGTACAAAATTAGAAGGTGTGCTCGGCAACTTTCCAGGAAGCTTTGAATTATCGATCGTTATCATTACGATCATCTTGGCTTTTCTGATCTTGATCTTTGGGGAGCTTTTCCCGAAACAGATCGCAGTTCACCGACCATATCAAGTATTAAGATTTACGGAACCATTCATCAACGTTACTAGCAAGATTTTGAAGCCGTTTGTTTGGCTGATGACTGTTATCTTGCACGGATTGATGAAGATCACACCGATCGACTTTTCTCAAAAGAAGGATAAGGTCTCACGGACCGAGATGCTTTCTACGATCCAGAAGTCACGTGAGAGTGGTACGATCAATGCCGACGAATATCAAATGTTACAAGGTATTATTAAGTTTAGTGACAAGACCGTTCGTGAGGTTATGGTCCCAAGAACGGATGCCTTCATGATCGATATCAATGATCCGCTGGATGAAAATATCGATGCTATCTTAGCACAGCCTTATTCTCGTGTACCAGTTTATGGTGGCGATAAGGATACTATCATTGGTATCGTTCATATTAAGAACTTGTTGAAGCAGGCCCGGATCTCTGGATTTGAGAACGTCAATTTGAATAAGATCATGATCGAGCCGTTATTCGTACCTGAATCAACTAGCATCGATTCATTATTGTTGAAGATGCAATCGACCCAAACCCAAATTGCTATGGTCATGGACGATTATGGTGGAGTAGTCGGGTTGGCAACGATCGAAGATATTTTGGAAGAGATCGTGGGGGAGATCGATGATGAGTACGATCAAACAACAACTAATTATCATCGCATTTCTTCAACTAAGTATTCGGTTGTTGGTAAGTTCTCGATCGAAGATTTTAACGAATTGTTTGATGAGAACATTGACGAAGAACAAGAAGACGCCGATACTATTGCAGGATATTTAATTATGAATTTAAATGAGATCCCTGATGATAAGCACCCGAAGAGCATTACTTTAAAGAGTGGTGTGAAATTGACTTCTGGCGAAGTTGATGGTGCAAGAATTCAAAATGTCATCGTTAAGATCCCTAAGAGCAAAGTAAAAGTCGTAACGACAAATATGTTTGAAAAGAAATACTAATGTATTTCTTTTTTTATGAGTTAGGAGCAAGTTATGGAACAAAAAGAATTAGAAAAAGAGGTAAACAAGCGGAGAACGTTTGCCATTATCTCTCACCCGGATGCTGGTAAGACTACGATCACCGAACAAATGCTGTACTTTGGTGGCGTGATCCGTTCAGCAGGTACTGTTAAAGCTAAGAAGTCTGGTCAATTTGCAACGTCTGATTGGATGGAGATCGAAAAGAAACGTGGTATCTCTGTTACTTCTTCAGTAATGCAATTCCACTATCAAGGAAAAGACGTTAATATCTTGGATACTCCAGGACACGAAGACTTTTCTGAAGATACTTACCGTACTTTGATGGCCGTTGACGCAGCTGTCATGGTTATTGATTCAGCAAAAGGTATCGAACCACAAACGAAGAAACTGTTTAAGGTTGTTAAGAAACGTGGCATTCCGATCTTTACCTTCATGAATAAGTTGGACCGTGATGGACGCGATCCACTTGATTTGATCGCTGAATTAGAAGAATTGCTCAATATCGAAGGTTGCGCTATGAACTGGCCGATCGGTATGGGTAAGGAATTAAAAGGTTTATACGATATCAAAAATAGTCGTCTAGAATTGTATCGTAAGGAAGGTGACGACAGATTCTTGCCATTAGGTGAAGATGGAAAATTGAAAGAAAGAAACCCCATCGAAGAAGATAGCGTCTACGAACAAGCTTTAGGCGAGGTTGACTTGATCAAAGAAGCTGGAAACAAGTTTGACCTCGAGAAGATCATGAAAGGTGATCAAACACCAGTCTTCTTCGGTTCAGCTTTGACTAACTTTGGTGTCCAAGTGTTCTTAGATACCTTCTTGGACATGGCCCCAGCACCAGCGGGTCATCCGATCAAGGATAGTGAAGAAGTAGTTAAACCTGATGATCCTGAATTTTCTGCTTTTGTTTTCAAAATTCAAGCTAACATGAACCCTAATCACCGTGACCGGATCGCCTTTGTCAGAATTTGTTCTGGTGAATTTGAAAAGGGAATGGACGTAACTTTGAGTCGGACTGGTAAATCAATGCGTTTGAACAATGCTACTGAATTCATGTCTGATCAAAGAGAACAAGTAAAAACTGCTGTAGCTGGCGATATTGTTGGCTTGTATGATACTGGTAATTTCCAGATCGGCGATATGATTTATACAGGTAAGAAGAATATCCAGTTTGAAGATTTACCACAATTTACCCCAGAAATGTTTATGGAAGTCCAAGCAAAGAATGTTATGAAGCAGAAATCTTTCCATAAAGGGATGCAGCAATTAGTTCAAGAAGGTGCTGTGCAGTTGTATCAAAAATATACAACTAACGACTATATTTTAGGGGCAGTTGGACAACTCCAGTTTGAAGTTTTCCAATTTAGAATGAAAAACGAATATAATTGTGACGTTGTCATGAATCCGATCGGTTCAAGAATTGCTCGTTGGATCGATCCTGAACAATTGGATCAAAACATGTCTTCCACTAGAAATATGCTAGTCAAAGACCTTGATGGCAATCCATTGTTCTTGTTTGAAAACAAATTTGCCGAAAACTGGTTTGCAAATAAATATCCGGATGTAAAATTAACAGCTAAATTATAGAGGGTGCAACTCACTGTTAGGGACAGCAGCATGTTTCGCAGGGCAATTTCCAAAATGCCCAGTAGAACCGGAAATGAACATCCACTAACAATAAAAAAGCAATATCCAACAATATTGCTTTTTTTAATTATCACAACATAAAGGGTGCAATATGACGAAAAAATTAACCAGAAGAGAATTATTTTTTATAGGTTCGATGCTCTTCGGCCTGTTCTTTGGTGCGGGAAATTTGATTTTTCCAGTATTTTTAGGACAACAATCAGGAAGTAACGTTGGTTTAGCTATCATTGGTCTATTGATTACTGGTATTGGATTACCACTACTAGGGGTCGCTGGACTAGGGATGACCGAAAGTGCCAGTGTCTTTGATCTATCAAGTAAGATCCACAAGGGCTATGCATACGTCTTCACGATTTTGCTTTATTTGATCATTGGTCCATTTTTTGCTACGCCACGTCTAGCTACCACCTCATTTCAAATGGGGATCGATCCCTTTGTCAATTCGGGGATGCAAAGATCTTCCTTGATGATTTTTTCGATTTTGTTTTTTGCTGCCTCATGGTGGTTTGCTCGAAAACCTAGTAAGATCATGACTTATGTCGGAAAATGGCTAACGCCGATCTTTTTGATCTTGTTAGGTATTTTGATTATTGTCGCTTTAGTTAAGCCGATGGGATCATTGAACTATACTCCTCAAGGTTCATATGCCAAAAGTCCGGTGCTGGCAGGATTTACTGAGGGATATAACACAATGGACGCCTTAGCGTCACTTGCTTTTGGTGTAGTGGTCATTGATGGTATTAAAACGCTAGGAGTGACTGATCCACGAGAAATTGCTAAGGATACGATCAAAGCTGGTACTATTAGTGTTGTTTTGATGGGGATCATTTATGCTTTACTAGCAATTTTAGGTACGATGAGTCTCGGTCAATTCAAACTAGCAGCTAATGGTGGCATTACTTTAGCTCAGACTTTCAATTACTATTTCGGAAGCTTTGGAAATATCTTACTAGCTTTAATTGTCATCATTGCTTGTTTGAAGACGTCGATCGGTTTGATCACAGCTTTTGGTGAAGCGATGCACGAGATGTTTCCCAAAATTTCTTATCAAGTTTTGATCTTGATAGCCAGCGTTTTGCCGTGCGTCTTCGCCAATGTTGGATTAACTAAGTTGATCCAATATTCGACACCAGCCTTGATGTTCATATATCCACTGGCGATTACGTTGATAATCTTGGCAGTCTTGACGCCACTTATCGGTTCATCTCGATACGTTTACGTGATCACGACCATCTTTACGTTTGTGCCAGCTGTTTTAGCCGGACTCGAGTCAATGGATTTCATGTTCCATGGACAAAGCTGGTTCACTGATCTAATGAACTTTAATCAGATCTTACCACTATCTGAACTTGGTCTCGGTTGGGTAGTTCCAGCCTTGATCGGCTTGTTTATTGGATATTTTGTGGGCTTATTCATTAAAGAACGTTCTGCTAAATAATAAAAATTCTTTACATCTTCCTTTTGGGGAAGGTGTATTTTTTTACTATCAAGCAAAGATTTCATTATTTATCTTTTAGTTTTGCATTTAATTTTTTATCTTTGTGTTTTTTTGTTGATTCTTAACTTTTGGAACTTGATAATAAGTTCAACTGTTTCTGAAGAGGGGGGATTTTTTTGGACGTTGGACAACTTTCCAATCAAATCATTTTATTGTTTGGATTAATGCTAGTTGGTTTCTTGATCGGTAAGCTGGATTTTTTGAAAGCTCAATCTTCAAGTGATCTGACTAATATTTTGATTTATATTATTTCTCCCTGTTTAATTATTGGGGCGTTTGAGCAGGATTATTCGGCTGCTCGTATCAAATTCTTTTTATTAGCTTTTTTAGCAGTGATCATTTTGTATTTTATTGAAATTATTATTTCCAGATTAATATTTGGCCGGGTCGCTGACGAAAACGTTCAACGGATCGCCATTTATGGGAGCGTTTATTCGAACGCGGGCTTCATGGGCATCCCTTTGATCTCTGCATTATTCGGCTCTTCGGGAGTGTTCTTTGGCGTAGTTTCCTTAGCGTGTTTCAATATATTCAACTGGACTCATGGAATCAGTCTGTTTTCGCATCATGGCGAAAAAGACGAGACTGTCAATTGGGGAAAGATTTTGCTTAATCCCAATATCGTTGCCATTGTTCTAGGGATGTTGATGTTTGTCTTTTCTTTACATTTGCCTGGCACTCTTGACCAAGTAGTTAAATCTGTCGGGTCGATCAATACGCCACTTTCGATGATCGTGATCGGTAATAGTTTGACAAAGATCAAATTTAGTCGCGAAATGTTGGAAAAGAATTTGTTGATCAGCATTTTTTTGCGTAATTTAATTTATCCAATTATTGGGATCATTATTTTACGGTCGTTAGGTGTTTCCGGAGTTGCTTTTTATACGACGGTCATCATGGCAGCGTGTCCGGTAGCGGGCTTGGTGGTGCTCTTTACTTTGCAAGCAGAGAAGGATCCCGCTCCGGCGATTTCTATTATGAGTTTGTCGACGTTATTTAGTTTAGTGACCATCCCCTTGATTTTTAGCTTGAGTAATCTGCATTTTTAGTCCACGATGGTTAAAAAGGAGTGATCAAATGTTAATGGACGGACACACGCATACAGAACTTTGTCCACATGGGAGCGGCGAACCAGTTGAGAAGATGATCCAACGGGCGATCGATCTTGGTATGGAGAAATATTGTATTACTGAACATGCACCTCTGCCATCTGATTTTAAGAATAGCTATCAAGGTAGCGTTGATGGTCTTTCTGAAGCTTCGCTTCGGATGGATCAGCTGCCAGCTTATTTTGATTTAGCTGAATCAATGCAGGACAAGTTTAAAGACCAGATCGAGATCACAGTTGGTTTTGAAGTCGATTACTTAGAAGGTTTTGAGGATTTCACGCGTGATTTTCTCAATGAATATGGACCGCGCACTCAAGAGAATATCTTGTCAGTCCACTTCATGAAGGGAACGAATGACAAATTTTGGTGCGTTGATAATGGATTCGATGATTTTCAAAACGGTTTTTCGGCTTATTTAAACGATCCGCAAATGATATTTGCGCATTATTATCACACCGTTCAAAGATCTGTTGAAGCTGATCTAGGAAAGTATGCGCCTCAAAGGATCGGTCATATGAGCTTGGTCCGTAAATACCAAGATCACTTTCACATTAGTGATGATCTTGACGAAAAGAACCTTGATTTAGTGAACGATATTTTACAAAAAATTAAAAAACAAGACCGACAATTAGATTTGAACTTTGCCGGTCTTTATAAACCTTACTGCAATGATTTTTATCCTGGCAAACAGATCCTTCGAATGGCTGAAGGCCTTTCCATTCCGCTTGTTTATGGATCTGATGCTCACGATATAGATTCAGTCGGTCATGGGATACATTTGATAAATTCTTTGACTAGCTATTGACATTCTAAAAATTCACGGCTATTATTACAGTTAAATTAAATAAATGATTAATTTTACTAATCAAATTCTAATAAAAGTCATGAATAGGAAAAGTAAATGCTAGTCCCTCCTAAAGAGAGTTTCAGTAGCTGAAAATGAAACGGAAACTATTGTTGAAACCACACCTACGAATAACTTCAAAGCTGAAATCAGTAGGCTTTGACGAAATGGTTCGTTATCCCAGTTGACTCAGCCAACATGAGGTTTGATCCGCAAGGATTAAACAAAGGTGAGGTGGAACCACGTTATTTACGTCCTCTTAGCATTTATTTGCTAAGGGGATTTTTTTTAGGTTTTTGAAGAGATTCATTGCAGGTTGGCGAGGATTCATGTTTTGACTATTATCGGGTTTATGGCTTTGGTTTTTGATTAGTAGGAATTTGGAGGCGTTGATATGAATAATAATTTGTTGTCACTAGGGACTCGTGATGAGTTTGGACGTAGAGCGGTGGTCAAGCAGCATGTTGCTTCTGTTATCGGGGATACTTTTTCTGACCGTGGTTTTGCGAAGATCTCAACGCCACTTTTGGAAAAACAATCGGTTTTTGAACCTTATAAACTCGGGAATTATCAGATGTATCGCTTGTTGGATCAGGAAGGCGATACGATCGTGCTTCGGCCGGATATGACCTTACCGATCGCACGCTTTTTAAGCTCAACTAATATTTCGTTACCACAAAAATTCTGGTACGTTGGCGATATTTTCCGGATCAGTCGAAGGCTTTCTGGTTCGTACAATGAACTGACGCAAGCAGGGATCGAATTGGTCGGCTATTCTTCGATCAAAGCTGAATTTGAATGTTTAGTCTTGATCAATTTGCTCAGTCAAAAATTGTTAGATGAACCAGTTGAGATTGAACTGGGGATCGCTGATTTTGCTGAAGTTATCCTGTCAGAACTAACTGACGATGAAGCATTGAAACAAGCAATTGCTCAGTCCTTGTATGATAAACAAGTTCCCCTCTATGAAGAATTGATCAGCCAGTTTAAAGATCGTTCCGAATTTCAATTTTTGATGAACTGGCCCAGACTATTTGGTGATCCAGCCAAGATTTTTGACCAACTGGCTAATTTCAATTTATCTAAACCAATGCAAAATCGGATCGATGAGTTAAAAAAAGTGATTGCTTGGTTGAAACAAATCTTGCCAAATCAAGTTGTTTCGATTGATCTCAGCAGCAAAGCTCCACAGCAATATTACACAGGATTGACTTTTAAAGGCTTTTCTAAGGCAGGTTCGGGTTACTTGTTCAGTGGCGGACGCTATGACAAATTGCTTGCAAACTTCCAAGACGTGAGTGAATCTGCTGTTGGAATGGGGATCAACATCGATCTCTTAACTGATCTTTTAGTCAACAAGAGTCAAACTAAACAAAAGAAATTGATCTACTTTCAAGAAGAGCAGTGGTGTGAAGCCGAAGAATTATTGAAGAACACGCCAGATGGGATTCTTTCATTATCTGATAACTTAGAAAATGCCAAATTAGAAGCGGAAAAATTAGATGCACAATTAATTGATATGACGGAAGGTGAATATATTGAATGAAAATCGTATAAAAATAGCCTTAACTAAAGGCCGAGTTGAGAAACAAGTTATCCCTCTTTTAGAAGAAGCTGGGATCAATTGTGATCAGATCCGCAATAAACAACGTCGTTTGATCTTCAATTCAGAGACTCAGCCATATCAATTTATTCTCGCTAAAGGCCCAGATGTGACAACGTTCTTGGAACGAGGCGCCGCCGATATTGGGATCGTCGGTAGCGATATCTTGACGGAACATCAAAATTCACAATATGAATTACTCGGTTTAAACATTGGCAAGTGTCAATTTGTATTGGCATCGACTCAAGACTTTGACCCAGAAGCACCAAAACGAAAGATCATCGGGACAAAATATCCCTTGATCACCAAACGTTATTTTGACTCATTGGGACAAGACGTCGAGATCATCAAGATCGAAGGTTCAGTTGAGTTAGCACCATTGACTGGTTTAGCCGACGCCATCGTCGACATTACTGAGACGGGAACAACTATCAGAGAAAATCACCTCAAGATCTTTGACTATTTAGATAAAGTTTCCACTCGACTAGTAGTCAATCGGATGGCTTTGAAACAACATCCCGATGCCATATTTGATTTCGTCGATCGATTAAAAACTGTAATTGAAAATAATAAAGTGGGGCAAGCATAATGAAAATCGTTCAAAAAAATTTAGCAGAATTAGAAAAAATGGTCCAGTTGAAAACACGTCAATTGACAGATCCAAAAGTTGAAACAGCTGTTAGCGATATTATTAATAACGTCATCGAAAATGGCGATGCCGCTTTAAAAGAATACGGTAAGAAATTTGACAATGTTGATGTCGATACTTTCAAGCTTGATCAAAAAATCATTGATGAAGCTTATGAAACACTCGATCCAGATGTCAAAGCTGCCTTGTTATTAGCTAAGAAAAATATTTCCAGTTTCCACAAAAAAGAATTAGAAAAAGGCTTCATCGACAGTGAACAGCCTGGCGTCTTGCGGGGGCAGAAGTTGTTGCCGCTACAAAAGGTCGGACTATACGTTCCAGGCGGAACTGCTGCTTATCCATCGACTATTATGATGAGTGCGATGCCCGCAAAAATAGCCGGCGTTGAGCAAGTCGTGATCGTAACGCCTCCACAAAAAGATGGGATTTCTAAAGCTGTTTTAGCAGCTGCAAAAATTGCCGGTGTCGACGCTATTTATCAAGTAGGTGGCGCTCAAGCAATCGCTGCACTGGCATATGGAACTGAATCGATCCCTCGTGTGGATAAGATCGTCGGACCTGGAAATATCTTCGTCGCTACTGCTAAGAAACAAGTCTTTGGTCAAGTGGCCATCGATATGGTCGCAGGATCTTCAGAAATTGGTGTTATTGCCGATGATTCAGCTGACCCTCGCCAACTGGCAGCTGACTTATTGACACAAGCAGAGCACGACAAGTTAGCTCGTCCGATCCTCGTCACTGACAGCATGAAACTAGCCAAAGCCGTTAGCGACAATGTTGATTCGCAGTTAAAAGTCTTACCACGTGAAGAGATCGCCACAGCATCTGTTAATGAAAAAGGCTTCATCGCGGTCGTTGATAAGGTCGACGATATGTTCACCTTAATGAACACCGTAGCTCCAGAACACTTGGAGATCCAATTAGACGATCCCACGCAATATCTTAACCAGATCAAAAATGCTGGTTCAGTCTTCTTAGGAAAATATGCTTCAGAACCTCTTGGCGACTATGTTGCTGGACCTAATCACATTTTGCCAACAGGTGGTACTGCTAGATTTTCATCACCACTGGGTGTTTACGATTTTGTTAAACGAACATCATTCATCCAATACACCAAGCCAGCACTGGAAAAGGAAGCTAAAGCTATTACCACGTTAGCTCGAGTTGAAGGCCTTGAAGGACACGCCAGAGCCATCGAATCCAGATTTGATAAATATTACGACTAGGGAGAATCTTATGAGAAAAGCTACAATCGAAAGAAAGACACAAGAAACACAAATCAAAATTACATTGAATTTAGATGAACAAACAGGTATCAAAATTGACACGGGGATCGGCTTTTTGAACCATATGTTGACCTTGTTTGCTAAACACGGCCGTTTTGGTTTGGAAGTTAAGGCTCACGGAGATTTAGACGTCGATCCACACCACACAACGGAAGATACCGGGATCGTTTTGGGTGAATGCTTTAAACAAGCACTCGGCGATAAAGCTGGCATTGAACGATATGGGACTGAATTTGTGCCTATGGATGAAACGCTTGGACAAGTCAGCGTTGATCTAAGTGGCCGTTCTTACTTAGTCTTTGATGCTGAACTATTGAATCCAAGACTTGGTGGACTTGATACCGAGACAGTTGAAGACTTCTTCCAAGCAGTCGCTTTTGCAGCAGAGATGAATCTTCACGCCCGGATCCTTTATGGAAGAAATACGCACCACAAAGTAGAAAGCTTGTTCAAGGCTTTCGGAAGGGCCATGCGTGATGCGGTAACTATCAATCCAGATATTATTGGAGTCAATTCAACGAAAGGTGTGATCTAATGTTTGCGATCGTCGATTACGATACGGGTAATACATTAAATTTAAAAAAAGCACTGAATTATTTGAACATTGAAAATAAGCTAACAGCTGACCCGGACGAGATCTTGAATGCTGATGCGGTTGTTTTGCCAGGTGTCGGAGCTTTTGAAGCTGCCGTTGATGCTTTAAAAGAACGCAACTTGATAGAAGTATTGAAAAAAGCTGCCAACGAAAAACATCCCTTCTTAGGTATTTGTCTCGGGATGCAATTGTTGTTCGAGGATAGTGAGGAATACGGACTAAATAAGGGCTTAGACTTGATTCCGGGACACGTAAAAGAGATCCCTGAAAATAGCGATTTGAAGATTCCACAGATGGGCTGGAATCAAAATCAAGTTGCTTCGAATAGTCCCTTTAAAGTGGCTGATCAAGAGTACACTTATTTTGTTCACTCGTATTATGCAAGCTGTGCTCCGAAATATGTTGTAGCAGAAGTTGACTATGGGATTAAGATCCCAAGCATCGTTCAAAACAATAATGTAGTCGGCATGCAATTTCACCCCGAAAAGAGTGGGCAAGTCGGTTTAAACTTATTAAATAAATTTCAAGAGATGGTGACGACAAATGATTTTTCCCGCAATTGATCTTCATGAAGGACAAAGCGTCAGATTATATCAAGGCGACTATGAGCAAGTAACTTTGATCGATCGTGACCCGGTCGCTCAAGCTAAAAATATTTTTGCTCAAGGGGTCAAGCAACTGCATTTAGTAGACCTAGACGGTGCTAAGACCGGACGTCCAGAAAACTATATGATCATTTCAGACATCCGCAAAAACTTTGACGGCTTTTTAGAACTAGGTGGTGGGATCCGCGATGAAAAAATTGCCCGGATGTATTTGGATCTGGGGATCGATCGGATCATCATTGGATCTGCTGCCCTCGAAAACCCAGCATTCGTCAAAAACCTTCTGAAAAAATACGGTGGCGATCGCATCGTGATCGGGGTCGATGGCGCTAATGGGAAAGTTGCCGTCAATGGATGGCTGCAACAATCAAACGTCAAAATGTCTGATCTGATCAAGGAAATGATGGACAATGGTGCTAAATCGTTCATCGTCACTGATGTAGCTCGTGATGGCACGATGCAAGGACCTAATTTAGATCTACTCATGAAACTGAGCCAGAGACTTCCGCAAGCTAATTTAGTCGCCAGCGGTGGGATCAGGGATCTCAAAGATCTGCACAACTTAAAAGCTTTAGGGATCAGAGACGTAATTATTGGAAAAGCCTTATACGAAAAAACAATCACATTAAAAGACATTGCGGAGGTGGAAGCAGGTGCTAGCTAAAAGAATAATCCCTTGTTTAGACGTAGCTGACGGTCGTGTTAAAAAGGGGATCAACTTCGTCAACTTAACTGACGTGGGCGATCCTGTTGAGATCGCAGCTGAATATCAAAAACAAGGTGCAGATGAACTAATTTTCTTAGATATTTCAGCTACCAATGAAAAAAGAAAAACCATGATCGACGTTGTTGAACAAGTTTCAAAACAAGTCTTCATGCCGTTAACGATCGGCGGTGGAGTTACTTCAGTCGAAGACATTCAAAAATTGCTCAAAGCTGGAGCAGACAAAGTTGCTATCAATTCAGCTGCTGTAAATGATCCTGATCTGATCACTGAGGGCGCGAAAAAATTTGGTAATCAATGTATCGTTGTCGCAATCGATGTCAAATTTGACCCTGAGTCAAAACAGTATTTCGTATACACTCATGGGGGTCAACAAAAGACTGATATTGAGGCAATCTCTTGGGCTAAAGAAGTCGTTGCAAAAGGTGCCGGTGAATTATTGGTCACAGGTATGGATCAAGATGGTACGAAAGATGGCTTCAACATTTCCTTGTATCAACAATTAGGTGAGGCAGTAAATGTTCCCATCATCGCTTCTGGTGGTGCTGGGAAATTAGCCGATTTTAGTGATGTCTTTTTACAAGCTAATGTCGATGGTGCACTAGCAGCTTCAGTTTTCCATTATGGAGAATTAACCATCGATGATGTTAAATCGTATCTCAAGCAAAAAGGAGTGGTCGTACGATGATCGAACCGGATTTTTTCAAAGGTTTATTAACGACCGTGGTGCAAGATGCTCAAACTAAAGACGTCTTGATGGTCGCTTGGATGAATCAAGAGAGTTATCAAAAGACTTTAGAAACCGGCCAAACGTGGTTTTGGTCACGGTCACGACAAGAGTTGTGGCATAAAGGCGAAACTAGTGGCAACTTCCAAAATGTCGTTGACTTAACGTTAGATTGCGATGAGGATGCCTTATTAATCAAGGTCGACCCTGTAGGACCAGCGTGTCACACCGGACATCGAAGCTGTTTTTTCCAACCAGTTAATCAATCAAAGGAGTAAAAACTATGCAAAATTTAGATGAACTATATGAAATGATCGTTGACCGGAAAAAGAATCCTAAAGAAGGTTCATATACAGACTACTTATTCAACAAAGGCTTGGATAAGATCTTGAAAAAAGTGGGTGAAGAATCGACTGAAGTAGTCGTGGCCGCCAAGAATCCTGACAAACCAAGAGGTGACGGTGAACTAGTCTATGAATCTGCCGATCTGCTATACCACCTTTGCGTCCTTTGGGTCGAACAAGGCGTAACTTTCGACCAGATCAAAACAGAACTCGCTAAACGGGAAGGCTTGATGAGCGAATACAAGGACCGTCCTGAAATCAAAGATCTCTAGGAGGCAGCATGAAAAAAGTAATCAAAGAACTAAAGCCATACGTCCCGGAAAAAACTCTAGATGAAATGAAATCTGAATTAGGTTTATCGAAACTAGTGCGCTTGTCCGCCAATGAAAATCCTTACGGGACTTCTAAAACAGTCAAAGATGCTGTCGTCAACTGGGCTTATTCGCAAAGCAATCGTTATCCTGACAGTGATGCCACCGAATTACGCCAACTGATCAGTCAAAAATTCGACCTTGATCCAAAGCAAATCGTTTTCGGTGTGGGATTAGACGAAGTCATCGTCATGTTATCGCGAGTATTCTTAGAACCAGGGGATGTTGAATTGATCTCCAGTCCGACTTTTTCAGAATACGCATTACACGCTGAGATTGAAGAAGCTAAAGTTGAAAAAGTTACTGTCTTAGCAAATGGTGGTATTGATTTTGATAGTATGCTTAAAGCAATCACTCCAAAAACTAAGTTAGTGTGGATCTGCAATCCCAACAATCCAACAGCCACATTTGAAACAGTCGCTGACATCGAAAACTTCGTCAAACAAGTACCAAAAGAGACTCTAGTCTTGATCGACGAAGCGTACATCGATTTCGTAACAGAAAAAAATCCCTCAGCCATGGACCTAACGAAAAAATATTCCAACATCGTAGTCATGCGGACCTTCTCCAAGGCCTACGGCTTAGCAAACTTCCGTGTAGGTTACGCCGTATTTTCCAAAGAAGTGGCCGAACAAGTGCAAAAAACGCGTTTACCATACAACGTAAATTCAGTAGCCCAAGCAGCAGCAACAGCGGCTTTCAAAGATCAGTCATTTGTCGATGATATAGTTAAAAAAAATGCAATCGAACGAGCTAAAATGCAAGAATACTTCGACAAATTAAACATCAAGCATTATCAAAGCCAAGCAAACTTCATCTTCTTCCAATACGAAGAAGCAGACAAATTAGCTCAGTATTTATTAAAAAACGGATACTTAATCAGAACCGGCTTATTACCAAACTGGTTAAGGATCACCGTAGGAACCAGTGAAGATAATGATAAAATCAGAGAGCTGATCAATAAGTATTTGAAACAAAGTTAAGCAGCCAAAAATAACGCATCAAAAAAAGATGCGTTATTTTTGTATTCAAATTACATAGTAAGTTCATAGACCACGAAAAAGATCCGGGTTTTATGGTCCTGGGTTGAGGGTTACTAACAATCAAAATATTTGAGATAGACATGTGATAAATAGGACGCGCACAAAGTGCCAATTTGCAGAAAATAAATCGGTAAAACTCAACCCAGGGAGGATTATTTCACTATCTAGACGGAGGGGCCCGGGGATACAGCCCTCAGTGGTGAAATTTCTCTTGGTGACGAAGGAACCTAGAGAAAGGTGCAGTTTTGAAACAAGCGAGCGCCCTTTGCTCGATTGGTTCAAAATGTGCCCACCACGTTCCAGTGGCTGTATCCCCGGGTCCCGGAGTCGGCATTGAACGTACAACCAAACTACTACCTCCACCCCAAACGACCAATAAAACATTAGAACGCAACAAAACAAAACGCCTCTGTCCGCAAAGATCTCTTACATTTCGATAAAAAAAGCAATGCACCAAATAAGTGCATCGCAACAAAAACAAAAATATTAATCTTTATTTTTACGCAAATACCAATATCCCCAAACAGCTGAAACCAACGACAAAACAAGAGAAATGATTCCCAAAACAACCAGGAGTTCTTTCGGAACGAAGGTATTGCTCAGCAGTTTTGTCAAAGATAACAAAACAATTGCCAGAAACAAGAAAACAACAGGTAATACTTTCATTATTGCACCCCCATAATATTAATCAACTAAACTATCGACAGTAACAACAGCAAAATCCAACAAGTAGATAGCCATTTAATAATCCAATAGCTTGTATTTCCATTAAAACAAATGTTTTTTTTGTTTCAAATAATAATTAGTTTTATATTAAGAAATACAACCAAAAACAGACGAACCCAAACAATTCAGTTAAATATGAATAGTTTATCAAATCAAGATAATATAACTTTCATATTTTTTCCAAATGAATTACATTAATGGTATATATACAAATAAATTAATGGAGGGATTATATGGATTCGAACTTTGATTTTGATGTACTTTACATTGGCGCGGGTCACGCCACTTTTGACGGGGCTGCACCATTAGCAGAAACTGGCGTAAAAGTCGGCGTTGTAGAAAGTGGTTTAGTTGGCGGAACTTGCCCGAACCGTGGTTGCAACGCAAAAATAGCTTTAGATGAACCAGTCAAAATGGCTCGTGAAAATGAACGAATGAGCAATATTTTAGATGGTGAGATCAAAGTTAATTGGACGAAAAATGTTGAACATAAACAAGAGATCATTGATCCACTTCCAGAGAATTTGACGGCACGGCTTGAAAATGCCGGAGCAAAAGTTTTTCACGGCAAGGCGAAATTTGTTGACGAACATACAATCAGTATCGATGATAAAAAGCAAGTCACCGCTGATAAGATTGTTATCGCTACTGGTTTAAAACCACATCGCCTTGACATTGAAGGAACCGACTTAGCACATGACAGTGAGGCATTTATGAATTTGCAGACATTGCCAAATAATATCGTGATCATTGGCTCGGGTTACATTGGTATGGAATTTGCGACTATCGCCAATGCTAGTGGTGCTAACGTCACGGTCATGCTGCATTCAGACAAAGTGTTACGTAAATTTTATCAACCTTACGTCCAACAAGTCGTTGATGATTTGAAAAAACGTGGCGTGAAGTTCATTGAGAATTCAAATGTAACTTCTTTTGCCAAAAAAGCTGACCAATATCTCATCACATATGGTGACAATCAAATTTTGACGACTGATTGGATCTTAGATGCGACCGGAAGGATCCCTAATTTGGAAAGCTTGAACCTAGAGCAAGTCGGTGTTAAGTACGATAAAACTGGAGTATTGGTCAATGATCACCTGCAAACTAACGTTGAAAACATTTATGCAGCAGGAGATGTTATTTCTAGCGATCAACCAAAGGTAACTCCTGCAGCTTATTTTGAATCAAAGTACTTAATGCAATTGTTCTCTGGCCAAACGACTGATCCAATCGACTTTCCAGTCATTCCATCAGTCGTCTTCACCTCACCAAGAATCGCTAAAGCCGGTATTTCCATCGAAGAAGCTGAAGAAAAAGGTTATGATATTTCAGAAAATGACCTAGCTAACTATTGGTATTATCAAGTAGATAAGGAACCAATTGCTTCAAGTAAGCAAATTCATGATAAAGAAGGGCACTTAGTAGGTGTAACCGAGATCAGTGAACAAGCAGAAGACGCGGTCAACGCCTTACTTCCAGCTATTGAGTTCAAGATGGATCGCAAACAAGTCAGTCGTTTGATCGGTATTTTCCCATCCATCGGCTATGCAGCATGGCATCGCGCATAAATTTTTTTAAAAGGAGAAATACAATGAAATTACAATTAGCAATCGACTTAGAAGATATTGATGGAGCAATCAAATTGATCGACAAAACCAAGGACTATGTTGACGTATTTGAATACGGAACACCTTTGGTGATCAACTTTGGATTGGAAGGACTCCAAAAGATCCGAGATAAATTCCCTGACATCACTTTATTTGCCGACCTAAAGATCATGGACGTTGCCCCATATGAAGTAGCCCAAGCTTACAAATACGGAGCAGATATGACAAGTATCCTCGGTCAGGCTGAAGACCAATCGATCAAGGATGCCATTAAGGGTGCTCGTGAAGCTGGTAAAAAGATTTTGGTAGATATGATTGCTGTTCGAGACATTGAAAAGAGAACCAAAGAAGTTGATGAAATGGGAGCTGACTACGTTTGCACCCACACTGGTTATGACCTTCAAGACCTAGGTGAAACACCATTTGAAACTTTCCACAAGATGAAAGCTAATACCACAAAAACTAAAACAGCCGTAGCTGGTGGGATCAAGATCAACACAGCAGATCAAATCATTGCCGAAAATCCCGATCTATTGATCGTGGGTGGAGGCATTGCCACAGTAGACAATCCAACAGCTGCCGCAAAGACGATCAAAGATAAAATCATCAAAGCAGGAAAAGCCGATGAATAACTTTCAAACTATTTCTCAGGAATTGACCAAAGCCAGTGAAACTTTTCCAGACGCAAAGAATTTCATGAACTTGATCGATAACTCTCACAAAATTTTTATTTACGGGTTAGGTAGATCTGGTCTGGCTATCAAAATGTTTGCTATGCGACTGTCTCAAATGGATTACCAAGTAAACGTGGTAGGAGAGATCACTAATGACCCAATTGACGAAAATGACTTATTGATCATAGCTTCAGGTTCAGGCGAGACTAGTCAGGCAGTGTTAATGGCTAAAAAAGCCAAACAATTCAAAGCAAAAGTTGCTTTGATAACGACCAAACCCGATTCAACAATCGCCAAAATAGCCGACGAAGTCCTTCAATTAGCCGGCAAGGTTAAAGGCGAAATGCAAGAAACTAAAACTATCCAACCAATGGGCGCATTATTCGAACAATCCGTCCTAATATATTTAGACGGGATCATCTTAGAACTCATGAAAAAAGATGATCGAAGTGAAGAAGCGATGTTTGCTCATCATGCTAATTTAGAATAAAAAAATAGAGACATCGCAACAAAAATCGATGCCTCTATTTTTAATTTTTCATGGATAATACTAACGTTAATAAGGATTGAAAAATGTGAGAAATGAAGTTATCAAAAAGTGTGATCCAATTACAATGAATTGGCAAAACTATACTTAAAATCACATCGTATTTAAATTAATGAAATGAATAATCAACTAGTCGATAATAATTTTATCCTTGCCACACCCCTGTACCTGATCTTATTCAAAAAAAGACAGCCTCGCTGGCTGTCCCATTTAACTACAAATTCAAATACTTACTTTCAATGTAATTCCCATTATCCAATTGAGCCCAAACACTGTCATTGTCCAGCTGCAATAACTTCTTTACATAAACTGACTGTCCACCTTGATATCGGGTACTAATAATAGTCCCGTAAGGGGTTTCCCAAGTGGTGATATCTTGATTATCATAATACAAAATCTTGACCTCACGATTAATATCCATACTATTGATAACCGAATAAGTGAAGCTGATATTATCAACGGTTGCACTTAATGGGCTATCCAACAGCTTTTACTCTTCAGAAAAATGATTGATTGTAAATGTCTTGATATCTTCATTACCTGAGATCCAAATATCGCCACCAAGATTGTACCAAACAGTTTCATTGTAATGTTCCTGCACAGCTTTAAAAACCCGCCAAGTGGTGTCATAAGGCAGTGGCTGCGACAATGGAGATTGACTAGCAGGTTGCTCATAAACAGGGACGTTGTTATTCGTTTGAATGAACAAATTATCTGCTACTTCATAGTCATCCATTTGCATCGTGTCGTAAATGAATTCATATTCTTGTACTTTATCTGAAAAACGTCCAGTCACATCTTTAGGATAATCTACTAAAAAATTTCTTGCTTCTTCAAGCGGCTGTGCTTGATAGCTCTTATTGAGATCTCCCGTCAAATATTGTGGATCAGCGATCAGTTCCCCTTGAGTATTGCGGTGATAAACGATCACCGGTGCAGCGATCTGTGTAAAGTAGATCAAGTAAATGCCGTCTGAATTAGGAATGAAAGTTTGTTGGAAATTTTGGATCGAAGATAAAACGTAACCAGGAATAGTCTTCCAAGGCATTTTTAAATTATCCAAGTAGTGACCAGTTAAAACTGTGGATTCAGCTAACTTATTTCCATTTGAATCAATATAATGAACTTCGATCTCGATATCATCTCGAGAAATTTTTTTAACGTTACTTTTAACTAAGTTATTTTCCATAGATTTTTTCCTATTATGAGAGCCGAACAATTTGCGTGAATGTTTCCCCATAATAATCCCTTCTATAGCAATTAGATTAGGGTAATTCTACCATATGGAAAAAGCCAAACTGCTAGTTTCAAAGGGAATATAATTAACATTAAGAAAACATAAAAAAAGCTGAAGAAATTTTTAATTTCTTCAGCCTATTTTATTGGAAACGAGTTCCAGGAGATAGCGGCCTCCGGTTTAGAAACTATCAGCGAGCACTGCTTCGCAGCACTCTAGAGCTGATAGTCCCTAAATCCTCAGCAGCTGAGCATCTCCTTACACTCTCTTTTATTTATTATTTGCTTGGTGTAGTTGTAGATGTTGTTGCCGGAGCAGTTGCTGCTTTGTCGATCACGATATCGCCTTTAACTAATTTAGCTTCAAGTTGCGTATCGTTCGGATTATTCAAGTAGTAATCGGCAACTTTATCTTCAATTTGCTCTTCGATAACTCTTCTAAGTGGACGAGCACCCATCTTAGGATTGTAACCTAGATCAACTAATTTCTCTTTAGCATCTTTTGTTACGTGAATTGAGAGTCCTTGATCAGCAATCATGGCGTTAGTATCTTCAAGCATCAAGTCAACGATCTTGACTAAGTTTTGTTTAGTCAATGAATTGAACTCGACGATACCGTCAAATCTGTTCAAGAATTCTGGTTTGAAGTAATCGGACAACTTATCCAAAATTGAATGTGTATTGCCTGATGATTCAGCTCCAAATCCAACGCTAGCCTCAGACTCATCGCCTTGACCAGCATTAGAAGTCATGATGATGATTGTATCTTTAAAGCTGACAGTTCTTCCTTGTGAATCTGTTAAACGACCATCATCAAGGATCTGCAAGAACATGTGCATTACATCAGGGTGAGCTTTTTCAACTTCATCTAGTAAGATCAAGCTGTATGGGTTACGACGAACCTTTTCCGTCAATTGGCCGGCTTCTTCGTAACCAACATACCCTGGAGGCGAACCGATCAATTTAGACACTGAGTATTTCTCCATGTACTCAGACATATCGAATCTGATCATTGAGTCTTCCGTTCCGAAAAGCTCTTTAGCTAATTGCTTAGCTAATTCAGTCTTACCAACACCAGTAGGTCCTACAAATAGGAAGGAACCAATTGGACGACCTGATTTGTTGAAACCGACTCTGTTACGACGAATGGCTCTAGCGACTTCGCCAACTGCCTCATCTTGTCCGATCAAATGAGCTTTGAGATCAGGTTCAAGATTCTTCAATTGTGCTTGTTCGTTTGATTTCAATTCACCGACAGGGATGTTTGTCTTTTCTTCGACGATCTTTTCAATGTCTTTTTCAGTAACGGTTGAATTTGTTTCTGGTTCATTCTTGGCATTATCTTTCATATCTTGGAACTTAGTTACTTGGTCACGATAGTAAGCAGCTTTTTCGTAATCTTCATTACGTAGGGCAGCTTGCTTTTGAACTTCGGCATCGGAGATCTTGTTGTCAATATCCGACATGTCAACGTGATTGATCTGTAAGTTCTTCTTTGAACCAGCCTCATCGATCAAATCGATTGCCTTATCAGGGAGGAATCTGTCTTGGATGTATCTAGCAGATAATTCAGCAGCACCACGGATAGCTTCTTCAGAGAATTTAACGTGATGATAATCTTCGTACTTAGGTTGCAATCCTTTTAAGATCTGGATCGTTTCATCAACAGAAGGTTCACTTACTTGAACTGGTTGTAAACGACGTTCAAGAGCGGAGTCCTTTTCAATGGTCCGATATTCATTTAAAGTAGTTGCACCTACTAATTGAAGATCACCACGGGCTAGGGCAGGCTTCAAAACGTTTCCGGCATCCATTCCGCCTTCAGCGTTACCAGCTCCCACGATCTCGTGAATTTCATCAATGAATAAGATGATGTTTTGGTTCTTTTGTAATTCTTGGATCAGTTGTTGCATACGTTGTTCAAATTGACCTCTAACACCGGTTCCTTGAACTAGTGAAACAACATCTAAACGGATGACATGTTTTTTATTTAATTTTTCAGGGACATCTCCGTCGACGATTTTTTGTGCTAATCCTTCAACAACGGCTGTCTTACCAACACCAGCTTCACCAATCAAAACTGGGTTATTCTTAGTTCTTCTATTTAATATTTCAATTACACGGTTGATTTCTTTATCACGGCCGATAACTGGGTCTATTTGACCTTTTTTAGCTTGTTCAGTCAAATCAACACCGTATTGGTCAAGCACACCGTTTCCTTGACGACGACCACCACGGTTGCCACCGCCACCTAAACCGGATTGTGTTTGGGGACCTTGTTGTTCAAAACCATTTGGTTGGCCTTGACCACCATTCATTGCATTGAAGAGGTCTTCAAAACTAGAAAAACCGTATGGATTTCCTGCCATATTATTATTACCCTCACTTGCTTGATTTCTTAATTTCTGATAGCAGTCTTGGCAAAGATTTACTTCGGTACGTTTGCCGTTGACGCTCGTATATAAGTGAATAGTTGCCTCATTCTTGTGGCAATTCTGACAGAGCATTCGCACCCCACCTTTCCTTATTTCAGAATACACCGATAGTATACGATTAGCACTCGAGGTATGCAAGTGCTAAGGCTTGGAATTTCAAAAAAAATTATTTCTACTATAATAATGTCTTTTTAAAAAAATAATATTTAGTAATTTTCATTACTTGCTTGAAAGCGTTATATAACCAATGATATTAGGCTCTAGCCGACTTAAACTGATAGAAAATACTTGAGAACAAAGGTATATAATGGTAAATTAAAAGTTGAAGATTGTAGAATATCTACATAATTTTTAGAATATGAAGAGGTATTAACTATGGAAAACAAAGACTTTCACATTATCGCAGAAACAGGAATCCACGCACGTCCAGCAACAATGTTGGTTCAAACAGCCAGCAAATTCAGTTCTGACATCAACATTGAATTCAATGGTAAGTCAGTAAACCTTAAGTCGATCATGGGTATTATGTCACTCGGTGTTGGCCAAGGCTCAGATGTAACAATCACAGCTGATGGTGACGATGCAGCAGATGCACTTTCAGCTATTTCAGAAACAATGACAAAGGAAGGACTTGCTGAATAATGGTTCAAACTATCAAGGGAATTGCAGCCAGTGATGGAATTGCCACTGCGGAAGCTTACCTTTTAGTTCAACCAGATTTATCTTTCGACAAGAAGTCTATTTCAGACGCTGATGCAGAAATCAACCGCTTGAAAGATGCTATTGCAAAATCAGACGATGAGCTTACTAAGATCCGAGATATCGCTAAAGAGTCTCTCGGTGACGAGGAAGCTCAAGTTTTTGATGCCCACAAGATGATTCTAGCTGACCCAGAATTTACTGGGGCCGTTGAGCAACAGATCAAGGATCAAAGCGTTAATGCTGAACAAGCACTTAACGATGTATCGAATAACTTTATCCAAATTTTTGAAGGAATGACTGATAATGCCTACATGCAAGAAAGAGCTGCCGACGTTCGTGACGTTACTAAACGTGTGATGGCTCGCTTGTTAGGTGTTGAGTTGCCAAATCCTTCACTGATCGACCGTGAAGTTATTATCGTTGCACATGATTTAACTCCTAGTGATACCGCACAACTAAATAAGAAATATGTTAAAGGTTTCGTAACTGACGTTGGTGGTCGGACTGCTCACTCAGCAATTATGGCTCGTTCACTTGAACTACCTGCTGTTGTAGGAACAGATTCCATTACTAAGGATGCTAAAGATGGTGACAAGATTATCGTTGACGGTCTTAATGGTGCTGCCATTTTGGATCCATCCGATGAAGATGTTAAACACTATCAGAAGTTAGCAAGTGACTTTGCCGCCGAAAAGGCTGAATGGGAGAAACTTAAAGACGAAGCAACAGTTACTGCTGATGGCAAACATTTTGACGTTGCCGCAAATATTGGTACACCAGATGATCTTGATGGTGTTATTAGTAACGGTGCTGAAGGTATCGGTTTGTATCGTACAGAATTCTTGTACATGCAATCAGATGAGCTTCCAACTGAAGATGATCAATTCGAGGCTTACAAGAAGGTCCTTGAAGGTATGAAAGGCAAGCCAGTGGTTGTCCGTACGATGGACATCGGTGGTGACAAGCACTTACCATATCTTCCTCTACCTGATGAAATGAACCCATTCTTAGGATATCGTGCTATCCGTATTAGTTTGGATCGCCAAGATATTTTTAGAACACAATTACGTGCTTTACTACGTGCTTCGGCATTTGGTAATTTACGGATCATGTTCCCAATGATCGGTACTCTTAATGAGTTCCGTGATGCTAAGAAGGTATTCGAAGAAGAAAAAGCTAAGTTAGTTGCTGACGGGACTAAGGTTTCTGATGATATCCAGTTGGGTATGATGATGGAAGTTCCTGCAGCTGCTGTTTTGGCTGACCAATTTGCTAAGGAAGTTGATTTCTTTAGTATTGGTACTAATGATTTGATTCAATATACTATGGCTGCTGATAGAGGTAATGATCGTGTGTCTTACTTGTATCAACCATATAACCCTTCTATTCTTAGATTGGTTAAGCATGTTATTGATGCTGCTCATAAAGAAGGTAAATGGGCTGGTATGTGTGGAGAGGCTGCTGGTGACAATATTATGGTGCCACTGCTTCTAGGCATGGGACTGGACGAGTATTCTATGAGCGCAACTTCTGTTTTACGTGTTCGTAGTTTGATGAAGAAGTTGAATGCTGGTGATCTTAAGGATCTGGCAGAACGTGCTGTTACTGAGTCGATTACAAATGATGATAATAAGAAATTGGTTGAGGAATATCTCAAGTAGTTTTTTGATTGATGCTTCGGTCTTATGGACCGAGGCTTTTTTTATTGCAAAGATGTAAGAGAGCTATGGCAGACAGAGGAGTTTTGCTTGGGGCACGTTTTGTTAGTTTGTTTGGTTTGCTGGGATGGAGGTAGTATTTTGGTTGGTACGTTCAATGCCGACTCCGGGGCCCGGGGATACAGACGCTGGAACGTGGTGGGCACATTTTGAACCAATCGAGCAAAGTGCGCTCGCTTGTTTCAAAACTGCACCTTCCTCTAAGCTCCTTCGTCGCCAAGAGGAAACAGGTTAAGATAGGTGAGTAAGTTAATTCTTGACGGAGAATTAATTTACTCACCTTTTTTTGATAAGGTGAATGTGAGATGTACGCCGTAAGTGAAATTGGCACTTGATGCCGTAGAGGAAACTGGCCATTTCGCTAAGGTC
>NZ_RHNT01000027.1 GCF_003946325.1 Companilactobacillus furfuricola | reverse complement strand
TTATTTTTCCTACTCATTGTTATCGTCTCCCGGACTGATTATTGTTTTTCATCTGTCCGGTTAAAAAAATTGTAGCAGATCTTGCTTGTCAGCACTGGCTGACTTGTTTGCGTTATTGCTGCACCCCACTAACAGTAGCAAGCAACCTGCCGCCACTGCAAAAAATATTAACCTTAGATTCTTCATCGATTTCCCCCATGATTTTTGATTTATTAACTAAAAAAAAAGAGCACAAAAACTCCACATTATTTTGTGGTAGTTTTTGCACTCTTTTGTGTCTTTATTTTATCGTGTTTTCTTCTATTGGAAAAATATTTTCCATCGTTGACTAATCAAGTGATATCAATTTATCCATCGTTTTTTATCGAATGATAAGCAATGTTAAATGCTTCACAATTTAAAATGATAGCGGTAACATAACTTTATTGGGAAAGAGGAGGAAACATTATGGCAGATTATAATTTTTTGAAACCTTATACTTTTAAGAAAAAGGGGATCACAGTTAAGAACCGGATCGTAATTCCCCCAATGACAGAAATGATGAGTTTTGCTAATGGTGAAGTTACGCGGGATGAACTTCGCTATTACCGGATCCATACTGGTGGCGCTGGTATGTTTGTTACCGCCGTTGCTTACGTTAATGATGAGGGTAAAGGATTCGAAGGTGAACTTAGTGCATCTGACGATAAATTCATTCCAAGTTTGAGGAGCTTGGCTGATGCTATTCACAAGAATGGAACTAAAGCTATTTTACAAATTTTTAGTGCTGGTCGTATGACTTTCACATCCGTACTTCGTGGCAAACAGCCTGTTAGTGCTAGCGCCGTTACCGCCTTACGTGAAAATTCTGAGGAACCTCGTGCTTTGACTGAAGAAGAAGTTGAACAAACGATCAAAGATTTTGGACAAGCTACTAAGCGTGCTATCTTAGCCGGTTTTGATGGTGTTGAGATCCATGGTGCTAATACTTATTTGATCCAACAATTCTTCTCACCACACAGCAACCGTCGTGATGATAAATGGGGTGGCTCACTTGAAAAGAGAATGGCTTTCCCATTCGCCGTCATCGATGAAGCTCAAAAAGCTATCGACAAGTATGCTGACAAGCCATTCATCTTAGGCTACCGTCTTTCACCTGAAGAAGTCGAAAAACCAGGTATTAGCTTTGACGATACGTTAGCATTCGTTGATGCTATCAAAGAAAAGCCAATCGACTACTTGCACGTTTCAATGGGTGATGTATGGCGTAAATCTTTGAACGACAAGTCAATCGATACTCCACTCAACTTAACGATCAAGGAACACTTAGGTGACGACATCCCATTGATCGGTGTCGGTGACATCCAGACACCTGCTGAAGCTGAGAAAGTCTTAGACAAGGGCATCGATTTCGCAGCCATCGGACGTGAATCACTCCGTGAACCAAACTGGGTCGAAAAAGTTGAAAGTGGCAACGAAAAAGGGATCCGTTACACTCTATCAATGGACGACCACGACGAGCTCGGTCTATCTGGTATGTTCTGGGATTTCTTGATGCAATCATTTAGACCTGGAATGCAAGTTAGCGTTGATAAAACTACTGACAGATCATTGTTCAACAACGCCATGGATGATATCTTTGGCGGTGGTAAGACTGGGGTTTAAAATCTTATAAAAATAGATGAACAAGGGTTACTCATTCCTCCATATTACGAGGTGTGGGTAACCTTTTTTCTTATTCTATTTTCCAAAAAAAGACTGTACCCCAAACTCGAATACAGTCCAAAAACTATTTTTATTTGCGTTTCTTTTTCTTCTTCTTTTTCTTACGTCTAAGTTTTCCTTTAGAAAAACCAACAGATCCAACCGAACTACTTTGCCCTAGTAACGCATCGATCAATGCATCAGCATGTTCAAATGTCGTTATGTGGTCATTTCTCATCATGCGAATGAGGTTCTTTAAAATTGACATCCCTTCGTCAGAAGTATGACTACGAAATGATCCTCCCACTTCTAACATATTACGAGTTTGCCATTTTTGGGGACCGGTCAAATAATAAGCATAGAAAAAATCTACCATTTGTACGACTGTGTCAATAACATCAGATTTAGAAATATCTTCATTCAGACCATATTGACGCCGTTTCAAGTAAAGCTTCAACCCTAATTCTAATCCCTGATCATGATATCGCTTTGCTTCTTCCATATTCCAAAAATGATTACCGTATTTCAGAATATGATCATTATTCAAATATTGTCGTTCAGCATCAGTCTCATAATTCTTAGCAGCTTTCCGTAATTGTTTTGGATCATTGAGAAGCTCTGGTTCATCCACCGCTTCTTCATCATTAGTCTCATACGAATTTCTTGAAAGGAAATCATCAATGGCTCGATCTGTAGATTTACGATCACTTTTATCAAGATACTTTTTAAGACCTTCAAATCCACCTTCAGCAAAAAATGTTTCGCCAAATTCATGCACTCGTTCTTGATCATTAATATCGAGCTGACGTTTAACTGTTTCTTCACTGATCATCTTGTAAAGATTAGCGCTTGCGTCCTTATGTATTTGCTTAAGCATTTCTGGCTGGATCTCTTCAAAAAAGCGAATATATTTATCCGTTTTATTTTGATCAAGCAAGTCATTCTTACCTAAAAATTCCATCAAATTGGTCAATGCCGGAACAATATTAGTTATATCACCGTCGGTAAAAATAGTCTCTTTGACAAAGTCATAGGTCATAACTTCAGTCAGGGCCTTTTTTGTCCAGGTTTTAGGAGTCTTACGATAAATTTGATAAACGTCGACCGTTAAAGTTCCCATCAACATCTTGAGCATGAGATCATCTGAGTTCCGATATACCGGCACAAAATCTGAACTTTCGATATATTTTGTACACCACTCGTCACTCAACTTTAAATATTTTTATGAAGTCTTATCTTGATACTTAGTTAGCTTTTTCACATCTTCTTCAGGAGTGAACGGTTCGATCGGTTGTGATAAATATGAATCCCCTTCGATACCATGCAATAAATCATCGATTTTGGCTGTAGACAAACTCAAATATTCTTTTTTAGCAGCGAATCTCAAAAAAGCTGCCAATGTTTTATAAGCATTAAAGGCGTGAATCTTGGCATTGGGAGTCTCAAAATTTTCTTCGTAAGAAATCGTTTCTTTCAAAAAATATTCAATTTTTTCCTCAGTCCACAATTTCAAATCTTCACAACCAACATTAGACATCGTAGCCGCGAAATCAATTATTGTCTTTCTAACTCTTTGAGCAGGATAATCGATCAAGCTCTTCTTCTCGTCACTCTTTTCAAAAACGTATAGAATTTCTCCTAAGGCAGGATAACTCATTTCATACTCTCCTCATTATTTTGTTAATTATAGTTTACCTTTTTTGAGGATATCTTTGAATGGGGTTACAAAAAGAGACTAACGTTTTGACTTTACGTTAGTCTCTTTTACGAAATCATACTATTATCTCATAGCTTGTTCTTAAGCGGTTCAAATAATCACGTCCAATAATTTCATCGTTTTGAAGCCTTCCAACGACAATGCTTGGATTGATACCTAAATCATGCGCAAATTTCTTCACCGAATTTGCACTGAAATCATTTCTGCTAACGAAGACATCATATTTATCTTTCGGGATAAAAAATTCACTAGCAAAGTCATCTGCACGTTTTTCTTTGATTTCGTAATTTTCTTTGTCAGTATGATCAGCATTAAAATCTTCTTCATAAATATGACCCAATTCGTGAATCAATGAAAACCAAAATATATCTGATTTCTTATTCTTATCTGTAATAAGTAGCATCACACTGCCATTTTTAAATTTCTTTGTTGCACCATTTAATCGTGCATTTTTCAAGTTAGGCAAGGCTACTAAAACTACACCGCAATTTAATAATAGATCTCGTAGCTTTGGGTAGAAATCTTCTGGATCCTCCGTAGAAAATTTCTTAATAGTTGAAAAGTTTTGTTTTAACTTCTTAGGCTGGAATGGCGTATCAGTTGCATTTCTTGCTTTTGCCATTGCCAACTCAACAACAACATTAGAGTTAATTATGGTCTTATCCCTTGCATTAAAATTATCCGTATTGCGATAACTCACATTTGGATTAAAAATGCGTAAATCGTTAAGATTAGCTAACTTAAGCTGATCTTTCATTACTATAATTTTTTCGGTTAAACTATATCTTTTATCTTCAATTTCAGTATTTTTTTGAAATATCCAAAATCTATAGACTCAGCAACGGATTTTTCATCAGCATCTCGACTTTCCTTTATTTCTTGCACCTTAATATCATAACTAGACTGCAGATTTAACCAGGTTTTTCCTGAAATCCCGGTGATTTTTGATAGCTTGCTGGCCAGTTCAGTTGTAACTCTAGCCTCCCCATTTACAATTTTACTAATTGTCTTTGGAGTGGTATCAATTCGATAAGCAAATTCCGCTTGAGTCATATTTAGTTCTTCAATAATATCGCCTATATATGAGCCAGGATGGAAGGCAATCAAATTATTATATTCTATTTCATTACTCATAATGTTTGCTAACCTCCACGATTATTATTTCCTGAATTATAAGAGAATCCATATTGGTATCCATATTGTTGTCAAAAGTAACAATAAGTCGATAACTACTTCTCCGACCGTCAATATCCATCGAATACAAGCCCTCTTTTTTACCATGTAATTTGTGGAAATAATATAAGGGATTATTAATTATGGACTGTACATCTTCAGATGCCTTGATAAAATTTACTAGTCTCAACAACTTCTTAGCAATCTTTTCGGGAAAGTCTTTCTTTGCTCTTCCCAAATCACTGCACTGTTTCTGAACCTTATTACTATGAAAGGAAACCTGTATTTGATTCTCCCAGCGGTTGCATAAATTACCTTTATGGTAATTCGATTATATGAATTCCATTGATTTAAGTCAATGGATAAGCCCACAAAAAGGATAACTTCAAGATTTGAAGTTATCCTTTTTAATAACACTTATATTAATTCTTCTTATTAAATGGAACAATCCTGCCTTGAAAGGCCCCAATCAGTTCTTCGGATTTTTGCTGAAAAACAGTTCCATTATTTCCTAATAATTCTAGGTAACTGATAACTAGGTCTTTTTTAGCTTGATCATGCTTTTCGCTTGAAAAGTGTCCAAATGTTGCCATAGTCGTGGTTGACAATTGAGCTGGCATTTCCAGGCTGATGGAATATAGGACGTCAACTAAGCTACTGATCATTTCGACGATAAAGTCGATCTCAAAACCTTGAACTAGTTTATAACGGGCTCTCGTCGACCACATTTCTAAACCAAGTTTAATGCCTAATTTATGCGTTGCAATAGCCGTTTTCTTGTTCCAAGTTCTAGAATTATGAGTTTTCGGATGCTTGAGCTTTAGATAACTCTGGTCAGAATCAGGGTCAATATCATCAATTGCCATATCCAAAACTTTATCCATCGGCATCCCTTGTTCTTGAGTATCTGGATTGTTTTTTGCTTCATATTCTTCAAGCATCTTCGGTTCAGCCGCAGCAATGTAACGCTTATTACGTTCGATGGTAGCAGCTGGCAATTCTTCAATTTTACCCACGAAGTCAAAATATTTCAGCAAAGCCGGTACGACACGTTTGATTTCCTTTGGCATAAAAATATTATATCTGATTAGATCATCCGTCATTACCGCAGTGACAGCTTTTTTCGTCCAGCTTCTCGGTGTCTTTCTAAAGTCAGTATAGATAAGATCGGTCATAGCTGAAATGGCGGTATACAACAGTTCCGCATTCACGCCCTTAGGTCGCTTTTTCCATGAAGGGCTATTAGTATAAATTTCAGCCCATGTTTGGACCTCATCGACAATTCTATCCGCCGTATGTTGCTGATATTTTGGCAAGCTATCAACCTGTTGGTCGGGAACACCGGAATAGTACGGAATCGGGTCACCCTTGAAATTATTTCTAATTTCAAAACCTTTTAAAGTCAAAGTTAGCTGCATATTATTAAGTCCAATATAATTGGTCCTAACAGCGAATTCCATAAATTCACGAACACTAAAGTAAAAAAATGCGAGTGTGGCGACGGCTCTGGGATCGCTATCGTTATCAGCAACTCCCTGCATATCATCGAGGGCTCTCATAATGCTAATGGGATCCCAATTTTTCAACGTATCAGCCTTGCCCGCAAAAACCATATCTGCAAATTGCAAGACAGAATCCATAATCATATCTGCAGGATAGTCTTTCAAAGTATTGAATTCCTTGGAACCAAGAAAATCAGTCAGAGCGTTTTTTAAATTTGTTTCATCTTTCATGAGCAATGCTCCCTATTTAGTCGTTGTTGTTAATTCTAGGATACCAAATTTGTGGGTATTGTTTGGGATTTTGGCAAAATTAATACAGTCCAGTGACGTATTTGATAACGCATATTTGACAAAAAAACATTTTGACAAATCACAATTGACTTAATTTAGATCATTGACCAAATCTCAAGTGTCCATGTTCGACATCAAAAATCTCATATAATATTATTTAGGTGGTTCCTATTATTAAAAAATAATCAATATCATTAGGAGATGGTCGCAAAGCTGTTAAACAAAACCAAATATAAAAGAGGCTTCGATTACGAATAACCCCCTTACTTTGGATATAGGATTCGGTTCTAATCTTTCAATAGGATATTTAGACGTTGAATCAATGAGATTTATAAGAATCAACAATGTTAATGAACATCACGATATTTTCAAAAATATCACTGAAAACTTTGAATGGTACAATCACGAAAGTATCATGATCATTCCCGATCCAATATCAGCTCCTAGAAGAAACTGGTATCAAGAATTGTTTCTCTGCAAGCAGAACATTGATTGTCCGGGAAAATTCGTGGTATTTTTTCATTTTATCAATTACAAGAATCAACTGTACTATGCCACATCACTAACATTGCCTGAATTCTTGCATATCAAGTACGGATTAAATATTAAATAGCGTTTCCATCTACTACCACAAATATTTAGACAACCTACATTGAGGATAGATTTCAAATTTTTATACACAAAAATATAATTTGGAGAAAATCCATAATGGAAAATCTTAAAATACTTGAATGGAATATCAATGGAAGATCATCTAACAAACCTCTTCCAGAATTTGTTTTTAGTGAAATTCTAAAAAGGGAGCCGGATGTTGCAGTCCTATTAGAATTCAATGGTACAAACAATGCGAGAAAAATAAAAAAAGTTCTTTCAGAATATCATGTTTTTCACTACGATGGGGCTCCTTATGCTCCCAACTTTGATAAATCTGGAAATGGTATATTAATGGCAATAAAAAAGGGCAAATTTGATGAAGAATCAATCTCAGAACATCATCCTGACCAATTATCCGATGATGACCCTGATTGGTTCACTATTGAGTGTAGTTTATTAAACAAGAAAAAAATAAGCATTACTGGAATACATGTAAGACCAATGTACAAAATTTCTGAGTCGGACATGGATAAGAATTGTGAGAGCAAAGACATTGATATCGTCGATTCCCAAAGAAGAAAAAATCAAATCGAAAAAATTATAAAACAAAATTCAAATTTGGAAACTCAAATTCAAGTTATTGTCGGTGATTTCAATTATGGTCCACATGTCACGAAATTTTTGTCATCCTGCAAGTGGAATTCCGATAATAAAGATTATTTTGAAAAAGAACCAAAGGGCCATGAATTAAATTGGCAAAATATTATAGATATGCTTAGAATCAATGGCTTCTGCAAAAATCCTGACTTTTCCCCATACTCTCCATTAGGAACTAGTTGGAAAGGATATAATCTAGACTGGTTAGTCATTCGTAAAATCCGCGGTGTTAACACTCAAATAGATAAATCTTCTGACTACAATAGCCTTGACTGGGAATTCGCAAAGAATTATCAAAAGAATTATACAGATGGATATCTTGTCCCAGAAGGATATTTTGTTCGGACTGATCCAGGACATCCAGATCATGCAATTTTCACAGCTGAGATTCGGATTTCATAACATTTAGCATTAAACAAATATTAAGAAATGTGAAGGAGCATATGAAATATTTATTGTTGGATATTGATGATACACTAGCTCCCTTAAATTATAAGGGACCAGATGCTGTTTTCATAAACAAAATGAACTTTAAAATGAGTATTCCTGCTTATATTGCAATTTGGCTAAGAAATTTATCCTCAGATAAAATAAGAATTGTTTGGTGTACTAGTCGGCCACTCGTAGTACAATCATTAGTTGAGAAAAAGTTAATGTTCAACACATACGGTAGAATATCTTTCATCAATAAAAGAGCTTACACCTGGTATAAGCTCTTTAGTATTATTAAGTATTGTAACGAGCATCATGGTGATATCATTATACTTGTTGATAACGATGCTAAATTAGGTACGATGAATGTAGATAAGTTTCCTAATAACCTCATAATGGTATATCCATCCGACACTAGGCGTGGATGCTTGAGTATTAATGATTTATTGAAAATTGAAAATCTTTAATAAAAAAGATCGAAACGAGTTAGTTTCGGTCTTTTTTATTATATCAAGCGTTCATTATCATTAGTTTAAAAACAAAGAATTTTATTTACTAGCAGCCATTTTCTCAGCCTGTTCAACCACTGTACTGACAGCGCTCTTGCGAATTTCTGGAGGATACCCATAGTATCGTAGTAAATCTCTGACTGCAATCCTCATTTTTGCTTGAACAGCTTCTCTTTTTTCCCAGTCCACACCTGAATTTTCCTTAACTAATTTCACCAATTCAACCGCAATGATTTGTAACTTTTCCTCTCCTAAAATTTCAACTGCTTTTTTATGATCAGCAAGTGCATCATAAAATGCGACTTCTTGGGAGTTTAATCCGAGATCCTTGCCTTTTGCTTGTTCGGCATTAATTTTCTTTGCCATCTCAATCAATTCACGGATCACTAATTCACTAGTAATTCCTCTCTCATTATACTTTTTGATCGAATCTTCTAGCATTTCTTTAAAATCTCTGGATTTTACGATATTGGTTCTATTCAATGACTTAACTTTACCTTCTAACAATCGAGTAAGTAGAGCAATGGCTGTATTCGTTTCTTGCATGTTCTCGACTTGACTCAAAAATTGATCAGAAATAACATCCAAGTTTGGCCTTTCCAATCCTAGATCTTTGTAGATATCCACATGTGGTTCAGATATTATTGACTGATCCAAAAATTGACGCATTTTATAGTCAATATCCTTTGACCCTTCGTCACCACCACCAAAATCATCATTTTGTAGTTTACCAATATATACTTTGAGTGTTTTAAAAAAGGCAATTTCTGGAGCTAAATCCTGTGCTTGTTGTTGAGTTGATACGAGAGCAAAAGCTTTTTGCAATTGAGTAACAACATTGGAAAATTTCTGAATATCTTCCTCAGACATACGTAATAGATAGTTAGCTGTTTGATTGAGAATTCTTATTCTCTTAGAATGGTCTTCTGAATCAAAATCACTGTAATCGAATCCGTACAGATAATCTTTCTTAATTATCTGATACTTCTCAATTAATAGCGCCATGGCTTTTTCCATATTAATGCCGACTTGTCCCTGATCCTTTGAAGAATAATGGTTCAGTGCTTGTTTCAAGCTTTCAGCAATACCGATGTAATCTACAATGAGGCCACTGTTTTTATCTTTGAATACCCGATTAACTCGGGCAATCGCTTGGATTAAATTGTGTCCATGCATAGGTTTATCAATATACATAGTGTTTAAAGATGGCACATCAAATCCGGTCAACCACATATCAACAACAATAACGATTTGTAATTCATCATCGTTGTCTTTCATACGTTTTTGAAGTTTTAATCGATCCGATTTATTAGTATGGTGCTTAGAAATTTCTGGACCATCAGACGCGTTAGACGTCATAATTATTTTGATTTTCCCTTTGTCTAAATCATCACTGGCCCAATCAGGTCTTATTTTAATGATCTGATCATAGAGCTTAACTGCATTAACTCTAGACATTTCAACTAACATTGACTTACCAAATTGCTCTTTTTGTCTAGCCTCAAAATGGGTTACAAAATGTTCAGCAATTTTTTCAAGCCGTGATCTAGTCCCTGCCAATGCTTCTAATCTCGTCAAATCGCGATTTCTTCGTTCATTTTCTTCAATTTCTGGATCGTCATTTAAGGAATACTCTTCCATCATTTGATTGTATTTGGCTTCCATTCCCTTTTTAATTGCCAATGGAATAACATGTGACTCGTAATAAATACGGACAGTGGCATGATCATTAACTGCCTGCGTAATATCATAAACATCAATGTAATCACCAAAAACCTGTGTAGTGGATTTATCTTCTACATTAATAGGAGTACCCGTAAATCCCATAAACGAAGCATTCGGAAGTGCGTCTCTAAGATATTTTGCAAAACCATATCTTATTCCATTATCAGTATATTTTGCTTCAAGGCCATATTGGGTACGATGAGCTTCATCCGCAATAACAATAACATTTTGTCGATCCGTCAGAACTGGCATATCAGATTCACCGTGATCAAAATCAGGAGCGAATTTTTGAATCGTACTAAAGACTATTCCACCAGAATTAGTAGACATTAACTTTCGAACATCATCACGATCGTCAGCATGAACTGGGTTTTGTCCTAAAAATTCATGTGCTGCAGCGAAGGTGCCATATAATTGATCATCTAAATCATTGCGATCGTTAATAACCAAAATGGTTGGATTACCCATCTTTCTCGCTGCTATACCTGAGAAGAATACCATTGACAAAGACTTTCCTGACCCAGTAGTGTGCCAGACAACCCCAATTCTTTTGTCTTCGGGATCTTTTACAACTTTACTGGCCACCTTAACTGCTTTGTTAACCATATAATACTGATGATATGCCGCAACTATCTTTACTGTTTGATCACCATTGGTTTCAAAGATAATAAAGTTTTCAATGATATTTAACAAAGTTTTGGGAGGAAGCATATTTTTTATCATTACATCCAACTCTAAATCTGATTTATTCTCAGCAATATCCTTGGGAGAACGCCATCTCATGAAACGATCGATACCTGCGGTAAGAGATCCTGCACGAGTATGAATAGCATCAGAGACAATTAAAATTTCATTGTATTGCATATAATCTGGAATTTCAGACTTATATGTTTCAAATTGTTTGAAAGCCTCTTGAATACCAACATTTTGATTTGCAGAATCTTTAAATTCGAAAGTTACTAATGGCAAACCATTAATGAACAACGTGACATCCGGTCTTCTCTCATGATTACCTTGCGTGACAGTAAATTGATTTGTAGCAATGAAATCATTTTTTTGAACGTCATTGAAATCGATAGGGTATAAAGTAGCTGTTCTATTTTCTCCATTCACGTTAGTTTTCACACGTGCACCATTAATAATTAACTGATGAAGATGATGATTATTGATCATCATGTTAGGGTTATCTGCAAGAACCTTGAACTGTCTCAAAGCATTTTCGTATATTTCAGAATCATACCCCGGATTAATCGCTATTAGAGCATTCAACAATCTCTTCTCGAGAATACAAACCGAATGATCATTGTTTCTTTCTGCATCAATTTTTCTATTTGGGCTAATGTAAGATTCACTTTTATAAATCTCATAACCAACATTTTTTAAACCTTCTAGTGCTAAGTTCTCAACTGATTCTTCGTTGATGTAGTTTGGCATGTAGTACCTCCTTTTATTGAGTGGATAAATGATAATTTAACTGAAATGATTGAAAGTAACTTAAAATATTTCTCAAATCATCTTTTGCAAATTAATAATACAAACCTATCTTTGGGTGATCCAACTTTGACTGTTTCCGATCATGTTGCAAATGGTAGTTTCAAGTCTCTAAAAGAAAATGTCAAAATATTCGATCAACCAAATTATTCACTTTTCATAAGAAATATAGATTTTAAAAACGGAATACATGGGAATTTGAAATATGTAGATAAAAAAACATACGCATTTTTAAAAAAATCTCATTTACGAAAAGGCGATGTTGTAATTTCAAATGTTGGGGATGTTGGATCGGTACATAGAGTACCAATGTTAAATACTCCAATGGTTGTAGGAAATAACGAAATTTTTATCCATTCTGAAGTTCCACAAGTTAATGACTATTTATACTCTTTCTTTAAATCTTTTGTGGGTCAGAGAATGATTCAATCAATCACCTCTGGATCAGCTCAGCAAAAGTTTAATAAAACTGATTTTAGAAAATTATCAATATCACTACCGTCAGTTAGCTGGATTGATACGAATATTAGTAACTATTTGGCGTTAACAGATAACATTTATTTGGAGAATCGAGCCTTAAATTCAATTAAACTTAATTTAATCAAACAATTAATTTAATGAACAGCAAAATAAATTATCATTTATCTTTTTGTTCATCTCCATCTTTTTTTCAAGCATCAATATTTGATTACCTATCTTTTTTTGCTCATTAATGTTTACTAACTTTATTGGATAACTAAGTATTGCTTTTTTATCCCCACGTGGCATTTTTGTTCCTTTCGAGGTAGTCATCATGTATTCAAAAAAATTGTCACTTTGCAATAAAACATATAAATAATTAATATCAATCTTATTTGAAATTGGTCTAATTGATAAGACATCTCCAGACCTTGTGCCATCCCTATCAGATTTCCATATCTTCTTGAAGTATGGACGTATGTTAGAAATCAAAATATCGTTTTTTAAATACGATTTTATTTTTCCAGTATTTCCAATTTTCGGATGTTTGTCATGAGAAAAAACAACTCCACCCCTGTTTGGAATCATATTCTCAGTTGAAATATAGTTATCAAAATCAAATACATTCACATCTACAGAATCATTCGATAATATCGCAATATCACCTAAATTAACCATTTTGTCTCCTTTTTTTAGCTCACATATTTTCTATGTGCTAGTTTCACATTTTGTTGTTTTACCATTGCATAGTGCAATGTTGTATCTATTCTTTTGTGGCCCAATAATTTTTGTAATTGTTCTATCGGCATACCTTTGTCAATAGCATTTGTTGCTAAAGTCCGTCTAAACTTATGGGGATGAACTTTTACCTCACCAATTTGCAATCCAAGCTGTTTTACCCGAGATTCAATCCCACCAATCGTCAAACGACGATGTGGATTATTCAATGAAACAAATAATGCTTCCGATTGATCAGTTCTTCCAGAAAGGTACTTTTGTAAATGCAATTTTGTTCTTGCATCAAAGTAAGCAATTCTTTCTTTATTTCCCTTACCGAACACAATGCATTCGCGTTCTTGAAAATCAATATCCTCCCTATTCAAAAGGACCAGCTCACCAACACGCATACCAGTTGAAGCCAGCATATCAATCAATGATAAATCTCTGTAATTATGACAATTATCCCTCAACGCTTCTAATGTGTCGTCACTGTATGTTTGTTTCACAATTATAGATGTCTTAATCTTGTGAATCCTTCTAACAGGACTTTTTATAATGTAATCCTCATCTTCTAACCAAGAAAACAAGCTGGACAAGATTCGTCGAATATTATCAATCGTTACTTTGCTAGAGTTCTTTTCTTGTTGATACTCTATCAAATACTTTCTCAGGTCATCGGTTGATATTCTTCGCAAACTTTTTTCTAAATTAGAAATCATCATATTGATTGTTGCTCGATAATAAGAGAGAGATTTTTCAGAACATCCTTCTGTTTTCTTTGCTTCAAAATAGAGCTGCAACAATTTTCTGTTCTCCGCCTTATAATCTTCTTGAATACTGATTGATTTTTTTATTTCAACATTTGAAAAATATTTATTTAAACAATTTTTCAATTTAAACAATTGCTCATTATCAAGATTTGGTAGCATTTCTTGTATAACAAGGTTAATTAATTCTGTATTCATTAGATACTCCAACTTAGAGAATCAAACAACGGCGATTCAATTATTGTTTTTCTCTGCCGTTGGAGAGAATACTATGTGGTTAAATGATAATTTAATTCAATGTATTTAAAAACAAATTCCGTATTAACTGTTCTTTTATTTCAATAAGGATTTCATTTTCTCTAGTGCAATTGCACATTTGACTATATAAGGAAGAAAACAACTTATCTAGTCTATTCAATTCATTAATATTTGTAGGAAAAGGGGTTGAATAATTATTTAGTGCCTTTTTACTCAAATGTAATACTGTCGTGCCATTTACATACCCAAGACAAAACTGTTTGAATCTCTTTGTTTGTAATAAAGCAGAAATTACAGAAGAAGGATATCCTCTTTTTGGTTTTACCTTAACTAAATCCATGGAGAAAATTGTATTAGAAAATTTCCCTGTAGAAAGAACCGGCATTGCATTTCCTATTATATCTGCATTTTGAGTTAGATCAGTATGCGCAACAAGTATATCCAAGGGTTTTACTATTTGAGTTGGCTTTATATCTTTTGAAGGAACAATCTCTTTAAAACCTTTAATTTTAAAACTACCATCTCTATTAAAATTTTTAATTGTAGCCATCCCAATAGATGAATGGGATAGTTCCTTTCCCTTATACGAATATCCATTATTAAAATCAGAAATATCAGCGAGTTTAGTCAATTTCCATGATTCCATATTAAATTTGTTATTTTTATTTAAATAAGAAAACAAATTGTCCGCAATGAGTCTAATCATTGCTTGTAAATTATCATTTATTAATTCATTGATTCGTATTTTGTTGTCAAAAGCTCTGATTTTTAAAGATATCTTATGTTGAATTTCAATAGTAGGAAAATTAAATTCCATTTCCATCAAATCATTTGGTTTAAACGACGGATATGTTGAGGTCGAACCTTCAGCAATTTTTTGTAATTTTGCAATTATATTATTTGATGATAATACAAGATATAAGTAATATGGATCCACTTTATTAATATCGGGATGAATAACGACAAAACCTGTACTATATACATAATTAGAGTTTTTTTTATCAATAAAGCCATAATGACATTTATTAGGGCGAACTGTAGAAATAACAATGTCGTTCCTCTCAGCCATTCTCCGTGCTCGGCTTGGTGCTTCATCCAAGGATGAATACTTTTCTGGTTCATCAAATTTATTAATGTTTACCGAACTTGTATCCATATATTTTATTGGCCCCTCATGATGTTTACTTATTGTCGCAGTATTAAAACTGGACACTTCTTCAATCTTATATTTCATATCCCATTCCTTTAAGTACGTCTTTTATTTCTTTTTGAAGTTTGTTGCTTTCATTAAATTGTTCTTTAAGTTCTTTTGTTAATCGTTCCATTTTTACTTCATATGGTTCCCCATCATCTTCTTGCTTTGCCAATCCAACATATCGTCCAGGTGTTAAAACATAATCATTTTTCTCGATATCTTTTGTTGACGCAATTTTACAGAATCCTGCCACATCTTTATATTCTGAATCATTGGTTCCTCGATAAGAATGATAAGTATCTGCAATTTTTTTAATATCTTCATCGGAAAATTCTCTATGAGTGCGATCTACCATCTGTCCAAGATCCCGGGCATCAATAAATAATGTTTCTCCATTACGTTTTCTTTCATCACTGGAAGCTTTGTTCATGTCAACAAACCATAATGAAACTGGAATTCCTACTGAATAAAACATTTTTTCTGGTAAAGCTACTATGGCATCAATTTTGTCATCTTCGATAATCGCTTTTCTAATTGCCATTTCATCTTTATTTGATGTTGATAGTGCACCATTTGCCAATACAAATCCAGCTTTTCCATCAGGGGTCAATTTGCCGATAATATGTTCAATCCAGGCATAATTTGCGTTTCCTTCAGGTGGAATGCCGTATTTTTGCCATCTTGAATCATCCTTTAACTTATCTCCACCCCATTTTTTTATATTAAAAGGCGGATTAGCTAAAATATAATTGAATCTCATTCCTTTATGTAAATCATTCGTAAATGTATCTGCTTGATGAGGACCGAAATCACTATCAATTCCTCTGATAGCAAGATTCATCTTTGCTAGTTTCCAAGTAGTTGGATTGGATTCTTGGCCATAAACAGATAAATCTGAGATAACTCCTTGATGTTCTTTAACAAATTCTTCGGATTGAACGAACATCCCTCCAGAACCACAACAAGGATCATAAATTCTTCCCTTATGTGGTTCAATCATTTCTACTAATGTTTTTACAATTGATCTAGGAGTATAGAATTCTCCACCATGTTTTCCCTCATTACTGGCAAATTGTTGCAAGAAGTATTCATAAACTCGACCTAAGACGTCTTTTTCCTTTGATTCCTTTGTGCCTACATTAATATCAGAAATTAAATCGACAACCGCGCCAAGTCTAGTTTTGTCCAAATCTGGTGATTCATAATTTTTACTCAATACACCTTTAATTGAACTATTTTCCTTTTCAATTGCTTCCATAGCTTGATCAATAACTTGACCAAGTTGTGGTGTTTTTGCAACGGATTGAATTTTTTCCCATCTTGCATTTTTTGGAACCCAGAAGATATTATCAGCTAGATACATATCAGGATCTTCAGCATCATCTGGATAATCAGACTTTAATATTACTTTTCTTTTTTCTTCAAACGCATCAGACACATACTTCAAAAATATGAGTCCTAAAACAACATTTCTATATTCAGATGCATCCATGCTACCTCTTAATTCATCAGCAGCTTGCCACAATTTATCCTCGATATTTAATTCTTTAGATTTACTGGCCATTATTTATTTCCCCTCATTTTCTACTTTTGATAATAATTTACTTAGTTTCGTTTGATTAATGGAGATTTGTTTATTCAGCGCATCAATATCTTTCTTTGCTTGTTCGATGTCAATTTCCTTTGGTTCTTCATACGTATCAACATATCTTGAAATATTCAAATTATAATCATTTTCTTCAATTTCTTCAGCTGATGCTGCATAGGAATACTTTGGTACTGTTTCAAACTTATCATATGTATTTACAATTTTTTTAATATCACCTTGCTGAATAACATTCTTATGTCCGATTTTTTTGTATCCTTCGCTGGCATCTATGAAAAGAATATCTTGCTTATCTCTATCTTTTTTTAGAACCATTATCATTGTAGCTATAGCACTTGTATCATACAATCCAGTTGGAAGACTTATAATTGCATCGATTAAATTTCTTTTGACTAATTCTTTTCTTAATGTTTCCTCTCGTGAGTGTCTAAAAAGAATCCCATGGGGCAAAGAAATAACCATTGTTCCATCGTCAGCTAATTTGTTTAGTCCTTGAATAATAAATGCAAAATCACCTTTAGTCTTTGGAGGCACAACCCCATATTCTTCTTTGATCACATTTGCCAATTCTGAATTAGAATCGTCCCAATGTACGGAATATGGAGGATTTTCCAAAATATAATCATATTTCGTCTTTGGATTAGGATCATCAGTCAACGTATCTCCCTGATGAATATGTAAATTAGATTCTGGGATACCATTGATAATTAATCTCATACGAGCATAATCATAAAATTCTAAGTTTAGTTCCTCACCGTAATAATCAATTTCTGAATCAGCATTCGCGGATAAATCCATTTTTAAGGTAGTTAATAATTGACCTGAGCCCATCACTGAATCACTAATTTTAACTTGTGACTTATTAATACCCCCAGAAATTGCTAGTTGAGACATAATTTGGCAAATCTCTTTAGGAGTAAGAAAATTTCCGCCTCTTTTCCCTATGGCTTCAGAAATTTTTCTTATACATATATCATACAAAATTGATAGATCGTTATTGTTGAAATCCAAACTAAGTACCATATTTGCAATAATAGATAAACTCTTAAAATCAATTTGATTATATGGGAAATCTTTCACTTCTTGAAACTTAGATTCAATAGGATCTGTAAAAAAATCATAAAGATTCTTCTCTTCGAGATTCAATTTATCTTCACAGTTGTTTTCTTTAATGTATTTGAAGAAAATGAATTTTAAAGCATATCGCCCAATTAAACTTGATTCAGCATCTGTTCTATTTGATGCTATTTTTTCCCAAAAGCAAACATATTTATCTGTCATTATTATCTTCCTTTTTTCAATAGTTGTTTGATTTCTGTAAACACAAGTTGTTCCTCAATATTCAATTTTTCAGTTACTATACGACGTTTTTCCAAAGTTAAGGCATAAACTTGTCCGATATCTTTTTGTAATTGAATATCTGGTAAATTAACTTTGAATTCTTTGATCATTGCTGGAGTTGCTTTTCGAACAATGCTACCTTGTGAAACAGCATATTTTTGCCGTTTAACCTCGTCAGATTCATTAAGTAAGTAGCAAAGGTATTTTGCATCTAATTTTTCATCATCAAAATCAAAGGTAATAAAATTCTGATTTAAGATTTTTCCACTATTATGAGCAGATATCTGTGCTGTTTCTTGAGAAATTAAACTTTGAACAACACTACCTTGTTTGGCACGATATTCATCTAAGACTGAATATTTTTCATCATTAACAATTTTGCTATCCACAATGTGAGATAAATCAAATTCTATATCATTTGAAGAATAATAATTAATTGTTGGGTCATTCATTCTAGAACTATTTAATCCCGTTTTAATTGAAGTGATATCTTTTAATTTCATGTTTTTCTCCCTGTAATTTTTTAAAATTACTTTGTCGATGAATTAATAATACCATATTTCAGGATCGTGTCTAGTAATTTTTTAAAATTACTGAAATAAAATTTACTTTAACAACAAATATACAAATCTATTCGCAAACTCTATCAAAATCATACAGATAAAAAAAACACCTAAACCGCAATATGGCAGTTTTGGTGTTTTCTCATTATTATTTTTATTCCCACTCAATAGTTGAAGGCGGCTTAGAAGTAATGTCATACACTATACGATTGACATGATCCACTTCATTTACGATTCTAACTGAGATGCTTTGCAATACATCCCAAGGAATCTTAGCAAAGTCAGCGGTCATTCCGTCGATCGATGTTACGGCACGGATGCCGACTGTGTAATCGTAGGTTCTTCCGTCACCCATGACACCTACTGAACGGATGCCTGGTAGGACTGTGAAGTATTGCCAGATGCTTTCTTCTAGTCCGGCTTTCTTGATCTCGTCTCTTAAGATCCAGTCTGAATCGCGGACGATTTGGAGTTTGTCTTCAGTTACTTCGCCGATGACACGGATTCCTAGACCTGGGCCTGGGAATGGTTGTCTCCATACTAGGTCGTGTGGCATGCCTAGTTTTTCACCTAATTCACGTGTTTCATCCTTGAAGAGTGAACGTAGTGGTTCGATCAACTTGAAGTTCATGTCTTCTGGGAGTCCACCAACGTTGTGGTGAGATTTGATGGTTTGAGCTGTGCTGGTTCCACTTTCGATAACGTCTGTGTAAAGTGTTCCTTGAGCTAAAAATTCGATTCCATCGAGCTTTTGAGCTTCGTCGTTGAACACTTGGATGAATTCGTTACCGATGATCTTACGTTTCTTTTCAGGGTCAGAAACGCCTTTTAGTTTGTTGAGGAAGCGGTCTTGAGCGTCGACTTTGATGATGTTCAAGCCAAACTTGCCTTCCAAACTTTCCATAACTTGGTCAGCTTCACCTTTACGGAGTAAACCGTGATCAACGAAGATACTAGTTAGTTGTTTACCAATGGCTTTGTGGAGTAAAACGCCAACTACTGATGAGTCAACACCACCGGAAAGTCCTAGAAGGACCTTCTTGTCGCCGACTGTCTTACGGATCTCTTCGATTTGTTGATCAATGAAGTCTTCCATTGTCCAGTTTGCTTGAGCGCCACAAACGTCAAAAGCAAATTTCTTCAAAATATCTAGTCCGTATTCAGTATTTCTAACTTCGGTATGGAATTGAACACCATACATCTTCTTATCATCGTTAGCGATCGATGAGATCGGTGCATTCTTACTTGTAGCAGTAACTTTGAAACCTTTTGGTGCTTCACGTACTAAGTCACCATGTGACATCCAAACGTATTGATCTTTAGGAAGACCTTGGAATAATTTGGCTGAGTCGTCAGTTACTTCAATGTCAGCTTTACCATATTCACGGTTGTCGGCTGATTCGACTTTTCCACCTAGGTTGTATGACATTAGTTGCATACCATAACAAATACCTAAAATAGGAATGCCTAATTCGTAAATGTCTTGATCGATCGTAAAAGCATCTTTATCATAAACGGAATTAGGTCCACCTGATAAAATAATACCCTTTGGATTGATTTCTTTAATGTCAGCTGCAGTGATCGTGTTAGGCATGAGTTCAGAATAAATTCCGAAGTCACGAATCCGACGTGTGATCAATTGATTGTATTGACTACCGTAGTCGATAACAACGATACCGTCAGCATCTGGCCATTTTTTGCTCAAATCACAATCCCCTTTTCTTAAATTTATACTATTGTATATGATAAATCGTTTCCAGTACAACCCTCAAGGGCTGACTTTCTAATATTTACGCAAAAAAACCGTATCGATCTGATGCTCGGCCGATTTGTGAAGGACTAAGTTGGCCCGATTACGAGTGGGTTCAATATATTCTTGCAAGTTAGGATAATTGATCTGATCCCAAACATCTTTTGCCAGCTGGTTAGCTTTTTCCCGTGGCATCTGAGTAAAATGATAGTAGTAACTATCTGGGTCGTCCTTTGACATGTCGAGCAAGGTGTCGAACCGATTCAAAAACCATTTCTCAATGTCGTTAGCTTCGGCATCGATAAAGATCGAGAAGTCGAAAAAGTCACTGACATAAATATTAGTATTTTGTGGCAGCTGCAAGACGTTGATACCTTCGACAATCAAGATATCCGGATCATTGACTTCCTCATACTTATCAGGAATGATGTCGTAAATATTGTGCGAATACAGTGGATATTTGATCGGACCCGTCTTGGTCTTGACATCGCTTAAAAATTGGATCAGTTTCTTCATATCGTAAGTCTCAGGAAAGCCCTTTTTGTCCATCAAGCCTTTTTGCTTTAAGACCTTGCTAGGATACAAGAAACCGTCTGTCGTCATTTGACCGACATTGTATTGTGGATAAGCCCGCTCGAGCATGATCTTTAACAACCGTGCCGTGGTACTTTTGCCGACGGCAACCGAACCAGAGACACCAATGATAAATGGTATCTTCTTGTTGTTCATATCCATGAACTCGTTTTTGAGTTTAACTAATTTGCGATAGTTCTTTAAATACACGTGCAATAAATGACGGATCGGCGCATAAATTACCTTCACGTCTTCGATCGATATTTCATCGTCTAATGACTTGATTTTGCGTAATTCAGTATCAGTAATTGCTTGATTATGATGCTCGCCGTGGAAGTTTTGCCATTCATCGCGAGAAAATTGGTAGTAATTTGATAAATCTTGCATATTTTCAGCCCTACTTATTGAATGTTAATTAACTTTTCCCGTTTTTCTGTTATCCTTAATATATAGTATAGAACATTTTTATAGAGGAACTTATATCAAATGAAAAGAATTGTATTATTTGGTGACTCTATCATGGCAGGTTATCACGATGGCATGATCAGCAGCGATTTCACAAACCGCATTAAAGACGATTTTCCATCTAACAAAGTACTCAATCTTTCCGTTCCCGGATACAAAACTAGTGATGCTGTAACTGTCACGAAAAAAGTTACAAATCTTAAACCAGACGTCTGCGTAGTTATGCTGGGTGCCAACGACGTTTCAACTTTTGAAGAGGTCAAACCCGGAAAATTTGCATCCAATCTAACTTATATTTTAAACGAAGTTGGCTGCGACAAGGCAATATTAGTCTCGCCACCATATACCGATTGGCACAAAAACCTCAGACGCCCTTGGACTCGTCAGATCCAATTTGAGCTCGTCACTGAACATCTTAGTAAACAATTAGACGTCCAATACGTTGATTTGTTGCATGCGATGGCTGCAGTCGACAACGTAGACGAATTGCTGCAACGAGACGGTCTGCACTTCTCGAGTACGGGTTATGATCTATTGGAAAAATTGTTGGTGCCTAAGATCCAAGAATGTCTCACCGGTCACGACACGTTAGTGTCCAACTAAAAGGAGAACCATATGGAACTCAATATCCCACAAACGTATTTTATTTTATCTTGTAACGAAAAAGGCAGTGTCCGCATTTTTAAAAATACACGTCGGCGGGCTTTCTTAGTTGAAGCCGCCTTTTTTGACTTGGCCTTGAATGATATTATCGATCTAACCGACAATAGCGTTATCATAAACAAATTATTGCCAAAAGACAAAGCTTATTTGAATGATTTTTTCCAAATCATCAACAAAAACCAAGGTAAGAGTATCACCCACGTGCTTCGTGCCATGGCAACTAAAAAACGGATCACCCGCAATATTTACAATCAAATCGGTGATTCTTTAGTGACTAAAGTTGATGTGACGAAGGCGACTACTGGACTTCTCCACAAAACTAACAATTACATCCCGAACTATCATCTAAAAAAAGAAATCGTCAAGGATATGCGCGACGAGATCTTAAATGAAGACCGGATCTCGCCCGACACTTTTGCCGTACTGTCAACTTTGTATGGCAATCACGATTTGAAGATCTTCTTCACGCCCTTTGAACAAAAGCAACTCAAAACCAAGATCAAAGAAGCTTCGATCGATCCAACTTACGACAAATTGATCAGCTTGTCGAAACGTTTAAATATGGTCATCTTGACCGTTTTAGGTTAACGAAAGAAGACTTTACTATGACTAACGAAAAATCAATCAAAACCTTAATGGATCAACTGTCAGCTGCTTATTCTGACGTAGAAATAAAGCAATATCCAGAACTGCGTGAGTTGATCTTGAAAGCAGCCACAGAATTAGAGAAGAAACAAGATGTCGATCTAACTAGTAGCAGGCTTTCTAAGCAACTGATCTTGTATCAGATGGGACATGCTAAAGAATTTCCCAAGGCAGCAGTCGAATTGTTCAACCAGATCTCCCACCGCGCAATGCGCTACGATGGCACGGCAGCGGCTGCGATCTTATTGCCATTATGGTTTTAAAAAAATAGCAGGACAAACGTATTTCGTTTGTTCTGCTATTTTTGTGTTTCAATAGAACTTTATTCGATCGACATCTCTTCACCAGCCAGCGTTCTGATCGGTTTCCAGCCTAAAATCTTTTCAGCTTTAGTAATATCGGCGTAACTAACTGGTGCATCCCCAGCCCGACGGCCTTTGAAGACTGAAGGGATCTCTTTTTTAGTATGATCTTCGAAGATCTTCTTCAATTCAAGAACTGTGACACCGTTTCCACAACCGAGATTAAAAATCTCGAAGGAATCCTTAGCTTCAATTACTCGATTCAACGCCGAAATGTGACCGTCGGCTAAGTCGGTAATGTGGATGTAGTCTCTGACCGGCGTTCCATCAACGGTATCGTAGTCATTTCCAAAAATATCCAGGTGATCTCTTTTGCCATCTAAGACTTCTCTGATCGAGTCATAGACGTTATTTGTCATATTATTGCTGTAATCATCAAGCATACCTGACTTGTCCATGCCGATCGGGTTGAAGTAACGCAAAGAAATAGCGCTCCACTCTGGATCAGCGATCACAAGATCTTTAATAACTTGTTCACTTTGCAATTTAGTCGTTCCGTATGGGCTAACGGGAATTGTTTCTGATTCTTCATTAACAGGTAAAATCTTCGCATCGCCGTATACGCTAGCAGAAGAACTGAAGACGATCTTTTTAACATTAGCTTGTTGCATAGCGATCAACAAATCGATCACGCCATTAGTATTGTTCTTATAATACTTCAACGGACTGGCGACTGATTCAGATGTGACTTTATAGCCAGCAGCATCGATCACAGCAACGATGTCATTAGACTTCAAAATCTCTTCCATGGCGTCGATATCACGAATATCGCATTCGAAATATTTAACGTGCTGCTTAGTCAACGTTTCAAGCTCCTCGATCCTTCGCGTGTCAGAGTTGGAGAAATTATCCACGATGATTGGCTGGTAGCCGTTGTTGAAGAGCGACAAATAAATATTCGATCCGATGTAGCCGGCACCCCCGGTGATTAATATGTTCAAAATATGAACCCCCTGTTAATTCAAAAAATAGAAAAATGTTGTTGTTATTTTCACATGTTATTTTAACATTTATAAATATTAGGTGCTTACTTTTATAGTAAACGTAACTTTTGTTTAATATTGTGGCTGACATGAACATCATTTGTGGTTAATTTAATAGTCTGATCGACGATTTTGGATAGGCCCTAATTTAACATTTTAAAACTTTGTTCCTGAAAGCATTTCTGCTTTTCTCGATTAAACATAATCCGAAAAAATGAGAATGGAATGAAGACAGTATTATCTATTATTAACAAAACATATACTACTGAAGAACAACATGACAGAGTGCAACGAATTAGGAAGCATATGGATTTCTCACATATTAAACTTATGAATCCAAGATAAAAAGCAACCGATTGAATAACAGTTGCTTTTTTATACAATTATTGATATCCACCATTTTCTATTTTTGCGATAACTGCTCTGGCTTCGTCTGTTGTTTTTGTTGACATTAAATCATTGCGGATCTCGGCTGCGTGTTTTAGGCCTCTTACGTAGATTTTGAAAAATCTTTGTAGCGGGGCAAAGTGTCCTGGGATCCCTTTGCTGACGAATTCGTCATAAAGGTCTAGTTGATATTTGAAGAGCGTTAGTAGTTCTTCTGTAGAGTGATCTTGCTTCTGTTTTTCAAAGGCAAAAGGATTGGTGAAGATACCTCTTCCTATCATAATGCCGTCCACTCCTGGGTGCTCGTTGGCTAATTTTATCCCGGCTTGATAATCCATGATATCGCCATTTATTTGTAAAAGTGTATCGGGAGCTATGTCGTCACGCATTCTTACTAATTCATCGATCAGTTCGTAGTGTGCTGGGACTTTACTCATTTCTTCTCTGGTCCTCAAATGAACCGTCAAAACTGGAGCGTGTTGTTTTAGTAAAAAGGGGATCCATTCTTTGTACTCATCCACTTCACTATATCCAAGACGTGTTTTCAAAGTTACTGGGAGATCCGTAGCACGAGCTCCGTCAATTACTGCTTGGGCGGTGTCAAAGTGGCGGATCAAGTCACTACCACTGTGATTTTTGATCACAGCAATATCTGGACAGCCCATGTTGATATCGATAGCTTCGTAGCCATCCTGTTTTACCTCGACGGCAGCTTTTTCAAAGTCCTCTTTGTTATTGCCCCACAACTGGACTATTGGCTTAGGATTTTCCTTTGGATCGATGTAAAGACGGCCTTTGGTCGTTTTCTTGACGATCGGGTGCGTAATGCTCAAGGCATTGGTGAACTCGGTGTAGAAAACATCCGGAGCCGCCGCCTTAGCAACTACTCGCCGAAAGACTGAGCTCGTGACTGCTTCCATTGGTGCCAAGCTGAAAAAAGGTCGGTTCTCTGATTTAGCTTTGTCGGCGATCCGATTCCAATAAGGTGATTGAGTCAATTTAATTTCTCCATTCATAAAAAAACACGGCTTAGTGTATCAAGCCATGTTGAATATATTATTCTACTACATAATACTTCTTTGGTACTCTTTGCAACAACTGAGACAACTCGCCAATAGCAGTGACCGTCAAACGGTGCATTGCTCTGGAAGTTATCGTATAAATCAATTGTTGCTCATCTTCATCAAATTTATCTTTCGATGCATCCCAAACGATGACGGAATCAAATTCCAGTCCTTTGGCTAAATAAGATGGTAAGACGATCGTTCCGGCAGCTAGACGCTGATTTTCCGATTTGATCAAAGTTACTTTAACACCTTGTGCCAACAATTGCTTTTGGACAGCTGCTGCTTCTTCCAAAGTTTTCGTGATGATGGCCGTGGTAAAATTGTCGGCATCATTTTTCTGCAATTGTCCCATAACTTGCTGGATCGAATTCTCGACAGTATCAGCCATGATGACATTTGGTAGATCGCCATCTCGATTAAATGGCTCGATCTTTTGTCCATTCGTCAAGATTGACTTCGTATAATCAGTGATCTGTTTAGTTGAACGATAAGAATGCGTCAACTGGACTACTTTCGTATCATCGGGATCAAACAATTTTTGGACCTCGGAAAGTAACGTCTGACTGTTTTTCTTCGTAAAGATCGATTGGTTGAGATCACCAAGCATTGTATAACGAGCTCTTGGGAAATTGAATTTCAAATATGACAACTGAAATGGCGTGTAGTCTTGGATCTCATCGATAAAGACAAACTTCATATCCAATTCACCGTGCTTACCAGTAACTAAGTCATACAAATATAAATATGGCGTGATGTTGTTGATCGAGATCTGCTTGTTATTCATCCCCTCGATAAACTCTGAAACGTAGTCATCCCACTGTTTTTCAGTAACACCAAAAGCTGATAGATCAGTGATCTTAGGCACTGCCTTCAAAAAGTTTAAATAGTTAGCCGAGACATTGATAAAGCGGAAGCGGACGATCTGACGATAAACTTTTTGCATCATTTTCGTGACGATCTGACGAGCTAAAAACTTCTGTTCCTGGTCACCATTTTTAAACTCTTGATCAGCTGAACGGTAAAGATCTTGCAATTCTTCTTGGCTTAAATTCTCGACCCGCTCAGCGACCCACTTAGTCCGCATCTCAGCACCGATCTTACGATGAAGCATCTTAACTAAGCGTTCGACCGTTGCATCCAAACGATTGCCCAGATTGTACTGTGGTCCAAAACTGTAATAGATTTCAGCAATTTTTTCCTTAGAAATAAAGACTTTATCTTTAAATTTCAGGTCACGGAAACTAATGCCGCTTTGATTCAATAAGGAACTGTAGTTAGTCAGGATCTTGAAAAATTCATTATCGGAGACGAACTTAGATAGCTGTTTTCGTTTTTGATTATCATCGTGTTCGAATTTTTCCGAAAGCGATTCAACGTTCAAATTAGGCAAACGACGGGCCACGTATTGACTGTACGTCATTTGGACCATGTTTTGCTCACCCATCTCTGGAAGAACATCTTTAATATAATCGTTAAAAAGCATGTTCGGCGAGAACATCACGACTTGACTCGAAGTCAAATTACCACGATAACGATAAAGCAAGTAAGCGATCCGTTGCAAAATAGCTGAAGTCTTACCTGATCCAGCAGCTCCTTGAACGAAGAGTAGCTTAGATTTAGTATTTCGGATGATCTTGTTTTGTTCTTTTTGAATCGTCTTGACGATCCCCTTCATGTGGGTCGATGACTTTTCATCCAAAACTTCTAATAACATTTGATCGCCAATGGTTTCTTGTGTATCGAAATAAGAAGTGATTTTACCATTTTCGATCAAAAATTGTCGTTTTAAATAAAGCTCAACAGTTTGATCACCATCGGGTGACTGATAATGAACTTCACCTAAATTACCATCATAATAAATAGAAGAAATCGGTGCTCGCCAATCGTAGATCAAGAAATGATCGTCGGCGTCCGTCAAAGAACTCATGCCGATATAAATCGTCTCTTTCTTAGGTTCACCTTTTTCTTGGAAATCTAGACGAGCAAAGTAAGGCGTCTTCTCGAGACGTTTCAAAATATCCATCCGTTGACGATTTTGTTGCCAACTATTATTTCTCTCATCGAGCATTTGTTGCTGCTGATGAATGGAAAGTGCAGCATCAAAAGAAATCGCATCGCCGTCCATTCCCACGTGAATATCGTCAAACGCATCATTGATCACCTCAAGATCGTTTTCAGCGATATCGATGTGCTCTTGCAAACGTTGCTGCGTTTTCTTAACGATCTCGATGACCTCATCAAGATGGTGTTGTTCGATTCTTTTTTCATCTAAGTGTTCTAATTCAGCATTGTTCGTCATAGTAACCTCGTAAAATTAAGTTATATTATGGTAACACTATTAAGATAATTATTCAAAAATTTGCATCGCTTTCAAAGTCAGCTAAAGACTATCAAATAGCGATTTATCGTCATGACAGTTTTACTTTCTTTAACTGGGCAAACAAGTCATAAGCTCCCTTTAAAATTGCTTTTAAAAATTTTACCATTCACTTTCGATCAGTTTCTCTCTGACAATATAAAAATATTTTTTCAGAAATTGAATTGAATTATAGTTAGCTTTAAGATAAATAAAATGATATTTGTTATACTAATATTGTTATTTTTTAAAAAATCATACTGGAAGTTGTTATGGGGAAAAAGAAAAAACTTTGGTTAATGACTTGGTTATGTTTGGGCTTCTTTCTCGTCTTTGCCAGCGGTTGTTCGCAATCAAAGCCAAAAACGGAAAGTTCACCTAAAACTGAGCAGAAGCAAAAACCAAAGAAAACTAAGAAAAGCTTTAAAACTTTGGCGACTGAATTAAAGGCTTCATCGAAGAAGACTTTAGTTTATTCACCTTTAGGGGATTCACTTAGTGTCGGTCTGATGGCTAACTCACAAACTGATCGTTTCACTAGTCAATTTGCTAGACAAATCTCAAAAGCTACCGGTAAAAAGGTTGAAGAAAAAGGTGCATCAATGGTTGGTAAGACGGCGACGAATTTTGGTCTGCCAAATATTCAAACTATTATCGATCAAGATCCTGATATCGTAACAGTCGAATTTGGGACAAACGATGCTGCCGACGTCAATAACGAGCAAGCCTTGCCAAATTACCGCAGCTCGATCCAGCAAATTCTAGATCAATTGCAAGCTAAGACGCACGCCAAGATAATTTTGGTGACTAGCTGGTCTCCGGCTGATGGTCCTTATCGTGAAAATGACCTACGTTTTGACAAAGTTCTCAAAGCTGAGGGAAAAAGTCGAAACTTACCAGTCGTTAATTTAGCTAAGATTTGGCAAGGTGACCCTAGTGTTGCGGGAACACCAGCATCGATCACTGAATCCGTCTGGGGTCGTCCAGCTGATAAATTGCACCCTAATCAAAAAGGACACGATAAAATCGCCCAGGCTTTGACCAAAGTTTTGAATCAACCGATCGATAATAAATAAGGGGATAATATTATGAGCGAAAATACGACCTTTTGTCCAAATTGCGGTACAAAAGTTCAAATAGGGGACGTTTTTTGTCCTAACTGTGGCTATAATTTAGCTGATTTCAATAAACAATATAACGAAGATTTAAAAAACGACACTGCATCTAATACTGCGACATCAAAAGATGATCCAGCTTCACCGGAAAAGCAAGCTAACGCTCAGTCGATGAGCCAAACTGCTGATCAAGATGACAAGCAGGCTACAGAGGCTACTTCAAAATCTACTGAGCAGCATGAAACTGCTCAAACTGAAGCTTCAAGTCAGTCAGCTACCGATCAAAAAGCAGATGAAGTTTCGCAAAATACTGCTTCTGATCAAGCTTCTGCTGATCAACAAAATACTACTCAATCACCTCAACCAGGGGTTAATAATTTTAATCAAAATAATCCTGATGGACAAGGATTTTATCCTAATCAATCAGTACAACAAGATCAAGCTAATAACGTTGCTACGAAACAGCCTAAGAAGAAAAAGAAGCATCATCGTGGCTTGCTGGCAATTTTGTTCTTAATCATTATTATTGTCGGTGCTTATTTTGGAGGAACGCAGTATTACAGTCGCCCTCGCCAAGTCGATATGTTGGCGACTAATTTGAGTAGTGGCGATACTGCAAAAATGGCTAGTGTTGCTGTTGATACTAATGGTAATCAACTCAAATCTAGCGATTTGGAACCTTTGAGTGCTTTGTATTTGCAAGATAGTAATAATAAGGACCAAATTAAGCAGATCATTCAAAACAGCAATGGCGATGTTAAAGCTGCTTCAGATGATGATAGTAGTACTAATTTTGAGGTCGTCCAGACTGGTAAGTTTTTAGGTATTTATCCGAAATATCGGGTCCAGGTCAAGAAGCAAGAGATCAAGATCAGTACGAATGCTAAGAATCCTGCTATTAAGATGAATGGTCAGTCTGCTTCTGCTATTAATAAGGGCGGTAAGTATATTATCGATGACCAATATCCTGGTGTTTATACGGTTCAGATTAATGGCGGCGGTAAGAAGGCTTCTAAGAAGGTTGTTGTGCCTTTGGCTGGCGAGCCTGAGTTTAAGACTGTTAATGTGAAGAAGGATAAGAAGAAAGAGAGTACTAAGACTAAGATTATTTATCGTGATGCTGATTCTGATGATGACTATGATTCTGACTACGATGATTCTGATTATGATGATTCGGATTCCGATGCGGTTTCTGGTTCGGATCTTGTTGGTGAATGGTCTAATGATGATAACGATGCTACGTTTACTTTTTATGACGATGGTACTTATGATCGTGATGATGGGGACGGTTCTGATATTAAGAGTGGTACTTATACTGTTACTCGGGTTTCTGGTGATACTGTGCATGTTAACTTTAAGGATGGTAGTGGTCCTGGCAATAATGATTCTTTTGTTATTGATGGGGATACTATGCGTGAGGGTAATCAAGGTATTAATTGGACTCGGTATTAAGTTTGTGGTTCTGGTTTGTGTTTTTTGCAGACTGGGGCCTTTTTTTATTGGTGTAAGAGAGCTATGGCAGACAGAAGCGTTTTACTTTGCTGTGTTCTGTCAGTTTGTTTGGTTGTTTTGGTGAGGAGGTAGTTGTTTGGTTGCTACGTTCAATGCCGGTTCCGGGGCGGGGCGCTATATGGGACTGGAACGCTGCCGACTGCTACAATTTTTTTAACCGGACAGATGAAAAACAATAATCAGTCCGGGAGACGATAACAATGAGTAGGAAAAATAA
>NZ_RHNT01000026.1 GCF_003946325.1 Companilactobacillus furfuricola | reverse complement strand
ACATCCTAAGTCGTAATGAATAAAGAAGAGGCTTATATGCTCATGAAAATTGGCATTGAGTATATAAGCCTCTTCTTGAATAAATGCATCAAAATAACCAAACCACGACGAGAACCGATTTTATCGCCTAGTGAAAGACCGAGTTTTGAGATGCCTGGGCGAACTCCCCAGGTAGCTCAAAATCGCGTCCCCTACGTTCCAGTGTGTGTATCCCCGGGCCCCGGAGTCGGCATTGAACGTACAACCAAAATACTACCAAAACACAAAAAAAGATGCTCCAGACCAAACAGTCTAGAACATCTTAAATATCAAAAACTAATTAAGCTAAAGCAAAAGAAAGTGGATCGCTGTTAGTCCAGAAACCAACAGGGCGAATCTTCCGATTCCAGTTAGGCTTAATATTTACATGAATTCTTTCAGCAACTTCCTTCTTCTTGATCAAATCAATAACAAGTGCGGCTGCTGCAGCGATATCAAATCCAATGATACCAACAGTCATCATAAGTACACCGATAACGATAGGAACTACGATACTGATTGCTAGTGCAATAGCTTGAATCAAGATAATTACACCAACGATAGCATCTGCGATCCAACCGAATAGTGGAATGAATGAGAATGGTAATGCGATTACGAATGCGATCTCAACGATTGGAATTGAAATTGCTAATACTAGACCCATCCAGAATGGCCATGATAATGCAATCAATAGTCCTGGAATGAAGAATAGCATCATAAGTCCACCGATAGCTACTGCTAAGTATAGACTTGGAAGTGCTAGATCAGTTAGGATCAACGCCATGAATCCGAAGCCGATGAACCATAATAAGAAGTTCAGAACTAAGAACTGAGGCATTAGAAGTAATAGAATCAAGAATATTGCCATACCGGCTAGCATACCTCCGGCCATAAAGGCTAAGTATCCTAGAAGTACTACGGCCATACCAGCGATTAGTCCAAGTCCGATGACTCCGGCAAATCCACCAGCCACGACTGTTAATACAGCAAATCCGGCAATGATCAATCCGAGAACTACACCCATGATCAATCCTGCGATCAAGGCAAATCCGATTAATCCAAGTAAACTAAATAGTCCAGCAATTACTAATCCTAATAAGGCTGTTATTGGAAGTAGCATTGCTAACAATCCACCTGTTAATAATGAGATGATACCTGCAATTACTTGAGCAATTACAAGACCAACTGTCATAACTAGTGGAACGATCAATCCTGCGAGAACTATAGCACCAGCTAATAGAACCATAGGAATGAATGATAATACGATGAATCCTGGAATAAATGTCAATGCTAAAATAACTAAACTAATTGGAACAGTAATCAAGTTAATGATTGGAATCAAGTTAGCGATCAATAGTAATGGTGCTGTGAACAATGATACGACTAACATGATTGGGAACAAGATCAATGAAGGAATGATCAATGCGCCGAGTACTGTGTAAATGAATACAACAGGTAGTGCAGTGATTGCAAATACGATTCCCCATGTGATCAATGCTAATGGTACCCAGATTGGTGAAGTTACGATATCAACTACACCCATTGCTAATGCAGCAAGTGGAACAGCTAAGATAGCTAGAAGAATTGCTGGTAGCAAGTCATCTTTGTTATCTACTGTCTTCTTTTGTACTAGTGCGTCAGGTACGTATTTACCGTCCAAGTAATCTTGATATACTTGTGAGTTCAACATTAATTGGTTGTTGATAGGTTGATCGAAGTCACCATCTTTCAAGCTATCACCAAAAGCGTTAAATACTTGTGGTAAGTTTGCTAGATACTTGTCAGAACTACCACTGATTGGTTGTGTGTTTAATGTAATTAAGTATTGGTTTCCGTCAGTCGTCTTTTGCAAGTATTTGGCTGTTGTACCATTTGTATCTGATGAATCAGTCTTGCTTGATAAGTCATGTAAAATTCCAGGAAGTGATCCTAGGATTTCTGCCTTATCCATTTCTGATGAACCTTGCATCTTATTGCCCATGTCGTTCTCAATTTGTGAGAATAGTGCAGCATTGGCTTTTCCATCCTTGGCTGAAGCTTGTTCGTCAGTAGCTTCAGTGGCCTCGTTGGATGAAGTATCTTTGTTGATAACTAGGTTATCAGCTCTCTTGGCATTTTGTTCTGCCACAGCTGAAGCAGCATAACTATTTAAAGTAGCAGTTGGATTGTAAGTCCGTTCCTTCAAGTTAGTTGCTCCGGTTGTATCTGTATTAGAGTCGACCTTTTCAACTGTGATGTGATCTTTCATAGCGTTCCAAGCTTCGGAAGCGTCAAGTTCACTATCAGTAGTTGTATATTTACCGTTGATGTAATCTTGGTAAACTTGTGACTCTAATAAAACGTCTATGTCCATTGCCTTATCAAATGCATCATCAGCCATGTTTTCACCAAAGGCTTTTAATAAGCTTGGCATTTGTTGCTGAAGTACACTTGCACCGTTAGGATCAGCTACACCATTGATAGTTGTGTATGCTGTTCTACCAGTACTCAACAATGTTGCAAAATTGAACACTTGGTCTTGGCTATTAGCCTTGGAAATGTATGACCACATCCATGGCATAGCTTTGACGATTTCAGCTTTTTCAGCATCAGTTGCTTCTGGAACTTTGTTTTCAATGTCCTGTCTAATACCTTCGAACGTTTCGTTCTTTTGGTAAGACTTCGTTTCGCCAGTGTTATCAGCATTGTTTGGATCTGTATCGTTATTCTTCAAAACTTCTTCAAGAGTAGCTTTTGGATCCGATGCTTTACCATCTGGCGTTTGGATGACATTTTCAGGTGTCGTTCCTGCCTGAACTTGTTCAGAAGTTCCTGTCTTCGACTGTGCCGGTTGATCAACCGCTGTCGTCGTTGTTGCAGTGTTCTTTGTTGCGGTATTACTTGTTGTTATATTTTGCGTCGCAGTTTGCGTTGCGTTGTCACTTGAATTGTCTACTTTTTCAGCGCTTTGGCTAGTATCGGTCTTAACTGGCTGACTAGTTGTAGCTGAAGATCCCTGCGCATTGGAATTTTCAGTTGTCGTAGCTTGCTGGTTATTCGTCGATGTTGTAGCTTGATTTTCTGACGTTGTAGTCTCATCAAGGGCATTGTTCGTTACGGTCGATGCATCATCAGATGTAGTTGCTTGGTTAGCAGCTGTTTGAGTATCTGCATCAGGTGTTAGATCGCCAACTACTTTAATAGTTGTTTGACCCATGACAGCTTTTTCTGCTTCGTCAAATGTTGGTTGATAATAACTGTTCTCGCCTTGTTGTGTTGTACTGCCGGCTTGAGTAGTTGTTGTCGTTCCAGTTTGTTGCGAAGTAGTGTTGTAACTAGTTGTAGTATAACTTGATGCTGCTTGTGTAGAAGCATATTGAGTTGATGCTACTGAGCTAGTTGACTGCTGTGTTCCGTAAGTCTACTGCTGACTAGTCGTGGAAGCATATGAACTAGTCGTAGATTGTGGTTGCCACTTCGAAGTCAACTTATTGTTGGCAACATTAACTGTTGCGCCTTCAAAGTTTGCTTTAACAGGAGTTGTATCATATACATTCTTCGTAGCTACACCAATAGCTGACGAGTAGTTTGCATCATGTACAGTCTCGTTAAATGTAAATGTAACCGTTCCTTTATCAGCGTTCTTCTTCACCGTGTATGGTAAAGAACCTTTTTGGTTGATAACAGAACTGTTATCTAAATCAACGTTCTCAGTGTCAAAATCAACAACGAGTTGTTCGCCTTTTTGGATAACATTATTACCGGATGCGGCAATGTTAGTTACAAGAACATAACCATCTTTTTGCTTGTCGAGTTTAAGATTAAAAATGCTGTTAGCATCTCTAAGTGGTGCTTTCAAACTCGAGTTGTCTTTTGCAACGCTTTCAGTTTTTACATTTTCTGCGCCGGCCAATGCGGCTGCTGCGATTCCAGCAGTACCATTGGCAACCATTGGTGCAGCAAGTGCAAGAGCTGAAATTGATACGACGGCTTTCTTGAGCAATGACATACCGTTTATCCCCCGCATCTATATTTTTATTAATAGCTGATATAACTTTTGTTATATCTCCTTCATAATAACGTTTTCACTTACTTGAATGCAACTGATTTCACAAAATAATTTCAAAAATATTACTTGTTATTTACAGAAACGTATCATTTGTATGCGAATACAATTGCCGGTTTGATAGTATTCATAGATTTATAAGTCTATAAGTGAAATTGAAAGAATCCAAAATGACGTCATATTTAACCGGATGTTTGTGAAATCAAGTACATTTCTCGAGTTGTACGTTTCCTAACAATTACATTTATCAAGAGTTAATCGGTTTATAACTTGATAATTGAGCATTTCCTCAAATATGAAAAATATTTTCTCATAATATGCGCTTGTTTAATTGTGAAAAATTAAAAATATTTTCATATTTTACAATCTTATGTGACGGCGTTATGTTATTTTACAATAAAATTAATGCATCCCAATTAAAAATTGGTATCTAGATAGCTAATTAAGTAAATTGATATCACTTTTAGATTATTACTGGTAATATTTAAGTAATTAGAAATCTAGGAGGCATTATTTTGAACAAATTTACTCAAGTTTTAACAATTGCTGGCTCTGATTCGGATGGAAGTGCTGGTGCTCAAGCTGACCTCAAAACTTTTATGGCTCGCGGTGTTTATGGTATGTCCGTCTTAACTGCAGCCGTCGCTGGAAATTCCTACGGTATTCACGACGCTACTGTCATGTCTCCTAAATTTATTGATAGTCAGATCAATGATATTAAGGAAGATTTTAAAGTCTCAGCTTTCAAAACGGGAATGCTGTCCGATTCTGCAACGATCAACACCGTGGCTGATGCGATTGCCGATAAGCCATTTGGCTTTTTCGTTTTGGATCCGGTAATTATTACTAAACACGGCGCTATGTTATTAGAAGAAGATGCTTACCAAACTTTGATCGATCGACTTTTTCCACTAGCCGATATCATTACACCTAACTTCTATGAAGCTAAGAAGCTTTCAGGAATGGAACTTAATACCCGTGAAGAGATCGTCCTGGCTGCCCACAAATTGCAAGAGCTTGGACCTAAGAACATCATGATCAAAGGAGAGCATGCTGATGACTCGATCGATTCAGTAGAAGATTTTGTTTTACTTGAAGATGGACAATCATTTTGGATCTCTGAACCTTATGTCAAGACAGATCATATTAACGGAACTGGCGACACCTTATCATCATCGATCGTTGCGGAAGTCGCTAAAGGTCAAGATCTTGAATCCGCTATTCGTATTTCAAAAACTTTTACTTACCAAGCTATCAAGAATATCATTGATGTGGGTCACAAATATGGACCGATCAATCACTTTGTTAAAGACAACATATAATAGTAGAAAAATTTCATAGGAGGTTATTTTCGCATGGTAAGAATCACTAAAATCTCTGCGGCGACGATCCTATTTATCTTATCGATCATCTTAATGCTGAAGACTGGTTTTGCTGGTTTTATTTCAGCATTGATCGGTAACGGTTCAATTAGTGGTGCGGCTGGTATCATGATTGCCATTACTTACATTATTACGGCGATAATTTACATTTTGACTAATCGCACTTATAGCTTAGTTCCTGACATTATCAATTTTTTGATCTTGATCATCGGATCAGTCATGGGTTTGATGAATTCAGATTTTCCCGATACTAGTTATTTAAAGATCTGGTCTTGGGTCGGAATAATAATTGGAGCTATCGTCTTGATCACCAGTATCGTCGATTTGATCATCCATCCTATTCCGGAGGACGACGAGCCCGAAAATCAACAACAGCTGAATCGCGGTAACTATTATCAACAAAGCTCCAACAATGAATATTTACGGAATCAAAATTTTAACCAAGCTAACCTGAATAACCAATACAATGGCTATCCTCAAAATAGCTTTGATAATCAAACGCAAACACGAACCAATTACCAAGGATCGACTAATCCTTACAACGATTCCTCAACCAACAATGGTCTATACAATGGTAGCCAGCAAAATGGTTATTATCCAAATGATCCTAATTTTAATCAGTACAACGGTCAATATAACGGTAATCAAGAACCTAACAACCAATATAGCGACCAGAGCGGTCAAAACTATGGCAGTTTTAATCAAGGACAAAATCCCTACAATAATCGATTTAATCCTGACCGTGGACAAAATTTAAATAATTCTTCAAAAAATAATTTAAACCGCTCGCCAAACATCGATCCTTCAAAAAGCCGTCGCAGTAGGCATTAATGCAAGCCTTTTCAGGCTTGCTTTTTTTATCATTGTTTATATCGTGATAAATGATTTATCGCTATTGATATTTTAATTAATTAATCATATGATAAATGTAGTTATAGATGTACGTATATCTATAAACGAGTTATAGGAGGAGGTAATTATATGTACGGACTAGGTTTGACTATCGTCGGTTTGGCTCGTTTCCAATTCGCGATGACTACCGTGTTCCATTTCTTCTTCGTTCCATTTTCAATCGGAATGGGATTTGTTGTTGCTATTATGGAAACAATTTACGCAGTCAAAAAAGACGAAGTTTACCGTACTATGGCGAAATTCTGGGGAAAGATCTTCCTACTAAGTTTTGCCGTAGGTATTGTTACAGGTATTATTCAAGAATTCCAATTCGGTATGAATTGGTCAGAGTATTCTAGATTCATGGGTGATGTCTTCGGTGCACCACTTGCCATCGAAGCATTGCTAGCATTCTTCATCGAATCAGTGTTCATCGGTATTTGGATGTTCACTTGGGATAGATTCAAGCCAGGTTGGCACGCAGTTATGATCTGGATGACTTCTATCGGTACTATGTTATCAGCTATTTGGATCTTGGCTGCTAACAGTTTCATGCAACACCCAACAGGTTTCACGATCGCAGTTATGGGTGGACGTACACGTATCAAACTAACAAGCTTTGGTGACGTGGTTGCCAACCCACAACTTTGGAGAGTGTTCCCTCACTTGATCATTGCTGCTATCATGACAGCCGGTGTCGTTATCGCTGGTATGAGTGCATATGGTCTTCTTCGTAAGAAGAAAGGTGAAAACCACTTCTTCAAGACTTCATTAAGATATGGTCTTTGGGTAGGTTTAGTTGGTGCTCTTCTAACAATTGTTGCTGGTGATTTCCAAACACAACAAATGCTTAAAGATCAACCAATGAAATTTGCTGCTACTGAAGGTATTTACAAGACCACAAAAGACCCAGCTCCATGGACTGTTATTGAAACAATCGATGCTAAGGGTCACAAGGCATCTCATCAAGTTGAGATCCCTAAGGTACTTAGTCTTTTGACTTACCATAAGACTACTGGTTCTGTTAAAGGTATGAACGAAATTAACAAAGAACTCAATAACGAATATGGTAACAAGAAATTCGGTACCCAGATGGGTTCAGAATTAGACTTCTACCCACCTGCAAAGACATTGTTCTGGAGTTTCAGAATAATGACCGCAATTGCATTTATCATTCTTATCTTTGATTTCTTAGGACTACTATTCTCAAGAAAGAACAAAGATACGATCGAAAACAAGAGATGGTTGCTCCACTGCTTAGGTATCGGTATTTGGGTTCCATTTATCGGTAACTCAGCTGGTTGGTTCGTAACTGAATTTGGTCGTTATCCTTGGATCGTTTACGGATTATTCACAATTTCTCAAGCCGTATCACCTTCATCAACTGTGGGAAGCTTGCTATTTAGTAATATTCTTTACTTCTTACTATTTGCCTTCCTCGGTGGTGTCATGGTTTGGTACAGCAGACAGACATTGCATCAAGGTCCTTACTTCGAAGAAAAGGATTCTAAGCAAAATGTGAATCCTTTCGCAAAGGAGGCATTTGGTAAATAATGACAATTCTTCAAATTTTATGGTTCTGTATAATTGGTTTACTATTTGCTATCTTCGTCTTCCTTGAAGGTTTCGACTTTGGTGTTGGTATGGCAACACGTCTTATCGCTAAAGATCAAGACGAACAAATTGCTATTCAATCATCAATCGGCCCTCACTGGGACGGAAATGAAACATGGTTAGTTACAGCTGGTGGTGCAATGTTTGCATCGATCCCATTGTGGTATGCTTCATTGTTCTCAGCTTACTATTATCTACTAATGTTAGTTTTAGTCGCTTTGATCGTTCGTGGTGTTTCCTTCGAATTTACAAAGCACGCTGAAACAAAATCTGGTAAGAATTTCTGGTTATGGTTATTCTTCCTAGGTAGTGCATTAGCACCATTCTTCCTAGTTATGATGCTAACAAGCATGATCCAAGGTATTCCTTTGAATGCCAATGGTGATGCTACAGGTCTTGGCTTCTTCGATGTTGTCAACTGGCTCTCAGTCGTTGGTGGTATTGCTGGTGTATGTTTATCATTAGTACATGGCTTGAACTTCCTACGTTTGAGAATGGAAGGCTCATTAGCTGACCGTGCACGTAACATGAACAAAGTTCTTTACCCAATTCTTTTTGTTGGTGAAGTATTATTCGCTTTACTTGTTATTTTCCAAACAGACTTCTTTACTAATAAATTAGTCTCATCATTGATTATTACAATCTTAATTGTATTATTCTCATTGTTGGGTTACTATGGAGTCCTAAAGGATAGAGCAGGATGGAGCTTCGTTGGATCAGGTTTATCATTGAGTGCAGTCATTGTATTGATCTTCAATGGTATGTTCCCACGGGTTATGATCAGTACTATTAAGGGTAACGACATTCTTCTTAAGAATGCTTCAAATTCAGAGTACACGCTAAAAGTTATGACTATCGTTGCATGTATTCTAGTTCCTATCGTATTGATTTACTTCATTTGGTCATACACTCTATTCACCAAGAAAATAAATCCTAAGGATAATACGGTGAAATATTAATTATGATTGATAAGCGATTATTTCGCTTACCAGGAACAAAAAAACTTCTACTGATGCTTGCAGGATTAACTTTCTTGCAAGCATTTGTTATTTTATTCCAAGGTAAGTACTTAGCAGATGCATTAGTAAATTCTTGGAAGATGAAACCACTACAAACTATCATTTATCCAATGACACTCTTTGCAGTGGCTTTTGTTGTCCGACATTTATTAAACTTAATAAATACAAAAATAGTGCAACATTACTCTAGTACTATGTCAGAAGAGATCCGTTCACAATTATTAGACAAGGTCTATAATTCGGGACCACAAATGATCTCTGAACGTGGTACTGGTAATTTAGTGACAGCATCATTAGACGGGATCGACTTAGTAGAAAATTACTTCAAGCTGATTTTTACGAAAATGATGAACATGTCGATCATCCCTCCTATACTCTTGATCTACATCTATATTCAAAATATCGCCTCAGGTATAACTTTGACGATCATCGTGCCTTTGATCATTCTCTTCATGATTATCTTAGGTTTAGCTGCCCAAGCTAAAGCTGATGCTCAATACGATCAATATACGATCTTATCCAATCACTTCTTGGATGCTTTAAGAGGATTGCCTACGTTAAAAATGTTAGGTCTAAGTAAGCGCTACGTTAAAAATATCTATACCGTCAGTGACGAATATCGTCGTCGGACGATGAATACTTTACGTATCGCCATCTTGTCTACATTTGCCATCGATTGGTTGACAACCTTAGGGATCGCCATTTTAGCGGTCTTCTTAGGATTCGGCTTGATCAACGGTTCATTCCCACTCTTCCCTGCCTTGGTAACTCTGATCTTGGCACCGGAATACTTCTTGCCCTTGCGTGACTTCTCAAATGACTACCACGCAACCCTTGATGGGAAAAATGCGTTAACTAATATCTTCTCGATCCTCGAAAGAAAGGATACGGAGAATACCAACCGGTTAGACGATTCAACTTGGGACGAAAACTCGAGCTTTGAGATCAATAATCTCCAGTTTAATTATGATGACGAAGATAAAACCGCTGATGCTAGTTTGGATATCAACCATTTGAAACTATCTGGCTATCAAAACGTCGGCGTTATCGGTAAATCCGGTTCCGGTAAATCAACCTTGATCAGAGTCATTGGTGGATTTTTAACGCCAGAGAAAGACTCTGACATTAAGATCAACGGCCAACAGATCCCTCACTTTACGCAAAGAAAGTGGCAAAAAGAATTGACATTCTTACCACAAGCACCGTACTTATTTGCTGGAACATTGGCCGAAAATATTGCTTTTTACCGTCCGGAAGCTAGTTTGGATGAGATCAAAGATGCGGCTGATAAAGCTGGTCTAACTGATTTTATTGAAACTCTCAAAGACGGATATGAAACAAAGATCGGTGAAGGTGGCCGTGGTATTTCTGGTGGTCAACAGCAACGTATCATGATCGCACGGGCATTCTTAGCTGATGACCGCCACATCTTGATTTTCGATGAACCGACAGCTCACTTGGACATTGAGACCGAATATGCGCTCAAGAAACCTATGGAGCAACTATTCAAAAATCATTTGGTCTTGTTTGCTACTCATCGTCTCCACTGGATCAAAGAAATGGATTATGTCGTTGTCATGGATGATGGCATGATCGTCGAACAAGGAACTCCTAGTGAATTAAGTCAACATCAAGGTGCCTATTCCGACTTAATCAATAATATGCGAGGTGAAACACTGTGAACTTTTTCAAGACATTCAAACATGATACTTGGGTAAAGCCATATATCAAGCAATACAAGGGACTGTTAGTCCTCGTCTTGATCTTAGGTTTTCTCACAGTTTTCTCCGCCACGGCATTAATGTTCACTGCTGGATATACGATTGACAAAGCGGCAACGCATCCTTATAACATCCTATTGATCTACGTACCAATTGTTTTAACTAGAGCATTTGGTATCGGTCGTCCCGTCTTTAAATATATGGAACGACTAAGAAGTCACAACTGGGTCTTGAAGATCACTTCTGATTTGAGAACTAGACTGTACAAAACACTAGAAACTGACGCCTCTTTCTTCACAGAGCGCCACAAAACTGGTGACATCATGGGATTACTTTCTGAAGATATCAACCACTTGCAAGACTTATACTTGCGAACTGTTTTCCCAACGGTCATTGCTTATATCGTTGCCTTAGTTGCCTCGATCGCCATGGGAGTATTCAATCCATCGTTTGGATTCTTCGTATTGCTCCTGTGCTTTATTGAAATCGTTTTAGTACCACTTATCTCGGTTTCGATCGAAAGCGCTCGTAGAGAGCGTCAAAAAGCTTTGAAAAGCGATTTATATACAAAACTAACTGACAACATCTTGGGAGTAGATGACTGGGTGATCTCCGGTCGTCAAAAAGACTTCAAAGACTTATCAGCTAGTACGATCAAAGAACTAGATGCTTCAAAAGACAAATCCAAAGCCTTCAGACGTTATCGTGACTTCGTCTTACAATTGCTTTTTGCCATGATCATGATCGTCATGTTGATTTTTACTAATATCCATATGACTGGTAATCAAGAAATGGCCAACTATACCGCCGCCGTCGTCTTGGCAGCCTTACAGCTATCCGATACCTTCGTTCCAGTCAGTCAAGGTTTTGAAGAATGGCCACAATATCGCGATTCGATCAGACGATTGAACACCATCCAACCAGTCGATCAAGACTTACCTGAACAAGTGGAATTAGACCCTAAAGATTTCGAACAATTAACACTGAAAAACGTTAATTTCGAATACGCTGCTGACTCACCGATTTTGATCAAAGACTTCAGTCAAACTATCAAACGCGGTGAGAAAATTGCCTTGCTAGGACCTTCAGGAATTGGTAAAACAACTATCTTGCAATTGATCCTCGGCGACTTAGTACCACAACAAGGTTCGATCAAAGTTAACGACTTAAACGTTCAACAGATCCAAGAAAAACGGGAAACGATATTCTCAGTCTTGAATCAAAATCCTTTCCTTTTCAACACTAGTGTCATTAACAACGTTCGACTAGGAAATGAAAACAAGAGTGACGCCGAAGTCAAAAAGGCTCTCGAACGAGTTGGCTTGAAGGACTTACTAGAGTCACTACCTGAAAAATACAACACCTCAGTTGGAGAAAACGGCTCCAGGTTCTCCGGAGGCGAACAAGAACGGATCGCCCTAGCACGGATCTTATTACAAGATGCTCCAGTAGTCCTATTGGACGAACCAACCGTCGGACTAGATCCAATTACCGAAAATGATCTACTAGAAACCTTCTTCGACGTCTTAAAGGATAAAACAATCATCTGGGTAACCCACCATCTTCAGGGAGTTAACCACGTTGACCATGTCGTCTTCGTCAATGATCAAGGGATCGAAATGCAAGGTGATCCTACAGAGTTGTATCAAAGTAACAAGCATTTTAAAGAATTGTATGAGATGGATGCTGGATTAAGTTAGACAGCTGCAATTACAATCTTAATTGGTGGATGATTATTCTTATAAATACGATAAAATCACAAAAAAACTCTTCACACACATTGTGTATTGAAGAGCTTTTTTATTACAAACAAATGATTTAACATTGAAATGATTAAGTAATATTTTTACAGTTTTAATCTATAAATACTTGCAAGTAACCCAGCGTAATAAGCTATAAAAGAAGTAGGAGGTGAAAAGCTTATGTCAAATTACACCACTGGAGAGTTGGCGAAAATCAGTCATATTTCTGTCAGGACGTTGCAATATTACGACAAGAAGGAACTGCTAACACCATCAAGTAAGACGGATTCTGGAGGAAGGATCTATAACGCTACGGATATGAAGAAATTAAAATTGATTCTTCTTTTAAAAAGCCTTGGTTTAAAACTATCCGAGATCAAACAAATAACTGAAGCGCCAAATGCTATTAAAACTTTAAGCTTAATTCTGACGGAACAAGAAAAAGCTGTTAAAGCTGAACTTAAAGACTCGCAGAAACAATTAAAAATGATTGAATCCGTCAAAAACAATTTAACTGACATCGATCACCTAACTCTCAATTCCATTGATGACATAAACAAAATCATGAACAACAAAAAAGCTCTCAGAAGAGTTCACATCAACCTACTTTTAATCGGAACTCCTTTTAATATCTTAGAACTAGTTACGTTAGTTTACGGTATTGTCAAAGGAAATTGGCTTCCATTTATCATTGCCATGATCCTCGTCGCTATTGAGGCTGTCTTATTAACGAGATACTATTTCAAGAACACTAATTACATTTGCCCCAACTGCAATACCACATTTAAGCCTGCTATGTGGACAGCTTTCTGGGCAAAGCATACGCCAAAGACACGTCGTCTTACCTGTCCTAACTGTGGTCAGACTAATAATTGCGTTGAAGTTTACGATGATGGTAGCCTTGATCAAAAATCATAACGGCGATATAAGAGTGTGATAGAAGCTGCTATCTTCTGCAACTCGTTTCCACAAATAAAGAGACTGGAAGAGGATGCTCAGCTGCTGAGGATTTAGGGACTAGCAGCACCAGAGTGCTGCGAAGCAGTGCTCGCTGATAGTTGCTAAACCGAAGGCCGCTATCCTCTGCAACTCGTTTCCACAAATAAAGAGAGTGGAAGAGGATGCTCAGCTGCTGAGGATTTAGGGACTAGCAGCACCAGAGTGCTGCGAAGCAGTGCTCGCTGATAGTTGCTAAACCGAAGGCCGCTATCCTCTGCAACTCGTTTCCACAAATAAAGAGAGTGGAAGAGGATGCTCAGCTGCTGAGGATTTAGGGACTAGCAGCACCAGAGTGCTGCGAAGCAGTGCTCGCTGATAGTTGCTAAACCGGAGGCTGCTATCCTCTGCAACTCGTTTCCAAACAAAAAAGACACCTACACGGTGTCTTTTTTTATTCCCACGAAATTTGATTATCGTACTAATGACGGTTTCTTCGGATCGAACTTCCAATTTGGAATCAAGAATTGCATTGCGGTTGCGTCATCACGTGCTCCCAGATTGTTGTCCTCATATAACTTGTTAGCTTTTTTAATAGCCTCTAAGTCAACTTCGACACCTAATCCTTCGTTATTTCTAGGAACGGTGATTTGACCGTCTTTGATTTGGTATGGATTCTTTGTTAAGTTTTGTCCATCTTGCCAGATCCAATGTGTATCGACATCAAAGACTCTACCTGGTGCGGCGGCTGCAGCATTTGCGACCATAGCTAAGGAAATGTTGAAGTGATTATTTGAGTGTACACCCCAGTTCAAATTAAACTCATTACACAATTGAGCTACACGAACAGCGCCTTCCATTGTCCAGAAATGAGGATCTGCTAGTGGAATCGAAACTGAATTCAAGGCAATAGCGTGTGACATTTGTCTCCAGTCAGTATCGACCATGTTCGTAGCAGTTGGCATATGAGTGATTGTTTGGAATTCTGATAAGATTTCTCTACCAGAGAATCCATCTTCAGCTCCACAAGGGTACTCGATATAATGCAAGATCCCTTTGAGCTCGTCAGCATAATGCAAGGCTTGTTTCAATGACCATGCACCATTAGGATCAAGATCTAATTTGGCTTCTGGGAAAGCCTTGTGCAATGCTTTGATAGCTTTGACTTCTTCTTCGCCATCAAAGACTCCACCCTTAAGCTTGAATGTCTTAAATCCGTATTTATCGTAGGCAGCTTGTGCTAATTTAACTAACGACTCTGGATCCATTGCTGGTTTTCTTCTCAATTTGCCCCAATCACTACTGTCGTCATCGTCTTGAAGGTATGGCAAGTCAGTCTTACTAGTATCGCCAACGTAGAATAAGTATCCAAGAACGCCGACTTTTTCACGCTGTTGGCCATCCCCCAACAATGCGGCAACTGGTACATGTAAATGTTTACCTAATAAGTCTAAGAACGAAGTTTCAATAGCTGTCAAAGCATGGACCATGATCCGTTGGTCAAAAGTTTGTTGTCCTCTTCCCCCTTGATCTAAGTATGAGAACTTCTCTTTAACTTTTTGGAGAACATCTTTATATTCACCAATCGACCTGCCGATCACCAAGTCTTTCGCTTGATTCAATGTGTCGGTGATTTTCTCTCCTCCTGGGACTTCACCAACACCAACCTTACCCTCGTCGGTTGTTAAAATTACAATGTTTCTAGTGAAGAAAGGCCCATGTGCACCACTCAAGTTTAAAAGCATACTATCGTAGCCTGCTACTGGATAAACTTCCATCTTGGTTATTTTTGGAATAGTCATTTGAAAAACCCCTTTGATTTATGTGATTTATTTAACAATTAAATTATAAATTTAACCCTGGTACGAATACAGTTACTAATTGGACCGCAGAAGAACATTCTTTTCATACTGATGCATTTGTAAAATATTATGAAACTATCCATTAACGAAAATAATGATAGTGTATAATATAACAATATAAAAACGCTTACTTAGATTGGAGTATCTCCTCTTGGAAATTAATCGCTTAAAGACCTTCTTGAGTGTCGCAAATAATGGTAGCTTTAAAGCTGCTGCAGAAAAGCTATTTTTGTCACCACGCGCTGTTTCTAAACAAATGGATCAAATAGAGAACGAATTAGGTGTCGAACTTTTCGACCGGAAAAAGAATAGTACCCATTTGAATAGCACTGGGAAGCAATTCATCGTTACTGCTCAAGATATCGTCAATACATATAACGACGCTCTAACTAAAATCCAAACTAGTGATCAACAAGAGACGGAAAAATTACGGATCGGCTTTTCTTCACTCAATCAGACAATAATTCTCGAAAACATCGTCGCTAATTTCACGAAATCACATCCCCATATTCAACTCGAACTAAAAGAAGAAAGTGGGAAACGCCTGTTATCACTACTACAGCGGCAAGAATTAGACTCCGCTGTAACGCCGTTTTATAACTTAACTGAAAATCATTTTGACTTTGAAAATCTCAACATGCTCAAGTTGGCTGAAGATGAACTAGAAGTTGGCGTTAGTCGTAACAATCCACTTAGTAACAATGACCAGATAGATCTAACAGAGATCAAAGATATGAAGATCCTTTACTACAGCTCTTCTGAATCTGCTTATCTTAAGGAAGTTTTCCTTAACAAATTCGGTCAATATCTTGCACCGGAACAAATCAGTCGAGTTTCTTCGCTCGAACAACGTGACATGTTAGTGGCAGCTAATAACGGCGTAGGGTTTTACCCTAGTCCCTTCTCCTCTAAGGAAAAAGTTCAAAATCCTATGATCAAATTTCTTCCGATCACCAACGATGACGTTAATAAATACTATGCTTCAGCCTTACTCTACAATAAAAACGAAAAGAATCCTTCACTGTTGAAGCTTATTTCCTCTCTTGACAAATGAAATCATTACGATTTCGTTTGTTTTTTTATTTCAAAAAATCTGTTGCTTCTAATACCCTGACACAAGCGTCGTGCTTGATGTTTCTTTGAGCAACACTCAAATAGCCACTTTCTTTGTCACGGTTAAACAAGATCAAGTCGTTGGTATTTTGGTTAGCACAAAGTAAGAAATCTTCGTTATAGCTGAGACTGAAATCACGTGGGAAAACTCCCTCAGTCTTGATCTGTTGGATTTTTTCCAAATGCTTACCACCGTCGATAACTTTATAAACCGTTAATGAGTCATGACCACGATTTGAGATGTACAAGAATTTATTATCCGAAGTCAATCTGATGGCTGCTGAACCACTGTGGCCAACGTATCCTTCTGGAATATTGGAGTAGTCAGCGATCCGTGATAGCTTGCCGGTGTCATGATCGTATTCGACAACGCCGACGCGACTGGCTAATTCGCCTAAAACATAAATGTAGTTTGTCTTCTGGCTAATAGCTAGCTGACGTGGTCCAAAACCGGGCTTAGTATCGAATTCTGACACTAATGTCAATTCTGCATTGTCGTAGTTAACATCATAGATAAACAACTTATCGCAACCCAATCCACAAACGATCAATCTACCATCAGGCAACTGCCGTGTGAAATGGATGTGAGCATGATCTTGCTCGACTTTAGGTCCATTCCCTTCGATCTGATAAGTATGAGTGTCTGTGAATTGATAATCATCGTCTAATTTAAAGGTGTGAATCGCATTAGTATTGTAGTTTGCAGCAAACAAAATTTTATGTTCACTATCGATCGAAATATATGATGGGACCGTGTATGGTAATTCGTTCCAGAAATACAAATTTTTCGAGGCATCAAAAGCCTCGTATGATCCTTTCTTCTTTGGCAAATAAGAAGCTGAGATCAACTTACCCGTCTCTGCATCAACGATACCGACCCCACCTTGATTACCATCCTTCGTCAAAACTGTGGCAATTTTTTTATCCTTAGTGGAAAAATTTAAAAAAGCTGGATTGTCGACTTTTGCTAACAAGTCGATATTAGTGATCTTCTTTTCATCAGTATCTAACGTTGCTACATACATCCCATCTGATTGATTGTTTGGTGTGTAACTATCTTCGGTATAACCGCCTAAAATAAATTTATCTTTCATGATTAGCTCCCCCTATTTAACTGTAACGATTTGACTTCTCTTGATAGTATCTTCTGTTAGCTCTTGGCCAATTCCGGGACGGTCTGGAATATCAATAAAGCCATCAACTGGTTGATAATCGTCATACTTGCAAGTTGCCCGGTCCTTAGCATTAATAGCACGTTGGTAAACTTCATGGATCAAGAAGTTAGGAATGACTGCCTCGACTTGTAATGCTGCTGCCACGGCAATTGGTCCACCGCAAACGTGAACTTGGGCATTGACGTCATAAGTGTATGCCATGTCACAGATCTTCTTAGCTTCTGTGATACCACCGGCTAAACAAAGATCAGGTTGAGCAACTTTGATCGAACGATCTTCTAAGAATTTTCTAAAGCCAAATCTGGTAAATACTCGCTCACCAGCAGCGATCGGAATGTTAACTTTTTGAGCCACTTCTAAAGTATTATCAGGATTCAAGGTACTTACCGGTTCCTCATAATACAAGATGTCTAAGTCTTCTAAGGCTTGGCCGATCTTGATAGCCGAAGTCGTATCTGAATTAGCATGCATATCGATGATGATATCTAAATCATCGCCGCCGACGTCGCGCATTGCTTTAACACGATCATAAGCAACTTTGATAATGTGATTTGATACGGTACCTTTGGTATCCCATTGGCCACCACCATCAGGTTGATCACTCAACATGATCGGATCAAATTTCAAGGCATCATATCCTTCTGACATTACTTTTTTAGTAACTTCGGCATAATCTTCAGGTGTGATCAATTTCAATTTATCAATGTGTTCACCCCAGTTGTATTGCAACTGACTTGCATATGCTCTTAAATGATCGTTGGTCTTACCACCTAAGATCTCATAAACAGGAGTGTTGTAATACTTTCCTTTGATATCCCAAAGTGCAATATCGATAGCACTGATGGCGGCGTTTACGACTACGCCTCCTGCAATACCCCAATAAGTAGTATTGAGAAGCTTGTCCCAAATTTTTTCAATATTAAGGGGATCTTCTCCAATAATTACCTCGCTAAAGTCTTGCAGCATGCCGTAGCCACCACGCCAACCTTTACCATAGGCTAAGCCAGCTTCACCAAATCCTGAAATATCAGTATCCGTATTGATCCTAATAACTAAAGGACACCAATCTTCCTTTGATCCTTGACCATTACCACTAAAACTAGGTTCTTCACTAGGAACTTTCATAATATCAACGCTAACTATTTTCATTATTAATCCTCCATTTTTCTTGGAATCGCTTTCAGAAATTATTGTAGTTACATTTTTCACAATTTTACAGTCTCGATTATCGACCCTGATGAACTAAAAGTTCAGCTTGGTCAATTTTTTTACCCAGAAATTGGATAAAAGTCCTGAAATACCAGTTTTTTATCTATTTAGATGTCATTATTCGTTCCTGTGGCGTCCATTCTGTAACTGTTACTTAGTGAAAATCTTAACTATAATTAATCTCGAAAGCGCTTCACTGGACCAACATTTACATTTTGGAGGGATTTTAAATGAAAAAAGTTTTAATAAGTGAAAAGATCGACGACAAGGGGATTCAACTATTAAAGGATAACGGTTTTGAAGTCCGGATCTCAGCAGGTACTGATGTTGAAACAATGAAGAAGGAAATTGCAGATGCCTATGCTGTTATCATGCGTTCTTCGGAACTACCAGCTGAAGTAATCGATGCTGGTAAGGAATTGAAAATCATCTCGCGTAACGGTACTGGTATCAATAATGTAGATGTAAACGAAGCTACAAAGAAAAATATCTTAGTTGCCAAAGTCAATGGTGCCAATGCTTTTGCCGTTGCAGAATACGTCATCACAACCATGTTGATGTTAAGTAGAAATCTAATGACTTCGGATAAATTAATGCACGACAAAAAAGCTGACTTGGCTGAAATTGGTTCATTACCTGGCTTTTCAACTCAATTCAGCTTAAACGGACATGAATTACGCGGTAAAACTTTAGCTATCCTCGGCCTAGGTAAAATTGGTCAAGAATTAGTTAAATTGGCCGAAGCCTTCGGTATGAATGTTGTCGGCTATGATCCATACATCAAAGAATTACCTGTGAAACTTTACGATAAATTGGAAGACATTTATCCAGTTGCTGACTTCCTATCGATCAACATGCCACTTACTCCAGAAACGAAGAACATGATCGGCAAAGAACAACTAGCATCAATGAAAAAATCTGCCTTCATCATCAACTCAGCACGTGGCGGGATTATCAATGAAGTGGAACTTGCTAACGCTCTAAATAACGATCAACTTGGTGGAGCTGCTATCGATTCCTTTAACCCCGAACCACCAGCTCCCGATAATCCATTGTTCACGAGCAAGAACACCATCATAACTTCTCATCTGGCTGGAACTACTATCGAAGCCAACCAAGCACTGGGACTTGGTGCAGCGCAAGCTATCATTGATTTCTCAAATGACAAGACTCCACAGTTCCCTGTAAATGCTCAAATTTTGCAAAAAGACAAATAAGACAAAGAGGTAACCTACTATGAAACATCAAAAATTAATTGCCGGCATAGTTGGTATCGTCCTTGGAGTTGCAATTGCATTTTTCATTCCGACTCCGAAGGGATTATCTCATGCTGGAATGGTTGTTTTAGCTTCACTAGTAACCGCGAATATTTTCTGGATTTTCAACGTAATTCCGAGTTTTGCGACTGGTCTTTTGATGCTGGCTTCTTGGGTCATTTTAGGGGCCGTCAATTTTGAAACATCATTCCACATTTTCTCAACGACGACAATGTGGATCATTATCGGTGGCCTAGGCTTAGGTGCCGCAGCTACTAAAACTGGCTTGATCAATCGGATCGCGTTAAAAATCATGACATACTTCCCTGCGAATTTTAGAGGGCAAACTTTAGCATTATTCACCGCAGGTACCATCGTTGCCCTTATGATCCCCAGTGCTCATCCAAAAGCTGCCATGAGTACTCCGATCGCCCAAGGTATCAGCAACGCCTTAGGATATGAACCGAAAGCCAAAGGTAGTTCTGGACTATTTTTAGCTGCCATGTGGGGCTTCTTCGTAACTGAGGCCAGTTTCTTAAGTGCCACAGCGCAAAATTATGCTTTCAAAGGACTTTTACCTGCCAAAGCACAAGCAACTTTGAGCTGGGGAAATTGGTTCGTCATGATGATTCCTTGGACCATCATCATCTTAGTAGGTGGATATTTCCTACTAACATTCTTATTCAAGCCAAAAGATGATAAAGCAATTTCCAAAGAATTCATCTCCAGCGAACTTAAAAATCTTGGACCAATGTCACGCGATGAAAAAATCACTGCCACAGTCATCGTAGTGGCAATCGTCTTTTGGATCCTCGAATCCAAATTCAATATTCCAGCAGCCGTCACCGCCATCGTCGGTGTCAGTGTCTTAGTAGCATGCAAAGTCTTAACTCCAGAAGACATCAAGACCAGAATGAGCTGGAACACCATCATCTTCATTGGTACAGTAATGGCATTAGGAAACGTCATGCAAGAAGCAGGCTTAACAACATGGCTAAGAAAAGTTCTAGCACCAGCCATTTCACCAATCATAGATAACTTGTACATCACCGTAATAGTACTACCGATCATCATTTACCTCTGCAAGTTCGTAGTAGTATCACTGATCTCAACTGGTACACTGATTACCATAGGCTTATTACCATTCTTTAGCCAAATGAGCTTCAGTCCAGCAATCATAGCTATCATCGTCACAACCAGTGTAAATGTCTGGCTATTATCATACATGAACGCTCCATTCCTAACCGGAGGTGCTGCTGTCCACGACAGCATGGTATCTCGAGGAGCAATGGCGAAGTCATCAATAGGATATATGGCACTAAACATCATCGGTTTACTAATCTGTGTACCATTATGGAAATTAATGGGAATCGGTTAAGATTATAACGGCGTTACAAAAAAGGAGAACACTCACGTATTCTCCTTTTTTGTATGTATTTTTCTATTTGAAAAGAAAATAACAATAATTCAAAATCAAACCCTTAAGATTTCATCCATCGATTCAAAAGTAATGATAAACCGATCGACCCGATCAGGATACAAACTTATCTCAGCACACCCTCGAGCCAAATGTCCATAAAAATTAAATCCACTGACGTTACCATAGCAAAGCTCGATCCCATCCACTTTAGAAGCGAAATTGTTCTCATGATCATGTCCAGCAAACAAAGCTTTAACATTACGTTTCCGTAGTAAAGCATAAAACAAACCAGAATTGACCTTAGGCGAACAAACTGGTTCACCAAAATTTCCTGATAAAATATGCTTGGCACCCAAGCGATATTCCGGAATAGGAATGTGCATAAAACCGACATCGATGTTTTTCTTATCGCGGACATATGGTAAATTCAAAAACCACTCGATCTGTTCAGGTTCAATCGCTGCGTACTCATCGATTTTGGGCCAGTGAGTATACGACCCACTATCCCAAACATAAATCACATGCCGCAGTTCCCCGGTATCTCGATCATTGATCTCTAAAGTGTAGCTTTCCCGATTCGAATTTAAAAAGCTGTTGTGCCGGTCGGCAAAAAATTCCAGCTCCTTTTCCATGGAGCGCATATCACTTCTTTTCATCGACCCTTCTACATCGTGGTTACCATAAGTAATTGCCACAGGAGTCTTTAGCGAATTCAAAAAGTCATAAAATACCGCTAGACTCTTCTTCGCAGTGGGATTATCCTTTCCACGGATAATATCCCCCGTTATCATGATCAAATGAAATTTTTTTCGAGTAAAAAGTTTTCTTAATGATCGCAAGGTTTTGATATCAGCATCGCCAAAAGGATACGGTCCCAAATGGAGGTCTGTCAATTGACAAATCCGAAATGGACGCTGATCGTGCACTGTTAGTTCCATAAATATCACCTACGTTAATAAATTTTTTGAACTAAGTACTCATTAAATCCTTGATCGACGCTATTTACGTCATGGGCATCTGATCCATAGATCATAGGAATGCCACGTTCTTCTGCTTTTTCAATAATGGAAATGTATGGCGAAGGTTCTCGCTGACTGAATTTTGCCAATCCTGACATATTGCAATCGAGCATTTCATGATGCTTAGCAATATTTTTCAAAATTTTATCAACTAATTTATCAGTTTTGCTGTCATGCCAAACTGTTTCAGAGGCAAAATCCTTGCGCCATTTCCGATATAAAGTAATATGACCGTAGCGTTGCGGTTTATTTGAGCAATCCCATTTAACCGCCTCTAAAACCGTGGATAAATACTTATTCGCCACTCCTAACGGGGACTCATAATATCCCATAACGCCGTCACAAAAGTCTTCGAGGCTATCATCAACTGCTCTCAGTCCTCCATCCGTGGGCAAAAAATGGACCGATAAAATCGCATCATCAATATTTTTAGAATATTTCTTTAACTGGCTGGCAGTCCATTCCTGGCAGCCATCAATGTAGTCAAATTCAAATCCCACCAGGATCTTGATCTGATCTGAATACTTATCTTTTAAATATGACATTTTCTGAAAATATGCTGGCAAACATTCATAATCCGTCGCAGCAGTTTTGATTGCATAATCACTACCGCTGGCCATCTTGTAAAACTGAGGAGGCATCGGAAAATGTTCCGTAATTGAATAAGTCTTGAATCCAGCTTTAATAGCATTACGAACAAAATCTTCCGTATCCTCACCAGATCCATGAGGACAAAATTCCGTATGCGAATGGCCATTCCAATATTGCGCAGAAATACCTTTAAATTCTTTCGTTGACAACAAAAGTACCAGCCCCTTTAGTAACTCTTAGTGGCTACGCCACTTAGAGTTATTTATCTGGACGCTAATCATCCCACAATTCGTTTTACTATTCAGATTTACATCCAAATTAGTCGGCGAGACGTTAATACCGTCCAGATTCCATGCTTTTAGATTTAAACTCCATTTAGTGTCAAGACATGACTATTGTAAAATTCCCAACACAAACTAATAACATATATATTTCCAAACTCCATTGAAAAAAGACCTACATTTTATTTTTTTCAAAACACTTCCCAACCCCGAAAGTAACAAAAAATTGTATATTTAATGTATACATATAATTTTTAACTCATACCACCCCAACCAAATTAACTCACACCAAACCAATATTTATTTATTTGTCACAAAATTAATATTCAATACAACTGCATTTATAATCAAGCAAAAAAAATAAGCAACATCCCTTCAAGGAATATTGCCTATTATTAATCGATCCGATCAAGTAATTCTTCGACGACTTTTTTCAAAGCCGTACGATTTCGATTGCTTGGTAATTTCTTAATTCGTTTCAAAGCGTGATTACTATAAGTTCGAGCGATATCTTTGGCTTTGTCTAAATAGCCTTCATCAACGACGATCCTGGCAGCTTCATTGATATCGTTAGGATCAAGCTCATTCTTTGATAAGACATTGATCAAAGCCTGATTCTTGTCCTGTAGTCCTAAAATGTAAGGCAGTGAATAAACGCCGTTGCGGAGATCCTCAAAATTAGGCTTCCCTGTGTCGCGACTATCACCAAAATCTAAAATATCATCAATAATTTGAAATGCCATTCCGATTTCATGACCAATATTCTTGGAGCGAACGATCAACTCTCGATCACCACCGGAAATAGTAGCCCCCATCATCGTACTTAAACTAAATAATTCAGCTGTTTTCCCAGCAACCTCACGGAAGTACATCTTGGCAGTTGCATCAACGTTGAAATTGATCAGTAATTGATCCAATTCACCGACTAAAATCTTTTTCATGCTCAAAGCGTTCACCAAAATATCGGATTGCTTAGGTAAATATCGTGAAATAGTTTCAAAATATAGCGTGAACAAATAATCGCCAGCATAAATAGCATTACGCTTGCCGTATTTCGTATGAATAGTTGGTTTTGAACGACGAAGTGGTGAATCGTCGATCACATCGTCGTGGATCAAAGTTGCCACGTGCAACAGCTCAAGCGAGGCTGCCAATGGAATTAATTCTTTGTCTGACTTCTTATCTGGTCCAAAACTACTAAATATCAAGAAAAATGCTGGTCTTAACATCTTCCCTCCGGATGTTAAGTCCTTGATCATTTTAATAATAGCTTCATTCCGTATATCCAAACTATTGTGAATAAACTCGGTCGTGCCGTTTATTCTTTTCCCCATCTTTGGATATTCTTTCCAAATTGAATTTGCCATTTAACTCCCAGATTCCTTTATTGTTTTTAATCCTAATTGTAAATTACTTAATATGCAGTTTATGCCGATGCTCTTAAAACATCAAGATTTCACTTAAACTGACACTTTCTTGTCTCTTCACATAAAGTAATTCTATAATATATGATATCAAACAAAAAGGACTGATTTTGTGAAACCATCAGTATTTTTAGAACTTGTTGAAATAAAAGCCAAGACAGCCAGCGTTTTCCCATTTCTCATGGGGACTTTATATGCCTACTATCATTGGCATTCGATAAATCTTTTGGAATTGATCTTATTCTTCATCGCCATGTTCTTATTCAACATGGCTGTAGATATTAACGATAATTACTGGGATTATAAAAACGCTACCGGAGTAGAAAGTTTTCGCCGAGAAACTAACGTAATTGGTGTGAATAATCTAAATATCCATCTGATCGGTTGGATCGACTTCTCCTTCAGCTTAATTGCTGCTGTGATCGGTCTATTCATCGTTTACCGAACAGGACTGCCATTACTATTTATGGGACTCTTCTCCTTTGCGGTAGGCTTCTTTTACGCCGGCGGTCCCAAGCCGATCAATCGCGGACCCTTTGGCGAATTCTTTGCCGGATTCACTATGGGCTTTGTGATCTACTTGATCGCGATCTATATCAACGTCTTCAATTCGCCTGAAGCATTGCTTGATTTTAAGTTTTACGGCGACATTTTGTTATCATCACTACTAACTTGTTTTGCCATCTCTAACTTATTACTCGCAAACAATATTGCTGACGAACAAGAAGACAAAGACCTTGGTCGCAAAACCATCGTCTATTATCTAGGTAAAGAAAATTGTCTCTTCATCTTGAATTCGTTGTATGTTCTAGGCTATTTAGCCTTGATCTGTTCAATAATAATAGGGTTGCTTCCAAAAACGATGTATTTATTGTTACTGATCACCCCGATCATTTACAAAAATACTCGTCAATTCAGTCACAATCCTATCAAAAAAGAAACATTCCCATTGATCATCAAAAATCTGCTCTTGATCACTTTGACCGAAGTAGTTACTTTCTTCATCGGTGTCTTAATTAATTTCTAGTTAAGTAATTGAGCAAAGTGGTAAGTATCTTGAGCGATCATTAATTCTTCATTTGTAGGCACAGCATAAGCAAGGACCTTTGAGTCGTCAGTCGTGATCTTAACTTCTTTTCCACGGCTGTTATTGCTTTCTGTGTCTACTTTTGTTCCCATGAAGCTAATACCATTCAAGACGTCCTCACGAACTTCTGGACTGTTCTCACCCACACCAGCAGTGAAAGCAAGGACATCAACGCCACCCATTTCTGCGGCGTATGAACCAACATATTTAATGACACGATTACGGAAAATATCCAAAGCTAGTTGGGCACGCTCGTTATCGCCTTTTGCAGCAGCGTCTTCGATATCACGCATATCAGCTGAAATTCCTGAAATTCCCAACAACCCTGATTTATGATTTAAGATATCGATCATATCTTCAACATCAGTCAGATTGAGTTTCTTCATTAAGTAAGGGATCAGTGACACGTCAAGGTCGCCACTACGACTACTCATAGTAATACCGGCTAATGGCGTGAATCCCATTGAGATGTCAAAAGCTTTCCCGTTCTTGATTGCACTGATCGAAGCTCCACTACCTAGATGAAGGACGATAACATTCTTATCTTCAATGCCTCCAGGTACGATCTCATTCAATCTCGAAGCAATATAACGGTGGCTAGTTCCGTGAGCTCCATAGCGACGTGCCTTGTAGTTGTCATAATATTCCATTGGCAAACTATACAAGTAATTCTCTTCAGGGATCTGAGCGAAAAAGGCAGTATCAAATACGGCAACTTGGATCGCTTTTGGTACTAACTTCTTAAACACACTGATATAGTAAGCTTCGATCTTATTATGCAATGGAGCATATTCTGCTAAGTCCTCAATGATCTTCAAGTTCTCTTCTGTCACGATCTCGGACTTCTTGAAGTGCTCCCCACCAGCAACAACACGATGTCCAAATGCGGTAATATCTTCAAAATGGTCAATGATGTGTTCATCTTTCAACTCACTAAGAATGGACAGTACGGCTATTTCGTTTGATTCAATAGCTTGTTCACGTTCGGTCTTTTTGCCGTTGTATTTTAATTTGAACACGGCTTTAGGTGATCCAAGACGATCGATCATTCCTGATGCGATCACTTCTTTGTCAGGCATCTCAAAGAGTTTCCATTTCAATGTAGAGCTACCTGCATTTATAGACATTATCTTCATCGTAATTCTCCTCACAAATCTGTACTAGAGCTCCTCAAATCGGCGTGTGGCCTGCTTTGACACTATTTTAAAATAATGATACTCTGTAATAACTATTATAAGTCTTTTTTGGGGGTATTTCATTCGTGAAATTATTTAGTCGATTACGTAAAGATGTCTCGGACCATAATGCCCGTGACACCAATGTTCAAGCCCAATCTAAGCCTACCGATAATAAGTCAAATTCGACTGAAGATCACCCAAAAGAACAAATTAGCAATAACCACCAACCCGTAAAAGACACCAATAAAACTGAACAACCCGAAAAAACCACCACCACTATTAAAACCCCTCAAGTTACCAGTGATAATGGCAATAATGCAGTCGTTTCAGTGCATGATCAACGTGTTCAGATCGAAAGTGATATGAACCAGCTTTCCCATGAATACGCTCAACTACGCGGAAAATTAAAGCTCAATTTGTTCAGCGAGCGTGATGATTATCAAGGTAAGCTCAATAATCTCAATAAGCAATTGAAGGCGCTTCAAGGCAACGAGGAAGCCGTTCAAGACAACTTAGAGAAGAACAAATAAGAAGACGATGGCAAAGAGAAAGAACGCCTCGCCTCAGTTCGTGCTGACCAAAAACACCAAAACGAACTACTCTATCGTTATAAGGAACAACAAAAGAAGCTCGCCACAAGTATCGAGAAAAATGACAAGAAGTTGTCTAAGAAACAGGCTGAACTAGCTAAGAATCAAAAGTCAGAAACTGATTTGTCGGCTGCTATCAAGAACGAGACCGATCTGCAGAAAATGATGACCTTGATGGAAAAACAAAAGTCGCAGATCGACAAGATCTACAAGAGCCGTGAGAAGATCAGCGCTGAACTAGCAGAGATCCAAACTGACTTGGGTAATGACAAGAAAGATCTTAAAGACGTTAACCTGAACATCAACGAGATCTCCAGTAACATCGCTTTATTAAAGACCAAAGTCAGTTCGATCGAGCAAAAGATCAAGAACGATCAATTACGTCGTACTAGCTTGATCAATCAATTGGAAGCTTCAAGTAAGAGCAATGTCAATGACATCAAAGGTCTCAAGATGCAGATCAAGAATGTTACCGACAACATTAACTACGTTGATAAATACATCAAGGATGTTTTCCACGCAGCGTATTTAGTTCGTGAAGTTTATTTGGAACCTCAAAAACAATACTTAGTCTTATCAGATTCGATCGATAAAGAACAGCAAGAGACAGATCTATTTGACATCGTCCACTACTTAGAGACGAAGATGAATATCAAAGTTACTTTAGTAACGTCATTTTTCAATAATCAATTCGGCGATATCGTTGATAGCTACAGTAAATCAATGAAGATCGAACGTCATGATGTCGTCAACTTATTCAACGAAATGCAACAGTCAGACAATCCTTCGTCTAAACCAGTTGAGATCCCTGAATCGAACAATTGGGTCACGAGAACGGATGTTAAGACTCAGAACACTTTGATCTACGACCAAAGCGGCAATTTGTTGATGACGGTAGAATACTTGGATGATAAGATCAATCGGATCAACTACTTCAAGAATTCCAAGATCGTCAAGACTAACATTTACAATGAAGATGGCATTTTGTCATCAACACAAATTTTTAATAAAGATCAAAAATTGGGTGAAGAAAACTTCTTCAGAACAGATGGTTCGATCGTTATTACGATCACTTACGAATCAGGTGTTGCTAACGATTTCCAAGTCTTCGATGGTTCCGGTTTATTAACCGAAGATTTCGACAAGAAAGAAGAACTCGTTACTTGGTGGATCAACCGACTTTATGCTGATCAAGATGATATCGTCTTCGTCGGAAGCAGTACTGACTTACTTTACAAGGCAGTCGCTGAAGTTCGCGACCAAGACAAGACCGATCTGATCACTTTTGTCGAGAATGCTCACAGTAACATCGGACGGATCAAAGCCTTGTTGCACAAAGAGCCTTTGATCAACAACATCTTCGTTCAATATGAACGAGACTTACATTCAATTGAGAATACGACCAATCGCGATATTAGCGTCAGTGCCATTAAGACTGCTGTTAGCGACGAGATGTATTTACCAGAATCACTCAAAATTTAACGATAATACGAGGAGGTACTCATGCTTATTTTGAAAATAATTTTGGGTATCTCTTTTTTTGCGACTTTATTTACGTTTGCGATGAGTATCGCGACGTTTTTCTTCCCCGTGAGAAAGAGTACCCCCGACAAATTTTTGTCTGACTATAAAGTTTATATTTTAATGCCAGTCCTAAATGAATCTTCGGTTATCAAAGACACTGTCGAGCGTTTTTTCAGTGATAGCTATTACAGTTACAAGAACAATGTACATTTGATCATGATCGATGACCGAAGTACGGACGGATCAACTGATATTTTGCGGAATTTGAACCGGAAGTTCCACAATTTTCACGTCATCAAACGGACTTTCCCGGCTGCACAAAATGGTAAAGGTGAAGCTTTAAATGCGGGGATCCAATATATTAAAGAGAATAATACTTGGGATCCAGAAAAAACTATCATCGGTGTGATCGACGCCGATGCTTACATGACGATCGTTGATATTAATAAAATGGTCAATGTTTTTGATCAAGACCGCGAATTGGCGATGGCTCAAAGTCGTGTGGCCATGCTCCAAACCAACAATTGGTTAGAAACTTTGCAAGATTACGAATTTGTAGTCCCTAACTCACTTTTACAAAATATGCGTGATCATCTAGGCAACGCTGCAGGAGCCGGCAATGGTCAATTTTTCCGTTTGAGCGACCTAACTGAGTCGACTCCTTGGGGCAATGCCTTATTAGAGGACTTCGAGATCAGTACGCGGATTCTCTTGAAGGATAAAAAGACGGCCTTCATCCCTGATATTATGGTGTATCAAGAGCCAGTCTCGAAGATCAAGAATTTTATTAGACAGCGCGCTCGTTGGGCACAAGGTAGCCTAGATTGCTTGAAATTACTGGGCAAAAAAACATTGGGCAGTAATTTAGGATTTGCGGCCAAAACAGAGATGATTTTATTTATGTGTTCGACTTTTTTGAGTTTTATTATTATTTTAGCAAACGTATTTTCGCTGATCTCGATCATCCTGGGATTGACAGTCGTTAACTACTCAGCTCCGTGGTGGATGATTTCTACTCTAGTATTAGGCTTACTCCTTGTCATATTCTCAATTATCCAATATTATCGATATATAAATATATCTATTTTCCAAGCCATTGGTAGTGTATTTTACTTTTATCTTTACATGATTTTGATCATTCCGATTGTTCTGATCGCGGTTTGGAATTTTATAACAGGTCATAATAGCTGGGATAAGACTTCCCACGGGCTTAAGGAAAGTGAAGAATAATTATGAAGAAAATTTCTATCGTCGTTCCTTGTTATAACGAGGAAGAGACTATTAACATTTATTACGATGCCATGACTAAGATGAAGCACGACGCCAATCAGGTCCAACCGAAGTTTGATATTGAATATTGGTTTATCGATGATGGTTCTGCCGACAAGACGCTTCCTATTTTGCAACAATTACAAAAAGATCATCCTGAGGATGTTCACTATGCCTCTTTTTCACGTAATTTCGGTAAAGAGTCTGCTTTGTACGCTGGCTTGAATCAAGTTAGTGGCGACTACGTTGCTGTGATGGATGTTGACTTACAAGATCCACCAGATATGTTGCCTGAGATGTTCGATATTTTAGAAGAAGGCGAATACGATTGTGTCGGTTCCGCTCGGATGGACCGTAAGGGTGAGAATCCGATTATTTCGTTTTTCTCGAATGCTTTTTACGGCGTTATTAATAAGATGTCGCAAACGAAGATCATCCCGGGTGCTCGCGACTTTCGCTTGATGACTCGGCAGATGGTTGAGTCGATCAAGTCGATGACTGAGTATAATCGTTTTTCTAAGGGTATTTTTAGTTGGGTCGGTTTTAAGACTAAGTATTTGCCTTATAAGAATCATGAACGTGTTGCTGGTAGTACTTCTTGGAACTTTTGGAAGCTGTTGAAGTATGCTTTGACTGGTATTATCGACTTTACTGAACGGCCTTTGGCTATTGCTACTTGGTTTGGTTCTATTTTCTCGGTTTTGTCGATCGTTGCGTTTGTTTGGATTATTGTTCGTAAGTTGGTTAACCCTATGATTGCTATTGATGGCTGGACTTCTATTGTGGCTATTGTTTTGCTTATTGGTGGGATACAGTTGATTAGTATTGGTATTCTTGGGGAGTATATTGGGAAGATTTTCCTTGAGGTTAAGAAGCGGCCTATTTATATTATTAAAGAGAAGAAGTAGTTTTTTGGGGACTCCGTTGTTTTGCGGGGTTCTTTTTTTGTTTGATTGTTGGTGGGGAGTGAGGTGGTTGTTTGGTTGTGCGTTCAATGCCGGTTCCGGGTCGGGGCGCTATATGGGACTGGAACGCTGCCGACGCAATTTTGAGCTACCTGGAAGTTCGCCAGGTATCTCAAAACTTGGTCTTTCACTAGGCAATAAAATTGCCAAGTGAAATTTGGGTGCGCTCGGCATGGGCGTTAGCTAGGTGATGAAAGTTCACTGTGAGCCGTAGTAGTCGGAATCACGAGTTGAGGACAAGGGTGTCCACCGCGAGGTGGAATCTGAAGAAAGTCTAAAGCAAAGTACTGAGCTGATGTACAAGAATCGACTAATAGGCCGGAAATGCAGGATAAGTTTGCCCAACA
>NZ_RHNT01000025.1 GCF_003946325.1 Companilactobacillus furfuricola | reverse complement strand
CTCATGAAAATTGGCATTGAGTATATAAGCCTCTTCTTAAATAAATGCATCAAAATAACCAAACCACGACGAGAACCGGTTTACCGCTTAGTGAAAGACCCAGCTTTGAAACAATCGAGTGGTCTTCTCGATTGGTTCAAAGTGGCGTCCATGGCGTTCCACGGTCGCAATTCCTGGAACCCCCACTACCGGCAATGAACCACAAAAAAAACAGAGACTGTTTTAGCCAGTCTCTGCTTTACAATTCATCTTGTTTTAGGTTTCGCATGCGAAAAAACAGATTGAATTAAGTGTAATGTTTTAAATATTTAGAGGGATTTGTGTGACACTCAAGTCACAAAACAGATTTAGTCAAATTGATCAACAAATCATAATTAGCGGATAATTATGAAATTGGTCCCATTCGGAAAAACTTAATACGGTTTAGTATAAGAGACTTGTTGACACTAAAATGCTGTTTCAAACAGTCATAGTAGCTTCGTAAGCAATCACTAGAATTGTTTGCAAAAACTTGATGTTCTTGTAAAGAATCATGCCCTGCAAGTGACATCAAGTACTGCGTTTAAGGAAACTCCAAAAGCAGTTATTTACCTGGTGAAATTGCAGTGCCCAAAAACACAGCCCGATTCAATGGAATCGTAACTTCTACATTATCAACGCAGTAGAAGTGGTCAAGAAATTAGAAAGTAACTAAGCAAACGGTAAAATTAGAAAATGCTTAATTAACTTTCTAACTGCAATTATACATGGAATTGTTAGCTAGTAAACAAAAAAACACAAGCTAATATTTTTTAAAAAATATTTTATTTTTAATATGGTATATACCTTAATATTTGTTAATCGTGATAATTATTTTATTAATAATTCCACCGTTATAAATAAGATGTTTAGAATATCAAAAAAGCCATTCAAATTAACCTTGAATGGCTTTTTTAGCGTTATAATTATCTTTTTTCTCGTGGATGTAATGTATAAGATAATAGCAATGATAGAACTGAAGTAATAATCAATATGTAAAAACTTGTACCGATTTCCACTAGTCCGGTAACAGTTTGTCCAGTGATCAATGATGCACTGATGACATTAGTTGAGAATAATGCATAGGCCACGATGTAAATGACGGAAGCTAACATCGAGAAAATACGAATTATTCTAATACTACCTTTAGTTCTGAAATTAGCGGCGATCAAGACGATCACCGGTGAAATGAAGCAAATGAATCTAACTGCTGAAGATAAATTCATGATCAAGGTCGTATGCACACCAAAGTTAACTGATACGTTAGCAGCATTAGCAATAGTGGCCGACAACGAAACGCCGTTGACGAAGGCACCGGTAATGGATGCAAAGAAAGCGACGATCGATGCGATAATGATCAACTTCTGTTTCCAATTACGACGGTGACTAGCTTTTTCCTCTTCACGATGTTCACGTTTTGCTTCTTTTTTACTTACCGGACGTTGATTGTAAGTTTGTTGAGGCTGAGCTTGATAGTTCTGGTAATTATTTTGATTATTACCTTGATAGTTATTGTTAGATTGATTTTGGTTATTTTGAGTTTCATCAGCACCATTATCATCTTTTCGTTTAGTGATCAGTTTATTCAGCTTGATCTCTTTTCCATGAACGATCTGTGAGGTCAAGAACCACGCTACTATGAAAATTGCTAATAAGATCCAGGAATAGTTACGTTTGATGAAGAATAGTAAGACTACTAAAACTACAGCAATGATATCAACATAAAGATTGTTCTTTAAAAATTTGATCATATTGGTAAAGATGCCATCGTCTTCTGATTCTTCTTCTTGCTGTTTAGTTTGGGAATTGAGTGGCTTGTCGTCAGGATAAACGGGCAAACCAGTGACAGGATCCAAATGGACTGGCTGGTCCAAATTCAAATTATCTGGCGCTTTTGGATGTTCATTTAATTTAGCCTGACGTTCCAGTTCGGCTTTTTGAGCTGGAGCCATATCCATTTTTGGATCTGCCTTCATCGGCTGATCTTCAACGGCATGTTTAGCTTCATCACGAAAGTTGAAAACACGAGTCCGGTCATCAACGTCATCATCTTCGTCAGACTGAGGCGAACTAGTTTGATTTTCAGCACGTTTACGTTTTTCTTGCTCATCAAGTTCTTTTTCAATATCTGCGAGTGAACGAACCGAATCATCCTCTTTAGGTGCATTTTCATTATTAGTAGAAATGTTAATATTTTTTTTCAAGGGCAGGCCACAATTATCACAAAAGTTTTGGCCAGGTTTAATCTCATGCCCACAATTTGGACAAATCATGCACATACCTCCATAAAATCTATACAACTTCAATTATACTAAACAAAAGAATTAATAAAACAAAATACCATCAAAGTTCACAGAAACGTCACAAAAAGCATAGAGAGCGCAGAGGCGCGGGTAGCTGCTGAGGATTTAGGGACTGTCGGCACCAAAGGTGCGGCGAAGCCGTGCCTGCCGACAGTTTCTAAACCGGAGGCCGCTGCGCCTCGGAGTTCGTTTTCACATCCTTGAGGATAAAAATTATAAGCACTATATAAGCTGCAGCAAGTTTAGCTATCAAAAATGGATAGCACTATGCTTTACATGATATTCGGTACGGGACCATCTGTGTTAACCGGAGGCCGCTGTGTGCCGGAACTCGTTTTCACATCCTTGAGGATAAAGAGAGAAAACACAATATAAATTGCAGCAAATTTATCAAACAAAAATAGATACCACTATTCTGTACATCAAACCCGTGCCGCGACAACCTGTGTTAGCCGGAGGCCGCTGCGCCTCGGAGCTCGTTTCAATATCCTTGAGGATAAACAAAAAAACCACTATCCAAACCGCTGCAACTTTAACTAGCAGAAAAAGAAGGTACCATTCCCATTCAACAAGTTTAAGAAATAAGAAAATCCAAACGAACATCTCTTAAGCCACTGCAACAATCCATATCACCTAAACACCACGAACTCCCGAAACTAGTATCCACTGGAAAGAACCAACACTTGAGGCAAAAAAATAGAGTGCCGATCAGCACTCTAAAGTTAAATTATTATTGTTGACCAGAACCAGGATTTCTATTTTGGTTACCAGAATTATTACCAGCAGATTCTCCGTTATTAAAATTAGCAGAATTGTTAGGTACGTTCTGATTACCATTGAAGTTAGTTTGGTTAGGGTTGCCGAAATTATTTGATTGCATATTTTGCATGTTCATATTACCCATTTGTTGAGCTCTAATTTCAGCATTTTGTCTGGAGTTAATTATTAACCAACGGATAGCAAATACTAAAGCCACAACCGATGCAATGATAGTTATGTAGTAACTATAGCCCAATTCCAAAAATTGAGACATCATCTTGACATCTTGATCATCATTGTTGTGTAGTGTCATTATGCCAATTCCTAAAGCGGCTAATAAAATTGTGGATAAAGCACTAGCAATGATCCTGATGATTGAGCTAGCTTTGTTTTTAACAAATGTGAAAATGATAGTAATGATGGGCAATAAGATAACGATCCATCTAGTTGCGGAAAGAAAGGCTTTAATAGCTTTCGCACCTTCAAGAGTACTATCGTCAGTGGATAAAGAAGATGTATAAGAACCAGCAGTAATCACGAATGTTACGATTTTTTTAAGGAAAGTTATAGCACCATTAAAGGTGAAAGTTGAGCCACTGATTCCAACGGCTTGGAAAAATGTCTGAGCATCTTTGTCAGGAATGTTAGTTACATCAACAGTTAGTCCAATAAAATTACCAACGAATAAGAACAATAAACTAACAATCGCAGCAATCCCAACGATGAGCTTCATTTTGTTAGTTTCAGCTGTGTCAGCAGCAACTGAATTTCCACCGATATTGCTAAATGTTGAGCTGATAGAATTGTTCAAAGGCAGAGCTTGAGCGTGGTTTTTATCAGCTAAGAAATACCAAGCGATAAGTGCTACAACTAAAACAATTGCAGCAACTTTCCAAGTAAATAAAGCAATCAATACGATAATAATAGCGGCACAAATTGCTAGGGCAGAATTGCTTTTTAAAAATGGCATCATATAACTGACAGCACTAGGTTGTGTTTGATAATTGCCCTGATTGTTTTGGAACTGGCTTTGATTGTTAAAATTTTGTTGTCCATTAAATTGTTGGCCATTTGGCTGAAAGCCAGGATTTTGCTGGTTATTTGGTTGGAAACCATTAGTGCCGAAATTTTGGTTATTGTTGCTAGCGTTAGGTTGGAAGCCAGTATTTTGACTGTTATTTGGATTGAAACCGGCATTCTGGTCATTATTCTGATAAAATCCAGCACCCTGACCAGCATTACCATTATTTGGTACAGAATTGTTATTTTGGTTCATATTCATCTGATTAAATTGATTGCCATTTTGGCTATCGATAGAACCAGTTGATCCCCCATTGTTTTGAATATTAGAAGCTTGCGAAGAGCCTTGTTCATTGCCAGAGTTTTGATTTTGAGCAGATTCAAGATTGAAACCGCACTTGTTACAAAGCTTCTGATCCTCAGCAACTTCAGCCCCACAGTTAGGACATGTCATATTAAAATTCCCCTCTATATTTAAAGATAAATATAATTATATAATAATTATTATACAAATCACAGATGACCGCAAAATAATTTATAATTTCTTGAACAAAAAATAAAGAGAGCGCAGGGAGATGGTCAGCTGGTGAGGATTTAGGGACTATCAGCACAAGAGTTCTGTGAAGCAGAGCTCGCTGATAGTTTCTAAACCGGAGGCCGCTATCTCCCGGAGCTCGTTTCCAATAAAGAGAGCGCAGGGAGATGGTCAGCTGGTGAGGATTTAGGGACTATCAGCACAAGAGTTCTGTGAAGCAGAGCTCGCTGATAGTTTCTAAACCGGAGGCCGCTATCTCCCGGAGCTCGTTTCCAATAAAGAGAGCGCAGGGAGATGGTCAGCTGGTGAGGATTTAGGGACTATCAGCACAAGAGTTCTGTGAAGCAGAGCTCGCTGATAGTTTCTAAACCGGAGGCCGCTATCTCCCGGAGCTCGTTTCCGCCATAAAACTAGTAACGTTTGGTACATAAAAATCAAGATTTTGTAACCAAAGAAAACGGTAGTAGTTATTTCTCGAAGCTCTTGCCAAAACTAAAAAAGCCACTGATCATAAAATCAGTAGCTTCAATATTATTATCTATTTTTCAAATTTATTCATCAGTTAAAGCATCACGAGGATCAAGGCGAGCGGCCCGGTGCGATGGTGCTAAGGCAGCAATCAAGCTGATCAAAACGCTAACGCCGATTCCAAACAACGCTTGTCTAGGAGAAATCGCCACGATCGAGTCCTTGATGACTCCGTAGGCGAGTGAATTAGCTCCCCATTGCACAAGGTAGGCGATAATGACCGCAAAAATTCCTGAAGAAAGACCGATCAAGAATGATTCGGACAAGAACATATTTCTTATATCGCTCTTGCGAGCACCAATGGCACGTAAGATACCGATCTCATGAGTTCGTTCAGAAACACTGATGTAAAGGACTACGATGATCATGATAGCTGAGACGATCAAGGAAATACCGGCAATAGCTGCTAAGACGTTAAAGGCTAGTTTCAAATATGTGTTCAAAGTATCGATGATCGCTCCAACACCAGTAATAGTGTAGGCGGAAACCGTTTTGCCTTTGTCATTGATCATCTTAAATGACTTAACTTTATCTTGGATAGCAGTGACATTAAAGGTACTATCAGAAGTCAAGGTGACGAAATTTGGCTCGATGGATACGCCATAATTGTCGGAAGCTTTGGTCAAAGTATCGTAAGTGATAGCAGTTGAACCTGACTTGATAACGCCGGCAATTGTTAGATCAGCTTTGACTTGCACAGGTTTATTATTGTGATCCTGCGAAGGGATGTAAATGGTCAATTTCTTGCCGATCAATTCATTGTATTTCTTGTTCAAACGATCAGCATCCGACTTCAGCAAAATGATCTCGTTGTTTTTGGGCTGATGACCGGCAACGATATCGCCGACTTTTTCCGTGGCATTCCACGTTTGAAAATACGGAACAGCAATGGTCTTGCCATTGGCGTGGACTTTTGGAGCTTGAGCAAAGTAGGCTTTCTCAATTTTTTTAACATGATCAATCTTGGCAAATTTTTGCAGATCAGAATCAGTCATGGTGATACCAGCTGATTCGGTGGAACTGTTGACTTGGTTAGTAGCAACATTTTTAGTGACTTGAATGGCATTAGGATTGACCTGATTAGACATCTGCGTGTTGATGTATCCAGTGATACCAGAACCTAGTCCCAGCATAAAAATCACTGCGAAGATACCAACTGCAGCACCTAAAATGATCAAAATATTTCGACCTTTAGTATAAAGGATATGTTCCCAAGCTAAGCGAAAAGTATCGCCAAAACTTAAGTGGGTAATTGCTGAACTTCTTCTTGGCTGATTAACGAGATAGCTTTGACGAATGATCATGTCAGAGTCGACGACCCCGTTCGCCAAGTGAACGATCCGTGTTCCGTAGTTAGCGACGGTTTGGGAATGGGTCACAGCGATAACGAGTTTTCCCTCAGCTGCGATCTGATTTAAGATCCGCAAGACTTCTTCAGTATTTTGTGCATCTAAAGCACCAGTTGGTTCATCGGCGATGATGATGTCTGGATCATTAGCTAAGGCACGGGCGATGGCAACGCGTTGTTTTTGACCACCAGAAAGTTGACTAGGATGCTTGTCGATGTGTTTAGTTAGACCGACACGCTGGATCAGCTCTAGCGCCCGCTTTTCACGAGCGCGTTTACTTAAATTCGACATTTCTAGAGGTACGAGGACGTTTTCAAGTACGGTCAAATGACTGACTAAGTGAAAGCTTTGAAAAATAAAGCCGACAGTGTGACTTCGATAGTTGTCTAAAGCCTTGTCCGAACCTTTTTTCAACGACTTGCCATTGACCAAAATATCGCCGTCAAACTGTGAGTCAAGGCCACCGATAGTATTAAGTAAAGTGGTTTTTCCACCACCAGATTCACCTAGGATCGAAACGAATTCGCCGCGATCTAAGCTTAGATTGATCCCTCTTAAAACAGGGAAGCGCTTCTTACCCAGGTAAAAAGACTTCTGTACGTTTCGAAGCTCCAGGAAACTCATATAATTCTCCATTCCACATAAGATATTAATATCATGATTATAATGTTTTTGTTATTCTAAGTAAATTGACCGTAATTTTTCGAGATCTTCGGTATTGATCCCTAGTGCTTTGTCCAGGTAATTGTCGAAGTCGCCGTAAAAGTGTTCGATTGCTTTAAAAACTGATTCGATGCTTTGGACATCGGCTTTAGTCATGTTCATTTTATTGATCGTCTGGTCGCCATTTTCATCATTGAGCGTTTGGTCGATAGTTTTTTGATCAGAATACATCAAATTGGTCAATAAATAATCGGAAACGATGGTAGGTGTGTCGACTTGTAAAGCTTTTAAGATCAAAATTGCACCGACGCCAGTCCGGTCTTTTCCAGCTGCACAGTGGAATAAGACGGAGTGATCCTCTTCCTTGTTATCTAGCAATAATTGGAATAAGAGCGAATATGATTGTTGGGCGTGAGCATCTAGAACAATACTTTGATAAATGCTCCCTAAATAAGTATCATTATTTTGTGGCAATATATTGGCTAATTTTTCACCATTACCTTTTAATGGATATACTGGGTCTGGATAAATTTCATAAAATTTAGCATTGACATCCGGCCAGAGCTTTTGCTCATTCATGGACCGAAAGTCAACAACGTATTTTAAACCATAAGCTTTTAAATATTTTAAGGTATCAGAAGTGATGTTACTAATGTCTCCTGAACGGAGAAGTTTACGGTATTTGACGGTTTTACCATCAGTGGTTTTGTATCCGCCGAGCTCACGTAAATTAATAGCACCTTCTAGATCTAAAATTCGTTTCATAATTACTTCCTCCATCGTTGCGCATTTGTAGGCGTTCACGATAAAATGCAAATAAGGTGATTTAATGATAAAGACAACGCTGTCGATCATATTGTCGGCATATAATGTTTCTAAATATATTTCTAAAACAATTTTGTCATTAGCTAATCAAACTAAGCAAGATTTTCAAGTTATAGCGATCGATGATCGTTCAACTGACGATACTTTAGCTATTCTCAAGCGATTTGAGCAAGAATACGACTGGCTGAAGGTGATTAGTCATGAAGAAAACTTAGGCGTCTCTTCAGTTAGAAATACCGGTATTCAAGCAGCTAATACTAAGTATATTACTTTTATTGACGGTGACGATTGGCTTGAACCAACTTATGTTGAATATTTTTTAAATAAGTTTATTGAAGATCCCGAACTTGACTTGATCAGTTGTGGCTTTTTTATTGATAATCAAAACGGCAAGAGCAAGCCACAATCTGAAAAGAAGGCTCTCGGTAAAGTCACTAGGGATGAGGCTATTAGGCAGATCATCAAGATGAATGGCGTTGTCATGGGATACACTTGGAATAAGATGTATCGTTTAGAGTTGATCAAAGAGCATGAGTTGACCTTTTTAACTGATCTAGCTTTGATGGAAGACCAGCTCTTTAACGTTGAATATGCCACTGTTGCCAACAATTTCTATTTGTCAAAGATGCCCTTGTATCATTACGTTTCTCGAAAGGATAGCTTGACGAGGAAATTCGACGTTGAAAACGTCAAGAACGTTAGTGTGGCAACCTTGAAAGTTTATAAGACTATTTATCAAAATTCTAAAGAAGAACGCCAAGAAAGAGAAAATCAATAATCACGGATGGACTTAAGCGAGTGCTTAAGTCTTTTTTAGTCTCTACTTGGTATTTTATCAAATTTATAATAAAAGAAAGCGGTTTATTTTGTGAGAGCTAATTATTTGCTGAATAATACCATAGGGGGTATATTATTATCATAGAACCAAGGAGGGAATTAAGATATGGAATCAAACGTAAAAGAAATCCATGATAACAACTATGAAACAGAAACAAACACTGGGGTAACTGTAGTCGATTTTAGAGCAGACTGGTGCCCACCATGTAAAATGATGGATCCAATTTTAAAACAACTTTCAGCTAATGATGTGTTGGGTGATAAGGTTAAATTTACATCGATCAACGTCGACAATGATCCACAAATCGCTAATCAATTAGGAATCCAAGGAATCCCAACTTTCTTGATCAAAAAAGACGGCGAGATAGTTAATCGGATCGTCGGTGCAAGACCAAAAGATAATTTCAAAGCTGAAATTGAAAAGCATTTAGATTAAGCTAGTACTAGTATTGATTGGAAATTAATTGTTTATAGCCCACAGGGTATAGATAACATATTAGAAAATTATTTGTAGAAATCAAATCATATCAATAGTTAAGGCAAATACCTCTGATAGCAAAGGTATTTGCCTTTTTTTGTACTGATAATCAACAAACAAAAAAGCAGTCCTTAGGCTGCTTAATGAAAAATCAGAATCTTAGTCCAATTGTGTTTTGTCAACGATCTCAAAACCAGTAAGCCAATTAAAAATTGAATCATTTACATGGACATGTAAGTCTTCATGACCATATTCTGGCAATAAAACCATTTCTTTTTTACAAGTTAGTCGGTTAAACATTGCAAATTGAGTAGAAGGGAAGCAGATCTGGTCTTCGAGACCAGTAAATAGTTTAACCGGAGCCTTGATCCGATGTGCCATGTTCTTGACATCGATATAAGACAAAGTATGAAGAATAGTATCTTCTGTTTTGTGGAATGGATCAGAAAACTTAAAGTATCGGAATAACTCGTCGTAGGGTTCATCCCGATTGCCGATTTCTAACACCCGTTTGAAATCGGATAAGAATGGATAAAATACTGCTACCCGCTTTATTCTGGGATTTAAAGCTGCGGCAACTAGTGATAATGCTCCGCCTTGTGATCCACCAAAAACAAAAAGTCTAGATTCGTCAACAAATGAAAGAGCTGCGACTACTTCAATGACTGAGTACACGTCTAAGTAGACATCTTTGAAAAATAATTGGTCTCTCCCGGCAATTGCACCGCGGATTATCTGACCTTTAACGGTATTTCCAATGACTGACTGCGTATCAGTCGATTTCCCTTGTTGTCCTCTGACATCCATGGCCACGATTCCGTATCCTACGGCAGGGTATTGGAAAAGGTCAGACCAGTCTGGCGACTGACCCATGTAGCCGTGGAAAGTGAAAACAACCGGGATGCTGGATTGATATTTTGGAAACACGCATTTGGCATAAATTGTCGCATCGTTAGTACCTTTGAAACGCAATTCATAGCAATCTAAAGTCGGTAAGCCAAAATCCATTGGTGTCAATTGATACTTATAGGAGGAGGAGAGTTGGGAGAGATTCTGGTCCCAAAATTCATCAAAGTCTGCTGGAATATCTTGTCTACCAGTGTAAGATTTCATTTCTGTAAGTGGCATTGGATCTCTCATTAGTCTTTCTTCTTTCTAAAATGTAATATTATTTGGTTTCTTTTACATAGTCTTGATTAACTGTTGAAGCTGTAAGTCCAACAATGTTGTGAACGTATTTCTTTGGAGCTAAGAAACTGATCAAGTAAGTAAATACAAATGATGTAATGAAGGCAACTGTTGCAACGATCAATGATGAGTCACTGTTTTGTTGAACAAGTACTGTACAAATAACACTAAGGATCAAACCAATAACCGCACCAAATGTATTTGAATGTTTGGTGAAAATACCAGCTGCAAAGATACCAGCAATAGGAACACCAAACAAACCAGTAACCGTTAAGAATAGATCCCAAGTCTTAGAAGCATTACCGATCAATAAGTAGATCGACATGCCTAGACCAAATAGTCCAGTAATGATGATGATTACCCGAGCAAGTGTAACGTCAGACATATTCTTAAGTTTGTCGTTGAAAAATCTTTGCTTAAAGTCAGTAACGACACAAGAAGAAATAGCATTCAAACTAGATGCAATGGTTGATTGTGCTGCGGCAATGATAGCAGCGATAACCAAACCGGCAATTCCGGCAGGGATTTCAGTAATAACAAAGTAAGGTACGATGGCACTAGTATTGAAGCCGTCTGGTAGAGTACCCATATTTTTGTAGAAACTGAATAAAACAGTACCCATACCGAAGAACAATGGGATAGTGATCAAAGATAAAATACCGTTAGTCCAAAGAGATTTGTTAGTTTCTTTTTGTGTAGCAGTAGTTTGGTATCTTTGAACAACGTCTTGTGAACCTGTGTATTGATACAAAGTATTAAAGAATTGACCGGCAAAGATCAATGGGATGAACTTAGTTAAGTCGCCAACATTGAAATCTTGTGTTGAGATGAGCTTGTGTCCAGAAACGGCATCACTGAGAACTGTTCCAAAACCACCCTTGATCGAAACAACACCAACGATGATAACTAATAAAGCACCGCCGAGGAGCAACATACCTTGGATAACATCACTCCAGATAACACCTTCGATACCACCAAGGAATGTATAAATAATACATAAACCACCAACGACGCAGGCAATCAAGATCGGATTGATGTTAGAAACTGATGTGATCGCGATGATTGGTAGGTAAATAACGATGGCAACACGTCCGATATGGTAAAGGACGAAGAGTAAACTACCGATAACACGCATGATCGGGCTGAAACGTTCCTCTAAATACTCGTAAGCTGTTGTAACTTGAAGCTTTCTGAAGAAAGGAACGTAATATTTGATCAAAATTGGAACAATCAAAATGATACATAAATTACCAAAGGCATAAGCCCAGTCTTTTAAATAAGATTGTTCTGGCGTAGACATGAATGTGATGGCACTCAATGTTGTAGCGTAAATACTGAATCCTGCAGCCCAGGCAGGGATAGAACTTTTAGCTTTGAAAAAAGCATCGGTGTTTTTACTGGCTTTTTTCGTGAAATAGACGCCGACACCTAGCATAGATAATAGATATACGACTAAGACGATCCAGTTGATCGTCCCAAAACCAATTTTTGTCATACTTTCACCTCATTTAATGAATCGGAACTAATAGAATTTTTTTTGTTAGATCTTTGAATGAATAATTTCAGGATAACTGGGGCAATGATGGTCGTCACGACGGTGACTAAGATCATTGCTGTGTAGTGATTCTTGTCGATCAATTGCGATGTCAAAGCAACGTTTGATACGACTAAAGCCATTTCCCCACGGGAGATCATTCCGGCTCCCACAATGTTGGCTTCAGACCAATTGAGATCGAACATTTTGGCGCCTAAGGAACCACCGATCTGTTTTCCTAAAATTGCCACGATAATTAATAATGTAATGAATAAAATGTCATTTTGGAGACCTTTGAAACTAATGTTCAAACCGATGCTGACGAAAAATACTGGGATGAAAATGGCATAGCCGATCGGTTCGATTTTTTGTGCTAAACTCTTTTGATATTTTGTTTCTGATAGAGCAATTCCAGCAAAGTAAGCACCTAGCACGTCACTCATGCCTAAGGCTACGGCAATAGCCGCAAAGCCAAAGCAGAGGATAACGGCGCCAGTAGCTTCGTTTTCGCTAGTGTTAAGTTTACTGAAGAAATCCATGAATTTTGGAACAAAGTAGCGACCTAAAACGAGCATTAAGACGAAGAATAATAACTTGGTCGAGATCATTAACCAGAGCGGTTGATCACTTCCAGCGTTTCCGAAGAAGGCTACACAGATACCAAGTAAAATGACACAGATGATGTCATCAGCAACGGCGGCACCTAAGATAATAGCTCCTTCTTTGGAATTCATCTTCCCCATTTCTTTTAATACTTGAACGGAAATGCTAACGGAAGTCGCACTTAGGATCAGGCCGATAAAAACTGCGGTGGTCCACTTAAATCCGAAGGCTAAGGCACATAATCCGGCGGCAGTGATCGTAGGGAAAATGACTCCTAGGATCGCTACAGAAAGTGCCGGTTTCCAAAATTTCATCAATAAATGCAGGTCGCCTTCCAAACCAGCGATAAACATTAAAACGATCACGCCAATTTCGGAAAAGTATTGGATAAAGGTCGTGCCAGCCAAGATATTTAAAACAGCCGGACCAGCAACGACACCAACTAGTAGTTCACCAATGACACTTGGGAAATTGAGCATGTTAGATAAATGTGCACCTATTTTAGTGAGAATAAGGATCAAAACTAGTTGAACTAAATAACTCATAGCGATTTGACACTATCGAAAAGTAATTGATTCACCTTATCGATCTCAGACATCAAATTTTGATCAGGGATGTCATATTCTAGAAAAATAGGAGTGTCACTATTTAATTGTTTGACTAAAGTCTGCCAATCAGTTGCACCGTGACCGAGCATAACTGTGGTTTTATCTTTGATATCTTTCAAGTGGAAGACCGAAATATCGTCTTTTAATGCTTTGAAAGCTTCAGATGGCATTTCATTTATCCAGTACCAGTTCCCGGAGTCAAAAGTATAACCAAGTGGCATTTGTTGGTCTTTAAGACGTTTGATGCCAGCTTTGAAAGTGGCTAAAACACCATTTTCGTTCGGCTGATTTTCAATGGTAACTTTAACAGCTGCTTGGCTTAACAGCTGCTTGGCTTAACAGTTGTTTGAGCTGGCCCATTTGTTGATCGGTAATATTTTCTAAGCTACCTAAACTAATCTTCAAGTGGTCAATGTGGTACTTGTCAGCCATATCAATATAAGAATTGATTTTTTCATTAACATGATCATTTAAAAAGAGTTCATCTGGGATTGAGTAAAAATAACCCCAGTCGTTGTCAGCACACAATAGATTGATCTGTTTTAATTCTTCATTCTTTGTTTGTTCGTTAAACAATTCCCCACGAACTTCAATATTATCTATTGGTTGGCCAACGAGTCGTTTTAAACAATCAATTTGATTATCGCCATTTTCGACATTATGGAGGAAAACAGCTGTATTGATTGAAACGTTCATATTTCTCACCTCTCCAAACAAAAAAAACCGTCACTAAAAATTACGCCATGCGTATCTTTAGTAGCGGTTAGAATGATTGGGATAACTATTACGTTGAACAATATAGCATGATTTTGCAGAGATGTAAACGTTTTCTGTGAATAATATTTATATTTGCTTTATCCGAAAATCATTAACAAGAAAATATTTCCTATTAAATATACATATAAAATTAGCTCAGATATGTCGAAAATTGTCTTTAGAAATTAGCGAAAAATGCTCGATAATAGGAAGAAATTACTTACGAAAAAATAATTTATAATTTCTTAATTGATTGCGGCACAATAATTTAACCATTATAACGATAATTATTATCGAAAAATAGAATTGAAATATTTATTATTGTGGTGTACATTAATGGCAGCGGTAGGGGATTGGAAACTATTACAAAAATAAAATTATAAAATATCGAGGCTTACTCATGAAAAAATTATATTCTGCATTGATGACTGCTTTTGACAAGGATGGAAATATCAACGAAGCAGGTATTAGAGAAATGATCCGTTACAACATCGACGTTAACAAAGTTGACGGTCTATACGTTGGCGGAAGTACAGGTGAAAACTTCTTATTAGCACCAGAACAAAAACGTGAAGTATTTAAGATCGCTATCGATGAAGCTAAAGATGACATCGATTTGATCGCTCAAGTTGGTTCACTCGACCTTAACGAATCAAAAGCCTTAGCTAAGTTCGTTACAGATCTTGGTTATCCTAAGATCTCAGCTGTTACACCATTTTACTATCAATATTCATTTGAACAAATCAAAGACTACTACAACGAAATCGTTAAAGATGTCGACAACAAGTTGATCATTTACTCAATTCCTGCACTTACAGGTGTTGGACTATCACTTGAACAATTTGCTGAATTATTCGAAAATCCAAAGATCATCGGTATCAAGTATACTAACGCCGACTTCTTCCTATTAGAAAGAGTTCGTAACACATTCCCTGACAAGTTGATCCTCTCTGGATTCGACGAAATGTTACTACCTGCATTAGCATTGGATGTTGATGGAGCAATCGGTTCAACTTATAACTTAAATGCTAAGAGAGCTCGTGCTGAAATGGAAGCCTTTGAAGCAGGTGACATCGACAAAGCTCGTCAAATCCAAAAAGTCAGCAACGATGCAATTTCAGCATTGATCGCCAATGACATTTATCCTTCATTGAAACTTGTATTTGAAGAAATGGGTGTTCACGCTGGCTATACTAAAGCACCAATGGCAAAACCAAACGATAAAATGCGTGCCGGTGCTAAGAAGATTTACGAAGACTATTTTAAAGATTAAGAAGTGAGTGAATATGAAAAATAACTTTATGGAAGTAACCAAAGGACACTTGATCGTTTCTTGTCAGGCATTAGATGGTGAACCACTTCATAGTTCATTCATTATGTCACGGATGGCTAGAGCCGCTAAGCAAGCAGGCTCAGTTGCAATTAGATGCAATTCCGTCGTGGACATTCAAGCGATCCAAGATGAAACGAAATTACCAATAATTGGATTAGACAAAGTTGACTATCCAGATTCTCCAGTTTATATCACACCTACGATCAAAGAGATGCGAGCAGTTGCTAGCACTGGTGCGGAAGTAGTTGCCTGTGATGTTACTGGTCAAAAGCGACCAAACGGTGAAAAATTAGCTGACATCGTGAAACAAATGCGCCAGGAGTTTCCTGATACATTGTTGATGGCTGACACGGCGACCTTAGACAATGTGCGTGAAGCTAATGAACTAGGTTTTGATATTATCGGAACGACAATGCATGGTTACACCCCTGAAACGACTGGCATGAACGTAGCTGATAATGATTTTGAATACTTGAAAGAAGTACTTAAAGTTTCGAAGAAACCTGTCATTGCTGAGGGCAAAGTGGACACTCCTAAAAAGGCTCGCCGCTGCATTGAATTAGGATGTCACGCAGTTGTAGTCGGTGGTGCTATCACTAGACCATTAGAAATTGCATCGAAATTCATCAACGCGGTCAATGCCTAAAAAAAGCTCAAGGGATGTCAAATTGACTTCCTTTGGGCTTTTTAATTGTTATTACGAAATTTATTATCCATCACGATCTCAACAGTGTGACTGAGACGTTCTTGATAAGTACTGTTATCTAGCAGTAAAGTTGTAATGATGTCGAGAACGTAAGTAATAGCAAATTGCGAATTAATAAAATGAGTGTTATCAATAAATTCACTGTTCTTGACGAGTACCGGATAATCGGCTAATTCATATAAGTGACTTTTTTCAACCCCAGTGATACCAATAACTTTGGCCCCACTTTGTTGAGCCAGATCAGCGGCTTTGTTAAGATCAGTTGTACTTCCCGACGTGGATAATGCCAAGATAACATCGTCTTTATTGATGATCCCACTGGTGATATACATAATGTGGCTTTCAGTCATTGGATAGGCAGCGATACCCATCCGGATCAGGCGTTGAGCCATTTCTTGAGCCGTGTAACCCGAACTTCCAATACCAAAGACATAGATCCGACGACAATTGGAGATGACTTGAACGATTTCTTTTAGTTCATCGAGATCGATCCGGTCGGCAGTATCACCCAGCACGCTCTTGTAAAAGGAAAAAACTTCATCAGCAATTGAACCTTTACTGATCTCTTTAGATTCCACGGGACAATTGCTAGCTAAATTGAGCTTCAATTCGTAAAAATCATGACAGCCCATTTTTTTTACAAAACGGGTGATCGTGGCATTACTAACAGCAACTTTCTTCGCTAAAGTTGTAATATTCATCGTTTGAACTTTTTGGGGATTTTGAATGATTTCTAAAGCTACTTTTCTTTCTTGCCGAGAAAGAGAAGGTAGGTCTTCTTCGATTTTTTTAAGGATCTTCATAAAATGCACTCCTTAACATGTTTAATACAATAATAAGTATTATAATGCACAATTACAATAATGATTACTGAAATGAGGCAATTAAAATGACGAAAAAATATCTAGCATTCGACGTTGGTGGTACTACAATTAAATATGCATTAGTTGACAGTGAGTTAAATATTACTGAACCAGGAAAAGTGAACACAGAACATAACAAAGATGGTCATATTTTAAAACAATTGATCGAAATCTCACATCAATTTCAACAGAAGAATTTGTTGAGTGGGATCGGTGTAAGTACCGCTGGGATCGTTGGAGATGATGGTGCTATTTTGTACGCTGGACCAACTATTCCAGACTATCAAGGGACTAAGATCAAGCAAGAATTAGAAGAGGCCACAACATTGCCAGTTTTTGTGGTGAATGATGTTGACGCGGCTTTATTGGGTGAAGCAGTTGATGGTACTGCTAAGGAAATGGACAATGCATACTGTATTGCTCTTGGAACTGGTATTGGCGGTGCCAATTTGCAAAACGGTCATTTGATCAGCGGCGAACACAATTTTGCTAATTCGATCGGCTATATTCTTTATGAAAAAGAAAGCGACACTTACTATGAGCAAAGAGCTTCTACTTTGGCGCTTGAAGCGGATCTTAAACAGTATCATGTTGGTGTTATTGAGGCTTTTGCACTGGCTAAAAGTGGCGATGAATTTTATAAGAAAATTTTGGATCGTTGGGCTTATGAAGTGGCTAGGGGATTGGCTGAGATTGTGCTTTTGTTTGATCCAGAAGTTATTGTGATCGGTGGTGCTGTGTCGCAGCAAGGTGATTTTTTGACTGATTTGTTGATGGATCAGTTGCGACAATTGGTGCCAGCAGGGTTGCTTAAGTCTGAACTTAAGACTGCTGAACTGGCTGATCAAGCACAGTTGTTGGGTGCATTGTCAGAGTTTCTTGTATAAATGTAAGAGGAAATAAGCAGCAGTAGAGGTTTGGTTGCTTTAGTTGGTGTTGAGATGTGCTGGGATTTTAGTTTAGTTTGTTTTGGGTTGAGGTAGTAGTTTGGCTGTACGTTCAATGCCGGTTCCGGGTCGGGGCGCTATATGGGACTGGAACGCTGCCGACATCGATTTGAGCTTATTCGGGAAGATCGCCCGAACAATCTCAAATACGAGTCTTCCTCTAAGCTCCTTCGTCGCCAAGAGGAATTTGGCGGCTGAGCCCATATAGCGCCCCGACCCTCCACCTAGGTAAGTATGTATAATCCCCCCTCGGGTTGAGATTTACCGATTTATTTTGATCAAATTGGCACTGTTTGATCGTCCTATTTCTCACATGTCTATCTCAATCTTTACCAAGATAGTAAAAGCAAAAGCAAAAGCAAAACCAAGATCAAACCCCGACCTAAACCAAATTTCATATTATTCAAGTTTTGAATCGAGCTTATAATTTGAATGTTTCGATAATGTATTCTCAAAAAATTTAAAAGATAAATCGAGTAACCAAAATCGTAAGACCGTGAAAATCTAAGTTCAACTATCAAGCCCAAACAACCTACCTGTGTAGGGATAAGTACCGTGACCCCACCAAAAAGTGAGTTTTATACTACCTTAGGTCCTGTGGGGGTGGAAGGAATTCGCCGTCAGCCATGAAATTTCACTTAGCGGTTTCACCGCTTAGTGAAAGACCCAGCTTTGAAACAAGCGAGTGGTCTTCTCGATTGGTTCAAAGTGGCGTCCATGGCGTTCCACGGCGCAATTCCTGGAACCCCCACAGAACCGGCAATGAACCACCACCCAACATATACCCTCAAAAAAAATTCAAAACCAAAACAAAAAAGCTCTGCTGACATATATATTCAATCAGCAAAGCCTAAAAACAAACCTAAATCTTCTTCTTAACATGATAAGGAACCACGCTCTTATCATTATCTTTAACATCACTCTTCTCATCCGAAGCGAAATAAACAGCAAAACTCTTTTTATTTGTTGCATCTTCGGCGATAATTAAGGATGATTCGTATGGATCTTTAGCTTTATAAATTTGAGCACCGCGAACAGCTTCTCCGAAATCACGTGAGTTAGCTATCGCATCTCCCGGATTGAAAAATACCATTTCATCCATGGTTACCACATCCTTTCATTGGCTTCATTATACAATTTATTGACCAATAAAGGGTAGTTATTTAAGAATTTTTGAAAGGGGTATCACATGAGTAGTGTTGAAGATTATATCAAAAAGAATGTTTTTGGTAAGCCACAACTGAAACCTGATGAGAAGAATAAATTTTTAGGCAATTTTGCCGAAAGAGTCGGAATCGCCTTGACGGTTGCACAAATCAAGAATCTCGATAATGTTGCGACGGTCGAAAAAATCATGAAAAGGTATCCAAAGTATCATTTGTACTTAAATGGAAAAATTGATAGTTATTTAATGGACGAATATCTCAAATTAAGTGTAAAATTGAATTATAAGTTTACAATTGTTATGACTGCGCCCGTCCGAAATGGACGTAAGGAAGTTACGGATTCCGATATGGGATTAGTCATTGCAGATGAGAGTAAACCAATCAATTCACCGGTTATTTTATAAAATTTTTGGAGGAAGTTATGTCTAATAAATCATTAGATAAAGTTGCATTACTTGCATTAAATGGGAATATGCCTGTTGCCAAGAGAATTTCTAAATATATGGGGATCCCACTTTTAGATGCATCTGTTTCACACTTTAGCGATGGTGAGATCAATATTCAAATCAACGAGAGTATTCGTGGTAAGAATGTTTATATTATCCATTCAGTTTCAGATCCTGTTAATGATAACTTTATGGAACTGATGATCGCTGTTGATGCTTTAAGAAGAGCAAGTACGCATATGATCACTTGTGTATTGCCATATTTTGCTTATACACGTTCAGATCGTAAGTCACGTGCCAGAGAACCTATTTCAGCTAAGTTGTTTGCTAATATGTTGGAAATGGGTAAGGTGGACCGTGTTATTGCTTTGGATATGCATGCGGAACAAATTCAAGGATTTTTTGATATTCCTGTTGATCACTTACGTGCTATGCCAATTTTTGCTAGTTATTTCAAAGATACTATTAAAGAGCCTAGTGACGATGTAGTTTTTGTTGCTCCTGATCATAATTCTACTAAGCGTGCCCGTGCTTTGGCTGAGGTATTTGGGTCTCAAATCGCTATTGTTGATCAACGTTCAACTGAAGACAATGATGTTGTGCCTAATATTATTGGTGAGGTTGACGGTAAGGTATGTATTATTGTTGATGATTTGATTGATACTGGTACTCGTATGATCAATAGTGCCCACGCTTTGAAGGTTGCTGGGGCTACACGTGTTATTGGTGCTGCTACACATCCTATCTTTTCTGAGAAGGCTACTTCTAAGTTGCAAGATTCTGACTTGGAAGAGGTTGTGGTTACTGATTCTATTGTTGTTCCTGACGAGTGTATGTTTGATAAGCTTACTATTTTGTCTGTTACTGGACTGGTTGGGGATTCTATTGAGATGATCGAGAGTGATCAGTCGATTAGTTCTTTGTTTGAGGTTCGTGATCAGTATCGTAAGTTGAATTAGGTTTTTGATTTGGTCAACACTTTTGGTGTTGGCTTTTTTTATTGCAAAAATGTAAGAGAGCTATGGCAGACAGAGGAGTTTTGCTTGGGGCACGTTTTGTTAGTTTGTTTGGTGTCGTGGTGTGGAGGTAGTAGTTTGGTTGGTACGTTCAATGCCGACTCCGGGGCCCGGGGATATAGACGCTGGAACGTGGTGGGCACATTTTGAACCAATCGAGCAAAGGGCGCTCGCTTGTTTCAAAACTGCACCTTCCTCTAAGCTCCTTCGTCGCCAAGAGGAATTTCACCACTGAGGTCTGTATCCCCGGGCCCCTCCGTCTAGATAGAGACATTAATCCCCCCCTTTTTGAGATTTACCGATTTATTTTGTGCAAGTTGGCACTGTTTGCTCGTCCTATTTCTCACATGTCTATCTCAGGTTTTATCTATTCTGGTGGGGAGTAGGAGCTTCCTTTTCTTGTTACGATATATTCTCTATCTAGATTACTGACTCTTTTCTCGGTTCGCGGGACTTTGCTCCGCTCAATTTGCTTCCTGCTTACATTGCTGTTATTAGTTTTCTTGTTTTGTTAGTTTGATAAGAGACGATATATTTTTTGTTCGCTGACTTTCGCTTCTTGCTCGCGTGCTTGTGCCTCGCACTCTCGCAATTTCTTTGATTGTTTTTTGAAATTAGAAGCAAAGTCGGTCGTTTGTGAAAATTGGTTTATCGATTTTTAAAAAGTGATTAGTTTGGCTTTAATTAAAATTAAAAAAATTAATCATATGCAACCGACTGTATCAGTGATAGTAAGCTGTTTATTATGTAACTTTATTTTTTATTATAAAACATTAGACAAAATTTAATTTACTTTTTCACTAAAAGATATTATTATAATTATAAACCTAACTGGTGCGAAAAGAGGGTTACGCCTTTGGAGCTTGCCATGAGCTTTTGGCTATTTCCCTTACAGCAAGGTTTAGATCGAACTTTCAAAGTTGGTTTCAACCCATCCTTCATGTTTCTTCCCCTTCGGATAGTAAGCCATCCGATATTTGACTGATTAGTTTACTTCACTCCTCTTGTAAGTAATGAGACTGGTTTTCTTGGAAGAAACTTTCCCCCTCCAACTTTGTTAGATCGATTGCTCGCCAATTTTATTGGCAAAGATCGTGACACCCCCATAGTATTGATCTATGACCATAAATTCGTAATTCCTCCCACGAGACTGATACGTGTTTATACTCATCAATACTACGCCGATCTTTTTAAGACAGATGCCCCCATCCAGCATCTGTCTTATTTTTTTGCTCTTTTTCAAAGTTGCTTTGTTTGCATCTTTTTCCTGGGCTTCCATAATGGATTTGAGAGATGGAGGATGCTGGATGGGGGCTTTGTTATGGATGATAATGATTATTTGTTTTTTGAAATTGTTTTTGGTATTTTGTTGATTACTACTGGGGTTTTGTTGGTGGCTGATAAGAATAAGTCTGAGTCTTTGGTTTCTGGGATCGCGACTTTGGTTGTTGGTTGTATTTTTGGTTATTTTAAATTGATTCATTTTTTGGATAGGAAACATGCTAAGCAAAAACGGCTGCATTTGGATAAATAAAAAATAGTCTGGTTTAGGATTTTGATCCTGACCAGACTATTGATTTTTTTAAGGTTGTTGCGGTTTTTTGTTTTATCCGGAAGGATGTTGAAACGAGTTCCAGGCGACAGCGGCCTCCGGTTAACACGGGTGGTCGCGGTACGGCTTTGCCGCACCTTGTGCGACCACTCGCGTTAATCCTCAGCAGCTGACCAACCTCGCTGCGCTCTCTGTGTTTTTGTTATTTCCAATTTATTTTTGAAAAGACTCGTCTGCCTAGTACTTCACGCATGAACATGAATAGTGGCCAAGCTACTAGGACTATCGAGATGTAGATGAAGGTGAATCTTAGGTCGAAGATGCTTTGGAGTCCAAATAGTTTGTCGGAGTAGGTGAAGGCTATGATGAAGAGGATGATCGAGGTTGCTATCATTATTTTCTTTCGGATTATTAATGGATTGCTGATGGCTATTAATGCACAGTAGCCGATTATTCCGATTGCGAAGACGGACATGGTTGATTTTGATTTGTAGCTTAGGTTTGCCCAACCACCGACTCCGTTGATCACTAGTAGTAATGTGATGTTACAGATGGCTGCCGGCAAGGCGATTTCCATGACGTTGCGCATGAATCTTCCTGCTGGTGGCCGATAATTTGGTTCCAGCGCTAGGATGAAGGTTGGTATGCCGACGGTTAAGGCGTTTACTGGCGTTAGTTGTGAGGGCTGGAATGGATAGCCGGTCCCTAAGAAGATGAAAACTACGGATAATACTACTGAATAAATTGTTTTGATCAAATATAACGAAGCCACTCTTTCGACGTTGTTGATCACTCGTCTTCCTTCGTTGAGCATGAAGATCATTGAGTCGAAGTTACGGTTCAATAAGACGAAGTCGGCTGAGGCTTCGGCGGCGTCACTTTCACCGGCGACGGCAATACTACAATCTGATTGGCGCATGGCTAATACGTCGTTGACACCGTCTCCCGTCATACCAACAGTTAAGCCGTTATCTTGCATTGCTTTGATCAAATCGGATTTTTCTTTGGGACGGACCCGGCCGAAGACGCGATATTTCTTGACCAATTCTTGATAGTCAGCATCTTCAGGGACTGTACTCATATCGATATAATTGTCAGTTTTATCGATACCTGCTTGGGCAGCGACGTTGGAAACTGTGACTGGATTGTCACCGGAAATGATCTTTAAGTCGATGCCTTGGTTCTTTAAATATGAAAAAGTTGATTTGGCTTGTTTTCTGACTTCATCTGAAATGAAGATCAAGCCTAGGAGTTGCTGATCATTGTCTTTGCTTTGTAAAACGGCAATGACCCGAAATCCTTTTTCGGCTGCTTGTTTGACCGCCGCTGAAGTTTTTTCACTGGGGTGATCAATAATGAATTCTGGAGCACCCATAGTGTATTTAGTATTACTTTCGGCGATGTAGCCAGAATATTTTGTTTCAGATGAGAAGGGTAGGATTTCTTTGACCTTATCCGTGAACGTCTGGGAATTTAATTGCTTGATCGCTTGAGCGGTGGCGTTAGTCTCCTGAGTGACTTTCACGATCGTGGCTGCTACTTCTTTGACGAAATTCTCACTGAAGCCAGTTTCGGGAATGACTTTTTTAACAGTTAATTTACCAGTAGTGATAGTTCCCGTTTTATCTAAACAAAGGGTGTTAACTCTAGCTAATGTCTCGATGGCGTTCAATGACCGTACTAAGATCTTGCGCTTGGACAAATTGTAAGCACCTGTTGCTAAAGCTACGGCTGTCAACAAGACAAGTCCTTCTGGGATCATGCCAATGACGGAAGCACTAGTTCCGAGGATCGATGTTGCGACGTTTCCATTTTGTGAATATGAACGGAAAAATAAAATTAATCCGATCGGTACGATAGTATATGTTAAAATCTTGATAATATTATTTATAATTTTCATCAAGATACTCTCAGAACCCTTTTCTTGGCTGACAGCATTTGATAGTTTAGAAACAAAGCTGTTCATCCCGACTTGGGTCAGTTGGATCTTGGCTAAACCAGCAATGGCAAAGCTCCCTGAATAAACTGAGTCGCCGATACTTTTTTTGATCGTATCGGATTCACCAGTGATACTAGATTCATTAGTTTGCAGACCGTTGGCAGACACAACTATCCCGTCAGCGGGGATGGTATTTCCACGTTTAAGTAGGACAATATCATCTTGAACTAAATCTTCGATTGGGACGTCGATTTCTCGGTTATTTCGTAGGACGGTAAATTCCTGTTCATTAACTAAGTTGATCTTGTCGACCGTTAATTTAGCTCTGATTTGTTGGAAACTTCCAATTATGATATTGGCCAAAACTGGTCCGAGGAAGAATAAATTGCGATAAGAACCTGTCCAACCGATTAAAAGAGTGATGACCAAGTTTAACAAATTAAATAGCGTAAAAATATTATCTGCTAAAATTTGTGGAATAGAACGAGATAACTTTTTGATCTGAACGTTAGTTAGACCTTGAGTTACCTTCTCTTGGACTTCTTTATCAGTTAGACCAGAATCGATATTAGTGTATTTTTCTGGTTTTCTAACTTTCATATTGACATACCTACGATAATTTGATTAAGCATTTTTTGGTAAAATGCCTTATACTTTATCTACTACTTAAAATCTAACATAAAAGGATGACTTATTTTTGAATAATTTATTTTTTGATTTAGACGGCACCTTGGTCAATTCCGAAAAGGGAATTATGAAGGGTCTGAAATACATGTACGAACATACTTTAGGCTATGTTCCACACGATGATGCCACTCTGAGAAAATTTATCGGACCAACTTTTAGCTATTCCTTCAAGAAATACGATAATATTGAAGTAAATGATCCGATTGCTAAAGAACGTATGAAGTCATTTCGTGAATATTACGATGTTGAAGGTTGGAAAGAGCTGACAGTCATCGATGGCGTTTACGAAATGCTAGAACAACTAAAAGATAGCGGCAAGGAAATTTTCGTTGCTACTTCTAAACCTGAAGTACACGCTAAGAATATTGTAGAACACTTTGGCATGAAACCGTACATTCGACATGTATTTGGTGCTTCAGATGACGAAGTAACTCGTTCATTAAAAGAAGATGTTATTTCTTACGGGATGGAAAAGACATCGGTAGATCTAAACTCTGACAATCTTGTTATGGTAGGGGACCGTAGCAGTGATGTTATAGGGGCTCACAAGAATAATCTAAAGGCAATAGGAGTAACATACGGTTTTGGGGACAAAAACGAACTTAGTCAGGCTTCATCTGATTGGATCGTCAATAAACCTTTAGAAATCGCAAAAATAGCTTTGGAGAATTAAAAATGAGCAAATCAGTATACAATCGTCATGGTTTCACCCTTATTTTATTATCGCTCTGCTTGATGATCATTGTTTTCATGGGCATAACTCTGACTACCGTTTTAAATGGCAGTTATGTTAAAAAAGTTGTTAGTAGCGACAGTAATGTTGCGCTGATCAAAAATTATACTAATCAAAAGCTGGGTAGTATTGTCGACAGTTATACACCGTTCAAGAATCTGTCGTCGACACAACTTAGCTCGGAGCAAGTCAAAGGTATTATTGACACTTCCGTGGATGAACTCTACGATGGTGACCCTAATTTGACGATTGGATCAGTGGTATTGACTACTATTGGCGATAATATTAAGAAACAGGCGAAAACTGACGGATTGAATATTGATAGTGAAGTTGATCAAACGGTCGAGAGTAACCGCGGCATCATGGATCAAATCGTTAATAATGATATTGGTCCGATCGATCAATCTCTTCAGCACATTAAAGAAATCAAGCAATTTGTGAAAGCGTCCATCATGGTTGCTAGCGTTATTTTTGTGCTTTTTTCATTAAGATTATGGACCAAAGTAAAGTCGAAAAAATTATTTTTCCATCATATGGGAACAGTCGGGATCTGTACAGCCATACTGCTTGCCATCGTTTTGGTCATCATCTATTATCCTATCGCGACATTTATCACAAGCAACGTAGAGTACAATGTTAGGGATGTTTTGTATAATATACTCAACGGTATTTTCACAAGCTACATTTCCATAGTCTTCATGGTATTTATCTTAAGTATCATCGACTGGGGGAGTACCGCTAAATATAAATACAATTGATGAGGAGATATTAGTATGAAAATCGAAATTACTCCAGAAGCACAAGCAAAATTAGCAAAATATAATGACAAAGCAATTATCCTAGATCTTGATGACGGAACAGGTCGTTTCTCAGGAACAGGTGACTGTGCATTGATCACTAAATTCCGCATCATCGCAGTCGATAAAGACGAAAATCTATCAGACTACGCAATCAAATTGGACAGTGAACTAGGTACCGTCTACTACAAAGAAAGTGCCGAAGAATTCTTAAAACCAGGTCTAAAACTACAAGTAAATCCTAAGACACAATTACTAGTATTAAAGAATGACTTTGAAACAATCGATAACAGTGTAAATATCATCGATTACGATCAAGTTAAAGCATAAAGAAGATAAAGAATAGTCGTGTGGTCAATCGCCCCTTGCAACTCGTTTTGAATTAGTTGAACTAAAGAATTACTACCACAAAGTTGAGAAATATAAAAACTATCACTAGAACTACCACAGAAATAAAAAGGTCCATTCATTTTTTAAAACCACACACCAAAAGAGACAACGCCAAAACCAGCGTTGTCTCTTTTGTTATCTAAAATTGTAATTGGAAAATAGCTATAATAAACAGGAATCCTAACATATCCGCCTAAATCAGTTTTTTTAAACTCCAGATATGATGATTTTAACATTGATAAACGAAAAGCTAGACAGCAAGATATATCAACAATTCGTTGATATAACAATATTTATAATCGAAAATAGTCGCCGTGACATCAATCATATCAAGGGATATACTGATTTTGAAATCAAAGAAGGAGGCCTTTAAAATGGCTGATGAAGAAGGGAAAGTATACAACACGGACGATATGAATTTTTACACGATCGTTGAAATGACTAGTATCTTGAATAATCAGGGTTGTGGGTACGATAAGAAAACAATTGCTAACTGGATCAACGCCTTTCACACGGATGAACATCTGAAGAAATTTGGCAAGCCCCGCAAACGCTCATTTGGAACACAAAATAAAAAAACCGATGGAATACCCTAAAGTTTGGTTTGGAGCAGTTATCGACGAACATGGTAGTGATATTCGTGACCGGATTTTTGAGTATGCGCAAATTCATGGTCCACAATATGGCGATTTAAGCGAAGGTCCTGATCAGCTAGAAGATTATTTACTGTTCATGGAAAACTACAGTTTGTCAGGCTATGATTACATCCAAGAAGAAGGTCAAGCGTTGTTCGAGCGAGAAGACAAGTTTAACGAGACAGTAAGAGACATCGTGATCAGGGCTTTAAATATCGACGTAAGTAAATTAAGTGACGATATTTACAATGATGATATTTCAGAAAATCTGCTTGATTACGTCGGGAGCAAGCGCGATGAATAATGAAAAATCAGCCTACTTTAGTTTTGCTGAAATGTCAGATATTTTAAAAAAATATCATTGTCAGATCAGACCAGAACTGTTGGAAAAATGGATCGACCAATTAGATTTTAAAAAGCTCTCACGAACACATGGGCCGGTCCAGATCAGTTGGGATAACGGCAATGTCAAAACACGATTTCCCCGGCCTTGGTTCGGAAATTTGTTAGATCAAAATCGTGATTGGATCCATGAACAAATAACACACTATGACCAAGAAAATAATTTTCCTGACAGTAAAAATCGTGAACAAGAACTATACAATCGATACAGTAATGTAGATCTAGAACCTGGCGTAGTCTCATCAGAATTAGAAAAAGCAGTGGATGATGAAGTGCAACATCAATTGGTGCGACTAGCTTTGATGACTTTACAAGTCGATTTAGATCGATTGTACGAAGATGCAGCTAGGGATGAAATCGATTCTAATATCCTGACATATTTGGGTTCAAAAAAATAACGTGATGCTAATCAAATGATTGCATCACGTTTTTTAGTGTTGAAAATTAGTGGTATTTCACTATCGTCTTTTATTGATCATGGTCTTTATTTGACTCTGTTTCAGGATCATCTTTTAAATCGTCTACAGTGGTCAATGAAGCTAAATTATCATCCTTAGTAACTTGGTCCTGGTTGATGGAAACTTTGAACCAATTAGCAAAACCATGTTCGAATTCAGCAACTTTGAAGTGGAAATTGTCGAGGTCAAACTCGGAATTTTGGCTGATATTAGGGAATTTTTCTAAAATATAGCCTCCGACGGTGATAATGTCAGATTCTTGGAATTCCTTAATATCTATTCTGAAGTAACGCTCAAAGTCATATAAAGTTGTCTTTCCGGAAACGTTGTAAGTTCCATCTTCGTTCTTGATGATGTACTCGTCAGAAACGACGTCGATCTCATCTTTAACAGTACCAAACAATTCTTCATAAATGTCCTTATCGGTAACAATACCGGAAGTCCCACCGTATTCATCAACGACGATGACGATCGGTGTCTGCTTCTTGATCATTTTAGAAAGGATGTCTTGGATCGGCATAGTCTCAGGCACTGTATTGACGGATCTCAATATCCGACTGATACCAACCGAGCCATCAACTTGGTTTTGTCGAACGATATCATAGGCGTAGACGTATCCTAAGATCTTATCTTTGTCATTATCGGCAACGACCGGAAATCTGGAGAAGCCTTGTTGTAAGTAGTCTTTGATGACGTCACTTACTTTATCAGTAATATCGACGACGTATAAACTAGTCCGGTCGACCATGATATCTTTGGCAACTTTATCATTCAGTTCGAATGCACGTTGCATGAAGACAACGTCATTTTGATCCATGTCACCACCTTTAATAGATGATTTGGACAAGTTGAGGATCTCTGATTGAGAAAAAACTTGATTCTCAGAATCAGCTGGTTGCATTCCCATTAAACGAACGATCCCGTTTGATGATGAGTTTAACAACCAAACGAATGGATAAGTAGCTAAATGGAAAAATCTCAATGGGTTAACGACTAACATTAACATTTGCAATGGACGGTCGATCGAAATGTTCTTCGGCACGATCTCAGTAAGGACCACTTCAAAATAAGTCAAGAGAAGCACACCAACAACGGAACCAATGATGTGTAAACCAGATGAATTGATCATGTGAGCCATACCAAAGAACTCTACTAACAAGTATTCGATGGTTCCTTCACCGATCCAACCTAAAATGATACCAGCGATACTAGTACCAACTTGTGTCGTCGATAAATATTCATTTAGGTTGTTGACCATGTTTAAAGCACGTTGTAATTTCTTAGGGTTGCCGTTACCTTTTTCGATAGCGTCTTCTAACAGACTGGGTCGAGTCTGAACTAAAGCAAACTCAGCAGCAACACAGAAAAAAGCGAATATGAAGGTAATTAAAATGATTATAAAATTACCTGTGATGGTTGAACTTGACAATTAATGAACCTCTTTTCTAAGAAGGATTATACACCAAAGAAAAGCCGACAGGAGTCGGCTTAAACAATTAATTACTATTATTTAGACTACTATTTTCTGAAAAAGTCTTAAATGTATAACTATAGCTTGGCATAGTATTTGAATTTAGTCCATTAATAGTAACTTTATATTCAGAATGATCATTAATAGTTAAAGTCGTTGGTGGCAAGAAACTAATAACTGTTTTTGAATAAGCTTGGCTACCTGAATAACTAGGTAAAACTGTGCCAGTGGTACCGTTGGTTAAATTAGTGACAGTGATCGTTGTATTGTCAGTAACTAGATCTGAATCTTTGGCAAAAGCAACTGACCAAGGTAATGCCTTGTTATCTTGAAGTTCTTCAACTGGGAAGACTCCTGAACCTGGATAAGTCACAACGTCTTGACTAGGAGTGTTGTATTGGTCTGGTGTATTAGCGACCAATAAGCTTGCATAAGTTCTGCCAGTATCGGCTTTAGCCAAACCTACACCGATCTTTGACAAGTAAGGTGATAATAACCAAGCACGATGTCCGGTATCAAAACCATCGATATTAGTGTTATCGATGATCAATTCCTTCACGATACTGCCCAGAGTTGAAGGGAAACCAAAGTAAAGGTCACTTTGGGAAGTTCCCAAGATAGCTCGGTTCCAATAAAGGTCAGAAATGTCTTGTGGTTGAGCAGTCCCTTTAAGTCCGTGTTGGTTAGTTTGTGGATCTGATTGGGCAAAAGCCATTACGGCTGAAGCAATTTGTGCTAAGTCATTAGAATCAGTATTGCTGTTAATAGCAGGCAAACCTGATAATTCGCGATAGTAATTGACCCAAGAAACAATTTTTTGAATCGTTTCAGGGGTTAAGGCGCCTGTAGAAAATGGAGCAGCCATACTTGGAATAGTTGAGTAAATATTACTGATCGAATTGTTTGAACCAACTAATTCTTCATATTCAGCTTGTAGTTTGTTGATCGTTGCTTGTTCTTCAGCAGTATAAGATGTAGCGTCCTGATCGGTCGGAACAGCTGTAGAAGAAGTAAGCGCCGCTTCAGTAGCTGCATAAGTAGTCGAAGCTGGAGCAGAAATACTCATTGCCATCAACAAGGCAACGGCCGATTCTAATAACAATCGATGTTTCTTCATATGTTTTCTCCTCAAATTGGATTTACTCTTATATTATAACGAATAAATGTGTAAAATTGTATGTTAGTAGTGTTACCTTATAATTATTTTTATTTAGATGGCAGATTTGAATTATTTAGTTGATATAATGTGACATAATTTTTATAATTGTAATGATATCTAACTTGGGGGAATCGTTTTGACAAATACAAAGGACACTAAATTTTTAACGCCGGCTCAGGCAGCCGAAATATTAGGGATCAGTGTTGCCACACTGCGTAAATACTCTTTAATTGTCGAACATTCAACGAATAATAGCGGCTATTTTGAGAGAAATAAGCAAAATAATCGTCTTTATACGCAAAAGAATTTGGACGACTTTTCCAAGATGGTGGAATTGGGTCACGGACCAAAGATGACTTTACAGACGGCAGCTAAGCAGATTTATCCTGTTTCTGAGGCTACGGTTGAATCTGCGGGTGATAGTAGTAATGGTACTCACAATGCTCAGGTTGCTAACTTGGAGAATACTATTAAGGAACTCCGGGCTAATATTGATCAACAAGATCGTGTGATCCAGAACTTGAGCCGCAAGATTATTAAGCTGCAAGAGAATAATTCTGGCGATGCTGAGTTGAATGGTGAAGACGAAGCTAAGTTGGAAAAAGAGAAGAAGTATCAAGAGCATTTGCAAAAGGCTCGTGAAGCTAAGGTTAAGAAGGAAAAAGCTGAAGCTGAAAATAAGGCTGCTAAGAAAGCTGATTCGGAAGAGGAATCTGGTGAAGATGCTTCGATCGATACTTTGGCTAATATGCAGGTTAATAGTGAGAAAAAGGCTCACTGGTGGGACCGGTTTATAAAATAAGCTTGATTAAGCTGACTATTTAGTCGGTTTTTTTTATTGATGTAAGAGAGCTATGGCAGACAGAGGAGTTTTGCTTGGGGCACGTTTTGTTAGTTTGTTTGGATTGTTTTGGGTGGGTGGTAGTAGTTTGGGTGTACGTTCAATGCCGGTTCCGGGTCGGGGCGCTATATTCAATGAACGTAAGTGCTAACGCACTTGCGCAACCGATTATGGTGATGGCAAGCCACCGAACAACTAAGGTCGGGAACGCTGCCGACGCAATTTTGAGCTACCTGGAAGATCGCCAGGCATCTCAAAACTTGGTCTTTCACTAGGCAATAAAATTGCCAAGTGAAATTTGGGTGCGCTCGGCATGGGCGTTAGCTAGGTGATGAAAGTTCACTGTGAGCCGTAGTAGTCGGAATCACGAGTTGAGGACAAGGGTGTCCACCGCGAGGTGGAATCTGAAGGAAGTCTAAAGCAAAGTACTGAGCTGATGTACAAGAATCGACTAATAGGCCGGAAATGCAGGATAAGTTTGCCCAACA
>NZ_RHNT01000024.1 GCF_003946325.1 Companilactobacillus furfuricola | reverse complement strand
AGCTTAGTGAAAGGTGCAGTTTTGAAACAAGCGAGCGTACTTTGCTCGATTGGTTCAAAATGTGCCCACCACGTTCCCGACCTTAGTTGTTCGGTGGCGTAGCCACCACCATAACCGGTTGCGCAAGTGCGTTAGCACTTACGTTCCTTTAACGTATCCCCGGGCCCCGGAGTCGGCATTGAACGTACACCCAAAATACTACCTCAACACCCTACTAACCAAACAAACTAACACTAATCCATCAAAATAAAACGCTTCTGTCTGCCATAGCTCTCTTACATCTTTAATAGGGAATAAAAAAAAGCAACCGTTATAAAAAAACGATTGCTAATTACCAAAATAGAATCGGGAAAACAAGATTTGAACTTGCGACCCCCACGTCCCGAACGTGATGCTCTACCAAACTGAGCTATTTCCCGATTAAGTATTAAAAAAGCGGAAGACGGGATTCGAACCCGCGACCCCCACCATGGCAAGGTGATGTTCTACCACTGAACTACTTCCGCAAAATGCCGACTAGAGGATTCGAACCTCCGACCCCCTGTTTACAAGACAGATGCTCTGCCAACTGAGCTAAGTCGGCGACATTTAAAAATAATAACAATTAAATTAAAAACCAATACGGGTGAAAGGACTTGAACCTTCATGTCCAAAGGACACTAGAACCTAAATCTAGCGCGTCTGCCAATTCCGCCACACCCGCAAAACTATAAAACTGTAAACCATTAAGCTAAATTGCTTAATGGAGGATACAGGGATCGAACCTGTGACCTCCTGCTTGTAAGGCAGATGCTCTCCCAGCTGAGCTAATCCTCCATGTCTTTGAAATAACTATATTAGTATACCGTTTGGATATAATTATTGTCAACAAAAATTCTGTGTTTTTCTGCAATTTTTTTTAAAGCTAAAAATCCTTCTGTATCACCGGCAATTCAAGTTGTTCAAAGACTCTATTCGAACTGAATTAGGATAACAAAAAAGCCCACATGTTGTGGACTTTTATCAGATCAATTATTCATCTTCATTGTTCTCTGAATTATCTTCAGGACGCATAGTTGGGAATAAGATAACGTCACGGATCGATGGTGCGTCAGTTAAGAGCATAACTAGACGATCGATTCCGATACCTAAACCACCTGTTGGTGGCATACCGTATTCAAGTGCTTCAACGAAGTCGTCATCAATATGTTCAGCTTCATCGTTTCCTTGTTCACGTTCCTCTGCTTGAGCTTCAAATCTTTGTTTTTGATCGATCGGATCGTTTAACTCAGTAAAGGCATTACCGAATTCATGACCTAAAATGTAGCATTCGAATCTGTCAGTAAAATCAGGATTATCTTTCGATTTCTTAGCCAGTGGCGAAACTTCTAATGGATATTCGTAAACGAATGTTGGTTCTTTCAAAGTATCTTCCACAAATTGGTCGAAGAATTCAGAAATAATGTGACCTACACCCCAGAATTCTTCGTATTTTACACCTTTTTCATCAGCAATCTTTCTAGCGTCTTCTAAAGACATCTTTTGGCTAAAATCAACGCCAGTTTGTTCTTTGATAGCATCAACCATCTTGATACGTTTGAAAGGCTTTGATAAGTCAACTTCTTCACCTTGGTAAGTGAATTGTTGAGTTCCCAAGGCTTTGTCAGCTGCATGGCGGAAAATACCTTCAACTTCTTTCATAACATCAGTCATATCCCAGTATGCCGCATATGTTTCCAAACTAGTATATTCTGGGTTGTGTTGCGTATCCAGGCCTTCATTCCGGAAGGCACGACCAATTTCATAAACTCTTTCAAAGCCACCAACGATCAGACGCTTAAGAGGTAATTCAAGAGCAATTCTTAAATACATCGTCATATCTAAGGCGTTGTGATGAGTAATAAATGGACGAGCACTAGCACCACCAGCTTGAGTATTCAATACTGGCGTTTCAACAGACATAAAGCCTTCTCCATCAAGATATTCACGAACAGCAGCAATGATCTTAGTCCGTTTTTGGAATCTGTCAAAGCTATCTTGGTTAGCAATTAGATCCAAATATCTTTGACGATAGATTTGTTCAACATTAGTTAGTCCATGGAACTTATCTGGCAATGGACGTAACGATTTAGCTAGCATTGTGACGTGATTGACCTTGATGGTCAATTCACCCATATCTGTCTTCATGATCTCGCCGTGGATACCTAAGTGGTCACCAAGGTCAGAACGTTTGAAGATATGATAGTTCTCTTCGCCAACTTCATCCTTACGAATATAGATCTGGATCTTTCCAGAACGATCGCGGATGTCAGCAAAACCAACCTTACCTTTACCACGCTTTGAAACCATACGACCTGCAATGACAACTGGAAGATCTTGTTCTTCAAGAGTTTCCTTGTCTTCATCACCATATTTATCATGGATTTCTTGTGCTAAAGCTGTTCTTTCAAAGCGTGAACCAAATGGGTCTACGCCTTCATCATAAAGTTCTTGGAGTTTTTCACGACGAACTCGTAATTGGTCATTCATTTGTCTTTGTTCGCCTGTTAGCTTCTTCTTGTTACTCAAATTATTTTCCCCTTTTCTTAAGAAGCTTTGCTTGCTTTGTTTTCGCGCTTCTCGTAGTTATCAACGAATTTATCCAGAATATCAAATACTTCTTTCATGGTATCAGCTTCCATGACTTGTGCACGTGTCCGCACTGCATGAGGAATACCTTTGAGATAGTAAGCAGCTTGTGTTCGGAATTCTGGAACTCCGACTTTCTCACCCTTTAAGTCTACCAGACGTTCGAGTTGAATTTTAGCTGTATTTATTTTTTCTCGAGGTTGTGGCTCTGGTAATAGCTCACCCGTCTCAATGTAATGCTCCATCGCATTTAATTTCCACAGGTTTCCTAAGACAGCTCGACCGACCATGGCAGCGTCAGCTCCAACTTCCTCGATCATGTATTTAGCATCTTGAGGCGTTTTGATGTCGCCATTTCCCATAAAAGGAATTGTTAGCTTATTAGCAACTTGATGGAGAATATCCCAATCAGCTTGACCTTGGTAAAATTGAGCTTTTGTCCGTCCATGCATGGCAATGGCACTTGCGCCACCAGCTTCAGCAGCCAATGCATTTTCAACGGCAAAAATATGATCACTATCCCAACCAGTTCGCATCTTGACCGTCAATGGTTTATCGATCGATGAACTAATTGCTTTAACGACTTGATAAATCTTATCCGGATCTAGAAGCCAGCGAGAACCAGCATCTTCTTTAGTAACTTTCTTCACGGGACAACCCATGTTGATATCAATGATGTCACAGTCTGTATTCTCAGACACAAACTGGGCAGCTTTGACCAAATTCTCTTGATCTCCACCAAAAAGCTGAATACTTACTGGGTGCTCATTAGGATCCACCGAAAGCATCCCAAGAGTCTTTTTATTACGAAATTGGATTCCTTTATCACTGACCATCTCACAGACGACCATGCCAGCACCAAATTCTCTCGCAGTTAACCTGAACGATTTATTGGTGATCCCTGCCATGGGCGCAACGACGATTTGATTGGGAATCGTAACGTTACCTATTTTCCATTCCATTACGAGTACCTCGAATTTTTCAATTACAACTTGTCATGATATCAAAAATTGCGTTGTAATGGCAAATTTCAACTATTTTTTTCAGTAATAATTTGAGCTAATTCATCGGCACTAAATTGGTATTTATTATTACAAAACTTGCAAACTGCTTCTGCACCATTATTTTCGTCGATCATCGCTTGTAATTCTTTGTCTTGCAAAGTCGCTAATGATTTAGAAAATTTTTCTTTTGAACAATCGCATTTGAACTGAACACTCATTTGTTCGAGTACTTTCACTTCAATACCGTTCATTAATTTATCCATGATCTCTTCGACTGATAAACCTTCATTCATTAATTCTGAGATATTAGGAATGATTTTAAGATTGTTTTCGATTTGGGTAATATCTTTATCGTCAGCTCCGGGCATTGTCTGGATCAAAAAGCCACCAGCTTTTCCAACGGTCTCATTTGGCTGAACAAAGACTGATACTCCCACAGCTGAAGGGATCTGTTCAGATTTAGCTAAATAATAAGCAAAGTCCTCACCAATTTCACCGGAAACAATTGGCGTTTGTCCAGTGAATGGCTCTTTTAGGTGAAGATCTTTGGTAATGCTCAGAGAACCTGAAGTTCCCACTGCTCCACGAACATCGATGTGATGTTTGTCGTTCAAAGGTAAACTAACATGAGGATTTTGAATGTATCCTTTAGTATTTCCTTTTGCATCAGCATCGACTACGATCGCACCAGCAGGTCCGTCACCGATGATACGAGTGGTCATGATCTCATCTTCTTTTAAAGCAGATGTTGCGATCAAAATTGACCCGATCATTGTACGTCCCAAAGCCGCTGTAGAATTATTCCAAGTGTCATGCCGCTTTTGAGCCTCACCCACTGTTTGCGTGGCATCGATAACGTAAACTCTAAATTTTCCATTTGTTGAAACAGCTTTAATTAATTTATCTGCCATATTTAACTCCTTCGTAAGAAAAAGCGACTCTTGCGAGTCGCTTTTCGTTAATCGTTCTTATTATTGTCATCTTTTTCAGAAGGAAATTCAATCTTATTAGGATCATCATTTTCTTTTGAATCTTCAGATGGCTTGTCATTTGTAGATGTTGTCTCTTCTGAATCAGCTGAATTCGAACTTGAATTTGAGTCATCATCATGATGATCATCTTCATCATTTGATCTGCCTTCGGTCTTTTGCTTTGCAGCATCTTTAGCTTCAGCAGCACGTTTAGCTTCTTCAAAAGTAGCAGCACTTTCACTTGGGAATTCTTCTTTCTTGTCGTTTTCTGGCATCTTACCAGAGTTGTACAAGCTGAGGATTTCTTTTTCATCAAGTGTTTCGTACTTGAGAAGTGCTTCAGCAATCAATTTGTGTTGTTCACGGTGACTCTCAATGATCTCACGAGCTTGTTCATGAGATTCATCAACGATCCGTTTAACTTCTTGGTCAATTGCCTTAGCAGTATCTTGTGAGTAATTAGGTTCAGCACGGTAACCACCGGATCCAACTGGTTGTCCATCTTTTTCAAGTTGAACTGTTCCTAGTCGATCAGTCATACCGTACTCAGTAACCATTGTACGAGCAATATTAGTTGCTTGTTCAAAGTCATTTGAAGCCCCGGATGATTGTGAACCAAAGATGATTTCTTCAGCGGTTCTACCACCAAGTAAACCAGTAATCTGTTCAGTCAATTCTTTCTTAGTTACTAAGTTTTGATCATCACGAGGAAGCATGATGGCATAACCACCAGCACGTCCACGAGGAACGATCGTAACTTTTCTAACTACTCGAGAATCATTTAATACTAAACCGATCAATGCGTGTCCAGCTTCGTGGTAAGCGACCATGTGACGTTCTTTATCAGAAATAACACGGTTCTTCTTAGCAGGACCGGCAATAACACGGTCTTCAGCTTCATCAATATCTGATGAATCGATCTTCGTCTTGTGACGTCTAGCAGCAACTAAGGCAGCTTCGTTAAGTAAGTTCTCAAGATCAGCACCTACGAATCCAGGTGTTTGTTGAGCAATAACTTTCAAATCAACGTCATCGGTGAAGGTCTTATTCTTGGCATGGACTTTAAGGATCGCCTCACGGCCCTTAACGTCAGGTCTACCAACTAAGATCTTCCGGTCAAAACGACCTGGACGAAGTAAAGCAGGATCTAGAACATCAGAACGGTTAGTAGCAGCCATAACGATGACTCCTTCATTACCAGTAAATCCGTCCATTTCAATAAGCAATTGGTTCAATGTTTGTTCACGTTCGTCGTTTCCGCCACCTGTTCCAGCGCCACGTTGACGACCAACAGCATCGATTTCATCAATAAAGATAATTGATGGAGCATCTTTCTTAGCATTATCGAATAAATCACGAACACGAGATGCACCGACACCGACGAACATTTCAACGAAGTCAGAACCAGAGATGGAATAAAACGGAACTTTAGCTTCACCAGCAACGGCTTTAGCAAGTAAAGTCTTACCAGTACCAGGAGGTCCTTCTAGTAGGACACCAGATGGTATTCTAGCACCAAGTGAAACATACTTTCGTGGATCTTGAAGGAAGTCAACAACTTCAACAAGTTCTTGCTTCTCTTCCTCGGCACCAGCAACGTCTGAGAATCTGACCTTGTTCTTCTTAGGATCTTCAGGCTTAACTTTGGATTTACCAAAGCTCATAACTCGGTTGGCACCGCCGCTTTGTCCTCCTCGACCCATTAAAGCGAAGAAGACAAATCCGATCAGTAGTAGTGGAACAACAAAGGAAATAATCAAGTATACCCATTGGCTAGACTGTGACTTAGCCGCGGCAGTAGTCTTGACATTCTCAGCTGTGGCAGCATTGTTGATCCGTTTCAAAGTATCATTGTTAGGTAGTACAACAGAGGTAAATTGAGTTACCTTTGAGCTTGATGAATTACTACGGCCAAACAATGAGACTGATTGGGAAGTATTTGAAGTTTGAGCTTTCTTGTAAGTACCTGTTACTTGATAAGCTCCTCCAATTGGCTCAATTTTAAAACTCTTTACCTTGCCCTTTTTAAGTTGTGTAATAAATTGGTCTTGGCTCAAAGTCTTTGATGAGTCGGTCGATTGCCCACCGGCAAACCAACTTGCTGCAAGAACCAATACTACAAATAGCAAGATGTAAAACAGGCTATTATTTATTAGCCTATTTCGATTATTTTTCATATGTTTACTCCTAAGACTTAGACGTTACATATTGTAACATAGTGGATATTAAGACAATAATATTTTACTGCTAATTTCACTATTTTGTTGCATAAATCTCTTGTTTTAAAACACCAACATATGGCAAGTTACGATAACGCTCATCATAATCCATTCCATAGCCTACAACAAACTCATCCGGGATCTTCACGCCATTGTAGTCAACTTTGACATGTTTGATCCGGCGTGATGGTTTGTCTAAAAATGATACGATCTTGATAGACTTGGCATTGCGAGTCTTAAATAAGTCAACTAAACGATCCAGAGTATAGCCAGTATCAATAATATCTTCAACAATGACAACGTCTCTGTTAAGCAGTGAAGTATCTAGATCCTTGATGATCCTCACATCACCAGTAGAAACGGTATTTTCACCGCCATAACTAGAAACATCCATAAAGTCATATTCCATTGGAATATCCACATGCTTGATCAAGTCCATCATAAACATGGCTGCCCCACGTAAGATACAGACGAACAAGGGATTCTTGCCGGCGTAGTCTTTCGTTAATTGAGCACCTAAACGCTTGTTAGCTTCAGCAATTTCCTCTTCTGAAACTAAAACTCGTTCTATATCGGAATTCATTTCTTTACCTCATTAAAATTAATTTTGAAAAATTTGTTACCCTTGGGTAAATAGTCGCCTATATTATATATTTTTTCAACCCAAACTATTTGATCGTCAAACAATAATATCGGTAAATCATCTCTTCTTGCAGCAGGGATCTTTTGATTAATCAAGCGTTTGCTTAACTTTTGGTGCTGCAGAGGACTAATAGCTAATCTATCACCATCTTGTCGCGTTCTCAAAACAATTTGCCTTGGCATCGTTGCAACGGAAAAAGTCGCATCAGTAGGACTAGATTCACTGAGGGTAAAAATCTTCGAACCAATTTGATATTGGTGATTTAATTTTACCAAAAGATTCAGCTTTTCGGCGGTTTGTTGTTTACATATTTCAAAATCATTATAACTTCGTAAGAATTTCCAGCCATTTTCCAAGTTTAATGATCCATTTGGCTTATTTCCTTGACTAATATCAATTATTTGCTTGATCTGCTTATTGCTGATCGAAAGCTCAGGGATCCTTCTGGTAAATAAGCTACCCCAAAACAATGTCTGCTGTTTTCGATTCAATTCCAAAACCGGGACTAATTCACCGCGCAAATCGTTTTGATCATTCGTCAATTTCATTTTCGATTCGATCGAATTAAATTTATTCTGAGCCAGTTCGATCAATGCGGTTAATTGACGATCGAATAAACCAAAATGATTCAACAATTGTCCATTTTCTTTTTGCAGTTGAGGGAAAATATCATTTCGCAGACGATTACGCATCGTAATGTCTTCAAAGTTGGTCGCATCCTCAAAATACTTAATTCCATGGTTTCGGGCAAATTCGATCAATTCTGCCTTGGAAAAATCCAACAATGGTCGCAGTAACTGACCGACACTAAAATCTCTTTGGCGTTTTAAACTCGTGACTTCATAAACATTTCCTGAACGAATCAGCTTCATCAAAATATTTTCGGAGAGGTCGTTAGCATGATGCGCTGTCAACAAAGTATCAAAGCCAGCTTGTTGCATCGTTTCATCAAAAAAATCATAACGAAACTTGCGGGCAGCTGCCTCCATACCCACGTCACCTTCAGGATGATGCCATTTAGTCGTAAAAAACTTTAAGCCCTGTTTGTGGCAATACGCTTCAACAAACTTAGTTTCAGTGACACTTTCCTGACGTAATCCATGATCGATTGTAACGACGCCAATATCAGATGATGGAATGATCTGTTGAACTAAATAACACAAAACCATTGAATCGACCCCGCCGGAAACAGCAACGAGGACTCTTTTAGCATGATAATGTTCAAGGATCCGTTTAACTTTACTTATCAATATTTATTGCTCCTAATAAAAAAGGTTGAGACAACGTCTCAACCCCCTTGATTTGTATTAATTAACCGCGACGACCGCCACGTCCACCACGCTTACCTTCGGTATTCTTACGTAGCGTACTTAGACGTTCTTCACTTTCTTTCATAAAGCCAGACATCATATCATCGAAACTTTCAACGTGATGTGGCTTTGGCTTTCTATCGTGATGATGACTAGGTCTAGGCTTTGCAGTAGCTTGTTTGATCGATAAAGCAATTTTACCATTCTTGTCATTTAGGACTAATACTTTAACTGTATCGCCAACCTTTAATACATCGTTTATATCTTTGACATAACTATCGGCGATCTCACTGATGTGAACCATCCCGCTTTGGTTATCTCCAAGATCTACAAACGCTCCAAAATTAGTGATTCCGGTAACTTTACCTTCTGTTTTGGATCCTACTTCAACTGTCATCTAAATTAAAAATTCCCTTTCCCTATTTTTGAACACCAGTGTCATTTACAGGTAGATTATATACTTGTTCCCCTGGCTTGGTGTACATATATTTATCACGAATGTACTTTTCTAAGTATGTCGTGTCTTGCAATTGATTCAGTTGAACTTTTAAATCCTTTTGAGTCGATTGTTGTTTCTTCAACTTCTCTTGATTTAACTCAACTTGCTGATTCGTTTGAGAATAAGCCCGTTGCGATAATAATATTTGGGTCCCGAAGACCAAAATAACAATAGCAAACAATGCACCGATGAAAATCAGGCGCCGTTGATGAACTTTAGTCTCATAATTTGACTGAACATTTTCCGCACTAGAAACAGAATCCCGCTTATCACTAAGCAACGAGATCTTTGAATTCGCTGAATTTCTTAACTCCATGCCACTATATCCCCCGTTAAAATCATTATATTGAGTATATCAATTTTAAGGGGCATTTTGTTAAATTTAAATATTTTTTAAACTTTGGTTAAGAAATTACTAGTCGATTTCTTCGTAAAGATCTCCTGATTCATTTTTCTTGGTCGTTTCCCGGGTGCTCAAAACCCGGACCTTCATCGTTCTTTCACCAAAGTGTAATTCAATCACGTCACCAACCGAAATATCGGTTGAAGATTTAGCAGTCCGATCATTGACTAAGGCACGACCATTATCGGTAAATTCCTTTGCAACTGTCCGACGTTTAATGATCCGGCTGACCTTTAAAAATTTGTCTAATCTCATTATTTATCCTCTATTTTCATAATCTTAGTTAACTTTTTCCCTAAAGGAAGGATCTCCCATTCTTTTTTGCTGAGCAGTCTGAACTGCCAAACTAAAAAGACAAATATCACGATACCGACTGGGATCAAAATCAAATTGATCAGTATCGAAGTTTTTCTCGTCAAGAAAACAAAATGGACGAACAACTGCTCAATCGCACGAACAGACAGAGCCATGATCGCACCCGCCAAAACTGTTTTCAAAACAAAACTAACTCGTAATACTAAAAACTTTAAATCACTGTGGTAGACCACTAATAATCCAAGCAAAATCACCAACTCAGATACTACCGTCGCAACCGCTGCCCCAGCAATGTAAAACCGTGGGACTAATAAAACGTTCAAGAAGATTTTGCAGATCATCGATAATATGAACAAGATCAATTTAGCCATATTTTTGCTAGAATCACCACTAGTAACTGCGATCAATAAATTGATCGTTGAAACTAGAAAAATCGAGCACATATAAATTGCTAAAGCCACTGACCCTTGAGAATCAGTGAATAACATGGTGTTGATATCTGGCATTAGGGCAATCAAACCTGCTGTTTCGGCAATCGCTAACGTCAAGCAGACCCGAGTCATTCGTCTGATCAACTGATTGTGTTCATCGCCTTGATTGCGTTTCTTAAGCTGGGGCATGATCGTCGAAATAAACGACACAGAAATCACTATCCCTAACTGGATCAATGGTTGAGCTCGATCAAAGATACCCTTAGAAATCTCCGCTTGTGGCAAGGACATCCCCGAATGCATTAACAACCTGATCATGCTAAATGAATCGATGAACTGGTAGAAAATCGTGATCCCGGTAAAAAAGACGATCAAGACGATCTCTAACCCAAAGCCTCGTTCAAGTTTGACCTTGATCTCGCTAGCATCCACAAAAACATTTCGTTCTCGACGAAAGAAAGTAACAGCTAGCACAACGACCGCAACGACACCTCCAACAAATGCCCCACTGTTAGCCAACGCACCCATCTTATAAATATCGATCAAGCCTTTACCAAACAAAACTGCAGCAACGATGATCAACAAGATCCGCAACAATTGTTCCAGCAATTGTGAAATTGCGCTCGGTCCCATGTTTAAGTCACTCTGAAATGCCCCGCGCAAAGTTGCTTCAAAAGGAACTAATAAAAATGCTAGGCTCACCGTTCTAATTTCCAAGTACAAACTCGGATCACCCATAAAAGTGGCAATGGCACGGGAACTACCCCACAAAATAACAGTGAGTGAGACCGTACAGACTAGTAACGTAAAAAATAATACTTTAAAAAGTTTATTCCTGGCTGGTTGATTTTCCTGCTGGGCAAACATCTTTGAGAATACCACCGGTAACCCCGTTAACGCTAGGACCGAAAATATCCCATACAATGGATACACTTGTTGATAAATAAAATATCCTCGATCGCCAACGATATTTTGCAACGGGATCCGATAAATAGCACTCAACAATTCTGATACAAACGAGGCAACCGTCAGGATCCAAGTCCCTTTGATTGCCTTAGAAACTATTTCTTTTTTCATACTTCATTTGCTTGCTTAGTTTTCTTTTTCTTCAACTGCTCGAACTTTATTGCCATCTTCTCGGCAAAAATCTGCAATTGACTGAACCAGTCATCTTTATCGACACTAGTCGAATCTAACGTGATGACAAAGGAACCATTATTATTCTTAACGGTAGCTTTCATCGTGGTATTTTCTAAGAATTTGAAAACTAAATCTCCTGTTAAATAATCCGTAGCCTTCTTTGAGAAAGTAATAGCTATTTTGCCATCTTTCATCCTTACTCGTGAAACGAGTGCTTCGTCAAAGTTAGCTTTCAGTAAACTGACATCCAGTAAATTAGTAACTTCAACTGGATATTTACCGAATCGGTCGATCAATTCAGAACGAACTTCTTGATAGTTCTCCACGGAATCGATCTGGCGGATCCGCTTGTAGAGTTCGACTTTTTGCCGCTCATCAGTGATATAGTCAGCTGGCAAATAAGCATCCAATTCGAGATTGATCTCCGAATTGGTCTTTTCTGTCTTCGTATGACCACGTTTTCGAGCCACGGCTTCGTTGAGCATCTGCGTATACAGATCAAAACCAACTGAATCGATAAAGCCATGTTGCTGCTTACCTAATAAATTACCAGCACCACGGATCGACAAGTCGCGCATGGCGATCTTGAAACCTGAACCTAGTTCCGTAAAGTTCTTAATGGCCTCGAGTCTCTTCTCGCCTACTTCAGTCAGTACCTTGTTCGGACGATACATTAAATATGCATAAGCCACTCGACTGGAACGTCCGACCCGTCCTCTGATCTGATAAAGTTGCGATAATCCATATCGATCAGCATTTTCAACGATCAAAGTATTCGTATTTGGCATATCGACACCAGTTTCAATGATCGTTGTAGTGACTAGGACGTCATAATCGCCTTCCAAATAATCGGCGATCACACCTTCCATCTGGGTCTCATTCATTCGACCGTGTGCCGTAGCAATACGAGCTTCTGGTACTAAAGCTTGGATCTGATCAGCAGTTTGTTCCATGTCTTCGACCCGATTGTGCAGGTAAAAGACTTGTCCGCCTCGTTCCATTTCTCGCCTGATGGCACTAGCAACTACGTCAAAGTTTTGCTCCATAACATAAGTCTGGACTGGATAACGATTGCTAGGAGCCGTCTCGATCAATGAAAGATCACGCACACCCAGCATCGACATGTTCAAAGTTCTCGGAATTGGCGTTGCTGTCAGTGTTAACACATCGACGTTAGCCTTTAACTCCTTGAGTTTTTCCTTGTGACGAACACCAAATCGTTGCTCCTCATCGATGATCAACAGACCAATGTCATTGAATTTTACATCTTTTGACAACAAACGATGCGTTCCCACAACAATATCGATCTCACCAGTTTGTAATTGTTCCACGATCTCTTTACTTTGTTTCCTAGTTTGGAACCGCGACAAGACCGCAATATTGACAGGAAAGCCTTCAAAACGTTCTTTCATAGTTTCATAGTGTTGTTGAGCTAGCAATGTCGTTGGAGCTAAGAAAACCACTTGCTTACCACCTTCAACTGCTTTGAAGGCTGCTCTTAAAGCAACTTCCGTTTTACCAAAACCAACATCTCCGACTAACAGTCGATCCATCGGATGAGCTTTTTCCATGTCACCCTTGATCTCTTGGATCGATCTTAATTGATCAGGTGTTTCCGGATATGGAAAGGCGTTGTCAAAGTCATGCTGCATTTCGTCGTCTTTAGGAAAAGCATGACCTTTTTCAGCTTCACGTTTAGCATATAGGTCGATCAACTCATCAGCGATGTCCTCAATACTTGATTGGACCTTACGTTTAGTCTTAGCCCATTCTTTTCCACCCAGTTTGTTGATCTTGGGCGATTTACCTTCGGATGAGACATATTTCTGAACCATGTCCAACTGCGATACCGGGATAAAAAGCCGACCGTCATCACGATATTCGATCGTGATGTAATCTTGATGTTTGCCGTCAACTTCCATCGTCTTCATTCCGATGAACTTACCGATACCATGGTTAACGTGGACGACGTAGTCGCCTGGTTTTAATTCCGAATAGCTTTTCAATCTTTCCGCATTAGCTAAAGTTTGGTGACGACGACGTTTAGGTTGCTTGTTGAAAAGTTCCTTCTCGGTGATGATCGCGACCTTTTTCTCAGGCATCTCAAAACCTGTCCCCAAGCTAGCATTCATAATCTGTGTACGATACGGCAAGACTTTCTCAACTGTCGTCAACGTTGCATTGATACCGAAGTCATTCAAAGTATTACTGATCGACTGGATCCGTTTTTCATTACTGATCAAGATCATGACGGTATATTCTTGCTTTTGCCATCTTTCGACTTCCGACTTCAATAAAGGCATTTGACTGAAAAATTGTTGCATCGATCTGACCGCAACATTTTGGAGCTGATTCAGTTTCATCCGTCCCATGCCTTGTTGCAAAGTCGACAAGAAAATTTGTGCATGGTGGTCAGCTTTTGCCAATTCGACAAAATTGCGACGGATCTTTTGTTCTGGTAACGCTTTGCCGTACTCTAATTGCGAAGTGAGCCAATCGTTATTGTCGGCATCATTATCATTTGATTGTTCGACCAAGCGATTGTACTCATTAAAGATAACGATATCGGCATCAGCTAAATAATCGAATAAACTGCTAGGCTTATCGATCAAATAATCAACGATCGCCCCTAAGTTATCGGGACGCATGCCTTCGGATAATGCTTCGATCATTTCACCAAAGGTCAATTCCAAATTATTCTTAACGTCTTTGTCTTCAGTTTCTAATTGCTTATCATAGCTCTTTTGTAATTTCTTCAAGCCAGCATCCGCTTGTTCTTGAGTAATTATCCTATCTTTGGCTGGCCAAAGCGTGATCTGTTCAAGTTGGGAAAGACTACGTTGCGTTTCGGTATCAAATGATTTGATTTGATCAACTTGATCACCGAAAAATTCGATTCGGATCGGGTCATCGACATTTAATGGATAAATATCGACAATATCACCACGAATGGCAAAATCACCAGGCTTAGCCACGAGTTTTTCCTTACTATAACCCATTTGGACAAAGGTCTGATTTAAGTCTTGCAAGTTGTATTCTTCATTTTTTACTAGCGTAAACTGCGATGCTAGAAATAATTCTTTGGCCGACAAGGCATATTCGATCCCAGATGTTGAAGTCACTAAAATACCGGGTTCATCACTAACTAGAAAACTCAACGCATCCAAGCGTTGGCTCAATTCTTCTGGAGAACTAGTGGCGATCTCGGTTGATATTGCTTCTTCGACTGGGAATAAATGTATATGCTCAGTGTCCAAAATATTCAGATCATCATACAAGCGATTGGCATGATAATTAGTATTTTCTACGATCATTACTTTATGACCGGTTTTATTCATCGTATCCAATGCAAAAAGGGAAATCGTCGAGCCCATCAAGCCTGTCAACGCGTTCTTCGTATCAGGCTTAACGTTCTCGATAAATTCCCCGAGATTGAGTTGGTTCGTAATGTACTTTAAAAAGTTCACATTTGGCCCCCTTCCAATAAGGTACCTAATTGTATTTATTCATTAATTGATCGAAACTAGCTCCATCGATCCAATCTTCCACGGCTGCAGCCGCATTGTCGATCCCATTAAAGGCTGCTGGAGCATCGTCTTTTGAAAAAGGTGTCAGGACCCAATTAACAACTGTTTGTCGTTGTGGATGCTGGATACCAATTTTAATTCGTTTGAAATCTTGTGTACCTACAGCAGAGATTATACTCTTAATTCCGTTATGACCCCCGGCTGAACCCTTGGAACGTAATCTGATCTTACCGATCGGCATATCCAGATCATCTTGAATGACCATGATCTCATCGTCTTGGATCTGGAAATAACCTTTGAGCATACGGACCGCACGCCCGGAATCATTCATAAACGTCAGTGGTTTAACTAAAAAAACTGTTTCGGATCCGACTTTAAATTTACAATATTCAGCTTCAAAGTCTTTCTTAGTAGAAGTTTGTCCATAACTATCCATTAATTTATCGATAGTCATAAAACCCATGTTGTGCTTAGTTTTGTCATACTTTTTACCAGGATTGCCTAGTCCAATAATGCATTTCACTGTAATTCCCCATTTCGAAGTCCAATTATATCATTATACAATAGAAAAATTTTTCGCTAATTTCGTAAGGCCATTGTACATTATTGGTTATTATTTGTATAATTGAATACGGCAACAAAATATAATTTTTGAAGGGATGATATTTTTTATGACGACTCCAACAAATGAAAAGAACCATCAAAAGGTACTTCTAGTCGGTGACGGTGCTGTAGGTTCATCTTACGCATACGCTATGACACTTCAAGGTATTGCACAAGAACTAGTTATCTGTGATATCGCTAAAGATAAGATCCAAGGTGACGCTTTGGACCTTGCAGATGCTACTCCTTGGACTTTCCCTAAGAACATTCACGCAGGTGAATATTCAGATGCTAAAGATGCTGACTTAGTAGTTATCACTGCTGGTGCTCCTCAAAAACCAGGTGAAACAAGATTAGACCTAGTTAACAAGAACTTGAACATTTTGAAGACAATCATCGACCCAATCGTTGAATCAGGCTTCAATGGTATCTTCTTGGTAGCTGCTAACCCTGTTGATATCTTGACATACGCAACATGGAAACTTTCAGGATTCCCTAAGGAACGAGTAATCGGTTCAGGTACATCACTTGATACTGCTAGATTACAAAAGTTCGTTGGTGAAGAATTTGGCGTTGATCCTCGTTCAGTTCATGGTTACATCATGGGTGAACACGGTGATTCAGAATTCGCTGTTTGGTCACACCTTACAATTGGTGGCATAAGAATGGATGAATGGATGGAACAACATCCAGAAGTTACTGAAGCTAAATTGGACGAACTTTATAAGACAGTTGTTAACGCTGCTTACGATATCATCAACAAGAAAGGCGCTACATTCTACGGAATCGGCGCTGCTCTTGCAAGAATTTCAAAAGCTTTGCTTTCTGACGAAAACACTGTTCTTCCATTATCAAACTACATGGATGGCGAATATGGCGTTTCTGATGTATACATCGGTTCACCTGCTATCGTTAACCGTAACGGTTTGAAACAAATCCTTGAAATTCCATTATCAGATAAAGAATCTGAACAAATGCATGCTTCTGCTGATGCATTGAAGAAGATCATCAAGGATGGTTTTGAAGCTACAGGTATTAAAGGTCGTCAATAGGATGGTCGATTAAGAACTCCATTTGAGATGGGGTTCTTTTTTTTGTACTCTAAAACGGGCTGTGTAGATGGTGAGAGGAAAGAAGCAGCAGTAGTGGTTTGGTTGTTTTTGTTGGTGTTGAGATGTGGTTGGATATTTTTGTAGAGCTTTGTTGTTTTGTTGCTGGGATTGAGGTAGTAGTTTGGTTGTACGTTCAATGCCGGTTCCGGGTCGGGGCGCTATATGGGACTGGAACGCTGCCGACGCAATTTTGAGCTACCTGGAAGTTCGCCAGGCATCTCAAAACTTGGTCTTTCACTAGGCAATAAAATTGCCAAGTGAAATTTGGCGGCTGAGCCCATATAGCGCCCCGACCCTCCACCTAGATAGTATGTATAATCCCCCCCTTGGGTTGAGATTTACCGACTTATTTTGATCAAATCGGCACTTCTTGCGCGTCCTATTTCTCACATGTCCATCTCAATCTTCTCCAAAATGGTAAAATCAAAAGCAAAAACAAAAGCCAGATCAAGCCCCGAACCTAACCTAATTGCATATTATTCAAGTTTTGAATCAAGCTTATTCCTTGAATATTTTCGATGATGTTCTCCATAAAAATGTAAAAGATAAATTCAAGAACCAGGATCGTAAGACCGTAAAAAAATAAGTTCAATTGTTAAAACCAAACAACTTACATGTGTAGGAATAAGTACCGTAATCCCCCACCAACAAGGAAAATTTGTACTACCTTAGGTTCTGTGGAGGGTGGAGGGAATTCGACCGTCAGCCGTGAAATTCCACTTGGCGACGAAGGAGCTTAGTGGAAGGACCAGCTGTGAGATGTCCGGGCGGTCTTCCCGGATAGCTCAGAGTGGTGCCTACGGCGTTCCGCAACACAATAGCTGACATTATCCGTAAAATTAGGTACAAACCTCTTACCCAATTCAAAAAATGTTTCACTATTAAACTAAGTACTGCAACCCCCACCAACAAAGAAAATTTGTACTACCTAGGTTCTGTGGAGGGTGGAGGGAATTCGCCGTCAGCCATGAAATTTCACTTGGCGACGAAGGAGCTTAGTGAAAGGCCCAGCTTTGAGATGTCCGAAGCGGTTTTCTTCGGATAGCTCAAAGTGGTGCCCATGGCGTTCCACGGCGCAATTCCCGGAACCCTCCACAGAACCGGCAATGAACCACACCCCCAAAATCCCCCGTCTACTTTAGTTTTCCGCCAAACTACTGTATTATAAATACATTAGAGTGCAAATGGGAGAAAGATTATGTTAGTTAAATCATTAGTACTAAAGAAAGAAAAATTGACTACTGTTAAAGAGACAGTGACCCTTGAAGAAGCCCTCAAAGTGCTTGAAGATTCTGGTTTTCGTTGTGTTCCTATTTTAGACGAAAGTGGACAAATATTTAGGGGAAATATTTACAAGATGCATATTTATCGCCACATTTCTCGTGGTGGTGACATGAGCCTTCCGGTTACTACTTTGATGAAAAATGCTACGAAGACTATTAATGTCGACTCGCCTTTTTTCAAGGTATTCTTCAATATTAAAGACTTGCCTTACATTGCTGTGTTGGACGAGTCTAACTTGTTTTATGGTATTTTGACTCACTCGAGATTGCTCAGTATGTTGTCTGATGCTTGGAATCTTGAGATCAGTAGCTACGTGCTAACGGTCAGTTCATCTGGCGATCGTGGCGATTTGGTGAAAATGTCTAAGATCATTTCTAAATACGTCTCGATTGCTGCTTGCGTGACCTTAGATGCTAAATCTAATGAAGTGGTTAGAAGAACTCTCTTCACACTTCCATCAGGTACTTCGACTGATACGTTGAAGGAAATCATTAAACGCCTTGAAAGAAAGAGCTTTGTTGTCTCAGAGATCGACGACTTACAATCAGGTCGGATCCTTGACAAAAATACTCTTTAAAAAAAACCGTTACGTACTAAAAAACCTTTTGACTGGATATATTCCAATCAAAAGGTTTTTTTAATGGGATTCAAACACTGGTACATCGATCATTTTAAATAAATGAGTCTGTTTTAAATTAGAACCATAATCCAAGTGACCACTAAAACTGTAAAAAAAGAAGTCATTTCCATCAAAGGAAATTACTTCCAATTTAAGTTCTATTTGCGGATCACATAACGTAATGTTGGTCCATTTTGTTCAACCAGTAGTACTTCATGATTTCTGTTGCGAGCATCGACTGGTATGTTGTTGATCGATTGTGGACAATCGCTAATAATTTCGATTATCTCGCCGTCTTTCATATCGTTGTAGGCATTAACGGTTGTCATTGCCGGGAATGGACAAGGTTCCCCTTCAAGATTCAAAAAATAATCGATCGTGTAATCTGTTTTTTTATTTTCTTCTTCAGCCATTATGATAGTCCCTCCTGTACTGTAGTTGTTGGTGCTTGTTTCTTATTAACTTTTCTGAAATACCATCTTACGTAGAGCCATAACAAGAGCGCCATGATCCCATAACCAATGTAAGTTACGATCAAACCGCCGTACGGTCCGAAGACTTTGAGCAAGTTGACTTCTGGTGCGTTGTAAGCAAGGAATGGTGCGATTTGATCCCAAACTAAAACTAATAAGATCGAACCGATGACATTGCCCACGCCCACTAGCATGTAGTGAACTTGACCTTCCATGGCACGGTACATCCAACCAGTTTCACAACCACCGGCAATAACGATACCAACACCGAAAATGAAGCCACCAAAGACTGTGTTGAGTCCAGCCCAGTGGATCGTTGCGGGAATGCCATTTTGAATGAACACGAAAGTTCCAACGGTACTAATGATCATTCCCAAGAGAATTGCGACTGTCATATTTGAACGTCCTGCTGTCCAAAGATCACGGAAGCCAGATGTAAAGCAAACTTGTCCTTTTTCAAGCAAAAAGCCGAATAGTAGACCAAATACTAAAACTAGTGGGAAAAGTGACTGCTTGTTGTATTCGATAAAGAACAAGAACAAGATCAATACGGCCATCAAGACTAATAGCCAATTATTCCTAGTCGTGTGATCTTTATCATGAATGCTATAAAGTGTTTTCTTGTGGACTTTCTTCATCTTGATCTTAGATTGAAACATTGGTCTTTGAATGATCTTAGTACCAACATAAGTACCTAAAACTGTAAAGATCGAGAAGATCCATGCGTGAAGCGAGAACTGTGGGATCCCAGTAAAGAAAGCTGCTAGGTTGCATCCCATTGCTAATCTAGCACCAAATCCAGCCAAAATCCCGCCACCCAAAGCTTGAAAAACCCGTGTCTTAGATTGTGGCAATCTGAATTTCACATTATTTGAAATCAGTGCGGAAACAAAGATTCCAATAAACATACCAATGATCATTACCCCATCTATTCGATCAAGTGGTGTGCCTTGAAATTTAATTAACTTGAAATAGGAAAACTTCGAAGTGTCGACCCCAACAAAGTTCATTAGATGTCCGCCCCATCTTGTGAACTCTCCAGTAACGGCCCATTGCTTACTAGTAAAGCCGAAGAAGTAAGCTGAGAGCACGCCTAATATGGGGACGACGATCAACGGGTCCCACGATTTCCTCAAACGATTCATAAAAAATCCCCCTATTTGTAAATTATTTCACCAATCCATTATAGCAGATAGGTATATTTATTAAATCGTTTTCATTTTATATTTCAAGATTTTTAGGGTATTCCCTTAGCAAAGATAAATTATTTCTATCGATTCCTAAAAACTGATAGCAGTCTCACTTATCAGGCGACCAATCAACTTTTATACGACATTTTATTTGAATCATCTGTGCAAAATATTACCGGTTGGGAAATTTTTCAGAATAGTATTTTGAGACGATTTTCATCAGAAATTAAAAAAATCTGGAAGCATTTTCCCAGATTTTGTGAAATATTATTCATATTTAGTTGAAACATCATTGAGACTAGCAATGATTTTTTCAAAGTCGCTCTCATCGATCGATCTCAAATCAAGATAGACCTTACCGTGACTGATCCGAGTGATGATCGGATACTTAGCATATTCCAAGCGACGGTTCAATTTAGTCTCGGAACTTTGTGCGTGCAAGTCGAGCAAGTAAGTTGGCAATTGGACGTCAGGGAATGAACCACCGCCGACCATCGAAGTACCTTGTTCGATCGTTGCTTGATAATCAGTTTGATCTTCGATCATTTGTTGCAATTTTTTAGCTTTTTCTAGCATCCGATCTGCTTTCATAGTCAACTCTCGAAGCACCGGAACTTTTTCGATTGCCGTGTCTGGATCACGATATAGCTTTAAAGTTGCAATCAAAGCCGATAACGTCATCTTGTCAACACGTAAAGCTCTTAACAATTGATTGTGTTTGATCTGATCGATATATTTTTGCTTACCGGCGATGATCCCAGCTTGTGGTCCACCTAATAATTTATCGCCTGAAAACATGACTAAATCGCAATATTCGAGTTCTTCGGAAATTGTGGGCTCGTGGCCTAATCCGAATTGATCCAAGTTGATCATCAAGCCGCTTCCGAGATCATTGACTAAAGGTAAGTCATGTTCTTTACAGACAGCTGACAATTCACGAGCCGTAGGCGTTTCAGAAAATCCGATCAGCTTGTAATTACTCGTGTGGACCCGGAGGATCCCGCCAGTTTCTTCATTGATGGCATTTTCATAGTCTTTAACGTGAGTCTTATTAGTAGTACCAACTTCTTTTAAGATACCACCGGTACTAGTAATAATATCAGGCACTCTAAACGAGCCACCGATCTCGACTAATTGTCCACGAGAAATAATTACTTCTTTTTGGTTGAATAAAGTACTCAAAACTAACATAACAGCAGCAGCATTGTTATTAACTACGATCGCATCGTCAGCACCAGTTAATTCTGAAACTAATTGACCAACGTATTTATAACGATCGCCACGTTGTCCAATGGTTATGTCGTATTCCAAGTTGGTTGCGTGGCTAGCCACGTCATCGATGGCAGCTTCCGCCTCTTTAGCAAGCTTGGCACGACCGAGATTAGTGTGTAAAACTACCCCCGTCGCATTGACGACTGATTGTAAGGCACTAACGCGGCGATCATCGAGAAGTTTTTCCATCTTCGTATCAAAAAAGTTTTCACGCAATTCCGTGATTTTTCCTGCTAAAATACCCGAACGAGTCTCATCTAAGACTTTCGTGATCATTTCTTTGACGACAGAAGTGTCGACCTCTTGCTCCCATTTCTTGGCTGACTTTGAATTTAACAAATCATTCATTGATGGAAGTTTCCGGAATAATGTTTTTTGATCCATGATTAAGCCTCACTTTCTGTCATCATTTTATCGATTGCATTTAAGAGCACTTTTACTTCTTCTTCAGTATTAAAACTAGACAAGGACAGACGCACGATCCCTTGCTCAACGGTGCCATAAGTTTGATGAACCTTTGGCGCACAGTGAGCTCCAGATCTTGAAGCAATTTGATATTCATCCCACAGCCATTGACCGACATCAGCCGCGTTAATATCACTAAGATTAAAGGCGACTACTCCAGTCGTCGGCACATCCCTAGGAGTGTAAACCTTGATACTAGGATATTTTGCCAGCTTATCTTGGATCATATCAGTCAAATGTTGGACACCAGCACGGATATTGTCAGTCCCGTGATCAAGCACATAGCTGACTCCAGCTGATAAACCTGCAATTCCCGGAACATTGATCGTACCCGCCTCTAAGTGAGTTGGCAATTCGTCTGGCATAGTTGGCTTAAACGATTGAATACCCGTGCCACCGCTCTTTAATGGCTCAATATCAAGTGGTTTACGCAAACAAATACCGCCAATACCTTGTGGACCATACAATGATTTATGACCGGTAAAGCATAAAATATCAATGCCCATCTTTTGTATATCAATGTTCTCATAGCCCGCAGTTTGCGCAGCATCGACAATGAGTAGCATGTGATGTTCGTGGCAAAATTGGGCGATCTGATCGATCGGTAAGACATATCCGGTAACGTTAGAAGCGTGAGTGCAAACCATTAGTTTCGTATTCGGCTGAACTAATTCTGCCAATTTTTCAGTTTCCAATCGACCAGTGTTTTTATCGAACGGCAAATAGCTGACTTCAACGCCCTGATTTAATTTGAGTTGTTCTAAAGGCCTAATAACTGAATTGTGATCATAATCCGTGGCAATTGCATGATCTCCTTTTTTGAGCAGGCCTTTTAAGACGGTATTCAAGCTCTCTGTGACGTTATAAGTGAAGCTGATCAAGTCAGTCGATGGTACGTTAAAAAGCTGTTTTAACTGTTCTCTGGCGTGATTAACGACATCACTACTGTGGACTGAAAAATCTGACGAGTCACGTCCGGGATTGCCATAAGTCCCACTGTTTAAGACTTCATAAACTGCTTGAGATACCGCTTTGGGTTTGATTGCTGTGGTTGCTGAATTATCGAAATAAATCATTTGCTCTCCCTCTTAGTCAATACTCGCATGTTTTCTTGACGACGCGTTACTCCTTGCTTGTCCATATATTCCAAGATCATCATTCCATATTTCCGACTAGCGCCTGTGAGATCACGGAATTGGGCCAAAGTCATCGTTTCATTTTCTTTCAAATAAGCAATGACTTGTTGAGTCACGTCTTCAAAAGCAGATTTGAGCATGACATTTCTTTCCCCTAATCTAATTACTTGATTGCCGATCAACGATTTGAATACTTCTTGCTTATTCTTATCATCGCCAACAATATCCTCGTCGTTTGGAGGCGTCAAAGGCTGTTCTTTCAAAACAGCAATGATCTCATCATATGCTTGTTGTTGATACTTATTGAATTTGACCTCAAATTTAGCATCGGCAACAATGTAGCCTTTGATCTTGATCAATTTCTCCGAGACCATATGCTCCAAGATGCGTTCCATCGTCTTCCCATCGACGATCGATTTGAAACGAACTAATAGTTCCTCTTTGTTCATCCCTTTTTCAAGGCGATGCTTCTTATGATACTTATCAAGTTCGCTTACGACATCTTGTTTGAAATTAGCTAAACGCTCATTATTGATAACTAGTTTACTGAAACTAGTTACTTTATTTTGTTCCTTCAATAAGGAGACGATCTCTTTGGCTTCCTCAACAGAAATATTTAAGTAGTCAGCAATGCCATCAACGGTAGCCCCCAACTCAGATTGATTCATCAAGAAATCAAGAGCAATTTGTTCTTGATTCCCTGAGGCTTTGACTGACAACTGTTCCAAAACATCATCATTGTAACGACGGTGTTTTTTCGGATTTGGATCAAGGACTGTGCCCCCACCGATCAAAATCATTGGTGAATAAGATCTTAAAATGAAGCGATCGCCTTTTTTAACGGCCACTGGACGTTCCAGACGTAGTTGCAAGTAATTCTCAGTTTCTGCTGAAACGTGTTCTTCGCCCAAGGGAACTACTCTGGCAATGATCTCTTCAGCACCTAAATAAACGCGAACACGACTCCACAATTGAACTAGATGGTAGCTCTTGTCAGGCAATAAATTGAAGTCGACATCGAGCATATGCGTCGGTTCGATGTTCCCTGGTAAGGTTAAAACATCGCCACGACTGATCTCATCAGTTTTGATATTAGTTAAATTAATCGCCGTTCTCGTGCCCGGAAGTGCTTTATCGACGTCTTCATCGTGGACCTGAATGTTTCTGACTTTGGTTTTCTTCCCACTAGGAAAAGCTTCCAGCGTCATATCTTTCGTCAATTCGCCTTCTAGCAATGTTCCCGTAATGATGGTCCCAAATCCTTTGATCGAGAAAGCACGGTCCACATTGATCCGGGGGATTCCATTGTCTTTTGGTTTCTTGATCGATTCGACCTTTTCATCCATGATCTTGATCAAGTTGTCCATATTAGTCCCACTGACCGCATCAACTGGCACGATCGGTGCTTCGATCTTGTGATCTTTTAAAAAGCTTTTCACGTCTTCGGTAACTAATTCTTGCATTTCATCATCAACGGTATCGATTTTACTCAAGACTACGATGTAATTGTCGATCCCTAATAGCGACATGATCTCGACATGTTCTTTTGTTTGCGGCATGATGCCTTCAGCTGCATCGACGACTAGTAAAACTAAATCAATCCCACTCAAACCAGCGATCATATTTTTCAAAAATCGTTCATGTCCGGGAACGTCAACGATCCCGACTTGTTCATGGTTTGGTAAATCGAAAAAAGCGAAGCCTAAATTGATCGTTAAGCCACGCTTTTTTTCCGCTTTGAGAGTATCTGTGTCGATACCAGTCAAAGCTTTGATTAAAGTTGTTTTACCATGATCAACATGTCCGGCCGTCGCAATAATAATTTGATCTTGACCTATTGTTTCCATGATATCCTCCTATTGGTCAACCTCGTAGGTGCTCTTAACGCCAACGCGGTTGCCGATGTAAATCTTTTTGTAAGTGAATCCCTTATCGGCAAGCAACTTTAAAATGTCTTGTTTTTTTGTGTAATCGAATCTAACACTCATTCCGCACCCGGCTGAAATAGTACCAGGTGTTGAAATGATACTGGGTGTAAACTCAGGATGTTCTTTCAACAGATCCTTTGCACTTATCGCCTCGTGCGTTGTGTTAAATGTCATTAATCCGAATGTATGTCCCATTTTAAACGCCACCTTAGTCTGGTCTTACAATCCGATTTTGTTTACGCATCATGTCGACAATTTCGTACATGTTGGAAATACTACCAATAGCGACTTTATCTTTAAGACCAAAGAAGTCGAGACAGGCACCACAAGCATAGATATCGACTCCTGCTTCAGCTAATGGCTTCAAGTCAGTCAAGAAGTCGGAACCTTCAACAACTAATTTAACTCCACCGTTATAACAAATGATCTTGTCTGGAAGAACATCTTGTTCTGTTAGTGAATAAACAAAGCTGTGTAACAAGTTACGACCTAATGTCTCATCACCATGACCCATTACGTCAGTGTTGATAACAACGATGTACGATTCCCCTTGTTCGTTGAAACCAGCTTTAGTAGGTTCTGGTTGTCCAGATTTATCTGTCCTCTTTAACCTAACTTTCCACTCGTTTTCGCCGTTTTCTTTTACGCCGTACTCGTAGTTTTGTTGAGCAGCTAACTTTCTCAAGTTTTCCGGTGCCATGTCATCATTGACTAAGATCTCGATCTCGTCAACATCCTTTAAAGCCTTTTTCGACATGATGATCGGAGCTGGACAAACTTTATCTAATGCATCAATTTCCTTCATGCTATTTCCCCCTAGATAACTTTGATTTCTTTATCCTCTTTTTCTACTACACTACCAATTTTAGCACTCTTTAAGTCTAATTTATTTAATTTTGTAAGCACTTCCTCAGTGTACTTAGGATCAATACTAAACAACAGACCACCAGAAGTTTGTGGATCAAATAAAACTTCTTCCAGTGCTAAATCATCAAATGTAAAGTTGATCTTCCCGTCTAAGAATTTCCGGTTACGTTGCCCGCCACCCGTAACGAGCAATTCACCGGCGCATTCATAAGCTTGTGGCAAGATCGGCAATGAGGTTGAATCGATAACCGCTGAATACTTATCAGCTAAAAATTCATTCAAGTGACCGAGTAAGCCGAATCCAGTGATATCAGTACATGCTGATACTGGATAGTCACGCATGATCTCTGAAGCATACTTATTCAACGTAGTCATACTCTTAATGGCACCGTCAAAAGCATCTTCACTAGTTTGATCAACACTGTAAGCCGAAGTGATGATCCCAACGCCTAGTGGCTTCGTCAAGATCAAGTCATCGCCAAGATTGCAAGTATCGTTACGCCAAATCTTCTTAGGATCGACGATCCCATTGACCGAAAGACCGTACTTTGGTCTATGGTCTTGGATCGAATGTCCCCCAGCTAAAAAGCCACCTGATTCAGTAACTTTTTCCAAACCACCTTGTAAGATATTTTTCAAAATATCTTGGTTCATTTCTTGTGGGAAACAAACGATATTCAATGCTGAAACGACTGAGCCCCCCATTGCCCAGACGTCGCTCAAAGCATTAGTTGCCGCAATTTGTCCAAATAAATATGGATCTGTAACCATTGAAGGGAAAAAGTCGATTGTCTGAATAATTGCAGTGTCATCGTTGATTTTGATGATTGCGGCATCATCAGTCGTTTCATAGTCGACCATCACATCGGCTTTTTTCTCTTGATGAATAGTTTTTAAAATTGTATCAAGCTTCCCCGGGCCTAATTTTGCATTACATCCACCACATACAATTAATTTTTCAGTTGAATCCATAACTCATCCCTCTATTTCTTTAAATTTATCAGGTTCAACTTATTTCGTTTCTGAACTAGTTTCACCATTTTGTTCAGCTTGTTGAACTGATTCGTTCTTCTGTTTGATTCCTTGATATAACATTTGGAATCCTGTGAAAGTAACAACGACGATGATCAACCATGTCAAGACGTTAAGATCAAGACTCTTAACGAAGAGCACAGCGATAACAACACCGATGACACCTCCGATAGTGATACCTAAACTAGCGTTACGGTTGTAACTACCAGATTTAACGAATTCATAAGCTGCAACTGGCATCAAGACAGCACATGAAGTCATCATAATTGGGAAAGCTACAGCTGGACTCATTCCCAGCATGTAAACTAAAGCCATACATGGTGCGTAAAGACCAACACCAGCCGTCATCAAGGCACCTAGTAGGAAGTTACCTACAATAGCAATGACTAAGCTTGTGCCGTGAAGTCCGATAGCGGTATTTCCGTTACCTAGAGCACTTAGAACTCCCATTTGTGACAACAACATTAAGACAGCTGTGATAACTAGGGCCGTTCCCATGATGATCCGAACGATCTTTTCGTTGAACTTACTCATGAATTTTGAACCTAAGAATGATCCCACCGCAACAGCGGCAACCATTGAAAGCAATGTTGTTCCTTCAACTTTGATCGTATTCGTGAACAAGAATGCTTCAGCGATAACTGGGATCGCACATGAAACAGTTAATGTACCAGGGATCAATTTATCTGATTTTAGATACTTAGTTAGTTTCAATAACATAGTTGTTGGTGCATAACTTCCGATACCTAAGGCATCTAAAAAGTTAGTGATAAATCCAATAACTCCGGCTTTAGGGATGCTGCCATCGCTTTGGCCACGATGTTTGAGCAAGTCCCTTCCGAATAAAATAGCGATGTAAACTAGCAATACTGCTAAGATAATTTGAATAATACGTAAAATCATGTTGATCCCCTCCTTACTTCAATTCGAATCCGTTTGATAATGGGTCTGTTGGGTCAAAGACAAATTGGTTAAAGCCTGTGATCCAAGCTGAACCAGTGATTTCTGGAATTATCGCTGGCAAGTCGCCTGCTTTAGTTTCTTTGACGATACGACCATAAAACTTAGTCTTTAAAATACTTTCATAAACGAATTCTTCATCGATACCAAGTTCACCCTGCGCTTGCAACGTTGAAATTCAACAACTTCGCTGCCCATCTTTTTGGCAATCTCACGAAGACGTGGCTCTTGTCCACCACATTCGCATTCAAGCAAGCCGATCTTCTTATGAACTTGTGGATATGGCATGCCGACTAAGAATGCACCGGTAGTCTTAGTAACTGGCGTTGATTCGCTTCCGGTGTGACCTGTAAATGGTCCACCAACTGTGATGTCGCCATACGGGACTATATAACCACCTGCTGCATCAATGAACTTCTTAGCTGGTAATCCAACTGGGACATTTTCAAATACGGTTGAACGTTCTTTAATACGTCCATCCAACGTAATATCCTTGTCAATGAAAGGCTTCCTATCTTCGATTGCTTCGGCAATGCGTTTGATAGTTTCGGTATTATCAATAATTGCGTTAGCCTTAATTGGCAACTCACCAGGTTTTAAGACAATTCCTAATAGTTGACGAACGATAACCCGTTCATCACCTGCAGGATACATGTTAGTCAAGAATTTAACTTTGATCTTAGGTTCGTTCTTACATGCTTTACCTAGAGCAAGCACTGCTGCATGATGGATCTTCTTGACAGCAATATAACCAACTTTGGCATCTGTGATCTCGAGCATATATTTCATTCCACGGACTATTTGATCAGCGTAACGTTCCTCAACTTGAGTATTGTGGCAGAGCAAAGGTTCACACTCTGCAGCGTTAGCGATCAAGTAGCCACCAGGGATCTTATTGGACAATTTAACATCGGTAGGGAAACCAGCACCACCAGCTCCAACGATACCGGCATTTTTAATGTCAGTTAAGTAATCGTCAGAATCAGGAATGTGGACATAATCTTCCTTGCTTTGTTCTTCATCGGCATCAATAATAATAGCTTTATCAGTAATGTCAGTGACTGTACCAGTAAGACTTGCATGAATATTTGCGCCTAAACCATCAGGTTCCGCAATCAATTCACCTCTTTTAACACGTTGACCAACTTCGACAATTGGTTTGTCAGGTCCGCCAACATGTTGTTTTAGTAAAATAGTGACTTTTTCCATTATTTTTTCACCTCCTTTGACTAGAATCACGAACTACATCCGTTTTCATTCGCACGTTCATAGTATCACAAATGAATAGCTTATTTAAGCAAATATTTCACATTTAATCTAATTAGAATTTTGTTAATAATTTCATAGTTATTGCCTCAACATCTTCCCAATTTCTGAAAATATATTACACTTGAAAAATTTTTATTATTTAATATTTGGCTAATCATATTTAGTCTTTTTCCTCATTGACATGTTCAAATGTAATTGCTAACATATTCTTTGGGAGTGGATAGGTTCTGGTGTTCCTTCTAGTCTTCAAAACTAGTATGAGGGGTTAATAGCTTCTTAGGTGGGTTCGATTCCCACACATTCCCGCCACGCATATAAAACTAACTTCAAGGATTTGAAGTTAGACTTAAAAGCTTGATTTCATAATAAAAAAGATCAACCTATTTCTAGGATTTGGTCTTTTTTATTTTTCCCCATTTTCAAATTGAGTCAAACAAAAATAATTATGATTTCTGAAAAAGACAATTGGTCTATATATGTCATGAATTATGTGAATTCATCAATTTGTGATATTAGATTATGGTAATTTTTTCACAATATCGTTATCATTTTTTTGTTGTATTTATCAAAATCAAAACAAAAAAAGCTGAGAAAGTGAATTTTATTTCATCTTTCTCAGCTTTTTTACTTTTGTTTGTGACATTCTAATTGTAAACGTTATCAACAATATATTACTATTATACTATTTTCTATTTGATACATAAACTCGAGGTAAACGTTCAGCCAAACAGCACAAGATTTCATAATTGATCGTATCGGCGTATTCCGCCACGTCAGTCGCTGTAATCTCTTCATTACCACTTTTACCTATAAGCGTTACTTTCGTTCCTACGGGCATGTCATGTGGTAATTTGACCATAAATTGATCCATGCAGACCCGTCCAACTATCGGATAACGTTGTCCTTGGATCAAGACGTCAAAGCCAGACATTCGGCGCAACCATCCGTCAGCATACCCAAGTGGTACAGTCCCGATCCATTCCGGAACATCAGTCGTATAAGTAGCTCCATATCCAATACTCTCACCAGCACTAACTTTTTTTGAAAAAACTAGTTCCGAATGCAAACTCAATACCGGCTTCAATTCAAATGGCAAAGTTTCGATATCCGTCTGCGATGGGTTCAAGCCATACAAGGCAATTCCGTAGCGGACCATGTTGATAGCTAGATCTTGGTGCCATAAGGCGGTTGCAGAGTTAGCACAGTGGATCCAGCGAAAATCAATAGGTAAGTTGCTCTTCATTTCTTTGAATTTGGCTGCTTGCTTTTCAAAATATTGCTCATCTGGACTATCAGCTGTAGCAAAGTGCGTAAACAATCCCTCAGGAATAAACAAATTAGGATTGTCCTTAATGTACTGGCTAGCCTCGATGAGATCTTCATGATGGCGAAAACCGATCCGCCCCATCCCACTATCGACAGCTAAATGGATCTTAAGTTGATAAATATCTTGTTTAGCAGCTTCTTTTAACCAATCCAGTGAACCAACCGTCAGTGAGATGTCAGCTTTATTAGCAATCTCTGCATAACTTGCTGGTGTGATACCTAAGACTAAAATCGGAGCAATCACCCCAGCATCACGGATCTCGATCCCTTCATCCAAAGTAGCAACGCAAAGACCAGTTGCTCCATATTGGATCTCAGCTTTAGCGACCTTAACTAAACCGTGACCATAAGCATTAGCCTTAACCACTGCAAAAACATCGGTCCCCTGAGGAACTTGTTGCAATTCATTATCCAAATTATACTTCAAATTATCCATATTGATCTCAACCGTAGCCGGTCTATGCAATGATGGTATCATCTTAAACTTCCTCCAAAATGACTTGAGTTATCACTAATTCATCAGTATCAGAAATTGAAATTTGTATATTACCAGTAAAAATATCGGTCTTAATATAAGGCTGACCAGATTCATGATTCAAAATACTCATATCATGAAAGCCGATCTTCCCTAAACCAGTACCCATAGCCTTAGTAAAAGCTTCCTTAGCCGAAAAGCGCCCAGTCAAATAAGTCATCTTCTGCTTCTCAGTATGAAGCTCATCAAAAACCGCGATCTCATCAGTATTCAAAATCTTCTCCAAAAAACTCGGATGCTTACCATAAATCTTACGAAACCGAGAAATCTCAGCAATATCAATACCTAAACCTTTAATCATAAACAAACATCCTAACCAAAATTATTTTCAAAAAAGAATCAAGTAAACACTAATTTTAAAACTAAAATAGAAAAACGCAAAGAAAAAAGAACAACCCAACATCAACAAAAAAATCAAAACTACTCTCCATCAATATCAATACATCATTATATTAATAATAATTAATCATCAGGTTTTCCTGACCACAATTCAAAATCCAAAAGATAGGAACCGACACAATCATCCCAGGAATCAAAAAAGAATAAGTACCTCATGCCAAACCCAAACAACTTAAACAAATAAAAATAAGTACCGTAATGCCCCACAAAAGAAGATCGTTAACACTACCTTAGATTCTGGTGAGAGATGGAGGAAATTCGCCGTCAGCCATGAAATAAAGGAACGTAAGTGCTTATGCACTTGCGCCACCATTTTTGTAGTGGCTACGCCACCGAACAATCAAGGATGCCACGGCGACATTTCCGGAATCTCTCGCCAGAATCGGCAATCAGCCCACTATCAACCAAACAACCACAAAAAACCTTAAAAATCGAGTAGGAGGTAGCTAGGCTACCGACCTCTCACACCACCGTACGTACGGTTCCGTATACGGCGGTTCATTAACT
>NZ_RHNT01000023.1 GCF_003946325.1 Companilactobacillus furfuricola | reverse complement strand
TGTTGGGCAAACTTATCCTGCATTTCCGGCCTATTAGTCGATTCTTGTACATCAGCTCAGTACTTTGCTTTAGACTTTCTTCAGATTCCACCTCGCGGTGGACACCCTTGTCCTCAACTCGTGATTCCGACTACTACGGCTCACAGTGAACTTTCATCACCTAGCTAACGCCCATGCCGAGCGCACCCAAATTTCACTTGGCAATTTTATTGCCTAGTGAAAGACCAAGTTTTGAGATACCTGGCGAACTTCCAGGTAGCTCAAAATTGCGTCGGCAGCGTTCCAGTCCCATATAGCGCCCCGACCCGGAACCGGCATTGAACGTACACCCAAAATCCTACCACCACCCCAAAACACCATAAAAAATTAAGACCAAATTAAATTTCAATGACTTTCCAAAATAAACAACCCCACAAATGTACAATAACCATGTACCCCACAACATCAAAAACAAGCAAACGACTTCAAATAAAACAAAAAACCGATCATACTAGATATAAAATCTAATACAATCGGTTTATAAAAGTTATGGGTGGTCAGGGGATCGAACCCTGGACCCACGGATTAAGAGTCCGTTGCTCTGCCAGCTGAGCTAACCACCCATGATGTGATTGCTTATCTCAATCAACCAACGAGATATATAATATCATAAGGAACAAATCCTGCACAAGAGTTTTTTTTAATAAATTCGATTTTTTTAAGTTTAAGTTTAGATGATTTTGTTTTAATATTTCAGAACTAGTATAATGACTTAAGTCAAGGAGAGGAATTATGGCTAAAAAGATTTTAGTAGTAGACGATGAAAAACCAATTTCAGACATTGTTAAATATAATTTGGAAAATGAAGGATATGAGGTAATTACTGCATTCGATGGGAAAGAAGCCCTTGAGAAGGTTGACTCCGAAAATCCGGATTTGATTTTGTTAGATTTAATGTTACCTGTTATTGATGGTCTTGAAGTTGCTCGTACTGTTAGGAAGACTAAAGATACACCGATCATTATGTTGACAGCTAAAGATACCGAGATCGATAAGATTATTGGTCTCGAGCTTGGTGCCGATGATTACGTTACGAAACCTTTCTCAAACCGTGAGTTAGTGGCCCGTGTTAAAGCACGTCTGAGAACTCAACGGGAAACTCCATCCGAGGAAAGTAAAAATAGCGAGATCCAAGTCGGTGATCTGACTATTTTGCCAGAAGCTTACACAGTTACTAAAAATGGCAAAGGGATCGAATTGACGCACCGTGAATTTGAATTGTTGTATTACTTAGCACAACATATTGGTCAAGTTATGAAGCGGGAACACTTGCTCCAAACTGTTTGGGGCTACGATTACTTTGGTGATGTGCGGACAGTGGATGTTACTGTTCGACGTCTTCGTGAGAAAATCGAAAATAACCCTAGTCAGCCGGAATGGTTGATGACTAGACGTGGAGTTGGTTATTATCTTAGAAATCCAGACTCAGATAGTAATTTATAATTCTAATATAGGAAATAATAATAAATAATCGGGCCATCTCAACATTTGAGAGCCCGATTTTTTGTTACAATGGTGTTCAATGAAAGTATAATAGAGATATGTTTGTGTTATTTGACTAAACGGGATAAGTTTAGTTGATCATAGGAGAATTATTTTGAAAAAAAGACTAGCTTTTTTACATTCGATCAACTTTAAGATCGGTCTATCGTTTATCTTGATCTTGATTTTTACGATCGAAATCATTGGGGCTTACTTTGTTCGACAATTGGAACAACAAAATGTCTCACAATTTGAGGATTCAGTCAGTGTTAAAGTTTACGTTCTCAATCAAATTTCGGAGAATTTGACTGATAATGATTCTCATACGCGGGCGAATATTAATAATACTATCCAAGATTTTGCGCGGAATAACTCTGATATTACCGATATTCAAGTTATGGACCGTAATGGGATCGTGGTTGGGACTAAGGATGCGGATAAGGCATCTATGATCGGTCGAAAGACTTTGAAGGATCAAGTTCGACGAAGTATTTCTAATAATAAGAAGATAACTCAGATCTATTATGATAAATCGCTGGGTAGTTCTTATGAGTCGATCACGCCAGTGTCCTCGCCGGATAGTAGTAATGTGGTCGGAGCAATCTATGTTCGAGCCAGCATGGAGTCGGTTTATACCGGGATCAATAATATTATTGTTATCTTCTTGACCGCCTCCTTAGTAGCTGGCTTACTCGGAGCAATTATTGCTATCTTTATTTCTCGTGCTATTACGCGGCCAATCGGTGAAATGAAACAGCAGGCTGTACGAATGGCTGAAGGAGATTATTCCGGTCAAGTTCGAGTTTATTCTCCTGATGAATTAGGTCAGTTGGCAATGGCGGTTAATGATCTTTCGGTCAAGGTTGAAGAGGCAACGGAAAACTCGGAATCAGAGCGACGGCGACTCGATAGTGTCTTAACCCAGATGTCCGATGGTGTTATTGCCACGAACAGGCTGGGTAATATTACCGTCATCAATGAAATGGCTCGGGAATACCTTAATAAGACAGAAGAGGAAGCTAATGGAGCTCAGTTGGTTGATGCATTGGGGATCAGCGACAACATTAGTTTTGACGAATTGTTGGAAAATCCTGAACCGATGATCATTGAATCAAGTGACTCTAATGATGATGCCGACCTAGATGAAGACGATGATGGTTCATTGATCTTAAATGCTGACTTTTCTTTGATCCAAAGAAATAGTGGCTTTATCAGTGGTATGGTCTGCGTTCTGCACGATGTTACTGAACAACAGAAGATCGATCGGGAACGTCGTCAGTTCGTTTCCAACGTTTCTCATGAATTGAGAACGCCGTTGACTAGTATTAGTAGTTACATTGATGCTTTGAACAACGGTGCTTGGAAAGATCAGAAGTTGGCGCCCCAATTTTTGAACGTTACTGCTGAAGAAACTGATCGAATGATCCGGATGATCCAGGATCTCTTAAACTTGTCACGGATGGACCAGGGTCGTTCGAAATTAAATAAGGAATTGATCAACTTCAACGAATTCTTCTCTTACATCTTAGATCGATTTGATATGATGCTGAAGAAGGAAAAAGCTGATGCTAAAGAGAATGACTCCAAGGTGGTCAAGAATTATCGGATCAAACGGATTTTTACCCAGAAAGATCTTTGGGTCGAGATCGATACCGATAAAATGACGCAGGTGATCGATAACATTATCAATAATGCTATCAAGTACTCGCCAGATGGTGGGGTTATCACTTGTCGATTGCTGGAGACTAATAAGCACATCATCATTAGTATTTCCGATGAAGGTTTAGGTATCCCGAGAAAAGACATCAAGAAAGTCTTTGACCGTTTCTATCGAGTTGATAAAGCTCGTTCTAGAAAACAAGGTGGTACTGGTTTAGGACTTTCCATTTCTAAAGAGATCGTTGAGCAACACAAAGGTAGAATCTGGGTCAACAGTGCTGAAGGTAGAGGATCGACTTTCTACATTTCGCTACCGTTTGATCCAAATGAGACAGGAGGAGAATGGGATGAAATTTAGCCGTTTGATCGTTCAAATCTTGTTAGTTGTCGCAGTAATTACTAGTTTCGTTCTCTCATTTTTCATCTGGACGAACACTGCCCGTTATCAAAGAGATCGCAACATTGACGTTGCTAGTAGCGATGTTGATAAGAATAAGACGCCGATCGACCAGATCATTAGTCCGACACAAGTGATCTGGCAGGACGGGAAAAATCAACGACTGATCTACAACAACAAAGATAATATTTCATTTAATATGCAAAACATCATCAAAGACTGGAAGGTGGGATCTTTCCACCGTGAATTCAGTAAAGATGGTGCAAAGTATCAAAAGATGCTGCAACAAAAGAACATGATCCAATTAGTTTATCCAACTAATATTTCTATTCGTACGCTAGGTTATTTGATGAGTAATAACGAGCTACAAAAAGCCAAAGATCATCCTTTCAATCGGATCCTTTTTTCAACAGATGAAGAAGATGAAGATGAGGTTTACTTAGCTAATGACAAGACTTACACGGTTTATGAAGCTTCAGTCAAGGGAGCTTCTGCTAAACCGATCTTGAAATTAGCTAAAAAAGCTAACATTGATCTTAAAGTTAAGCTCAATTTACTCAAACATGGTGTTGTTACTTTTTACACTGAGCCGATCACTTTGAAGAGATATTCATACGTGATGAGTTCTAAAGATGATTCTGAATATACCGCTAATTTGTTCGAATCCAACAGTGATGAGATCAACAACAGCTCTAGTGGCAATGTCTTTACGTATAGCGTTGGCGAATCGAAGCGCTTGGTTTCTGATCATGATAAGAATGAATTGACTTTCTCTGATTACACTGACACATCGGTGCCAAAAGATTACCTCTCATTTTTCCAACGGGGCTACAAGAAGGCTACGAACATCCAAAACTCAGTTTCCAACTTGAGACTTTACGATGCAAACTGGAAGAATAAGACTTTAGTCTACCGTGAATATGTTGAAGGTTTCCCAATTTTCAAGAAGAGTGAATTTGGCTCGATCAAGATCGTCTTTAGTCGTAATGGATCAACTGAGCAATTCTTGAATAAAGTCCTCGAAGTTCCGGTGCCTTCAGATATGAGAAATGCCACGTTGAAGTCAACGACGCAAATCATGGCTGAATTGAACAATATTGGTATTTCGCCAAGTGAAGTCCAAAAACTAGAAGTTGGCTATCAATGGAGCAATGAAGAGGACAATTCTTCAGTAATTGATCTGGAGCCAACTTACTATATCAAGGTCGATGGCCATTGGCGCTCATTTGAAGATTGGACTGGGATGTCTGCACAAACGACTGATTCACAGTCTAGTTCACAGACTGCAAATACCCAATCAGCCACGTCTTCGGGTGTAACGAACAATACAACGGGGGAGGAATAATGCATGGATTTTCGAAGAATTGAAATAATTTTCTTAGTCGTATTTTTAGCATTAGACGTCTTCTTGCTTACTTCGTTTCACAATAGCCAACAAGTTATTTCTAATTCCACGACGGGGGTAAGTTCGACCCTGACAGACATGAGAAAACGGAACATTACTTTTGGAAAGCTTGATAAAAAGACTGGGAATGCTTATTATTTAGGTTCTCAGGCTAGTAACGACTTGGCAAACAATGAGTCGAAATTGCACAATCAAGAACTTGAATACAATCAAACTTCTTACAAATTGATCAGTAACTTGAACGATCCGATCAGCGTTACTTCATCGAATCGCAAAGAAAAGCTCGACAAATTTATTAAAAAAGAATCAAATGTCTTGTTCGGTGATGAGTATACTTATGCTCCGCAACTATCATCGAGTTCGGAAATAGTTTACGCCGAAACTGGCCCGTTAGGACCAATGTACGATAAGACCGGTCAACTAGTTTTTTCCGTTGTTAATGGTAAAGTGGTAGGATATACGCAGACTTATATGAAGAGACTGGATATTTTACAAGAAAAGCAACCGACAAAATCAGAACGTGATATTGTCACTAACTTGTATTCCAGCTCGGAAATACCTAACAATTCAAAAATAACTTATACTAACTTAGCTTATACTAAGTTATTGGAAGCAAAAGGAAGTACGATTTATATTCCAGTCTGGTTCGTCAGCATCCACAATAAGGACAGCAAGGTCGATACCGTCAAAAAGGTCAATGCCTTTACTGGAAACATTATCAAGGCTTCTTCTAATGGAGACGATTATAGTAATGAGTGATAATTTAAATATTAGTGTTTTGGCTAGCAGCAGTTCAGGAAATGTGACTTACATCGAAACTCCGGAACATCATGTTCTAGTTGATGCCGGGATGTCAGGAAAGAAGATCAAAGAATCGTTGGAAAGTATTCGCAAAGATATCAATACTATCGATTCTTTGTTTGTGACCCATGAACACTCTGATCATATCAAAGGCGTCGGAGTTTTAGCTCGTCGTTATGGCTTGAATGTTTACGCCAATGAGAAGACTTGGCAAGCCATGCTCCCAAAGATAGGAAAAGTGCCAGAAGATCAGATCAACATTTTTGAGCACAACAAAGTCCTATCTTTAGATGACTTGGATATTGAGAGCTTCGCAGTTTCCCATGATGCTGCCGACCCACAATTTTACAAGTTCCATCATAATGGCAAAGACTTTGTCATCTTGACTGATACTGGTTACGTGTCTGATCGAGTTGAGCAAACGATCAAGAACGCTGATGGCTATTTATTTGAATGTAATCACGATATCGAAATGTTGCGTAATGGGATGTATCCTTGGCCTTTGAAACAACGGATCTTAGGTGAAAAGGGACATTTGTCTAATGATGACGGCGCACACGCTTTAATGAGCGTTTTGGGCAACAATACTAAACAAATCTACCTCGGACACCTAAGTCCAGAAAACAATACTAAGACAGTCGCTCATCAAGCAGTCGAAAAGATCATGGAAGATCACGACTTTGGCGTGGGCAGCGACTTTTTGATCCACGATACGGATCCCAAAGTTGCAGACCCATTGATTTCGCTGTAAAGTTGAATAGAAGATTAAAAGGTTTATTTTGTTAATTCAAGATAGCCTTTTTGTTTTAAACAATTTATCAAATAACATTCACATTTTGTTCAAAATTTATTTGTATGATGTATTTACAGTATTAATGGGAAGTGAGAGCTCGTTATGGATGAAAATAACAACAATCAAGAACAACAAAATGCTCGTGAAACGAAGAAGTCTCATAAGTCACTTTGGAAAACGGCGGCTGTTGCCTTTGTTTCTGCCATTTTAGGTGTGGGGATCGCTTTTGCCGGATTTACTCATATGGGTACCAGCAGTGTTCCGGACACTAATTCAAGCAGTGGGCCAGGTACGACTCAAGTTAGCGATAAGAAGGTCGATACCTCAAGTACCATGTCTAAGGCGTATAACAAGGTAGATAATGCCGTTGTTTCAGTAGTTAACTTACAGAAACAAAAGCAGACTTCTACAGACGGAGATCTATCCTCAATTTTCGGTGATCTCTTCGGCGATAGTGGAGACAGTAATTCTGCAGAAGATGGCACGACTGGAGGCACTAACAGAACTGATGGTTCAGATTCTAATAGCAATTCAAATTCCAGCTCATCTAATAGCAAGAATAGCCAACTAGAAGAATACAGTGAAGGTTCCGGTGTGATCTACGCCAAGCAAAATGGTAAAGGTTATATCGTAACTAATAATCACGTTGTCTCAGGATCAGATTCACTTGAGATCATTTTAAAGGACGGAACTAAAGTAACTGGTAAATTAGTCGGAACTGATGCTACGACTGACCTAGCTGTTATCGAGATCGATGGTAATAAAGTTCCTGCCACAGCAACATTCGGTAATTCCGACAACTTAACACCTGGTGATGCAGTAATTGCCATTGGTTCGCCATTAGGTAGCCAATATGCCACATCAGTAACACAAGGTATCATCTCAGCCACAAATAGAACTGTGGAAACACAAGATCAAAATACCGGTCAAACAACAGGTGAGGCCACTGTCTTACAAACAGATGCCGCAATTAACCCTGGTAATTCAGGTGGACCACTAGTTGATTCAGCTGGTCAAATCATCGGTATCAATTCAATGAAACTAGCATCAAATACTGACGGTACCTCGGTTGAAGGTATGGGATTTGCCATTCCAAGTAACGAAGTAGTCAAGATCATCAACGAATTAGTCAAGAATGGTAAAGTAACTCGTCCTTCACTAGGGATCAGAGTAGTCGACTTGAACCAAGTATCGGATGAGTCGCAAAATACGTTGAAATTACCAAAAGACGTTACTCAAGGAGTTTTAGTTTACAGTGCTGAGAACGATTCAGTCGCTAAGAAAGCTGGACTCAAGAAAAATGATGTGATCGTCAAAGTAGACAGTAAAGATATAAGTTCGGTTGCAGACTTGCATAACGCTCTGTACTCGCATAAAGTTGGCGATACGATTACGTTACAGTATTACCGCAGTGGGAAACTACAATCGGTCAAAGTTCATTTAACACAAAAAACAACTGAATAAAATAAGAACGTGAAACCAAATAATAGTGGTTTCACGTTTTTTTTTGAACTTTTAACCCTAAATTTAAATATATTTTTCGTTTTTTGCAAAAATGAATGAAATTGAATTATCCACATGTGTGGATAACTTGTGGATAAGTGGAAAAAATCTAGAATTCTCGCTGTAGATAAAGTTATCCACAATCCACAAAAGAGTTGTTGATAACTTTTTGTGGACAAATTAAAACCCCTTACAAATGTTGATATATCAACTTCACAAGTGTTACACGCTAATACACAAACATTTTTTTAGGTGTGGATAAGTCGGTGTTTAAATATTTCGTCTTTGATCGAAGGTTTAATTGTTGTGGATTGTTGTATATGATATTTCTAAGGAGTGTAATTATGAACATAAAATTTGTTACCGTTGGTAAATTGAAAGAAAAATACTTAAAAGCTGGCATTGCCGAATATTCCAAACGCTTGGGAGCGTTTTGCAAGTTCTCGATCGTTGAGTGTCCTGACGAGAAAGCTCCGGAAAATCTAAGTGAGGCCCAGGATGCCCACGTTAAAGAAGTTGAAGGGCAAAGGATCCTAAGCAAGATCAAGGATAAAGAATATGTCATTTTACTAGATCTAAAAGGCAAGGAATTAACATCAGAACAATTAGCTAAGAAGATCGATGACTTATCCACATACGGAACTAGTGATATCACCTTAGTTATCGGCGGTTCACTGGGAGTTAGCCCTGAGGTCAAAAAACGTGCCGACTACAGCATTTGTTTCGGCAAATTCACCTTACCGCACCAACTAATGCGCTTAGTACTGACAGAGCAAATTTATCGCTCATTCATGATCATCAATCATCGAACGTATCACAAATAGGGGATAACAATGGATACCAAAAAGCATTTAGCAAACACATTAAAAGAAGTTATGCAGACAGTACCTGTGGATAAAATAACTATCAACCAGTTAACTAGTGCCGGAAATGTGGCACGGAACACGTTTTACTATCATTTTGACGACATCAACAGCCTGCTAGAATACATTTACGGTGTCGAAATAGTTCAACAGTTAGCTTCCTACAAACGTGTCAAGAATTGGCAAGATGGACTCAAATTGTTATTGGATTACATCGATGATAACCAGAAATTTTGCTTAAATACCTTTAAATCAGTCAACCGTAATTTTTTAGAAAAATTTCTCTACCGAGTAGCATTTGATATGGTGACAGGGGTAGTCGATGACACTCATCCAAACTGTCCGAATAAATTACGAGATGAGATCGGTAATTTTTACGGGTTAGCTCTCAGCAGTCAACTGATCCAGTGGCTGACAACGAATATGGAAGAATCTAAGCCGGAGTTTTGTGAACGAATGAATCGGATGTTGGGTGGGTCGATAGACAACGTTTTTGAACATAATGTCGATTAAGTTTGGATAAAAGCGGAACTTTGACCATATCAAACCATCTGGAAAGCGGTTACAATTAAATTGTTAAAAGATTAACAAGCCAATTCTGGAGGTGTTCTTATGTTCTTATTTCAAAACATTTCAGGGGCAGATTGGTTAATGTGGATCGCAATTATCGCTGCACTTATGTTACTTAACGAAGCTGCCCGTGCGAATAAATGGGTCGGATTAGGCTTATTCGTTGCCGTTCCGATCTTACTAACGATTTTTGTTTGGCCAACGACAGCTGGATCAGGCAGTAGTACCGGGACCTGGTTCCATTGGGTAAAAGTTTATTCAGCCCTGGCTGGATGTCTCGGCTTCATGGCCCTACGTTTTATTCCTAAATTAAGCAAAAACAGATGGGCCTTACTATTTCCACCGATCATCCTAGCCGTGAATATCATGGAAGCTGTTATTCGTGATTTCCAAGTAACTAGTATGCACGGTATGGTCGACGGTGTCTTCATGAACGGTGGTGCTTGGAACGTAATGAACGGGATCGCCGGGATCATCAACATCATTACCATCACCGGTTGGTTCGGTATCATCATCAGCAAGAATCGTCAAAAAGACATGATCTGGCCCGACCAAATCTGGCCATGGATCATCGCATATGACCTATGGAACTTCGCATATGTCTACAACTGTGTTGGTGACCATTCGTTCTACGCCGGAGCAGCCTTATTATTATCATGTACTTTTGCTGCATTCTTCATCAAAAAAGGTTCCTGGCTTCAAGCTCGTGCTCAAACGTTAGCTTTTTGGATGATGTTCACCATGAGTGTTCCAGCATTCGTAACTGACTCGCAATTTGCTGTCCAAAGTTCGCATAGTGACGCTGCACTCTTCACCGTAAGCTTCATTGCCTTAGCAGCAAACGTTGCCGTCTTAGTACTACACGTATATAGAATCGTCAAATACCGCAGAAATGCGCTCAAAGACGATATCTATGCCGGAACAAAGGCTCACGACCAAGTACTAGCAGACAACTTACCAGAAAAAGATTTACCATCAGGCTTAAACCTAAAAAATAATGGCGATTCTTCAGCACATACAGTATAGGAAAATAACCAAAAAAAACGCGTTGTTCCCAATCAGGACAACGCGTTTTTTACCATGCTCTTAATAAATTCCGAGGTCAACGAGAAGGAGTAGGAAAATCTGAGTAAAACGATAAATGAAAAGTAAATTCGAAATAATATCTAATGACCCTTCCAAAAGATAAACGTATAGAATCCCAAGCAAGAAAATAAGAAACAGTAACAAATGGAGCATATCAACACAAACAAAAGCAACATACCACTACAATACTAAGTACCGTACTCCAACGAAAAAGAAAATTTGCGATAAATTAGGAGCTGGAGGGTGGAGGAAATTCGCTGTCAGGTATGAAATTCCACTTGGCGACGAAGGAGCTTAGTTTAGGGCTCGTATTTGAGATAGTCGAAGTGCACTTCTTCGAGGAGCTCAAATCGACGTCCACACCGTTCTACAGCGATATTTCCGGAACCCTCCAGCTCCGGCAATCAGCCATCAATCAAATATGAAAATAACTTTAAGTTTGATTAAAAACCAAATCGTGCTCATAAATCACTGATAAAATAAACCTAAAAACCATGGAGCAATAATGTCAAAGAGAATTGCATATATCGATTACTTAAAAATAACCGCCATGCTAGGTGTGGTGATGTCGCATTCTTTAGCAGCAACCTTAAGCCAAGATCCACTCTCACCAGCGTGGCACCTGAAAAATATTGCTATAGGACTAGTCTCTCCGGCAGTAGGAATATTTTATTTCGTTAGCGGTGCCTTGATTTTATCCAGCCAACATACTGACGATCTAAAATATCTTTGGACGCATCGTCTAGTAAAAATTTTTATCCCATTTCTGATCTGGTCAATAGTGACGATTGCTGTTTTAATGCATCTTGACCATAATTTTTCAATAGACGGGTTGGTAAAAGAGATCTTGTTGATTTATCATAAATTCCCAATTGTCCCATATTGGTTCCTCTATCCTTTACTGGGATTTTATTTGATCTCACCAATGATCAAAGCTTTTGTCGACAAAGCGACACCCAAAGTATTGGATTACATCATTGGTGTTTGGTTCGTAACGAATATGTTATTGCCTTACATCGTTTCAATATTGCCACATAAATATGGGATATATTTTACGGCTAATCCACAATACAACTTAATATTTTTAGGCCAAACTTTTGGCTATTTCATTCTCGGATATCGGATCTCTAAACAACCGCTCAACCCGAAAGCGCAACCTGTTAATATTGCAGCTACAACGCTATTATTTCTCTTTACGATCGTTATGAATGCGGAAAATGTCGCTTTTCATCTCAATATCCCCGTGATTGGGTTTAGTTCTATTTTTTCACTATTATTAGCAACCGAACTATTCATTACAGTCAGAACCTGGGCCCGAAATCATCAACATTCCATCAAAAATCAACAACGATTTGCTTTGATCTCTTCTCTAAGTTATGGAGTCTATTTGACCCATGGCCTAGTGATTCAAGTAATTGAAGAGATCTTCAAAATCACCAATGCTTTTGCTGTCTTTGGCTTAACTACAGTCATCTGTTTGCTATTTTGTTATATAGTTAGCAAAATACCAAAAGTCAGATTTATCTTATTAGGAATTTCCTAAGCAAAAAAATAGACCGAGATGAAAAAATCTCAGTCTATTTTTTTTACCATAATGGTGAATTATTTATAATATTGATTGATAGCCGCAATATCTTTAGCAGTGATATCAGTATTTGGTGTCTTGTACCACATAATTGTGCCGTTTGAATCAGAACGTGTATCCTTGAGGCCTAAAGCATGACCGAATTCATGCTCAGCAACGCGACGTCCCATAGTCGAAAGCTTGTTATTAGGAATAGTATTCTTAGACAAATCGATCTTCGAAGAAATTACCTCAGTAAATCCACGTGAACGATTGATAGTGTTAGTAGTTAAACCATTTTCAGAACTAGAAGTACCGTTATTAGTGAAGACGATATCAGCATCTTTTTTCACGCGAGTTTCGAATAGATGAACATTAGTGGAAATATTCCACTGCAAAGCAGCAGCCCGAACATCTTGTTGCAACCCAGCAGGAAGGCCAGGAGTAATGTAATAGCTAATATTACTTTTATCAAAATACTCATTTTGAGTAATATCAGAAACATTAGAAACATTCGATTCTGATTGAACAGTATTAGATTTTACAGCAGATCCGTTAGTCTTCTTACCATCAACCGAAATAACCAAAGCTGAGCCATCAGAACTAGCAGCAGAAACCACGCTAGAACTAGCACTAAAAGCTACAGGAAAAAGTAAAAGACTAGCAGCAGCCGAAACCAAAACACGTTTAAGATTCTTCTTCATTGGAATTCCCCCTAGAAGTTATTAATTTAATTATAGTACTAATTGTGAATAAAGTATAAATTAAAAAATGAATAATCTAACAAGAGATTATTAATCAGTTAGCAAAAATCCAAATTAGCTAGCAACCGATGATATCAGAGCACTAAATTAAATAGATAGGGAGTCAGAAAAAATATCGTAAGACCGCATAAACAAGAGGAAAACCAAATCAATCCAAACAATTTTGTAGAACAAAGCGAAGTACCGTACCCCCACATAACATAATATTTTGTACAACACTAGGGGGTGGGGATGGAAGAAATTCGCTGTCAGCCATGAAATAAAGGAACGTAAGTGCTGAAGCACTTGCGCAACTGGTTCTTGGTGGTGGCTACGCCACCGAACAACTAAGGAAGTCACAGCGCAATTTCTGGAATCCCCACCCCCGGAATTCAACCTCAACTCAAACTACAACCTCAATAAAACTTAAACACAAACCCAAAAAAAATAAGCCTCAAAAATGAGGCCTATACAACCTAGCTATAGCTCTTAATTGAATCCAACAAATACTTAACAAAAGCGTCACGGTCAACATCTTCCAACACCTTAACCGAGTTCTTCTCTTCAGCGTAAACTCGACGGTCAGGATAAGTCATACCTCTAAATTGATCATTAGTTGTAGCAACATCGATCGAATAATTGTGGCTCTTAGTAAATAAACCAGGATTCAACATAGAAATAACAGCACATGCATCATGAATCGGAATCTTCGTCATACCTTTTTCAAGTTCAGCACTGGCATAAAAGTCTAAAATAGAACTAGCCATAACACCGACTTCGCCAAGCTCCTTGATCGATTTGATCTCGTCCATTGTCATGAATGCTTTATTCTCTGTTAAGTTCAATCCAGAAAGAACAACATCGACTCCAGAATCAAAGACGATTTGTGCTGCTTCAGGATCTACGTAAGCATTGAATTCAGCAGCTAAAGTAATATTTCCTTGTAATGTCGAACCACCCATGACATAGATCTTGTCGATCTTGTCGTGGATCTCAGGGAAAGTCTTTAATAGTAATGCAATATTAGTTAATGGAGCAGTAGCCACAATATCGACTTTATCATCGCTGGCTACTAATTTATCATGAATGAAGGTTACGGCATTTTCGCTAGTTAGTGGGTAATCTTCACTCTCAGCAGGGAAGTCATATCCCTCCATACCAGTTTTACCGTGGATCTCACCGGCTGTTTCGATCTCTTTAACTAAAGGTTCGGCTTGGCCAGATGCTAATTCAGCTTTAGAACCTAAGAAAGTCAAAAGTTTCTTGGCATTTTGTGTTACATAATTCAAAGTAACGTTTCCACCTACAGTAGTTACCCCAATAACTTCTGCAATTTCGGGATGAGCTAGTAAAACAGTTAATGCAATGGCATCATCGATGCCGGGATCACAATCCATAATAACTTTTTTCACTATTTATTTACCTCACTTTGTTGTGTATTTTGTAACTTTTCTGGTAACTTTTGCAGTGCGTGTAAAAATCCTCTTCGCTCAAAAGCACCTAAATTAGACAAGATCCGTTGATCATTTTGTTTCATGAATTCGTCGATATTGTGTTGCAAGCGAAGTGATTTATCTAATACGACGATTTTCTTGAGACGAGAGTCAGATTCGACCGATTCACGCTTGATTAATTCTTTTTTCTCCATTATTTTGAGAATGTTGGTAGCGGTGGACCGTCTAATATTGAATTCAGCCTCAATATCTTTTTGAAAAATATCCTCGGAAGCAGGAACACTCGTCAAGAAATCAATGATCTGAACTTGAGTCCCTGTTAAATCATAATTAGATGCAAAATCGTTAACACTGCGAGAAATCTCATTTGAAGCCACTTTCAACAAATGAGCGATATTACTCGACATAGGTATCCTCCCTTGATTCCCCATTATGTTTCCATCTAAAATTATATCATGCTAGTATGAAAATATGCGAAAGGATGACTGAAATGCTTATAAATGAAGATTGGTATAAGGAATTAGATCTTGGCAATATTCAAAAAATCGAACCAGTTTCTGGTGGTGATATTAATTTAGCATTTAAAGTTACCACAGATGAGGATCGATATTTTCTAAAAGTACAGACAAACAACGATAAGAGCTTTTTTGATCACGAGATCGAAGGTTTAAATTTGATCAATAGTGTGGCTAATGCACCAAAAGTTATTAAATCGGGAACTTTTAAGGGTAATGGTTACTTAGTTTTGCAATATGTAGATTTTGGTCAAGGATCACAATATGATCTGGGACAATTAGTAGCGCGGATGCATTCGAAACATGCGGAACAATTCGGTTTAGATCACAATATTTTGAACGCGAAAAATCCCAAGATCAACACTTGGCAAGACAATTGGGCTGACTTCTTTGTTAAACAACGCTTGGAAGTCCTTGAGATCGAAGTCAAAAAGAAGGGCTATTGGAATGCATTTCGTGAGAATTTAATGAATCAGTTGAAGACGACAGTTTATGAATACTATTCAGCTAATCCAGTAAAGCCTAGTTTGATGCATGGCGACCTCTGGAACGGCAATGCTGGATTTGAAAAAGATGGTACACCGATCTTATTTGATCCCGATGTCTTTTTTGGAAATAGAGAAATGGACATTGCTATGACGCTATTATTCGGTGGATTTAATCAAGATTTTTACGAAGGCTATCAAAGCGTCTATCCTTTGACTGATGGCTGGGATAAACGAGTTTCGTGGTATCAAGTATATTACCTCTTAGCCCACGTCAATCTCTTTGGTGAAGGTTATGGACCAAGTTTAGAAAATGCTTTGCAACAAAGTGTCAATTTCTAATATATTGTTATCGCAATCATTGAACTTATAATTATATGTGTATTATTAGAAATACAAGGAACTTTCTTTGTAATTATTTTTTTACTAACTTATATTGATAGTAGACAAATAGAGATGGGAGATTCTAAAATGGCAAATATTTTGGTTTTAGGTGCTAATGGACAAATTGCTCAATTAGCAGAAAACATTTTTTTGGATTCAACAGGAGATAATTTGAAGTTATATCTCAGAAGATCAGACAGACTTCGCGATAAAGCTGCATCTTTTGAAGACCGAGTTGAATTGATCGATGGCGATACGACCGAAGTCGATAAATTAGTCGATTCCATGAAAGACATTGACATGGTCTACGCCAACTTAGCCGGTAATAATATTGAAGAACAAGCTAGAGATGTTGTAGATGCAATGCATCAAGCTGGTGTCAAAAGATTAGTATGGATCTCAACACTAGGAATTTACGACGAAGTTCCTGGCAAATTTGGTGAATGGAATAACAAGACATTAGGAAGCTACATCACCAACTATGCTGCTGCCGCAAAAGTGATCGAAGACTCAGACCTAGATTACACAATCATCAGACCAGCATGGTTAACAAACAAGGATGAAGTAGATTACGAAGTCACACAAAAGGGCGAAGAATTCAAAGGAACAGAAGTATCCCGTAAATCAATCGCTCAAATAGTAGTCGACATCGCCCAAGTACCAGACAAATTCAGCCGCAAATCAATCGGAGTGGATAAAGCTGGAACAGATGGAGATAAACCTGCTTGGTATTAAAAACACAGAGAGCGGAGAGGCACGGTCAGCTGCTGAGGATTTAGGGACTGGCAGCACAAAGGTGCGGCGAAGCCGTGCCTGCTGACAGTTGCTAAACCGGAGGCCGCTGTGCCTCGGAGCTCGTTTCAGCATACTTGAGGATAAAAATAAACAGCACTATCTAAACCGCAGCAATTTTAGCAAGCAAAAATAGATAGCACTATTTTATACCTTCAAAGCAGTGCCACGACCACCAGTGTTAACCGGAGGCCGCTGTCGCCTGGAGCTCGTTTCAACATCCTTAAGGATAAAAATAAACAGCACTATCCAAATGAAGTGCAATTTAAGCTAGAAAAAATAAACAGCACTATCCAATATGAAGTGTAAAAATTGGATAGTGCTATTTTAATCCACAAATAAGAACCAAAAACTAACCACCAAACAACATCAAGAATTGATCAACTATCACCAAGACACCCATTATTAAGGAAGAAACACAATCACCACCCACCGTTATAACGACATTGTTAAAAATAATTTAATCGTGATATAGCAACGAATGAAGCCCTTACAAAGGATTTTTCTATAAAATTTTCACTTACGAAATAATTTTTTTTCTGGTATATTAATCAACCGTTGCAGTTAAACGGAGGTTAATTTATGAGTTCTATCGATAAAAATTCTATTCAAACTAAGTTACAACATCCATATTTAGCCTTAATGGGTGTCCTTATCGGTGGTTTCGTAGGTATGCTGAGTGAAACTTCACTAAACATCGCCTTGCCATCAATTATGAAGGCTTTTTCAATTGAAACAGGTACAGCACAATGGCTAGTTACAGGTTACATGTTAGTCATCGCCATCGTTTTACCTCTTTCAAGTTTATTAACAAAACATTTTTCAACTAGGGGATTGGTCCGTTTTGGACTATGGATCTTCATCGTTGGATCAGTTATTTCAGCTTTAGCAATGGATTTTGCCATGTTGTTAGCTGGCCGAATGATCCAAGGTATCGGAACAGGTATTATTTTGCCACTAATGTTCTCGATCGCCATGCGTATTTTTCCACCTAACAAATTGGGTGCTGCATTAGGTGTTGCTGCCTTAGTTATCATGTTCGCTCCAGCGATTGGACCTACTTTAGCTGGCTTGTTACTGGGTGTTTTATCATGGAGAGCAATTTTCTGGTCATTTATCGTCTTCTTGATCGTTGCTTGGCTCTTTATGGAAAAAAATCTAACGAACGTCTTTAAAGTTTCTAAACCAAAAGTTGATTGGTTAGCTATTTGCTTATCAACTATCAGTTTTGGCTTGATCGTTTTCGGAATTAGTTTCTTGAGTAAAAATATGCCAGTTGCTATCGTTGCCTTAGTGATCGGCTTGATTTTCTTAGCAATTTATATTAGACAACAACTACATGCTGATACCCCAACATTGGATTTTTCAGTTTTGAAGACATCGAGATTCTTAACCGGTTCAATTTTAGTCATGATCGACTTTGGTATCACACTTTCAGCAATGTACTTATTACCAATGTATTTACAAAACGGCTTAGGTATTGCTGTTGCACTTACTGGTGTCATTATGTTACCAGGTGGGATCGTCAACGCTGTTACATCATTTTTAGCTGGTCGTGCTTACGATAAGATTGGTGCTAAGATCATGTCTCGTTTAGGTTTCTTGATCTCAGTTATCGGTTCGATCATGTTTATTTTGAGTAATTCAAATAGTTCGATCGCATACATTATTATTGCCCACATCATCTTAATGATCGGTGTGCCAATGGCAATGTCACCATCACAAACATATGGTTTAAACTCACTGGATCAATATCAATCAGCCGATGGTTCAGCTATCATCAACACGTTCCAACAAGTTATCGGAGCTGTTGCTACAGGTATCGCAACTATCTTATTGAGTACTGGTCAAGCTAGTTATATGGCTAATGGCGGACATTCCGAAGCCTTAGCTTTCACCCAAGGTGCTCACTACGGATTTACCTTTACGATGATCTTAGCCATTTTAGGCTTCTTAATTGCTTTTAAAGTTAAAGATCATGGTGGAGACCAAATCAAACATTAGTCTATAAAACTCTTAAGAACCATTTAGCTCACTTTGTATTTATGCTAAAATGTGTGAGTTGTATTAATTTTAAATCGATTGATACGTTTTCAAGATGTTTTGCTTAAAAAATATGTTGAATAATCTTGGCTATCCATTTATAATGGTATGGTTGATATTAAGAAATTTAAAGAAAGGGAGGAGGGATTTCAGATGTCACAAAATACACATAAAGGTATGACAGGTCACCGCCGTCCCGTTAATGCCGCAAACACAGACAGTCGTAAGGCACAAACACAAAAGGTTATTGAGTTTTTAAAGAGTCGCGATGAAAAAGCTGCTAAATAATTAATTTTTGCAGATAATTATATAAGAGCAAACCGGATTTTTCGGTTTGCTCTTTTTTTTTTGGTGCACCCGGCATGGGCGCTAACTTGGTGGTGAAAGTCCACTCTGAGGCGTAGTAGTCAGAATCACTAGCTGACGACAATGGTGTTTACCGCAAGGTGGAATCAGAAGGAAGTCTAAGGCAAAGTACTGTTTTGATGAACAAGAGAATCGACTATAAGGCTGAAAGTATCTGATAAGTCTGCACAACAAGATGAAGTCCAACACTACTCAAAGGTAGTTCCAGTAAAGTCGGCAGATACGTGATACGTAGGTTAGCGTTCTTACCCGGGGAGGTCTGTATCACACGCTTGGCAAGGAAACGGAATGTATCCTACAAGCAAACTCTGCAGTGATGTCTAGCTGAATAATACAGAAGTCAGCCGAGGTCATAGGAGTCGAAAGATGAAGTATCGAACATTAATAATTCTTATGGATATTGGAAGTGAAGACAGTGCGACAATCGCAGAAGACAGAAGAAGCTTACCATCTGAAGAAGATAGGTCTGGAAGACTAAAGCAACACGCTTACGATTCGCCGGACATCTCAAATACGATTCTTGTTCTAAGCTCCTTCGTCGTTAAGAATTTCATGACTGACAATCGCATGCCCTACACCATCCCGCAAAATCTAGGTTTCTACAAAAATTATTCTTTATGAAGTGGGCGTATTGTTGGTTGATTGTTATCATTGTCTGCTATACCTTAGCTCCTAAACAGAATACACAACTAGAATGATCAATTTGTGTTTTTAGATTTTAGGATTGTCGGTTTTATTTTTAACCAATTTTTGTATGGGGCATTCAGTATTGAGTGATTGAATCCATATTTTGTTAAAAGATGGATTCGAATGTAGCACATAGTCTAAGTTATTCTTTGCTATTGAACCATGATATTTCGTTTTTTTAATAAATTGTAAATTGGCTTAAGTCAGTACGTAATCTTGTATTGAAAGCAACCTATGAATTAACGATCAAAAAATAGATTATTGAATTACAAAATATTGAGTGTTAACATTATCACATAATTAAAATTATGGAGGGATTTTATATGAGGAAATATATAATGGGGCTAATTGCTTTCTTTTTCATGGGAATTGTGGGTGTATGCTATTCAAATACTGCTGATGCCGCAGTGTTCAATGACCCCAGCACAGGATATTCTACTGTACAAACGGATTATCCTGTCGCGGTTACGAATTTTGAGGGAGCAAAATTGTATGATGAGAACGGAAGGATGTCAGAAACACTAAAGCTTGGAACTAATACATTGTGGTACACAGATTATGCAAGAATACGATTATCTGATGGAGAAGTATTCTTTAGAGTATCAACGAACGAATTTGTGAATGAAAAAGATGTTTCTACAACATATGTCAATATTGATTAGAACGGGGAACTAAAAAATGAAGAAAATTAGCAAATCACTTCTTGTTTTACCCATAATGATAACAACAATTCTTATTGGAATTTTTTTAAATACAATGGGTGAATCAAAAGCTGCAATCACACCGATTTCTGAAGCTAATGGTCCTGAGGCTGTTAGTGCGTATGTTCAAAAAGGTGTTTTGATAAATTCTAAACAAGTATCTGTATCTTTGAATAATTCAAATACAAATGGCATTGCGCCTTTTTCATTAACAAGTAACGTAAACTTTATCTCTGGAAAGTATAATTTTTACAAAATGGGTAATGGGGTTGTCGCTGTAGAATTAAAACTATCTGCAGATGCAAGCTTTTCAATTCAATCTGGTTTGTATATAGACGGTACTCATTTGTGGGAAGAGAGTAGGTCTTCCGATGGCAATAATGTTATAGATTTTATGAAATCATTCAACGTTGGAAAAGGCTACCATAGTGTAAAAACAAGTACATGGTTTACATATGGTGGACAGACAGTAAAATCAGGGGATGATTATTCCGGTCAAAATATTTATGTAAAGTAATAGTGACCTGTAGTAGTTGTATTGACTCATAAATATTAATATTGTGCTTTTGAAGTTAAAAACTTTAGAAGCTTTTTATATGAAATAAACCTAATAATAGGGTGCATTAAATAAGCTACTAGCCATTACGAAAAAAATTTGTATACTGTAGTTGCTAGCTAGCTATATATGATTTGGGACCGACGTAACCAATTTGCGTTGGTCTTTTTTATGGATCATAACTATAAATAATCTAGTAAAGAACTTCAATTTGGATGTTATCAGTATTAAAAATATTTTGTCTAATTTGTAAATGAGTTACATAGTTTTCTAGTCCAACTTGTGAGTAGTACTTCGTGATGATAGAGATTTAATTTCTTGCACTAAATCTCAACGTAGTACACAAGTAAGGTTATTTTCGTTTTAGCTAGTGGAAATAAGTGCATAATGTTCTAATTTTTGTTTTTAAATACCGTTATAGTTGTTTAATGCATCAATTGATTTTATATTTTGAACTGTAAAATAAAATATTGAAAGTGAAAGATTCAGGTGGAAATTATAATAGCTTATATTTCAATGAATTATCAATTATTGAATAAAATATCATCTTGAATGTACGATTTGTATGAAATGTCCAGTTAAACTACGATTTATTTAGTTTCATTAATTTGAGCAATTGTAATTTATTTTTTTATTTTGATTATTACTGTTTAAATATTAATTATTGTCTAATTTGTAGATATGTTCTGGTATTTATTAATTATCAAATAAACGTCTTGTTTTACATTAAAATTAGGATGATAAATGGATAATGTAATATTTTATAATTTATTTCACATTAGATAATTTGTAATTAATATTTGAAAACTAGATGATGATACACTTCAATTAATCAAAGTGCCATAACATTAAAAAAAAAGAATGGTTTTGTTTCCTCATATTAGATATATTTTTTATGTGCTATTTTTAGTGCAAAAATTAATTAGGAGATTAAAATATGAAAAAGATATTTTTTTTATCTTTACTTGCTGTTCTATCAATATCAATATACTTAGGTGGATTTGCTAATGATGTGCATGCAGCATCAATATCTTTTGACGAGAATACTCCAAAGACTATGGATGTAGTTTTAGACGATGGAGGTAATATAATTGAAAAAATTGTATCTAAAAATAAAATTGGTGAAGCAAATAATGATTTCCTAAGAGGTGTTATTAACTTCTATGGTGGACGATTTGTTTGTGGGACTTATACATATCCAACTCAGGCTGCATGGGGAACAAAGGGCTCATGGGCTCGTGTTTATTATCAATATGGGAACTCAACTGCTAGGGCTAGCATGGTAGCAAAAATAAATACGGTTATGCTCATGCGGGCCAAACAGCAACAGCAACTATTTATGGGAAATCCAGTGAAAGAGCGACAGCTGGTTATTCGCTTAACTAGGTGATGGGTGATCATTAGATATGAAATTATCAAAAAAATTAATTTTGCTAGTTTTTATGGTGGGTACTATAGTATCCGCCTTTTTTTATCAAGAAATTACGTTAAATAATAGGATTGAACAAAGGTATTATGTCAACGAATTTTTTACCCCGGTTGAGTTTAATAAGTTGTCGGTAAATAGTAGAAGAGGAATCAGTTCCAGTGATATTTCACAGTCTGTTAAAAAAGTTTCTGAACAAAATAAAATCAATATTGTTTTCCGAAATTACATATTTACAGGAGCATCTAAAGATAGGGATATCAATCAAATAAATGATTACTCGTTCAACTCTGGTTCTCATGTTTTCAATATTTATGGAGCAACACCTAAATATGATAAAGGAAAGGCTGTTAGTCAAAATTTTTCAGATACATTCCAATTTAATTTATATAATAATGTTCCGGTGCCTAATAGCAGAAATGGACTTATACTACTAGACACGACCGATAGCAATAAGGTTCAAAAAATTATCCAAGATTTACAGATGCAAATTAATAAAGACATGAACACAAAAATTTCAACAAAAGATTTTGTACCCAATTATAAATTGCCAAATCCTAATTTAAAATCATTGAGTAAATTCAATCAATTGGTAGTTGTGATAATGATTTTCTTGGCTATTGCCATAGTTTATTGGGTTATTAAATCAACTAAAAGTATTTTAATTATGAGAACACTGGGATATTCAGTGTTCAGAATTATTAATCAATCTTTCAAAAATGAAATTGTTTATTGTACGTTTTTTTCAATATTTTTTTCTACGATATTTTTAGCAAAAAAAATTGATTGGACAATGATGCTCATTATTTTATTGTTAGCAGGATTGTTTTACCTGATCGTATTAATGAATATAAAATTGATATGTAGTTTATCATTTAAAATCGATTTCAACAGGATGATTACCATGGGTGGCTACTTATTGTGGGTAACAAAAGTGATAGCAGTAATTATCTTTGTATCAATGATGTCACCATTTGTAAAGAATTCTATAGAAGCATTACGATTGGATGATTCAAATAATGTATATAACAATAACCATGCAGTTCTTTTTCCAAGGTATATAGGTCAGCAAACTTCAGATGAACTTAATAGTTTGGAAATGAATCGAGAAGAAATAGATTCATTAAAAGTTACCGAAAAATTTGGTGGTATCGGTTTTGTTGAAGAACCACCCGGTGATTCGAATGGTTACACTTTGCTAGTAGGCAATACTAATTGGGCGAAGATGAATCGTTTAATTGATGGTGGTAATCGAAAAATTCCTCGTCCTGGAGATGGTGAGACGTATATACTGTTTCCCGAAAAGTTGCGAAGCCAAACAACAGAGTTTTTACGTAGGTGGAAAGTATCTACTAATTACAAAATATTCTATATAAAGAGATTTCAAAAAATAAAAGACAATATGAATCAAGCAAGGTCATATGTTGATCCAATAATCATGATTATTGGTAAAAATAATTACGATAAGAATGAATTTTCTGGTTTATCACTTGCATCTAATGGGGGTGGGATCGATAGCAATGAGACTATTCCGTTAAATGGTAAAAGTTTAATAAATCTCTCGATCGAAATGAAAAAGGAATTCCAAAAAGTGGGATTAGCGAATGAGAATGCAAGTTTAGTTAGGCTGTCGAAAGCTAATTCACTCCAAAGAAAAATAATCATTGGAAGCATGCTTGAATACATATTTGAACTTACTTTCGCAATTCTTTTGATTGGATTATCGGGATTAGTGAGCTTTTATTTGCTTTTTAAATCTCGAAAAAGAAAATATTCCGTAAAAAGGATCAATGGCTATAGTTGGTGGAAAACGTATGGTGTGATATTAATTGCACCGTTAATCGAGACAGTCATAATCTTATTCTTTTTGCGAAAAATCTTAGATGTTTCTATTTTTATACCAACTCTAACAATTTTAGTGATTAGTCAGCTTTCATTAATTGTATTACTAGCTATTCAAGACAAAAAAATCAAAAAAGAATTATTTAATGAGGTGTAGATTGATGAACATTGTCGAAATTGAAAATCTAACTAAAAGATATAAGAAAAAAATCATTTTAAAAAATTTAACCTTTCAAATCGAAAATCGAAAAATCACTTCACTATATGGTGACAGTGGGAGCGGTAAGACGACATTGCTCAATATTATTGGAATGATCGAGAATTATCAAAATGGTCGATATACTCTGTTTGGAAAAGATACGAAAAAAATTAAGAGAAGAGAACTTCTTGATATTTATAAAATAAAATGTCATTCATATTTCAAAAATATGGATTAATTGATGAGAATACTGTGTTTCAAAATTTAAATTTAGTAATGAGTGTTGATTCTATTTCGAAAAATATGTCCAAGAACGTGAAAATAGAAAAAATGGTCAAAACACTTGCAAAAGTCGGTCTAACTAGGGATATATTGAAAGAATACGTTTATAATCTTTCAGGTGGTGAACAGCAAAGAATTGCAATCGCAAAGGCATTGTTAAAAGAAAGTCAATTAATACTAGCAGATGAACCAACTGGATCACTAGATGAAAAGAATAAAATCGACACTATGAATATTTTTGAAGAGTTAAGAAATAATGGAAAGACCATTGTAATTGTCACTCATGATCCGTATGTAATTTCTAGAAGTGACGTTTCTTACGACATTAAGGATTTGAATAATTATTAAAATCATGATTAGTTAGAAATTAGTACTTCAATTTGTTCTGGTGTACCATTTACGTATCAAGTGTTCAATTGAAGGAGGATCATATGACTGATTTATTTGCTGACGGGGCTATTTCCATTCGGAAAGCTTCTGAGAATAATCTTAAGGATGTTAGTTTGGATATTCCTAAGCATCAAACTACGGTTTTTGCTGGGTTGTCTGGATCTGGTAAGTCTTCTTTGGTTTTTGATACTATGGCGGCTGTTTCAAGACGTGAGTTGAATGAGACTTTTCCTAGTTTTACGCAGCAGTATTTGCCTAAGTATGGTCAGCCTGAAGTCGGTGAGATCGATCATTTGCCGGTGGCTATCGTGGTTGAGCAAAAGCCGATCGGTCGAAATTCTCGTTCCACTTTGGCTACTTATACGGGTATCTATTCAGTATTGCGATTGATGTTTTCGCGGATCGGGCAACCTTGGGTCGGTTATTCGGAGTGGTTTTCTTTTAACTTGCCTCAAGGGATGTGTCCAAAGTGTCAAGGTTTAGGGTATGTGGACGATGTTGATGAGAGTCAGTTGATCGATCCTGAAAAATCCTTGAATGAAGGTGCGATGACCTTCACCGGATTTCAGCCAGGGACTTGGCGCTGGAAAGAGTATGGTAATAGTGGTTTGTTTGATCTTGATAAGAAGATCAAGGACTATTCTGATGAAGAATATGAGATGTTCATGCATGCACCACGTCAAAAGTTGAAAAATCCGCCTGCTCAGTGGGCTCGGACGGCTCAATATGAAGGTTTAGTTCCGCGGATGTTACGGTCAGTTATCCATAGTGCTTCTGGTCGTCGTCACGAAGCTGCCTTATCAAAAATTGTTACACGTAAGCCTTGTCCAGTTTGTCATGGAACTCGTCTAAATAAAAAGGCTTTGACCGGTAAGATCGAAGGAAAAAATATCGCTGAAGTTAGCGACATGGATCTAGTGAATGTGTTGAAGTTTTTGGATAGTATTTCTGATCCCAAGGCTAAAACGATGGTCCGAGAACTTCGTAGCAAGATCCAAGCTTTAGTCGATATTGGCTTAGGCTATTTATCACTCGGTCGCGGGACTGACACATTGTCCGGCGGGGAAGCTCAACGGATAAAGATCGCCAAGTATTTGACTAGCTCACTTTCTGATTTAGTTTACGTTTTAGATGAACCTAGTGTAGGCCTTCATCCGCATGACATTCAGTTGATCACTAAGTCTTTACAGAAATTGAAAGAACAAGGGAATACGATTGTTTTAGTCGATCACAATCCAGCAATCATTTCATCCGCCGATTACGTAGTCGAAATGGGCCCCCAAGCCGGTAAAAATGGTGGTCAAGTCACATTTACCGGAACTTATCCGGAGCTTTTGAAATCAGATACGATCACTGGGAAGATGCTGCGAGAGAAAATTACTTTCCGCCGACCTAGAAAACATTCAGCTTGGTTGTCGGTCGAGCATGTGACTTCTCACAACTTGGACGATGTTGCAGCTAAGATACCACAAGGTGTCATGACGGTGGTTTCTGGTCCAGCTGGTTCTGGGAAGAGTACCTTAGTAGATGCATTCAAACAACAAGTTGCTGATCAAGACTACATTGACCTGAGTCAGGATTCCGTTGGGATCAACATCCGTTCAACGCCAGCCACTTATTTGAATATATTGAATCCATTGCGAAAGCTTTTTAGTAAAGCCAACGGTGGAGTTTCGACTCAGCTATTCAGTTATAACGGTAAGGGTGCCTGTCCGAGATGTAAAGGTAAAGGTGTGATGATCACGGAGATGGCTTTCATGGACCCAGTTGTTCAAGAATGCGAACTTTGTCACGGAAAACGTTATAGTCAAGAAGCTTTGCAATATAAGTATCACGGCAAGGATATCGCTGAAGTGTTAAACCTGTCGATCAACGACACACTCGACTTTTTCCAAGACGTGCCAAATATTTATAAAAAAGTTAGTTTGCTACATCAAGTGGGACTCGGATATTTGAATTTGAGTCAATCGATGACGACTTTGTCCGGTGGTGAAGTCCAACGAGTTAAGTTGGCGATGGAATTGGATCATACAGGAAGTATTTATTTCTTGGATGAACCTACGACTGGCTTACATTTGAACGACACCCAAAGGTTGATCGACTTGTTTGAAAGTTTGGTCGATAAAGGTAATACTTTGATTTTGATCGAGCATAATTTGAAATTGATCTCTCAGGCTGACTGGCTAGTTGATATGGGACCTGACGCTGGTAAGTATGGCGGTCAAGTTTGCTTTGAGGGTAGTCCTGAGGATAGTCTGAAAGATCCTGAATCTCGGACGGGACAGACTTTGAAAGATTTGATTTCGGAATGATTTTTTTTAAAATTGGACTGAAATTTACAGTAAAAAAAATGGGCATTCGCAATTTGCAGAATGTCCTTTTTGTTCTAATTTTTTCATCCATTAATCAAGAATCTTTCGTCCAAATCTTTCGTCGTAATTCATTATAAAAATTTTCGTGTGACCCAATCAAAATGACTATAATTAATGTGTCATCTTTAATCGTGTAAGCTACACGATAATTTGTTTTTTGGTATACAAATGATTGAGTATACAGACCATGTAAGTTTCCTTGTTTCATTGTCCCACTTTCGGGATCAAGAGCTATGACTTTGTAAATACAATCTAAATACTTATTGGCCAATTGTTTATTCTTGATTTTTTTCAAGGTTTTCTGAACTTGTTTAGAAAGTTCAATGTTATAAACCAAATTCTTGTCTTGCCTGATCTTCAGAGTATTCGTCAGCGGAAACGTCATTACCTAAATTATTTACCGTTTTGTCGATCAAAGATTTTCGTTTATCAAATTCATGGAGTATATCTTTACCTTGGAATCCATCATCAATCACATCGACCAGGATATTTGATGAAAAATCAAAGAATTCATCCGTATTATCAACCAATTCATATGAAAACCCATTGGCAGTTTTTTTAGGTCTCACTGTGACACCTGGGCCAATGCCGAATTCTTTTGGAATTGTAACTGTTATCGAATTACCTTGTTTTCTGGTTTTAAGATCTTGCATAATATCACTCCTTGTGTTTATTAGTGAATACATTGTAATTGCTTGATTAAATAAATACAAGTAAATACATTTTCTAACAAAAAATTTAACCACTATTTATTTTCAGTAGTAGATTTAGGAGAAATAGCATCTAGCTATGAAGTCACTGATGAAAAGAAATTATTCGTTGATACGAGGATTTGTCGTGGCCAAATTTCATCTGATTCATAAGCACAGTAAAAGCCTTGAACAGTATTGTACCTAGTTCAAGGCTTTATTTTATTCTGGAATTAATTTTTCGGCGGCTTTTTTCGACATTTTATTTGGAAATGTTTCCTTATATGTATAAACGTAAGCACCCTTGGTATCTAATTCTAAGTAGTGATCTTGTTTGAGTTTCCCCATACCGGTAAAGCTTGATTTGTGGGCATTGCCATCTTTATCGTAGCTAGTTAAATTATATTCGCAATTTCCATAACCGGCCTCATCTTTGGCGTTAGTATTGTCGATTTTGACGTATCTTGGCTCACGTTTGACTAGGATATTGTATTGTCCCAATGCTTGTGAGAATTGGTCTGTTTGATCTTTCGTATAAATACAGGCCGCTAAGTATGATCCCCCGATAATTAGTGTTGTGATAAATAAAAACTTTAGTAGACTTTTCATTTGATTGTTACCTCCTGAAAAATATACTAAAGTTTTTGATCGTACTTATACATTTGTTTTACTTACATTTGTCTTACGGATTTGTAAGTTACTTGTCGTCATCATCGTGGAATCCCCAGTCAAATTTGATTGTGTAATCGACAATTCCGTTGAAAATATCTGCAATCAAGTTCCACATATATAAACGCCTCCAAACATAGACAACATATTCTATTCCCTATATTCTTTATAACATATTATGAAAGCGTTTTCAATAGTGATTACTTCCAAACTTCATCAATGACCGATTTAACCAATTTTAACTTATCCCACTGTTGTTGTTCGCTCAAAACGTTACCTTCTTCGGTCGAAGCAAAACCACATTGTGTTGAAAGCCAAAGTCGATCCAAAGGGATGTATTGGCTCGCTTCGTGGATCCGGTCAATGATATTTTGCCGATCTTCTAATTTGCCCGATTTACTAGTGATCAAACCTAGGACAACATTTTTATCACCCGAAACTTTGGCTAAAGGTTCAAAACCACCGGCGCGACTAGAGTCATATTCAAGAAAATAGGAATCGACATTTTCTTTAGCAAATAGTTCGTCAGCAACAGGACCGTAACCGCCAGAAAAAGCGAAATCTGAATGATAATTGCCCCGGCAAACGTGGGTATTGATGGTTAGATCTTCAGGAAGATCTTGCAAGGCACCATTGTTCAATTCAATAAAAGTATCTTGGATTCCGGAATTAGCATAAGCTTTGCCTTCATCAGTTTTCAAGAAATTTTCATCGAGGAACAAGCCCCAGGAACAGTCGTCTAATTGAATGACTCGAGCCCCTTCGTCATAAAAAGCAATGATCGCATCATGATAAGCTTTTTGAATGTCATGGATCAAATCATTTTGATCAGGATAAAATTCTTGAACTTTTTGTAAATTGTCGCCACGGATCAACTCAATGTATAACTGTGATGGTGCCGGGATAGTTTGCTTAGGAAGGACGCCACCAATTTCATCGGTTACTGACTTTACAAAATCAAAATCTCGGATGAAAGGGTGGGTGATCGGATTAAAGCTGATCTTGCCCTCTAGTCTAGCCGTATCATCACGAGTTTCTTCGTGAGCAAAATGATAGCCTTCACCATAATGAATATGTTCAACGCCTTCAAAGCCCCAGAAGAAATCGAGGTGCCAGTAAGAACGACGAAATTCGCCGTCAGTGACATACTTTAAGCCAGCTTCTTTTTGATTGATGATCAAATCCTTGATAGCTTCGTCTTCGATCTCAGTCAAATCCTTGCGAGTTAAAAAGCCGTCATCATAAGCACGACGTGCTTGTTTTAATCCATTTGGTCTTAAAAAACTGCCAACATGTTGAAATCCGATTTTTTGTTTTGTAAGTGTCATAAGTCTTGTCCTCCTCTATGTCTATCCCCAGACTTCGTCTTGGATCGATTTAACTAATTTTAATTTTTCCCATTGTTGATCTTCGGTAATAACGTTGCCTTCTTCAGTTGAGGCAAAGCCGCATTGAGTAGATAGCCAAAGTCGATCAAGTGGTAAGTATTGGCTAGCTTCTTTGATGCGTTCGATAATGACGTTACGATCTTCTAACTTGCCGTCTTTAGTAGTTACTAATCCTAATACAACACGTTTGTCGCCAGAAACTTTAGCTAGTGGAGCGAAACTTCCGGAACGATCTGAATCATATTCAAGGAAATAAGTATCAACATTTTCTTTGCCAAACAAGTTATCAGCCACATTGTCGTAGCCACCGGAGAATAAGAAACTTGAGTGGAAGTTACCCCGGCAGACGTGAGTATAGATCGTTAAGTCATCGGGTAGATCAGCAATCGCACCGTTATTAAGTTTCAAGTAGATATCTTGCACGTTTTCGGCGACTAATTTTTTACCTTCATCACTGGCTAAGAATTTCTTATCAAGCAAGCGGCCCCATGAACAGTCGTCTAATTGAATGACCCGAGCACCTTCATTGTAAAAAGCTAAAATAGCATCATGATAAGCTTTTTCGACATCGTTATAAAATTCTTCTTTATCAGGATAGATCCTGTCGAGTGCTTGCTGATTTTCGCCACGAGTTAGTTCACGATAAAGTTGAGCCGGTGCGGGGATTGTTTGCTTTGGTAAAATGCCGCCGATATCATCAGTTACGGCTTTGGTGAATTTGAAATCTTTGATAAAGGGATGTGTCTCGGCGTTGAAACTGATCTTGTCGGTGAGGACTGCTGTGTCATCACGTGAACGACCATTTGAGAAATCATATCCTAGACCGATGTTCGTATGTTTAACTCCTTCAAAGCCCCAGAAGAAATCCAAGTGCCAATATGAACGTCTGAATTCACCGTCAGTCGCATATGAAAGACCAACTTCTTTTTGTTGTTCGATCAAGTGAGTGATAGCTTCATCTTCGATTGCCCGAAGTTGGTCATGGTCGATCTTCTTATCAGCAAAATCTTTTCTAGCTTGTTTAAGTTCTGCTGGTCTTAAAAAACTCCCTACATGTTGAAATCCTAATTTTTGTCTTGTGATAGTCATATTTTATTCCTCCTGTGGATGTTGTTATTTAACTTTTTGTGGATGTGGTAGTGTGTTTGTATTTTGTTGGTGTTGATATTGGGTTTTTTTCAAAGTTTTAGAAAGTATTTTGTTTCTTTTCAACCTGAAACTCCTGGCAACTGCGTTGCCAGCAGTTAACTTTAAGTAGGCACCGGAGGTGCTGACTTAAAGTAAAAAAAAAAATACGCCCCTACAACTGAAGTAAAGATACTTCAAAATTGTAGGGACGATTTCCCGTGATACCACCCTAATTCGTGTTTTACTCACATAAAACACCTCAACGACACTAACATGTCCGGGATGATATCGCATCCTTGCGTACCTTTGGCTTGCACCGTGGGTAAGACTCCGAGCTCATGTTCAAATTCTCGTTCGTTCCGTCCTTGCACTATCCAACGGTCGCTTCAAACTACTAAAAAATTCTACTCTTCTCTTCAACGTCTAATAAAGTTAAATAAGTTTTAATTGATTGGCGATAAATATACGACTGAAAAAATATTTTGTCAACACTGTTTTGAAAAAATTATTCTGCTGAAATATCAACAGGGTACTTTGGTTTTTGACCTGACAACATTTTCAGGTTGTCATTTAATGAATCAAAAATCATATTGTGAACGGCAGTTGTTGTGTAAAAAGCAGTGTGTGGAGTGATGATGACATTATTGCGATTGATCAAAGCTTGGAATTGTGGATCTTTAACGTCTTCGATCTTATCGAATTTCTTTTGGAACACATCATTTTCACTTTCCAAAACATCAAGACCAGCACCACCTAATTTGCCACTGTCGAGTGCTTCGATCAAAGCGTCCGTATCAACCAAACCACCACGAGCAGCGTTAATAAAAATAGCTCCATCTTTCATTTTTGCAAAAGCATCTTTACCGATCATGTGAATATCTTTTTTAGCTAGTGGGGTGTGAATCGTAACAATATCTGATTGTTCCAACAATTCATCCAGTGTTTCCACATAGATCCCCAAGTTCTCCAAAGCTGGATTAGGATCGATATCATAAGCAACCACCTTGGCACCCATGGCCATCATAATACGAACAACAACGGAACCGATGTGGCCAGTACCAATAACACCAACTGTTTTACCGTGGATCTCTTCACCGATAGTTGGGAACCATCTAAAGTCAGCATTAGCAAATTTCTGATCGAATTCAGGAACTCTTCTCAACAAACGGATCATCAGACCAGTAGTGTGTTCAGCGATAGCGTTGGGTGAATAAACCGGAACATTTGTCAGCGAGAAACCGAAGTCACGTAAGTCTTTAAAATCAAATCCATCTAAGCCGACATTACGAACGGAAATTTTGCTGATGCCAAAATTATGAAGCTTTTCCAAAGCTGCACGCTCATAAGGCTGAGTTTGGGCCATAACCACGCCATCGGCACCTTTAGCCAAGTCAGCTGTTTCTGGTGTCAGAATCTGGTCGGTGTAATCGATGTCAACATCAGTGTGAGCATCGTCCCATTCTTGTAAGTATTCTTTTTCGTCTTCACGGATACCGTATAGGTAAATCTTCATGTCAATCCCTCTTTCAGTGTTATATAAACATTAGATAAATTAATGTTTTTTAATAATTCGATGATTTAATTTTAACGCTTTTTTGGGGAAAAGTAATTTAATTTGCAAAAGCTTACATAAATTTTGGAGGGGGGTGTTTGGGTGGAGGTTCATTGCCGGTCCTGTGGGGGTTCCAGGAATTGCGCCGTGGAACGCCATGGACGCCACTTTGAGCTATCCGAAGAAAACCGCTTCGGACATCTCAAATACGAGTCTTATTCTAAGCGATAAATCGGTTCTCGTCGTGGTTTGGTTATTTTGATGCATTTATTTAAGAAGAGGCTTATATACTCAATGCCAATTTTCATGAG
>NZ_RHNT01000022.1 GCF_003946325.1 Companilactobacillus furfuricola | reverse complement strand
GAAGTACTTAGAGTATCGGGTGCGACCGATGCTCTTTTTTATACATATAATTATATCAAAAAGGGTGTTGTATCAGAACCTGACGGTTCTAATACAACACCCTTTTTTGGAGACTTATGTCACAGCCTCTTTAATTTTAATGAAAGGTTATAGCTGTTAGCGTGCTTTGGTTAACGCATCATGTTGAGTATCTTCTTCCAAAATCTTATTGCTTAAGAATGTTTTTTTAATACACAACATCAACATAAATTCACTTAACATCTGGGGAGAAATTAATCAACGCCGTAGCTATAAGAGCTTCACGCTTCTGGTAACGTGAGAATGTGAGATCGATAGAAGTGGTTTAAAACTTATTATAAGTAGATCCTGGGAAATACCAATTAGCTTTGCCCAAGAGCTTGATAGTTGCCGGAACGAAAATCAATCTGACGAAGAATGCGTCAAAGAAGACTCCGGATGCTAAGGCTATACCGATCGACTTGATTGTGGGGTCGGATGAGAGAGAAAAACTTCCGAATACCGCAATCATGATCAAGGCGGCAGTGATAATAACTGGACCACTTTCAACTAAACCTGTTTTGACTGCAAAGGTCGTATCACCAGTCAGTAAGTAGGTTTCCCGGATCCGTGAGACCATAAAGACCTCGTAGTCCATGGCTAATCCGAACAAAACGCCGATCATAATAACCGGTAGGAATGCCAAAATCGGAGCACCTACGCTGATGCCGAAGAGACTCTTCATGACACCATCTTGAATGATCAGTGTAGTAATACCGAATGATGCGAATACAGAAAGTCCGAAACCGATCATGGCAAAAAGTGGTATCAGGAATGACCTAAACATTATCATCAACAAGATGAAAGCAATTACCATCACGATTGCCGTGAATACGGGGATCGCATTATTCAATTTTTCAGAAATATCGATGTTCACGGCATTGGTACCAGTTAATGTAACATTCGTATTCGTCGAATCAGATAATCTTTGTGAATAAGAGTTGATCCGCTGAGTCAGTTGCTCAGTCTTCACTGATTCAGGACCGTCTTTTGGCATTAAGACGAACATAGCATATTTATTATCCTTGCTCATTTGAACAGGGATTTTCTTGACAGCTGCCTTTGCCATTTTTTGTTTAACTAATTTTTTGAATTGAGACTTATATTTTTGAACCAGTTGTTGTTGCTGAGTAGCGGACATTGACGGATCTTGCTGCATCTGCGTCATTACTTTTTGTTGAACATAAGATTGACCTTCAGCTTGCAACTTTTGTTGCATTTCTGGAGATTGCGCAGCTTTTAAAGCCTTTTTGTTTACTACAGGCGTGATTTGGTCGACTGCTTTATCTTTAGAAATGTGAGTGGTAATTTTTTTCAGAATGGCTTGGTTTTGCTGATTTGTCTTATGGGTATTTAATTTTACAACACCAATAATAGTAGAATTAGCACCTTTGCCAAACTTGTCAGCGGTTATATCGTAGGCTTGCCGACGAGTGTTATCAGTTGGCAAGGAACCATCAGAAGGCATACCCAAGCGCATATGACCAGTTGGAATCATGAATCCGATCAAAACGAGCAAACTCACAATAATGGAAGTGATTGGATGATCAGCAATTGTCTTCGTTAAAAAATTTGATGGATGATCATTGGAATCTGATGTTTTTTTAGATGGTTTGATGAACTTCGAAAATAGTGATATTAAAGCAGGAAGCAAAGTTAAAGCAGATAGAACTGCAAATATGACACCGATTGCTGCGGCTAGTCCGATCTGAGTCAAGAAGTCGATCTTAATAAATGCGAGACCGACTAACGCGATAATAACTGTCACCCCAGCAAAGAGCACAGAACTTCCGGCACTCGCTAAAGTCCGCCCCATGGCAACATCAGGGGAAACTGATTTATGGGATTTTTTCAACTCGGACTTGTAACGATTAATGATAAATAATGCGTAGTCGATCCCGACCGCAAGAGAGATCATTACGGTCAGTGTTTGTGCCACACTGGCGATGGTGAAGATATTGGTCCCAACAACTACGACCATCAAACCGGAAACTAATCCGGCCAAGGCACTGATAATAGGCATTCCAGCGGTAACAAATGATTTGAATAAGATCAACATTAAAATGAATGCAATGATCATCCCGATAAGTTCTGAGATAGCATTAAAATTGACTGAATTTAAAACATTACCCGAGAAAGCTACTTTTGTATTGCTAGTTTTTAAGTTGGATCGGAATTTCTTTTGAATACCGGAGACAGCATCTTGAGAAACTAAATTAGAATCTTTTTTAAAAGTAATACTGATCATACCAGTCGTTTTGTCTTTGCTGATCGATTGTGATTGATAAGGACTAGTAATAGATTTGATCTGATTGCTGTATTTGTGCTGGATTTGTTTGACTGTTTTATTTATCTTTGTTTTTTGTTTAGTGTTATTGATATTTCTATCATGCTGATTTTCAACTAAGACCGTCATAGTTCCAGCATCCACCGACTGATGAAATTCATTTTTAAGAACTTTTTGGATGTCAGTCGATGGTACTCCGGAAATCTTTAGATCTTCATTGAAATGCGAACCTAAGCTAGCAACTGATGCAACCAAGGCGACTACAATGACGATCCAAGATAATAGCATTTTCATCTTGTGATTATATGCCCATTTTCCGAATCTGTTTAAAGCATTTTGCATATATAAACTCCTTTATTTTTTCTATTGACATATCTTACATATTTGATCATTATGTGTACATGTTCAATTATGTGCATATACACATTTAGTGTGCAAAAAGGGAGAATTGTTGATGACTGACATGCGAAAGACTAGAACAAATCGCGAAATATTTAGCGCCTTCGGGACGTTATTATCCAATAAACCTTTTTCGGAAATCACTATGATAGAAATCGCTCGAGAGGCTCAAGTTCATCGCAATACGATATATAAACATTTTGTTGATAAATACGATTTATTGCGAAAATTTGTTTACAGTGAACTCGGCAGTAATGAAGAATTAATTAAAATATTTGTGGAAACTCCTTTCAAAGCTATCGCTGAATTGTATCAATATGAGTTTTCAAGTATCATTCAGCGACAAAAATCAGATCCAGAATTCAACCTGATCGTCCAAGAAAGTGCCGTCAGACTCTTATATCAAAGAAATGAAGACGACGATATACTTTGGCAGTTAGGAACGATTTCCAGTATTTTCCTGTGGAATGAATTACACGGCGATAAATTTGATTTTTTGGCAGATTATAAAGTCTTGGATCAAATCTATCAAAAAAGAGAATTTCCAAAATTGGAACAATAGCAAAAAGGCGAGAAAACTTATAACTGTTTTCTCGCCTTTTTCTTATAGATATTTGGTTCTTATTGATTCTCGACAGAATGCAAATTGTCGATCGCATCACGGTTATCCTTCAACTCTGGTGCATCAGTCTTATACATTGAAGTCGTCGATTTATCATCATTTTTAGAATACAAACTAGTTGAGCTATTACCGAGATCGTTCCGGATTTTATCCAAACGCTCAATCTGATTTTGATAACTGTATTGACTCGGATCTACTGGTTTAAAGCCAGCTGGAGTGTAGAATCTTAACAAATTCAATCGATTTATTTTATCGGAAACTTTGAATTTAGCTTTCACCTGTTGATTCCATTTACTGATCTTATTTTTTAGCTCGGGGTTTAAGGCAAGGTCGATCTCTTCACCGGTCTTATTGAGATAGACTTTGTCTTTATTTTTGATGACCGTATATTTTGGAGTGATAAAGTTCCCATTTCTGAAGGGAACGATTTGGTTGTGCTGGTCGGAAAGTAGGTCAGTCCCCACTTGCAAATAATTTTGCGTGTTGATTCCAGCTAAATGAAGTAAGGTCGTCAATACATCGATCTCACCACCATATTTATGACTGATACCGCCTTTGAGTCCTTTCATATGGATCATGAAGGGGACCTTTTGCATCTGCGCGTCATCGAAATCACTCCAATTATTCTGGTCATAACCTAAAAGCGAACCCGCATATGGTGTTTGATCAGGCGTCAATCCATAGTGGTCACCGTAGAGGACGATCATGGAATTGTTGTAAAGACCGCTCTGTTTTAAATAATTGAAAAACTCTTCGAGAGCACTGTCCAAATAGTGAGCTGTTTCAAAGTATTTATTAACAGTCTGATTAGGCGTATCCGAAGTAACGAAACCGTCGGAATCATAGTCTGGTAGATCAAAACTGTAGTGGTTAGTTACAGTGATAAATTTAGCGTAAAACGGTTGCTGCAACTGTTCTAGATACTTGGCACTTTCGGAAAGCATCAACTTATCCTTTAAGCCAAATGTCATAGTATTTTTTTCTGCAGCATCGAAGTACTGTTGATCGAAAAAGTAGTCGTAGCCCAAATTCTTATAAACGGTGTCACGAGAATAAAAACTGCCGACATTACCGTGGAAGACTGCACTAGTATAGCCTTGATCTTGATTCAGGATGGCAGGAGCCGCTTGGGCGGTGTTAGTAGTTCCTTGGTGATTGAAATAATTACCGGTCGGCAAGCCGAAGAGCCCCGTTTCGAGCATCGTTTCGGCATCGATAGTTTTACCGGAACCTACTTGATTGTAAAAGTTATCATACGAGAGAGTTTCGTTACTGTTGTAGAGACTATTCAAGAAAGGTGTGACCTCTTGATCATTGATCTTCATATTGAGCAAGAATTGGTGGAAACTTTCTAAATGTATGATGATGATATTTTTCTTCTTGGCAATCCCGAAGTATTTCGGATTTGGCTTGGCATAGTGATCGTGTACGTATTTTAAGTCTGGGTCAATATCCGTCCCATTGGCGGTCGATTTTACTTGATCCGAATGGGCTGTCTGGATGGCATCGTAAATCGTGAAGGTGGGTATGCCCAAGTATTTGACGACATACGTCTGATCAAAGGTATGTCCTAACAGTTGCGGGCGATTACTTTCAGCTAGCATCATATTTAATGAGAAAAATGCTGCTCCAGCTAAGGTCGTGGCCACGGCGTTCAATTTATTAAATGGTCGTGGGTCGATCCGTAATTGCTTGATGGAAAATAAAATAACTAATAAAACAAAATCTAAGAGATAAAGCAGATCGCGAGGTTCCATTACAGCGAGAGTGCTAGCACCTAAACCCTTCGAAACCGTTGAAACACCTGTCATCGTAGTAAAAGGAATGAAATTAGTAAACTCACGGAAGTATAAAATATTGGCGTAAAGCAATAAATTGAGGATCAAATAAAACGCCAGCATTGTAATATATGAAGGCTTAGCTTTATTGATGAATAAACTCAAGCTAAACAAGACGATCGCAAATCCGATGGGATTAATGATGGCAATAAAATGTTGAAATGGGTCAGTCAAACCTAAGGAAAAATCGGTGTAGTAGACGATAACGGTCTTGATCCAGATCAAAAATACTAATAAGAGCAAAAAGCCCAATCTAGTATTCATCATGGATTTTAGTTTATAAAGCATTAATAATATCTCCCGCATAAAAAAATAACTATCGGTTAATTATACTTGAAATAGTGCGATTAATACACTTACGATGGATAATTGAAGAACCAGGGTGAAAAGACATTGATTATTTATGAATATAGAGTTAATTTAATAAGAATAATTTAATTTTATTTTTTCGGGGGAAAATATGAATAATCGGCAAAGAGTCAGACTAGGATTTCATCTCTATTTGAATTATTTCGTCCACGGGATGGCTATCGTTATTCTTGCACAAAATATGGTCCCACTGGGACAGCAGTGGAATGTTTCAGTATCTCGAGTAGCGATGGTCATTTCCTCATTGGGGATCGGACGATTGATCGTGCTGTATTTTTCTGGCTTATTGTCGGACAAATTTGGGCGAAAAATATTCGTTCAGTTAGGGATTTGGACTTATATTCCATTTTTTATCGGGATAATATTGAGTCCCAACGTTTATGTGGCATATTTTTTCGGAATTTTAGCCGGGATGGCGAATTCATTTTTGGATTCAGGAACTTATCCAGCGTTGATGGAACTATTTCCACATCGAGCTGCTTCAGCGAATGTCTTCATCAAAGCCTTCATTTCGGCGGGAGAATTGTTGTTACCGATCATGGTTACCGTCGTCGAACAAAATAAAATTTGGTATGGTATCAATTTTATTATTGCGGCAGTAATATTGTTCATAAATTTCTTCTTCATTTCCAAACTCAAATTTCCGGATCGAGCCATTGATTCAGTCAAAGTTGAAGCGACCAAGAGCCACAAGCTAAACTTTTTGCAAAAAATCAATGCCGTTACTTTGACGATTTACGGCTACGTATCAATGTCAACGTTCTATTTAGTGAGTCAGTGGTTGACTAAGTATGGACAAGAGGTGCTGAAGATGAACTTAGCTAGCGCTCGATATTTGGTCAGTGTTTACAGCATCGGTTCTTTGACAGGAGTTGTCTTATTGACGATTTTGACTAGCAGACGGATCAAATCAGTTTCTGTGATGCTAGTTAGTACCGTTATTTCCTTATTAGCATTGCTCGCAATGACCTTTGTTCTCGATCAAAACGTAATTTTTATCTCCTCATTTGTCATTGGCATGTCGGCAGCTGGTGGCGTTATGCAAATCGGCTTAGTCATCATGAGCGAATTGTTCCCAAGCAAAAAAGGGACCGTAACGGGGATATATTACACGGCTGGTGCAATTTCCTCTTTTACGATCCCATTGATCACAGGCTATTTATATCAATTTGGGGTACAAAGTATTATGATCTTTGACTGTTTGATTGCTTTGATCGGCGTTGTTTGCGGATCGATCATCTATGCCAATCGCTTTCAACTGAAGAGCTTAGAGTAATTCACCGAGGTCTTTATAATTTTCTTTACAATAACGAGTTAAGAAATTTTGGAATCGGGAAAGTGATGGTGTTAAGAAGCGATTATCTTTTAAGACCATGTATACTTGACGATAAATTGGATTATTTTTTAAGTGGATCAATTTTACTTTTGTCTGGTCGAGCTGTGGCTGTTTCGGAACGATGGCGATGCCTTGGTCGTATTCAACTAAACCAAGCAAAGTTTGAACATCCTCAACTTCGCACTTGATACGTGGCTTGATATTGCCCTCAGATAAGATCAAGTCGACGATCGGCCGAAAGTCGTTATTTTTAGAGTAAGTTAGTAGTGGGTAGCTTTCGATCGACTTAAGATTGACGTTGTTGAACTTGGATAGTGGATGATGCATTGGCACTGCGAGGACCATTTCTTGTTTGATAATAGGTAAGTAATTTAACTTGCCTTTGATCGGCACGTGGTCGAGTTCTTCCATTTTTGAAGATAAAACAAAGTCGTAATTTTCCTTGAATAAATTTCTCAACAAATATTCTGTCGAACCTTGGAAGAGATCAAAAGTGATCCCGGCAGTATCATCGATTTTTTTAAAATTAGCAATTAATTCGGGGATCAATTTTTGACCTAGCGAGTAGGTGAATCCAATGCGGATGTTTCCCTCGTTGACGTTCAATAATTGCTCCAAAATGGAGTCGCCACGCTCGATCTCGTTGAGACCACGGGTAACAAATTTTAGATAAATTTCTCCAAAACGGGACAATTTGATATTTCGCCCTTCGTGTTCAAAAAGCGGGACGCCTAATTTCTTTTCGAGATTGTCGATCGAATAACTTAAGGTTGGCTGTGAAATGCCAAGGTTTTCAGCAGCTTTTGACATGTGTTGAGTGTGAGCCAATTCGCGGAAATATACTAAATGTTTTATGTTCATATTAAAATACCTCTATTTGAATGATAGATATATTTAATGAATTAATCAATAATACTTTATTTTCAATTAAAAAATCAGTGTTAATATCGAATTAGAAAAACGAAATGGGAGCGAGTTTTTATGTCAGAAAGAATAGACGGACACACGATTTTGATCGGATTGATGGCTTATCCGATCAGACATTCCATGTCACCAACGATGCACAATAATGCTTTTGCTAAATTAGGGTTAAATTACGCTTATTTAGCGTTTGACGTCACAAGTGACCGTCTACCAAAAGCTATCGATGCTATTAGGACTTTGGACATGCGAGGGTCCAATATTTCCATGCCGAACAAGCAAAAGGTGATCCCCTTGCTAGATAAATTAGATCCTGCAGCTAAAATGATCGGTGCAGTGAATACTGTAGTTAACGATAACGGGATCTTAACTGGCTATACGACTGATGGGACAGGTTTTATGAAAGCATTGGATGATGAGGATCTAAATATTCGTGGTCAAAAGATGACTTTAGCCGGAGCAGGTGGTGCAGGGACAGCTATTGCTATCCAAGCAGCACTTGATGGCGTTAAAGAGATCTCGATTTTTAATACGAAAGACCGATCATGGGAAAATGCCAAACGAAACGTTGATGTCATCAATGAAAAGACTAAAGCACACGCAACCTTGCATTCCTTAGAAGACCAAGCAGATTTCAAAAATGAAATTGCTGATTCAGCAATTTACTGCGACTCGACCGGAGTGGGGATGAAACCATTGGAAGATAAAACGTTAGTGAGCGATCCAACTTGGTTCAGACCAGATATGATCGTATTTGATACCGTTTATTCACCCAGAACTACCAAATTGATGGAAGTTGCACAAGAAGCCGGTGTGAAGCACGTCTTCAATGGATTAGGAATGATGCTTGAGCAGGGCGCTGAAGCATTTAAATTGTGGACTGGTAAAGAAATGCCAGTAGATTACATTAGACAACTACTATTTTCAGAGGAATGAGGACTATCATGACAAATAAAACTGTGAAAATCGGCCAGACTGAATTGGGAACTGGTCATACTAAAATAGCTGTTCCAATTACGGGGACGACCCGCGAAGAAATTTTGGCTCAAGCAAAAACAGTCAAGGAAGCTCAACCTGATCTAGTAGAATGGCGGGTCGACTTCTTTGCAGATGTGGTCCATCGAGAAGCGTTGCAGGACATTGCCGAAGCATTAAAGAATAGCTTGCAAAATATGCCACTTTTGACGACTTTCAGGACGTATCAAGAAGGTGGGGAGCGGATGCTCACCGATGAAGATTATTTTGAGATCACCAAGAATCTCATAACTTGGCAACAAACTGATGCCGTCGATCTTGAATTAAAACACGATCCCAAGCAAATTGAGCAATTGATTCAAGCAGCCGATCAAGCAGGGATCGTTACGATCATGAGTAATCATGACTTCTCGCAAACGCCAGCTAAAGACGAAATCATCAAGCGCTTAACACAAATGCAAGCAGCCGGAGCTAATGTAGCTAAAATTGCCGTTAAGCCTAATGATCCTCAAGATGTTTTGACACTATTGTCTGCTACTGAACAAGCACATAAAGCTCTAGATTGTCCACTGATAACGATGTCGATGGGGAACCTGGGAAAAGTAACGAGAACAGCTGGCAAGCAATTGGGTTCAAGTTTAACTTTTGCGGCGGTAAAGAACAGTTCTGCACCGGGGCAAATTCAGATCGACCGATTGCGGACAATTTTAGAAGAATTCGAAATGGAATAGGTAGTCTATTAAAGGGATGGTGTTGACCGTCCTTTTTTCATGCAAAAAAACATTCCGAATGATTTCAGAATGTTCGATGCTCTAATTAAAATAAGCCGCTAAAAGCTAAGAATTGTAAACCAACTAAACAAATCCCGGCTACTGGCCAATTCCACCAAGGAATAGCAAAAGTATCGTAATGAGTCCTGGTAGTTGTTTCATTGAAACCGTGCGAGACCATAGCTTGTGACAAATTGTCCGACCAGCGTAGAGATATCAAGATCGACTTGAAAAAGATCTCCGGTGACCAGACATGTAGTGCTTCTCCACGCATCATCGCCGCTGTTTTCATCTGCTTGACAGTCAAGACTACCCGGGGCGCAAAATTAAATGCTCCTAAAGTTCCGTACACGAATTTGGACGGTAGGTGACAGTTTTGCTCGAGTGAACCTAGTAATTCGTCAACTGTCCCTGTATATGACAAGATCCCACCTAGAAAAATGTAGGCGTAGATCCGTGTGGATAACAGCCAAGCACTGTGCATAGCATCACCAGCTCCATGGGTGTAAAACGAGAACCAAGTACCAAAGACAGGGATGATGGAAACGACCAACATCCACAATATTTTCTTGGGGCTGACACGTTTGAGGATCAAGTAGATCAATCCTAAACCTGCGACGATCAAGTTTGCGATAACGCTTTGCATGAAGGCTAGTTCAAAACTAATGATCAAAACTAAGCCTAATTTAAGAGATGGATTCATAATTTAGCACCTCCGTATAGGTCAGACATTGGTCTTTTAATTGTAAATGATAATCGAAGAAATCCTGCAATCCACCCAATTGATGGCTGATCATTAACACAGTTAATTCTTGTTCTGAAGCAACTTCTTTGATCAACTTCATGACTGTTTTAGTAGAATGTAGGTCCAAACCAGCTAATGGTTCATCCATTAGCAAGACAGGATCACCAAGGATCAACATTTCAAAGATCTGCAGCTTTTTCTTTTGTCCACCAGACAATTGATAAACGACATGATCTTTTAACTGATCCAAATTTAATTGCTTTAAGTAATCCTCAATGGTCTCATCAGTCCAAAAATCAGGATAGTTAGTGTGTTTAAGACTCAATTTGATTTCGTCTTCGACGGTCAATTTTAAATATTGCATTTGTGAATCTTGGAAGATCAAGCCAACATAGCGAGCATATTTGCGTTGGTTGTATTTCAAAATATCTTTTTTTAAATACTTGATTGAACCGTGATAATTGTGCAGTCGGGTCAAAGCTGAGAATAATGTCGACTTACCGGTACCATTTTCTCCAGTCAGTAAAATCATTTTTCCTTTGAAAACGTCGACGGAAGCACTGTTGATGAGTGATTTAGTGCCATTTTGTAAATTTAACTCGTGTAAGTCGATAATCGATTCAACACCATTCCCGGGTTTTTCAAAAAGTAGTTGGCGATTTTCTTTTTGATAAGTTGCAAAGACTTTCTCGGGATCTAAGACGGGACGTACTTGACCTTTATTAAAATGATAAAGAGCATCAACAATTTCTTGATATCCCATCAAATCGTGATCAGTGACTAAGATCGTTTTGTGGTCATTTTCTTGTAGGTCCTTAAGTAATTCAAGCAGCTGCTTGCGAGACTTGATATCAATACAAGCAAAAGGTTCGTCCAACATGATCAGGTCGCTGTCCATAGCTAAAGTTATAGCCAAAGAGACCTTTTGCAACTCCCCACCAGATAAGGTGTCTAATTGACGGTCTTTAAAGCCTAGAATACCGACACGTTTCAATGAACGGTCGATGGTAGCTTCAATTTCTTCGACTGGCATACCTAGATTCTCCAAAGTGAAAATGAATTCGCGTTTAACAGTAGTCATTGAGAATTGGTCGTTGGGATTTTGGAATAAAAAGGCAACATGTTTGGAAAAATCTTGCGTACTCCAATTGTCGACGTCTTCAGAATCGATGTACATCTTTCCTGAAGTGACGTGGCCAGAAAATTCAGGATACAAGCCGGCGATTATTTTCATCAAAGTCGATTTGCCACAACCAGAAGGTCCGTAAAGGACGTTAAAAGTTCCTGGTTGCAAGGTGAAATCTAAGTTCTGGATGATGTCTGGTCCTGAATTTTTATAGCGAAAGGTTAAGTCATTAATGACGAGTTTATCCATATTTGACCTAATCTCGATTGAGGATCCCTGATTTTTCAACTAGTTTGTTGATCCAGTAAACCAACACGCCGGCAAAGAATCCTATTGAAATGAAACGAACGAGAAGTAAAAGTAATAAGAAGCCAAGATTATATTTGCCATATCCTTCGTTGATCATGCTCCAACCGAAGGTGATCAAAGTACCGGTGATCGTTGATAGTAATAAACCTAATTTGTCGAAACGTTTATAACCAGTCATGGCAAAGCCTAAGCCATTACCAACACCTTGAACTAATCCAGAGATTAAGGTTGCGGCACCCCATTGGCCACCTAAAATCATTTCTACAAAGCTACCTAGTAGTTCACCAATTGTGCTGGCACCTATCTTTTGTGTCAACATGGCAGCTAGTGGTCCGGCAATCATCCAGAGACCTAGTAAAACGTCGTTAGCGAAAGGTCCTAAACCGATTGCAGCCAATCCTGCGGCAAGGAAGTTGTATGAAAGGCTAGTTCCAAAGAAAATAGCTCCACAAAATACACCGGTTAAGGCAATGAATGCAACGTCGCGTAATGAATAACTCAAGGCTGACGTCTTGTTACTTGTAGTTTGTCTGTTCATGATAAATCTGTCCCCTCAAAAAAGTTTTTATTCGCTTCCTGAAAGAATATGATCATGAGGCCTAAAAAGGCCAACTATTATTTGGGTGTACAAAAAATAGTTGGCCTTTATATTTATCCAATATCTTCCTACACTAATATTAATTAGATCAGGTTCAATGGGTTTGATCTCAGCTGTTACAGCACCCCAGATATATTACTTTTAAGAATTGTATATAACATGGAAAGCTTATCATTAAGATTATTTGGTGTAAAGGTTGTTATTTTGATTAATTGATATTATTTTTTTTGTATGGATGTAAGTGAGCTATGGCAGACAGTGGCGTTTTTCTTGTGTTGGCGTTTGTGATTTTTGGTGGTTGGGGTGTTGAGGTAGTAGTTTGGTTGCTACGTTCAATGCCGACTCCGGGGCCCGGGGATACAGACGCTGGAACGTACCCGACGCGATTTTGAGCTACCTGGGAAGATCACCCAGGCATCTCAAAACTCGGTCTTTCTCTAAGCTCCTTCGTCGCCAAGAGAAATTTGGGTACTGAGGTCTGTATCCCCGGGCCCCTCCGTCTAGATGGAGACAATATCCCCCCTTGGTTGAGATTTACCGATTTATTTTGTACAAATTGGCACTTTTTGATCGTCCTATTTCTCACATGTCTATCTCAGGCTTTATCTATTCTGGTGGGAATAGGTGCTTCCTTCTCTTTTTACGGTATATTCTCTTTCTGAATTACTGACTCTTTCCTCAGTTCGCGGGACTTTGCTCCGCTCATTTTGCTCCCTGACTTACATTGCTACTGTCATTTTTCTTTTCTTTGTTGGTTAGATAAGAGCTGATATTCTTTTTCTTCTCTTGCCTTCGCTTGTTGCTCGCGTGCTCGTTCCTCGCACTCTTGCCTGGTTTTGGTGTTTTCTGTTTTGCTCTTTTTGTTTATTTCTTGTTTGCGCACTCGTTCCTCGTACTCTCGCCTTTTCTGTGTGTTTGATTTTGATTGGGGTGGATGTGTTTAAAAAATTTTTTGTTTATATGGTATGCTATCTTTATTCGAATGTGAATCACTAGGGGTGCAGTTTTGCTGCTGAGATGACTTTTTGCCGATCCCTTTGAACCTGATTTGGTTAGCGCCAACGTAGGAAAGTGATTAGTTTAACTGCCTTGCTGATTGATGTTTGAATAATCAAATTGTGGGGTGTTTGCAAATGAAATTTTCAGATAAGCTTAAAGTAGCAGGTCAACCTATTGTTGAGGAGATTATGGCTCATCCATTTGTTAAGGGTATTGGTGATGGTCATGTTCCTAATGATTCGTTGGCTTTTTATGTTGGACAAGATTATAAATATTTACAAACATACTTGAAGGTTTATGCTGCTGCGATCCAGAAGACTGATGATCCTGATCAAATTAAGTTGTTTGGTGGGCAGTTGAATTTGTTGGCTCAGGGTGAATCTGAGGCTCACCAGAGTTTTTGTAAGATTGCTGGTATTGAATATTCAAGTTTGCATCATGCTCGGGTGGCTCCGATGACTTATTTGTACAATGAGCATATGTATAATTCGGTTCGTACTGGGGATTTGATCGATGTTGTGGCTGCTTTGACGCCTTGTCCTTGGACTTATGCTGTGATCGGTAATGACTGGATCGCTGCGGGGAAGGCTACTGATGATAATCCTTTTAAGTTTTGGCTTGATTTTTATGCTACGGATGAATCCGATGATCAAGTTATGAGTGATCAATTCTTTGATATTCTTGACCAAGAGGCTGAAAAGTATTCAGATAAGCGTTTGAAGGTTGTTGAAGACCGCTTTTTGAAGAGCTGCGAACTGGAATGGGATTTCTGGGATCAAGCTTATTATCGCCGTGATTGGAAGTTTATTTAAGATTATGGCCGATTTTTTCTGCTATAGTATTAACAGATATGAGCGAAGGAGCTGGTTATTATCGATAAGAAATCTTTGCGACAAGAGCAGATCAAGCTTTTGAATAAGTCTAAAGATAAGACTAAAGCTGAGGCAGTTTTATTGTTGGAGAAGTTGCGTGAGTCTGATGAGTGGAAGCAAGCTGAATCGGTTGCTACCACTGTTAGTAATTTGTTTGAGGTTCCTACGAAGCCAATTATTGAAGCCGCTATTTCTGATGGTAAGACGGTTTACTTGCCAAAGACGATGCCCCATCGGCAAATGTCCTTTTTGCCATTTTCTAGTTATGACGACTTAGTCGTTAGCAAGTTTGGGATCCCAGAACCAGTTTATGATGAGAAATTAGAGAATCAGCAGCCTGACTTGGTTTTGGTTCCGGGCCTTGCGTTTGCTTCAGATAGTCATTTTCGAGTTGGTTTTGGTGGCGGATATTATGACCGCTTTTTAAACAAGTATCAAGGTGATACTTTGGCGTTAGTCCCTTCGGCTATGCACTTTGACACGGCCGTCTGGGACGCTGAAGAGTTTGATATTGCTATTTCTAAATTAATTGAATTGTAAGTCTACGATATGCAAAAAGCCTTCATTTGAAGGCTTTTTTTAGTGGCTAGATTTGTTTTTGATGTCTTGATAAATGTCATGGTCGTGAAAGTAAACGTAAACTCCTTTGACACCACGCTTTAGGAGGACATTCATGGAATTTAAGATAATACTTTTTTTAACGTCATCGATATTTTTGATGTCATTTAGATGGCGCTTTTTAAAGGCCTCGTGATCCTCATATTTGCGAGTATCGATCGTGATTTTTCCGTTTCCTGCATATTTGACTGATGGTCCCATGATCACAGCAACGTAATTCAAGTCAAAGCCTTGAACAGTGTAGATCGAACCGATCTCGCTGATCGTTTCTGGTTTTTCTGCCCAAGTAGTTTTGGAATAATTATATTGATCCCAAGGCAGATGAAATTTTCCTTCGTTCACGAAATGCTTTTTACCGTCTAAAGTCGACGGATAGTCGGCAGTTGCAACGATCCGAGCCTTACCGTAATAATGGTTTTTCTCGCAGAGTTTCTGATACATTGTCTCGGCATCTTCAAAAATCCGAAAATCATAGTCATCTTGGATGCCACCGATATATGTAGGGTCGGGTCTAGTGTTATTGACTGCACCGATTTTTAGATCGACAGTCAGTTTATCGATCCAATCGATCACAGCTTGAGGTGCTTGCATCCGCATTTGTGTCGTCAAAGTACTTTGTTCATAATTCAAAGACATCTTTTTGATCAAAGAGGTGATTCGATCTTGTGACCAGTAGCTTTTTAACTTCAAAACTTGTTTTTCATCATAAACAAAAATGACGACTTTACTTAATTTAATGATTTCTTCTAATTGATTAGTCTGTTCGAAATTATTGTACTTGTCGCTCTCACTGAGCAATAAGTGGGCTTCGTCGATCACAACAATATCAGCTTGTCGATGTTGTTTGTTCATGCGATTGATAAAAGTCGTCGGACGGAGAAAACGGTTTTTGCGTAATTCGTTAAATTCGCCAGCATTATCTTGATAAACTTTCAACAGCTCGGGATGGTTGACTAAAAAATAATTACTGGTTCCTTGTAGAAGAGAACAATCATTTTTGGCGGATCGTTCCAAGGTCAAAAACAATTTAGTCAAGATGACACTTTTGCCAGTTCCGGCATCGCCGTTAAGTTGGAAGATCCCCTTAGAATTATTAGTCCAATTATTTTGGCAAAAATTCAATATTTTATCGAAAACGGCCTCTTGTTGATGGGTCAAATTCTTGTTTGGAAGTAGTGAATCTAGCATGATTACCTCACTAACTAAAATTGATTTTGTGGTTACTAGTCAATAAGTTACCTTTTTCGAAGGGGTAATTCAAATGGTTCGATGAAATTTTCAGTAAGATATTTTCCTAACTAAAAAAGATAAATTAATTTTATAAAGGATGTATAATTTCTCTATTTATGTATAAAACAAATCTAATGATATTTATTCTTGAAAACTTAAAATATGGTTGTACCATTAATTGTGGGAAATGGATATTCCAATAATTATTGAAAATTAATATATTTCTTGTTTTAAATATATAAACAGTAGGGGGAAATTATGACTGACCAAACTAGGTCTAAGAAGTATGTTGAGGATAAGTATTTTAATCCAGGAAATAGATTGCTGAAAATCAAAGAGGGGTTTATTACTTTAGTCGGATGGGCTTTAGTAATGGGATTGATGACGGTTGTTCTTACTTCATCAATGTCTGCTAAAAAATTGCATCTGCCAAAAATTTTGCCACAGATGTCGGGATTCTACGATATTGATCATTTAGCTACCATTTTGGCAACGTTATCAATTATTTCGTTTTTGATTTGTATTTTTTTTAACCATTATGAATAATTATCGAAATGATAGTTTTTACAATTCAGTTAGTGTTTTAGATAGTAGTCGTCAAAGACAGCGAGAACTTTTATTCAATAAATACGTTGCAAAGAAATTTGGCAAGGTGGATTTTCGTCATAATGTCAAAATTTGTAATATTCATCCTGATCAGTGCATTCCAGTTAACGCCTATCAAAAATTATATGCTAAGCATCATTTGAATGATGTGGACTAGGGGGAATTATGAATAATTTATTGAATTGGCAAACGATGATAGATTTTTTACATTCGACGTTTGACTTAACGATGTTTACGTTGAGTATTTATCCCATTTTAGGCTCATTTTTTTGGCTGGCTGGATCGATCTGCTATCGATTTCTTAAAAAAGATCGACTCGACGATAATTGGACCAATTTACCAGTTTCACAACAGCCTTTTATAACTATTATGATACCGGTGCACAATGAAGAATTAGTGATTGAAAAAATCATTACTTATTTGTGCGAAAAAATTAATTATCAAAATTATGAAATTTTAGCTATCAACGATGGATCGACCGATGACTCGGAAGCAATCTTGGAGCGACTCCAGAAGAAATTTCCGATACTAAGAATTATCAATATTGAGAAAAATAGCGGTAAAGCTCACGCTTTCAATGTAGGTATCAATTTTGCTAAAGGTGAATATGTCTTAAGCAATGATGCTGATACGATACCAGAACCGGATGCTCTAATGAAATACATGAATTTTTTTAATCACAATAATCCTAATGTTTCTGCAGTAACGGCGAATTCTGATGTCCGCAATCGTAGCTCATTATTGGGAAAATCCCAAACTCTTGAATTCTCTAGTATCATCGGGATTATTAAGCGTAGCCAAGCAGCAATTTACGACTCACTGTATGCATATAGTGGTGCCAACACTATGTACAAAAAGGAATTCTTAATTGCTATTGGTGGTTTCCGTCAAGATCGTATCACAGAAGACATTAGCATTGCGTGGGATCACAACGCTATTGGTGGAATGCCAACTTTTGCTCCAAATATTATTGCCCATTTGATTGTTCCTAACAATTTAAAAGATTTTTATAAGCAGCGTAAGCGTTGGGCTCAAGGTGGAACGGAAGTTTGGCTGGCTAATTTTAGCAAAATCGTTCTTCATCCCATTAAAAGATATACGCTGTTGCCGTTGCTAGCCGATGCGACTTTTTCCAATATCTGGGCCTTTTTCTTCGTCATTACGACTGTGATATTTTGGATCAATTTCGTGATTGCATTGATGCATGGAAATCAAACTTTAGCGAATGGTTACTTGTACCAATCTTTAGTACTGATCGCGTTCGAATTGATAGCGGGGATAATTCAACTTTTAGCAGCTGTGATCATTGATGATCGTTTGCAAAAAATACGCTATTTTGGATTTGCACCGTTGTATATTTTGTTTTATTGGATCGTGGGTCCGATCACGGTGGTTCATACTTTTCCCGATGCTGTTAAATCTGTCTTTGGGCATGGTAGTGGTGTTTGGGTCAGTCCTACTCGGAAAGCTTCGGATTTGCAGGGATAAAAAGCCTCCTTTTGGGGGCTTTTTTTGTTCTTCTGTGATTGAAAACTTGGTGGCTAAACTTGCGGTGAATGGGGAAGTTGGTTCTTTTTTTGATTGTTAAACTTGCTGTGGTTTAGATGGAGGTGTTTTTATTTATCCTCAAGGATGTTGAAACGAGCTCCGCGGGGTAGCGGCCTCCGGTTTAGAATTTAATCTTCTCAAAAATGCTGTATCTGAAATAGTGGGTTCTATTTTTTTCTAGATAAACTTGCTGTGAATTGGATAGATTTTTTTTTATTTTTACTAGTTAAATTTGCTGCGGTTTTGATAGTGGTGTTTTTATTAATCCTCAAGGATGTGAAAACGAGCTCCGCGGGGTAGCGGCCTCCGGTTTAGAATTTAATCTTCTCAAAAATGCTGTATCTGAAATAGTGGGTTCTATTTTTTTCTAGATAAACTTGCTGTAAATTGGATAGAGTTTTTTTATTTTTACTAGTTAAATTTGCTGCGGTTTTGATAGTGGTGTTTTTATTAATCCTCAAGGATGTTGAAACGAGCTCCGCGGGGTAGCGGCCTCCGGTTTAGAAACTGTCAGCAGGCACGGCTTTGCCGCACCTTTGGTGCTGACAGTCCCTAAATCCTCAGCAGCTGACCGTCGCCTTCCGCTCTCTGTGTTTAAATCCTCAGCAGCTGACCACCCCGCTGCGCTCTCTGTGTTTATAAGTTTTTCATATTTTCTCCTTAATTGTTCATCAAGACTGGGGCTTTTGTGCGTGATATAACTGTTATATGTTTTTTATCAGCATAGTATTGAGGTGAATTTTTGGCTACTACGAAGAAGAAGTATTTGTATGAAGTTGACTTGATGCGAGTCATTTTCATTGGTGGGGTTTTGTTGAACCACACTACTACTGCATTTAAAAATAATATGACCGATGGTTCTGGGAGTAGATTGTTTATTGAGGCTTCTCACTTGTCGCTGCATTTTACCCGAATGGGTTTTATGTTTATGACTGGATTGGTTTTGGTTTTAAATTATTACAATAAAGATCAGCATTGGCTGAAGTTTTGGAAGAAACGCTATCTCAATGTTGGGATACCGTACATTAGTTGGAATGCCATTATGTTGTGGTTTACGACGATAACGGCAGGTACGGCCTTGTTGTGGCCGGAGTATTTTTCCAAATTGTGGGATGCGGTGATCCATGGTAATCAATTTTATATGTATTACATCATCGTAACTTTCCAGCTGTATTTATTTTTCCCACTGATCGTCTATATGTTCAAAAAATTGGAAAATCATCATTTAGCAATTCTGGTCGTTAGTGCCTTGTTGCAACTATTGTTAGTGATCGGTATTAAATACTGGCTACCTGGCGTTGACCGTGACAGTTGGTGGTATTTGTTCAGAGCTTATGGATTGAATATTTTAGTTTATCAATTTTATTTTATTGCTGGAGCATATGTTGCTATCCATTACAAAGAAGTAGATGCGTTTATTGAAAAATATCATCGAATGATCGGTTGGTCGACTTTGATCTTGGCAATTAGTACAGTGGGATTGTTTTTTGGCAATCAAGATATTTTGCACTTAAGCATTAGTGCTACGTTGTCGATCCACCAACCACTCATTTTCATCTACGATACTTTCATGATCGTCTTTGTTTTTTGGATCGGTCGTCAGTATGCGCATGCAAGGCTCAACGGTTTGCCTAAGTGGATCGATAATTCTATCCGGAATATGGCTAAGGTATCTTTTGGGATTTACTTAGTTCAAACGATTCCGTTGACGATGTTATACGGCATCTTATCGCTTATCGACGTTCCATCATTTGTCACATTACTACTATTACCAATTGGGTATGTATTTGTTTTAGGCGGGGCATTTTTAATTTCGTGGTTCTGCTACAAGGTACCACCATTTGGAGTCTTGATCGGTAGACCACAATGGCACATCACCAAAGGAGTAAGAAAAAATGTCAGAAATAACAGAGCAGTTAAACAAACAGTTGAAGAATAATCAATCAGAGAAAATCATTAAGGATGAAAAAATGGATCGCTGGTTTACTGGAAGAGAAATTTCAGAAGATGTCGAACAATTAAAACAAGTCTTTGTCCGTCAAAAAATCGGTTATCAAGATGTTGTTTTGATCTGTTTGCCAAATATGGCAGCCTACCCAGTGATCACTCAAGCAATTTGGGAAGTAGGAGCGATCATGCATCCTATTGCCGCAACTACTCCAGAAAGTGAACTATTGGCAGAAATCAACGAAAATACTTATGCCGGTTATTTTGTGGAAGATCAAATGGCAGAATACATTCAAAATTATCGATCAACGCAATTAGCAACAGGTGAATTAAATACCGTCAACAATTTAAATTTATTGATCGATCAAACTAATTTACACCACGATGCCAAAACACCAGCAGAAAATGATCTAGCTTTGATCATGAATACTTCTGGGACGACTGGAAAACCCAAGCGAGTGGGATTAAGTCACAAGATCCTTTTCAATGCGGTAGAGCACGATATCGAAAGTCATCAACTGACAGAGCAAGACACAGTCTTAGTGATCATGCCAATGTTTCATATTAATGCTCAAGCAGTTTGCCTACTATCGACGAGACTTTCAGGTGGGAAAATCGTGGTCGCAGAAAAATTCAGTGCTTCCAAATTTTGGGATCAAGTGAAAAATAATCACGTCACTTGGGTTTCGGTCGTTCCCACGATAATCAACATTTTATTGCTCAATCAAAAAGCTAATGATCGTTATTCTGACGATATCAAATTACGCTTTGTTCGTTCGTCATCTTTTTCTTTGCCGATCGATAAATTGACCGAATTTCAACAAAGATTTCACACGGTCATCTTAGAAGGATACGGAATGACTGAAACAGCTAGCCAATGTACGATCAATCCCTTTTCACAGCGCAAGATCGGCTCTGCCGGCAAACCTTTCAAAACTGAGGTAGCGATCGTCAATGAAGGCAAGACGACTCAGCAAGCTAACAAACTTGGCGAGATAGCTGTAAAAGGAGATCACGTTATTTCTCATTATTTAGATGTTCAGACCGATTCCTTCCATAATGGTTGGTTTTTAACGGGAGATCTCGGATATTTTGATAGCGAAGGTTACTTATTCGTGAAAGGTCGTAAGAAAGATATCATCAATCATGGCGGTGAAAAGGTTTCGCCAGCCCAAGTGGAGAATTCTTTGAGTCAGCTAGATTTTGTCAAAGAAGTTGCTGTGATCGCCACGCCAGATCTACTTTACGGTGAAGCGGTCACGGCAGTGATCATTAGTCGCTCACCAATGGATGAAAATGAACAACGACAAGATCTGATGACTCATGCCACTGAAACGTTAGCTAATTATGAAAGACCGACACGAATCTATTTCGTAAAAGACTTTCCAAGAAATCCAACTGGTAAAGTTCTTCGCAAGCAATTGCAGTCACAAATAATTTCGATGTCAGCGGAGGAAGTGCATGAGTAAAAGAAAACGCAATTTGAAAAAAGTATTGATCACGGTCGTTTTGATGTTTTGGGCGATCGTGGCTTTTTATGGCTTCAAACAAACCGATGCTGGTCAAAAGATGTCTGGTGAAACTACCGTAACCATCGGTTATCAAAAAGGTGATCCTTTTGATATTGCCAAAGCTCGTGGTGAATTCGTCAAAAAGATGTCCGCCAAAGGTTATAAAGTGAACTTTAAAGAATTTCAAGACGGTAATTCTTTGATGCAAGCCCTCAAAGCAGGAAGCATCGATTATGCACGAACAGGTGATACACCGCCAGTTACTGCTTTGTCTAGCGGCACTAAACTAACTTATATTGCCGGCAGTTCTTCAAAAGCGAAAGGATCAGGCATCTTAGTTAAGAAATCTTCTAGCATGTCGTCACTGTCAGATCTCAAAGGAAAGAAGATCGCCTATACAAAAGGAACTAGTTCGCAGTACATGGTCATCTCAGCTTTGAAAAAAGCAGGCTTAACGACTTCTGACGTTACCTTAGTAAATATGGATCAGTCTAGCGCAAGTATCGCTTTTTCAAAAGGAAAGGTCGATGCCTGGGCAACTTGGGATCCGTATACTTCTCAAGCTCAATTGACACAAAATGCTAAGTTATTGACTAATGGAACCGGCATTACTAATAACCGTGACTACATCTTGTCATTGCAAAGCTATGCAAAAGATCATACCGAAGTTTCGAAATACTTGATCAAGTATCTACAAGAAGATATGGAATGGGCTAACGATCATCATTCAGAAGTGATCACAATGATGAGCAAATCGTTGAAAGTTTCTAAGTCCGTGGTCAAAAAATTAGTTGAACGACGAACATTTAGTATCAGCGCCATGAATTCTACTTATGTAAAAGAAGAACAACAAATCGCTGATCTATTTTATGAAGAAGGGTTGATCAAAAACAAAGTCAACATTAGTGAAAGTGGAGACTATGATTAAACTAAACAGCACGATCTCATAAGTGAGGTCGTGTTTTTTTGTGCAAATTAATAGATTGAACAATAAACCGCTTGGTTGATCCGACACTTTGATCTTGCAGGAAAGGATCAATGCATGTCAGTCTACACGTAATTACTAAAGAACAGGGATAATTAATAAATTTAAAAGGATATTTCACTAAAGCTTGTAATACTTCGTACAAGCTTTTTAGTGTTGGGCTTAATCAGTGACACAAACTTAGAAAAACTCTCTCAAATGGCTTCATATTAACAATTACGGGTTACCGATATGCACATTTCCTAGTTTTTCAGCAACAAGAGTAAAAACAAAATAGAACTAATTCGTGAATGCTGAAATTCAATTTCAACGCAAAAAAATAGCTGGAGAATATCCAGCTATTAATTAAGCATATTTTACTTCTCGGTGGGACTCACCGAGGATCTCGGCTAGTACTTTATCGGCTACGATACCGATCTGACCAGCGTTTTTATTACTTGGACAAGTTTCTTCATAGAGATTAGTAGCATTTTTCATGACGACTATTCGGTCAGCCATGCGTGCAGCTTCTTCAACATCGTGAGTTACTAAAATAGTTGTCAGTTGGTTCTTTTGACAAATATTTAAGATCAAGTCCTGCATTTTTCGTCTAGTTAAGGCATCGAGAGCCCCTAAAGGTTCGTCTAATAACAAAATCTCTGGGTCGGTCATCAACGCTCTAGCCAAAGCTACCCGTTGCTTTTGACCACCGGATAGTTGAGTTGGATACTGATCAGCAAAATCGCCTAATTCGACTAAATCTAGCAAGCGACGAGCTTTTCGCTTATCCTCCTTATTTTTCGAGCCAAAGGACAAGTTGTCGACTAAATTCATCCAAGGTAGTAATCGATCTTCCTGAAACATGACACGAGTTGAGGAGACGGGGTCATTTGTATTGATCGTAACGGAACCTCTAGTGGGCTTTTCTAAATTGGCGATCAAGCGGAGCAGGGTACTCTTTCCACCACCACTCATACCAACTAAGGCGACAAATTCACCTTTGTTAATACTAAGATTGACGTTTTCTAATGCAGTAACTTTATCGTATTGCTTGTTTACATTTTTAATTGAAATAAATTGATCATTCATATTAAGCGTTATTCCTTCCTAATGTTTTCCATTCAAGGAAAAGACTTTCAAAACTTTTGGCGATCAAATCAGAGACCTTACCTAAAATCGCATAGATAACGATACAAAGAATGACCGTCTCCATATCCATAAAATCTTCAGCATTATTGGCCATATAACCGATCTCGGAACTAGCTGAAATAGTTTCTGCCACGATCAAAGTCGTCCACATGACACCTAAAGCGTAGCGGATACCTACGAAAATCTGGGGAAGGGCAGCTGGGAAAATAATCTTGGAAAAAAGCTGTTTTTTCGTTAATTGATAAGATTTCCCCATCTCGATCAAGTCTTTATCGACAGAACTAATCCCGTGGAACGTGTTGATATAAACTGGGAACATTGTTCCGATGGCGACGAGTGAAATTTTGGCTGATTCGTTGATACCTAACCAAAGAATGATCAACGGGATCAAAGCTAAGTGGGGGATGTTTCGAAACATTTGGATCGAAGAATCAAATAGTAAGCGACAAGTTTTGGACATGCCGTTGATGAATCCGAGAATAAAGCCGATCCCGCCACCGATCAATAAGCCAAGAGTAGCTCGATACAAACTAATACTTAAGTTTTTTGGCAGTTCACCCGATTGGGTCAACGAAATACCATCTTGGAAGACGGCAATCGGTGAAGGCAAGATCGTACTAGGAAGCCAGCCGAGATTACTGCTGACTTGCCAAGCTATCAAGACGACGATCGGAACAATGAATGGTAATACTTTGTTGAGCGGTAATTTCAAAGTCCGCTCTTTATGGATCGGTAATGCAATAGATCTCTGCATAGATTAAGCCTCCTTTAATTGTTCAGTAATTCTTTTAGCTAAAAGTGTTCGTTGAATTTTTCCCGTAGCATTTTTAGGTAGTTCGGAAACGAAGAAGTATTTAGTTGGCCGTTCAACTGGTAAGAGTTCTTCTTTGGCCATTTGGTTCAATAAAACCTGGATGTGACGATGATCTTTCGTTGGAAAGTTCGGCACAATGATAGCAGCAACGATCTCGCCGTAAATCTTATCGGGAAGACCGACGACGGCGATTTCTTTTACGAAGCGAACTTGGCTCAGACAATCTTCGACGGCTAAAGGATTGATATTTTCTCCACCACGGATGATCATTTCTTTGCTACGACCGACGATATGTAAATATCCAGAGTCGTCGATCAGGCCGAGATCGCCAGTTAAGAGCCAATCTTTAAAAAATGCTTCCGGCTGTGGGTCGAGATAATGAGTGATAACATTTTTACCTCTGACTGCAATTTGACCAACTTCATTTTTAGGAAGCTTCTCGCCATCATCGTTCAAGATAATGAGCTCGTTACCGTAATTTTGACCCACGGTATTTTGATGGGTGCATTTAAAGGATTTTGTGCGATCTGACTGGCTGCTTCAGTCATGCCGTAACTTTCGATCAAAGGAATATTGAAACGCTTGTTGAATGCTTGGTGAACACTAGGCAATAATGGCGCCGATGCAGTTCTTAAAAAGCGTAAATTATTAGTAGTAGGTTGTTCATCACGGCGTAATAAGATAGCGATGATAGCCGGTGTCAGAGAGACCCAAGTGATTTGTTCTGTAGATACTTCTGGCCAAAAAGTGTGGGCACTGAATTTTGGTCGGAACAATAGTTTCCCGTTTGAAAGTCGTGTCGCCAAATTGGAGATGACCATCGCATTAATGTGGAACATCGGCATTAAGACCAAGGTGCTGTCTTCTGCTGTTAAACGCTGTGATTCGATGACGTTCAAAGCCCCATAAAATAAGTTATCGTGGGTCAGACCGACACGCTTAGGTTTACCAGTCGTGCCTGAAGTATGCATGATCAAGGCAATCTGATCATCAGCAGGATCACTTTGGGGATGTGCCTCATGGTTTTTAGCAAGAAAAATTTGCAATTCTGGTTCATGTAAAGTAGTCAATCGCGGTTGATCAACAAAAGTATCTCCCAGGATCTTCAAAGAAGTGACCGATTCATCAAATATGATCGCAGCATAGTGATATTGTTCTTCCAATTCACTGATCTGAATCTCAGTAGTAGCCGGATTAACATTTTGAGCAATCGCACCGATCTCCCACAAACTCTGAAGAACTAGTGAATAAGAGACCGAATTAGTCAAGCTGACCAAAACAATATCGTCATGACCGATCCCTTTATTCTTCCAGTAGTCTTTCCAAATCTGGACCTCTTCAAAAAGTTGATCGCCAGAATACCAGTGACCATGTTGATCTTGCATAATAAGTTCATCATTTTTAGAAATTAATTGTTGTTGTAATTTAGTTGTAAGTTTTGACATTAAGTTAGTTAGGAAGTCCTTTCATATAATGGTGATTAGTATACTAGCGGGATATTTTACTAACTACTGGTGATTGATAAGGTTTAAATAAGAAATTCTTACAAAGCAGAGAGCGGAAGGCGACGGTCAGCTGCTGAGGATTTAGGGACTGTCAGCACCAAAGGTGCGGCGAAGCCGTGCCTGCTGACAGTTTCTAAACCGGAGGCCGCTGTCGCCTGGAGCTCGTTTCAACATCCTTGAGGATAAATAAAAAAGCTAGACCCCGATCTTACAAAAAATCGATATCTAGCAATATTTATTATTCATCTTTTTAAAACTCAACCCGAAAGACACTCCCCCGAGGTTGATTATCCAAAACAGTAATTTGAGCGTTGTTTAATTCCACAAGTTTAGCCACGATCGACAATCCCAAACCATTACCTTGAATCTCAGAAGAGTGGGAAGTATCCATCCGATAAAACCTTTGGAAGATTTGCTGTTTCTGGTCATCGGGAACTCCTGACCCGAGGTCTTTTACTTCTAAAATCACTTGTTGATCATGAGCAAATAAGTCAACAGTGATCGGTTCGCTTTTTGCTGAATATTTTTGAGCATTGTCGAGTAAAGCAATCAAAATCTGGCGAATAGTATCTTTCTCGCCGGACACAGTTAATCCATCGGCAATATTTTGTTGCAGAGGATGTGTCGCCGTAATTTTATATTGATCGATCGTCTCAGAAACTAGTTGGGAAAGGTCGAGTGGTTTTAATAATAACTGAGCTCGATCAGCTCGAGATAGCTGCAGCAAATTTTCAATCAAATTTTGCATTCTTTGGGATTCTTCATCGATAAACTTGAGCGATTCGGGTATGACTTCCGGATGGTCGTCACCATGACGCTTGATCAACTTGATATTACCTCTGATTGCAGCAATTGGCGTTCTCAATTCGTGAGAGGCGTTGGAAACGAAATCTTGCTCTCTTTGGAGGCGTTTGTTTTGGTTATCCAACAAGTCATCGAAGGCATTTCCCAATTCAGTGATCTCTTGCGGACTATCCGGCACCACAAGTTTTGGCTGAGTAGTTTGAGCATCCTTAATAGTATTGCGTGTTTCCTCAACTAAGGAAATAGTAGGCTGACTCAGCTTTTTAGCCAGTAAATTGGCCCACCAACGTCCGAATAAAATAATTATGAAGGTAATGAAAGCAATGATTATGAGCAGTAACAAAATGTTTTGAATCAGACTGTTCAAACTGACCCAGAGTTGATAGGTTGTATCATTATTTTTCTCTGAGTTATATAGGAAAAAACCGTACCCTTTAACATAGACGACATGTTTTTTTGGTGAGAGGGTAATTTTCTTTTGATTCAAAAAATTTTTGGAAGCAGAAGAAGTTAAAATCGTTCTGCCACGGCGATTAGATGTTGCCGTGACTGAAGCCTTGTCGGTCTTTACACGAATAATACTCGTTTGGCGACTGTGACGATTAGTCTGGCTATTCCAGTGGATGAAACTAGGGATATCGTCAATGTTAGCCATATTAAGACTGACCATTAATCCTCTAGCTTCGTGAATGGTGTTGGATGATTGTTGAGTTCCTACCACTAATAAAATCAAAATACTGATCGAAACGGTGATGATCAGGACGAGTCGATTGATGGCATGGTTGATTAACGATTGATAAGTTTTTGATTTAGTTGGCTTCATTTTGGGTATCCTCGAGTGAATAACCAACGCCACGGATCGTTTGGATCAGTGGCTGGTCAAATTTTCCATCAATTTTATTTCTCAAGTAGCCCACGTAGACATCTACCACATTTTGCTGACCTAAAAAATCTTGACCCCAAACATTATCGAGTAATTCATCACGTGTAAAAGTTTTGCCTTCATTTTGGAGGAAAAATAATAATAGATCATATTCACGACGAGTTAATTGGATAACATTACCGTCTCGGATAACTTGATGCGATTTAGTATCTAAAACTAGATCAGCCACTTGGTAAGTCTCATCAGGTTCGGTCATATTTTCGATATGTCGTTGTACAACGCGAATACGTGCCAACAGTTCTTCAATTTCGAAAGGTTTGGTAATGTAGTCATCTGCGCCACTATCAAGCCCAGAAACTTTATCGCCAATGTAATCACGCGCAGTCATAACAATGATTGGGATCTGGTCATGTTTGCGGATCCTCCGCAGCACACCCATCCCGTCTAGTTTTGGCAGCATCAGATCGAGTAATATCAATAATATTTTATTTTTATTTTTCTCATAAATATCTAAGGCCTCGACGCCATCTTGAGCTATTAAAGTATCAAATTCTTCGAATTTTAATTCCTTACTTAAATAACTCGAAAGACTATTTTCATCTTCAACAATCAATATTGTTTTCTTCATGGCAATTCTCCCAAAAATACATCTTTATATTAATGTAGCAGAATTATCGTCATGATGTTGTTATATAATTTTATTTTTATGAAAAATTCTCCATAATCAATAAATCAGTGAGTGCGATTTTTTTGTTGGGAGTAAGTTTTGAAGAATAGAAGGCGTTGGTTTTGAATTCTTTGTTTGCAAATTTTTAGCACTGAAAAAAGCACTATCCGTTTTTTACCAGCAATGATTGCTGTAATGGATAGTGTTTTTATTTTGATCATCAATGATTTTGAAGCAAGCTCCAGTCGGCGGTGGTGTTAATTTTAGTAACTGTCAGCAAGCAAGACCTCGTCGCACTTTTTGTGCTGACAGTCCCTACATTCTCAGTAACTGGCCGTGTCGCTCCACTTTCTGTGTTTAATTTCGTTCAACGATTTTCACCTGAACTTCATCGCCAATATCTTTATTCAATTTTTTCCGGATCGACTTGAGAACGCCGATAATGTAACAAATGCTACCATCAGCGTTTTTGACTCCCATGTTCACAATTGAACCGTCGTAAGGGATCCCATCAAATGTTGCGTGAACTTTGACGCGGCCTTTGCCGAATTCTTCGCGGATATTGTAAGGGAACTCCACAAAGGCGCCACCTTTGCCAACTTCAGAGGAACGGATCTTTGCGGTGTATTCGTATGGTCTTGTCATTAGTAGACGTTTCCTAACGCGGTGTTGATCGGCATGTTGCCTGACTTCATTAGTAAAACCTTGTGGATCGTGTTGGCATGATTGAGGATCCCAGCTAAGGTCAAAGCCACGTCAGGGATCGGGTTAGTCGATTCTTCACTGGCATTAAACGAGATCTTGCCCGTGGCTGGTTCTTCGGTCAAAAGTGAGGCCTGCAAGATGGTATAGTCAAGATTAGTTTGGTTGATCAAGTAATTGTCCGCAAAAAATTTTGCGATGTTGTAGTCGGTCAAATTTTCTAAACCTGGTTGATCCCACTTTTCGGGCTGTAAAGTAAATAGGGAACTGAGCATAATGAAACGCGAGATCTGGTTTTTCTTAGCAGCTTGCATAACTTTTACAGCACCAAAAGCATCAGTTTGGAGCAGATCATTCCCTCTGGAACCAGCAACGAAATAAACGGCACTGACTCGACCGATCACTTGAGCGATTTCTTCAACTGAAGCGTGGAGATCTAGTTTAACTGCAGTGACATTTTCTAGATCGATGATTTTTTCAGGATGTCTGGCTCCCGCCACGATTTGATGACCATCGTTAACGAGATCTTTGATTAAATCAGTGGCGACCCGACCACTCCCACCGGCGATGAATACTTTCATGTAGTTACCTTCTTAATTTGTAGATTACGAAATTTTAACGAATGATTTGATTACTTTTCTATCAGCCATCTCTTGGTAAGCATCATTGATCTCATCAAGAGTAAATGACTTAGTAAAGACTAGGCCAGGATTAATCTTGCCATCGAGTACAGCTTTGAGAAGTAATTCCTTATCATAGGTAGTTACTGATGCAGGACCACCGGCAAGAGAAATATTCTTTTCGAATGATTCCTTCAAATCTTGCTCTTCGCCGTGAGGAAGCCCAACACGACCAACAATTGTACCAGGGCGACCGGCTTGCATTGCTGTTTCAAAGGATAAACCAGTACCGACACATTCTAAAACAGCGTCAGCACCAAACCCATTAGTTAATTCTAAAATCTTTTGGACACCTTCGTCACCACGTTCGGCCACGTTATCAGTAGCACCAAAAGTTTTTGCCAATTGTTCACGATCTTCGTGACGACTAGTTGAGATGATCTTAGTAGCTCCAAGTAGCTTAGCAGCAATGATCCCACATTGTCCGACGGCACCGTCACCCATGACGACAACGGTATCACCAGCTTTAACGTTAGCCACTCGAGCTGCGTGGTAACCAGTAGCCATCACATCAGCTAAAGTTAGTAGCGATTTTAACATTCCTTCACTATAATCTTCTGGTTTGCCAGGGATTTTGACCAGAGCCCATTGTCCGTGTTGGAAACGCACGTATTCAGCTTGATTGCCACGACTAAAGTTATCGTCGTGATCTTGGCAATCGCCATCAAATCCAGCTAAACAAGCGGGACAGTGGCCACAACCGTGAGTGAATGGTGCGATCACGAAATCGCCAGGTTTAACAGTAGTGATCTCTGAACCAACTTCTGCAACGATACCGATGGCTTCATGTCCGTTGTTCGTCGAGTTTGCTTCTTTTTCTTCAAAACCACGGTAAGACCAAAGGTCAGAGCCACAGACACAAGCCCGGACGACTTTAATGATGACGTCATCAGGTTTTTCGATTGTAGGTTTTTCGACATCTTTAACGGTCATTTGACCGGCTTTTTCAAAAATTGCTGATTTCATAAGGTATCTCGCTTTCGTTGTTATTTAACGCTTTCATTATAATATTGTATGAAAATATTTGATAGGAAAAACCAACCTTCACAAAAGAAGGGATTTTTATTCTTTCACGACAATTTGCTAAATACCGCTATAATATAATTATATTAATAATACGGGATGAAATTTATGAAAAAAAAGCGAGCATATTTAAAAATTACAACTACGATAGTGTCCTTAATTACCATCCTTGCACTATTTTATTTGAAAATTATTTTTATCAAAAGCACTCAAGGAATCAATTATTTTCCCTTTTACAAGTCGATGACGTTTATTGATTATGGCGAAACAACAATCCCAGGGATGCTTGAATTCATCGCATTTTTCTGTATTTTACTAACGATGATTTTTTTAGGTATCGGTCGTTTTAAAAAAGCTGATCGACAGTTGTATTTGTTCTTGGGTGGTTTCGAACTGGCTATTTTGGTGGTTTTGATCACGAATATCATTACATTTGCGGTAGTAAGGAGGGATATCAATATTTATCCCGGTCCGACGTTGATTTTATTGTTACTAAACGCGATTTTGTCGATCGTTTATGGTTTGCCTGAGAAGGTCCAGCCAAAAGATGATACGACTTATTATGTTGATGCTGATAAGATCAGACCCATTTCCGATATTTTGAAGGAGAAAAGAGAAGCTGCTGGTGTGACTCAACAGGAGCTTTCAGAAAAGGTGCAGGTGTCGCGAAATACGGTTTATCGTTGGGAGTCAGGGGAGTCGCATCCGAATATGGATTATATTGTGCGAGTTGCTCAGGCGTTGCATTTTCCGGTTTCTGATTTTTGGCGTGAAGATGATGCGGGGATGAATCGTGATATTGCTGAGGTATTGAAGAGCCGTAAGCTTTATAAGCAGGCTGCTTATTTTCTTTTGTCTGTTATTTTGGTGATCGTTTTGGTGTTTGGCGTGGCTTATCTTGGGCGTAATATGGAATTTGCTAGTTTGGACCGGATCAATCCGTTTATTCCTCAGCGCGTTGGGTATGTGATGGTGCATGACGCTGGGAAGCAGAAAGCTGCTGTGATCGATACTGATTATGGTGAAGGCGATATTGTAACTTTGAATGGTAGTTATGATCATAAGACTGAGTTTGTTAAGGTTGTGCATAAAGGTTCCTATGTTAAATATGAGGTCCGTAATGTTGATCGTTCTGATGTGCCGGTTGGGATTCGCAATAATTTGTATGAGGTGGATCGGTTTGGGGATCCGGTTGAGGGATTGAAGAAGCTGAAGCTGTCTTATTCTAAGCGTTATGTCTAATAAAGATGTAAGAGAGCTATGGCAGACAGAAGCGTTTTATTTTGATGGAGGTCTGTTAGTTTGTTTGGTTAGCTGGGGTGGGTGGTAGTATTTTGGTTGCTACGTTCAATGCCGACTCCGGGGCCCGGGGATACAGACGCTGGAACGTACCCGACGCGATTTTGAGCTACCTGGGAAGTTCGCCCAGGCATCTCAAAACTCGGTCTTCCTCTAAGCTCCTTCGTCGCCAAGAGGAATTTGGGTACTGAGGTCTGTATCCCCGGGCCCCTACGTCTAGATAGATATACAATTCCCCCCTTGGTTGAGTTTTACCGATTTATTTTGTACAAATTGGCACTGTTTGCTCGTCCTATTTCTCACATGTCTATCTCAGGTTTTATCTTTTCTGGTGGGGAGTAGGAGCTTCCTTTTCTTGTTTGGATATATTCTCTTTCTATATTACTGACTCTTTTCTCGGTTCGCGGGACTAAAGCTCCGCTCATTTTTTTGTTCTTGTACAGTGCCACTATCATTTTTCTTTTCTTTGTTGGTTCGATAAGAGTTAAAATTCTTTTTCTTCTCTTACATTCACATCTGGCTCACGTGTTCGTTTCCTCACACTTTCGCCTTGTTCTATTGTTTGATGATTCTCTCTTTTTACTTATTTCTTGCTCGTTTACTCGATTCTCTCGTACTCTCGCTTTTTATCTAACTAACTGTGCTTCTTTACTTTCTGTATTTCTTTAGATATTGCCTCTTCGGTTTTTGAAATTTAATTATCAATTGAACCGTTATAACGCCTATTTTTATTCATGCCACAGTATTGTGGATTGATGTGACGGCATTTTGAACCCTAATATCGAATTAAGAGTTAGCGGGATTTGTTATGAAGAATGAAAGCGAAGGTTTGTTGAATGAGTTTCAATCTTATGCTGATTTTTGCAATAAGTTTGCTGATAATTTTTTAGAAGGTAGTAGGCTGGTTAAGCTTTTGATTGCCGCTAATAATAAAATTGTAAAAGAGGGTCACATGATCGATCATTTGTCGGGCAAATTGTCGAATGTGATGAGTTCTCAAGGACATTCGAATTTTATTGAATTAAATAATGAAGAAAAAACGACTGAATACCGTGAATTGGAAAATGAGTATCGTGTTAATAAAATGGAATTTCGTGAATTGAAAAGAGCCTATTTGAAGTTTTTAAAACGCAGTCAAGTGAGCGACTTGTATGCTCAAGAAGATGATATAGTAGATCCCACAGTCAAAACCGCTGGCAATTTTAGATACCCAGTAATAAGTGAAAGAATGCGCTACATGATTTTTTACCTAAGAGAAGATAATTTAAGAAGCACAGCATCAGCCCGAAGGTTTGCCAGAGAAAAAATCGAACGCTTAGGAAGTAACCACCACACACAAGTAAAAGGAACCATTCGTAGATTGACCTACATAATGAATGGTTCCCCAATAGGCTAATTAATAGCCCCAACAACAGCAATGTGTTAACATTTAAATCCTTAAACAAAAAAGAACATTGTCAAAAAAATGACAATGTTCTTTTACTATCCTATCTAACTAAACAAGAGAAATAAGATAATAAATAAAAATCAAAACTCCAACTCAAGATTTTAGTCTGTTTTTTACTAACAAGGTCGATATTTGAGATAGACATGTGAGAAATAGGACGAGCAAAAAGTGCCAATTTGAACACAATAAATCGGTAAAACTCAAAAAAGAGGGGGATATACATACCCACTTAGGTGGAGGGTCGGGGCGCTATATGGGCTCAGCCGATCGAGTAGGAGGTAGCTAGGCTACCGACCTCTCACACCACCGTACGTACGGTTCCGTATACGGCGGTT
>NZ_RHNT01000021.1 GCF_003946325.1 Companilactobacillus furfuricola | reverse complement strand
CTCATGAAAATTGGCATTGAGTATATAAGCCTCTTCTTAAATAAATGCATCAAAATAACCAAACCACGACGAGAACCGTTTTACCGCTTAGAATAAGACTCGTATTTGAGATCGTCGAAGCGTAATTCTTCGAGGAGCTCAAATCGAGTCGGCAGCGTTCCAGTGGCTGTATCCCCGAGCCCCGGAGCCGTATAGCAACCTCCACCAAAACTATTACCCCCATGTCATAAAACCATTTTCATAAAAAACACTACATCAAAAGTATATTTTTAACTATGCTTAATAAAAATATTCATCTAACATAAACAATAATATAAAAATTGTGACAAACCATCAGTTACGACTGAAAGCTATTGTATAATACATAATAAGGAGATGAGGGGTATGAGCCAAACACCATATAGATTTCAGGATACTGACGCATTTAAAAGCACCGAACAACTAGTAATCAAAGGTCGCTTTTTTGCTACCACTGTTTCTGATTCGTTTAATGAATTTGAACCAAAGAAAAGAAATATTCATAAGATATTAAACATCAAGAATAAATTGTTAGTACCTGAACTATTAGCAGTTAAACGCCAAAGAATGTCAGGATCACTGTTCGCCTTTTTACGAGGTACAGTCGATGTGATGCATTATGATTTATCCCGGCATGAGAATAGTTGCATTAAAGTCTTAGTTGGTGGAGACGCACATATCGGTAACTTTGGTTTTTATGGTTCATCTGAAGGCCAATTGTTATTTGATATGAATGATTTTGATGAGGCTCATTTAGGTCATTGGGAATATGACCTTAAACGTTTGCTCGTTAGTGCACTGCTGGTTGCTCGTGATCATGGATTCGAAGAATCAGAGATCCAAGAATTCTTATTGTCAGTAGTTGACACTTATTTTGATACTTTAAAACATATGACAAAGATCTCAGAAATGAAGCGATTTATTTTGCCAAATACTCTCCAAAATATCACAGAGATTTTTGGTAATTTGAAGAACAATGAAGAATATTTCCAAGAGTCTTTCGTTAAGATGATCGCAAAATCGATCAAGAAAGCTCAAAAGAGCAATTCGAAGTTGGTCATTGAAAAATATACCGAGCTAAACGACAAAGGGGAACGTCGTTTTATTGAGAACAAACCAGTAACACAACACATTAGTGAGAAGGACTATGATGATTTAGTCGAAGGCTACAAGAAATATAAGAAGCATCAACGCAGCGACGTCAGATTGTTTCTTGAAGATTTCAATATTATTGATGTGGTCCGACATAGTGTTGGGGTAGGAAGTGTGGGGACACTTTGCTATTTGATACTATTAGAAGACCTCGATTCTAACTACTTAGTATTGCAAGCTAAGCAGGCTCTGCCTATTTATAACGATGATGAATTGTTTACTGACTCTAACGTCAGTCAAGGACAAAATATCGTTGACAGTCAATTGATCTTGCAAAGTGCCTCTGATCCATTTTTAGGTGCTTTTGATACGAAACAGTTTAGTTTTTATATGCGTCAATTCAAGGATATGAAATCGTCGATCAAATTGGATAAATTAGACTTTGCTTCATTCAAAGACTACGTTCAAGTTTGTGTCATCTTGTTAGCCAGAGCACATTCACATTCACCAAATTATCCACTCATTATCGGCTTTGGGGAAGAATACGCCGATATTGCTAACTCGTTAATGAATTTCACAAACAGTTATGCTAAGCAAGTGGAATACGATTTTGAGTCTTTCGAAAAGGAATTAAGAAATGAAGAGTAAATATTATAATAGGGATTTAAGTTGGTTGTTGTTTGATAATCGTGTTATCGATCAAGCATACAATCCAAATGTACCAATTTTAGAAAAATTAAGGTTTTTGGCGATTGCTTCAAATAACTTAGATGAATTCTTTAAAGTGAGAATGCACAACATTTATAGCATGATCGGTAGTCGGAAAATCGAAAAAAGAACTGGACTCATGGGGACAGAAGTTTTGAGTTTAGTTTATGAATTTAATATTCGTAACATCACGAAACAATATGAAGCTTTTTCGTTATTAATGGAAAAATGTCACGATAAGAATATTTTCCATTTGATGAAGTATTACGAACTCAGCGACTTTGAGAAGCAACAAGTTAAAGATTATTACAACGAAACAGTTGCACATCAGTTGAAAGTTGAAGATTTTTCAAGCGACAAGCAATTCAAAAGCAATTTAAATATTTTGATGCAATCACAAGGAAATACTTATATGGCTGCCATTCCGGATGGCTTGGATCGGCTAGTTCCAACAGGAGAGCCGGACCACTTTATTTTATTGGAAGATGTTATTTTAAATTTTGCTGAAGATATTTTTAGCAAATATGACGTACTGAAGAGTTATATTTTTCGAGTAACATACGATAAGAATAAGAAGTATGATTTCTTAGATCAGAAGTTGACTGATGCTCAGTACTTGTCGAAAATGACCCACTACTTGAACTCTAGAGATCCACGGAAAGTTACGCGTGTCGAGTTTGAATGTGCTGGACCACGAGGAAGAAGTTATTTTGCCGGATTATTTGGGATCAGCAAGAAAAGTGTATACAAAATACCTGGTCCAATCGATTTAAAGTTATTAAATAGCTTTTTCAAAAAGTATAAGAGTCAAGCAAATTTGATCTTTCCGAAGTTTCGCTCACGGATTTGGAAAGATAAAAAAGATATTTTAAAGTATTTGGACAATAATGATCTGCTGTTGGAATATCCTTATGATTCATTTAGTGTCTTTTTAAGATACTTGGAAGAAGCAGTTGATGACCCTAAGACCACTAGGATCTGTATCACCATCTATCGGACCGAGAAGAATTCTCAATTAGTCAATTTGCTGCAACGAGCTGCTAAGAAGGGCATCGATGTCACGGCAGTCGTGGAATTGCGGGCCCGATTTGATGAAGAGCATAACTTGCTCGTTTCTGATATCTTAAAATCTAGTGGAGTCAAAGTTTTGTATGGCGATCGAGTCAACAAAGTTCATTCCAAGGTCTGCTTAGTTCTCCAAGGTGCAGACGATACTGGCTACGTTCAAGTCGGTACTGGTAATTACAATGCCATTACATCAAATGTATTTTCTGACATAAGTTTCTTTACTAGCGACATGACGTATGTTCATGACGCAGCTAAATTTTTCAAACGTTTGGAAACGATGCAAGAGACTGAGTACGATCTCTTGGCGACTTCGCCAAATCAACTCAAACCAATGATCATCAATAACATTAAGCGCGCAACCAAAGAATATTTGCGGGTCGGCAAAGGTCAAGTCTTCATGAAGGTCAATGGTCTGACTGATATCGATATTATTAATGAGATTTATCGAGCAGCTCGTTTGGGCTTGCCATTTAGACTGATCGTCCGTGGACCTTGCTCACTGAAGCTTGGTATTTGTGGGGCTCGTGAAGATATTGTTGTCAAAAGTATTGTTGGTGAATTATTGGAACACAGTCGGATCTTCCATTTCCAATATGGCGATAGTCATGACGAGTTGTGGATCTCCTCCGCTGATATGATGACTCGAAACTTGGATCGTCGAGTAGAAATCGCAGTGCCGATCATTCACGATAAGCCCAAGAAAAAGTTATTAAAAATAATTAAAATGTATTCTAAGGACACAGAGAATTCTTATTACTTAAATGAGAATGGCGAGTATTTCAAGAAGCATAAAACATTCGGGATCTCGGCCCAACAAACTTGGTTGAAGCGTCTTAAATGGAAAAAATATGTAATTTAATCCTACAAATTTATATATCGGAAAGCGATAAACGCACACATTAATAGTGAGTGAGTTATCGCTTTTTTTATTTATAAATGAAAATAAAATTTCTATGAGTAAAATAGTGAATTAAAAATATCGAAAAACGTAAAAATATTTTTCTCATCTAGTTGACTTATACTTGACTCGAAGCACTACTATATAATTGCAAATAAAAAATGGATTAAGGAGCATATAATGAAAAATATCAAAATAGGTCAGACTAATTGGCAAACTTCAGCTGTCGCTTTAGGAATCATGCGCATGGAAGCGTTGACCCCTGAACAAGCCGCTAAAACGCTTGATGCTGCTAAAGATGCAGGTATCAATTATATTGATTCAGCTGATATTTACAGTTCAGGAGATTCAGAAAAAGTCTTTAGCCAAGCTTTGAAGCAGTCTGGTGTTAGTCGTGATGAGCTGTATATCCAATCAAAAGGTGGCATCGTTTTAGACCCTAACCGTAGTCACGGCAGTTTTGTTTTTGGTAAACGCTATGATTTCAGTAAATAGCACATAATCGAAGCAGTTGATGGAATTTTGCAAAGAATGCAAATTGATTACCTTGACTCATTTTTGCTTCATCGCCCTGATCCTTTGATGGAACCAGAAGAAGTTGCGGAAGAAGTTGCGGAAGCATTTGATGAATTGCAGACAGCAGGTAAGGTGCGTCACTTTGGCGTTTCTAACTTCAATCCGCAACAATTTGAATTTTTACAAGAGAATCTCGATCAAAAATTGCTGATCAATCAATTGTAATTTAGTATTATGCATACAGGAATGGTCGACTTCGGGATTCATGCCAATATGACGGATGAACGTTCGATTGACCACGATGGTGGAATTTTAGAATATTCAAGAAGAAAGGGAACGACTATTCAAACTTGGTCACCTTTCCAATACGGCATGTTTGAGGGTACTTTCATCGACAATGATAAATTCCCAGAACTGAATAAGAAACTAGCCGAATTGGCTGACAAATACGGTGTCAGCAAGAATGGTATTGCAACAGCTTGGATCTTAAGACATCCTGCCCAGATGCAAGTTATAATCGGTACCATGAATCCTGACCACATTAAAGATAGTGCAGCTGGGGCTGACGTTAAATTGACTAACCAGGAGTGGTATGACGTATACTTCTCTGCAGGGAATACTTTGCCATAGAGTAATTGTTCAAAATCTAAAAAAAGACCCGCCGGATTTTTTTCGGCGGGTCTTTTAGTAATTACGTATTCAAAATAAGATTTACTTTAATGATGGAAAGACAATTTATGCCAAGTATGGCTTATTTTGTCAATTAGTCTATGATAGCGCTATAATTATCTTAATTTTATATGAAGGTGATAATTATGGGTAAGTCCGAAATTGAAAAACTCGAAGCTGGCGATTGGTATTATTTTCTGGATGAAGAAGTAGCTAAAAGAAAAGCTCATGCTGCCAAATTGTGTCATGAATTTAACGAAATTCCAGCTACAAAGCCAGAACAACAGACAGCAAAAATCAAAGAGATCTTTGGATCTACCGGTAAAAATATTTCCGTTCAAGCCAATTTCAATTGTGACAATGGTCAAAATATCCACGTTGGTGACAATTTCTTAAGTAACTACAACTTGACCATTATTGATATCGCAGAAGTCTCCATGGGTCATAATGTATTGATCGGGCCCAATGTTGATATTTATACCGTTAATCATCCAATGAATCCCTTTGGTCGCAGAAAGTATCTGGCTCAAGCTGCTCCGGTAAAGATCGGTAACGATGTTTGGATCGGTGGCAAAGTTACGATAACACCGGGAGTAACTATTGGAAACAACGTTGTCATTGCAGCAGGTGCCGTAGTTGTTGATGATGTCCCTGATAACAGTTTAGTTGGTGGTGTTCCCGCCAAAGTTCTTAAAAGCTTGGAAGAGAAGAAAATCGATTAATTATTTTCCCAACCCATTTCGAAGTGATTCAACGCCTTCACTAGCGATGAAGTAAACTAAAACTAGGGCTGCGACTGAATCGATCCACCACAAATTGAAGAGGGCAGTAACGACCACGCCGATCAAGACTGTGGCTGCCATGTATGCACAAGTTACGTTGCACATGCCATCTTCGATCAAAGCGTCCGAATTGATCGATTTACCTAATTGCCGTTTTTTAACTGCTAAGATCGGCATCAAAATTAGTGAAGCAATGGCAATGATCATACCTGAAAGACTGGCATCGGCAATTTGATGAGTGACTAGATTATAGATTGAAACGAAAGTAACGTATATTGCTAATAAACACAAAATCGTCCCAACTATTAGGGATGATTTTTTTTCGGCTTTTTCGATCTCTGCAGCTGGTTGATGAGCAGCTTCTTTTTTTAGTCGCCAGATCAAAGTTGATCCAGAGATCAATTCTAAGAAACTATCCATCCCAAAGGCAATCAGTAAGATCGAACCGGCACTGATCCCCGAAGACAAACCAATAATAAATTCTAGTACCATCCAAGCGGTTGAAAAATATTCGATCGTTAAACTCTTTTTGACGTTGATATCATTCACCATGTTTTTTCCCCCTTAATACGTGATCTGCGTGTTCCATGGTTTCGTTGATAATATCTAAAATGTGTGGATCATTGAGGCGGTAATAGATTCCTTTGCCACTTCGCTTTGTGCTAACTAATTGATATTGTCTAAGTTCTGCTAATTGATGGGAAACAGCAGACTGTTCCATATTTAATAGATCCATCAATTGCGAAACTGAGAGTGGCTGCTGTTCTAATAAATACAACATTTGAAAGCGAGTTTTATTACTGAGAAGCTTCATGATCTTTTGCGATTCAGATAAAATCTTTTCGTTGATCTGCGAAATATTAGCCATTTGTTTCTCCTCACATATGATATTTTTCTCATATGAAAATAGTATCATATTTAAAAATGTTGTAAACTGTAGATACTGAAAGAAAAGTGAGGAATCATTATGGATCCAATTATTGAACAAATGAGACGACATACTTCAGTCCGTGATTTTAAAGATGAACCACTCAATGATGAAGTTAAAAAGGAACTGTTGCTAGCAGCACAAAGTGGATCCTCTTCCAACTTTGTCCAAGCATATTCTATTATTGAAATTGCCGATAAAAAGCTACGCAAAACGATTGCTGACATCACTAATAGTGCACCTTATGTTAAACAAACTGGAGTTTTTTATGTTTTTGTTGCTGATCTTTATCGACAAGCCACAATGCTAGAAAATAAAGGCTTGTCGATTGATGGGATCAAAACCATGGAGCAATTATTAGTTGCGACCGTTGATACGACGATCGCTGCTGAAAATATGGCAGTTGCAGCTGAATCATTAGGTCTTGGAATCTGCTACATCGGTGGAATCAGAAACGAGATCAGACAAATCGCCCAACTTTTACAATTGCCAAAGTATACTTTCCCACTGTTTGGGATGACTATCGGTATTCCTAATAGTAAGAACCAAGTCAAGCCAAGGATGCCCCTAGCTAATCAAGTGGCAGTCGACCGATACGATACTAAACAAATGACTGATTTGAATCAATACGATCAACGAGTCCGCGACTATTATTTATCGCGTAATTCAAACCCTCAAGACAATAGTTGGACAGACAAAAATATCGACTTTTTCAAAGAGATCCGTCGTCCTGACGTTGGCCCATTTTTGAGAGACCAAGGATTTTCATTGAGTTAAAATTTTAAAGGTAAAAATCTTGTAAATTTTTGAGAAATTTTATGACTGTAATCGAATTCATTGATACATTATTAACGAATACATATATAATAGAACTAAGATTTTCTAGAATTTAGATATGGGGAAGACTATGAGTAAAAAAATTGATTACGCAATTTGGGCCATTTGTGGCCTCTTTCTAATTTTGGCAATTGTTGTCGTTGCAACTTTCAATGGCAAACTAGGTCAAAATGAATATAAGACTTACACCGTGCAACCTAAGGAAGAACGCTATTATAGCGGGATGGTCGCACCGGATGAAAAAGAAGCAGTAAGTCCTAAAGCTTTAGAAAAAGAAACAATGACTTCTCAACCAATGAAGAGTGGTCAAAAAGTTACCAAAGGACAAACTCTGTTCACTTTCAGTAAAGATATGAGTAGTCAAATCAGTGCCGTAAATGCTGATATTCAACAATTGACTGCCTCAAATGCTTCATTGCAATCACAACAAAGTTCATTATCAACAACAACATCAACTGATGATACAGACGCTGCCTTAGCTTCTGCCACACCAACTGTTGATAACAGTGCGCAAATTGCACAAAATAATGCTCAGATCGCCAGTGACCAAAGTAAGTTAGCAGAGTTGAATGAAGAAGCCAACAGAACGGTTGTTTCACCAATTTCTGGTACTTTGATCAAAGATTCTGAAGGAAATTATTTTGTTTATGGTAAACCTGTAGTTCAAGGTAATGTCAATGAGTTTGAATTGCCAAACATCAAGAACAATGCTGATATGCAGATCTACAAGAACAATGGCAAGAAGATGTACGGAACTGTTACACAAATCGACAAAGCTCCTTACAATTCATCTTCATCAGTTTCTTACTATCACTTCCAAGTTACAGCTGATCAAAACCTAACATTTGGTATGCACGTTCAAATCAAAGGCAATTCCAAAGGCTTCAAGATTCCTAAGAACGCTGTAACTGACGATGATTACGTTTATGTTCTAAAATCAGACAATACTAAGAAAAAGGTCTACCTTACTTTAGATAAGAGTGGCGACTTCTATTACACACACTCAGGTATCAAAGCTGGACAAAAGCTTGTCTTAAAATAGGAGTGGGGTGAAAGAATGTTAAAGGTTAAAAATGTAGGAAAAACCTACGCAAATGATTTTAAAGCCCTGACCGATATCAATTTGGAAGTTCCTGATGGCGAATTTTTAGCTATCATGGGTCCATCTGGTTCTGGTAAATCGACCTTGATCAATATTTTAGGATTGCTTGATAGTGATTACACCGGTGATTACTTTTTGAAAAATGAGAATTATAAACAAAGCGATGATGCTACTTTGTCAGGTGTTCGTGGCGATAAAATTGGCTTTGTTTTTCAAAATTTCAAACTGTTAAGTTCTTATACGGTTTACGAGAATATTGAGATCCCACTTATTTATAGCAAGACGAAAACGATCACAGATCGTAAGTCAGTTATCAATGAAGTGATCGAACAAGTTGGTTTACAAGGAAAGGAAAATAGTTTACCAAGCGAGCTTTCTGGTGGTCAACAACAACGGGTGGCAATTGCTAGAGCAATCGTCAACAATCCTAATCTGTTGATCGCAGATGAGCCAACTGGTGCTTTAGACTCGAAGACTAGCTTGGAAATTATGAATATTTTTAAGCATTTAAACGAAACATTTAATACAACGATCATCATGGTCACACATGATCAAGAAGTGGCAGATTTTGCGATGAGAACTGTCCACATCCGTGATGGACGTTTGTATGAGAATGAGAAAAGTGTGGTGTCAGACTAATGGAAAATTTAACAATCGCACTTCGCTCGATCATGAAGAACAAGAATCGTAATTTTTTAACTATGTTAGGCATCATTATTGGGATTGCCAGCGTTATTGCCATTTTGGCAGTCGGTGATGGATTCACTCAAAGCATTACTAAGGAACTAGGTAAGGATAACGCCTCTAACAAGGTCAGCTTATCGTATGCCACCAACTCATCTGATATCAACAGTACTGATGGATTTACTCAAGGTGATGCTGCTTTGATGTCAGATGTCGATGGTGTGCAGTCGGTAAAATTAGCTAGTTACGATAACACTAGATCAGTCAAGCTATCAAATAGGGGTAATAGTGCCAAAACATACTTAGGCCCAGTTAAGAAGTCATCTGACGGTCCTAAGAATGTGGTCAAATCTTTATTAGCTGATAAGAATTCATACAATATCATCATTTCTAAGAGTATTGAAAAAGATTTATTTAAAGATGAATCAGCTATTGGCAAGCCTGTTCAGATCGGTGACGATATGTTTATCGTTCAAGGTGTATCTGATAGTGGCGATGACTATTCAACTAACGTGTTAGTTTCGAAAGGAACTTACAAACGTATCTTTAATGCTAATTCCAATAAAGATCAGGCCAAATTGACTATCGAAAATGGTAAGAATAAGAAGAAAGTCTCGAAAGCTGTTTTGAAGAAGATCAAGGCTAATGGTGAATTTAGACATGAAGGTTCATATCATATTGATGACCCTACTGAGGCGATGAAGTCATTCCAGAAGGTCTTAAATAGTGTGACTTACTTCGTTGCTCTGGTTGCTGGTATTTCCTTATTGATCGCTGGTATTGGAGTTATGAATGTAATGTACATCACTGTGTCTGAACGTCGTAATGAAATTGGTATTAGGAGAGCGTTTGGTGCCACGGCCAATAATATCCGCAATCAATTCTTAACGGAAAGTATTGTACTTTGTGTTATCGGAGGAATTATTGGAATTATCTTAGGCTACTTAGCTGTCTTAGTTATTAATGCGTTCTTGCCTTTTAAGGCAGTTATCACGATCTATTCAATTTTGATCTCACTATTGGTTTCTAGTGCTGTTGGCTTGTTGTTTGGTTTTATACCTTCCAATAAGGCTGCCAAATCGTCACTAGTTGGCCTACTAAAAGAGGAGTAATGTAATGGGAATTTTATATAAAGTTAAGAGAAGTTCGCTGATCGGCGTGATCTTGATTGCTTTAATCAGTCAATTTACGGCGATGTACTGTAATTTTGCTTTATCTACTGGTTTTGAAAAGATGAACAAGTTTTTGGTTGTTTTTCTGGCACTGGTAGCAGCTGCGGTGTTGCTTGCTATTGTTTACTTTATTTTTCAACTGATCTTGCGTAAGGAAGAGGTTGAATTTAAGCAGGTTTTGATGGTTAACTTGGCTATGACTTTCGCTTTGGGCGGGGTTTTGGCTGTTATTGTTTCTTTGAGTACTTCGGCTGTGCCTAATACTCTGGCTAATGTTTTGATTGGTGTTATTCAGTATGGATTACTTGGCTGGATCAACTGGACTTCGCTTGAGGTTAGTCGTCAGGGGAAAATCAATATTAGTATTTGGACTTTGATTTTGTTTGTTGTTTCTATTTTTTAATTTATGGCTGACCTGGTGGTCGGCTTTTTTTTGTTTGATGGAGATATGGTAGACGGAAGTAGTTTGCTTTGCTGGGGTCCTGTTGGTTTTGTTTGGTTAGTGGGGTGGGAAGTAGTAGTTTGGTTGCTACGTTCAATGCCGACATCGTGGCCCGGGGATACATTAAAGGAACGTAAGTGCTAACGCACTTGCGCAACCGGTTATGGTGGTGGCTACGCCACCGAACAACTAGGGTCGGGAACGTACCCGACGCGATTTTGAGCTACCTGGGGAGTTCGCCCAGGCATCTCAAAACTCGGTCTTCCTCTAAGCTCCTTCGTCGCCAAGAGGAATTTGGGTACTGAGGTCTGTATCCCCGGGCCACTCCGTCTAGATGGAGACAATACCTCCTTTGGGTTGAGGTTTACCGATTTTTTTTGATCAAGTTGGCACTGTTTGCGCATCCTATTTCTCACATGTCTATCTCAGGCTCCATCTATTCTGGTGGGGAGTAGGAGCTTCCTGGTTTTGTTTGTCTATTTTCTCTGTTTTGATCACCAATCTCTTTCTCGGTTCGCGGGACTTTGCTCCGCTCATTTTGTTTCCTGACTTACATTGCTGTTGTGAGCTTGCTTTTCTTTTTTAGGTTAGATAAGATCAAATACTTTTTCCATCTCTTACTTTCGTTTCTTGCTCGCCCATTCGTTCCTCGTGCTTTTGCCTTGTTCTTTTTTTTGCGTTGTTTCTTTTTTTATTTGTTTCTTGCTCGCGTGCTCTGTGTCGCACTCTCGCAGTTGTTTTTTTTGGTTGGTGTGTTGCTACGCTCCACACTTCGCCTTTTTCTGGTTCATTATTTTAGGAGGTTTTTATGAAGATTTATTTTTCTGGGTCTATTCGTGGTGGTCGTGATCGAGTTGATGTTTATCGTGCTGTGATTGATTTTTTGAAGCTTGATCATGTTGTATTGACTGAACATGTTGGCGATGTGGATTTTCTTGATTCTGAATCTGGTATGGATGATGCTTCTATTCGTGATCGGGATGTGGCTTGGATCCGGGAGGCTGATTTGGTTGTGGCTGATTGTTCGATTCCTAGTTTAGGTGTTGGTTATGAGTTGGCTTGTGCTGAATGTTTTGATAAGCCGGTGATTCTTTTGCATGATCCTGACGTTTCTGATCTTTCGGCTATGATTTCTGGTGATGGTTATTTTTCTGATGTTAATTATTATCACAATGCTGATGAGGCTGTGGCTATTTTGCGACAGAAGTTGGCTGCTTTATAACTATTTTGATTTTGGGGGTTGCTCTAAAACCCGTTTCATACTTTACACTGAATTTGTTAGGAAATTTAAACAAAGGATAGTGATTGATATGTTTACATATGTACAGATTATTCGGGCTAATGATGAGACTTTTAGTGGTTATGCTGCGTTTGAGTTTGGCAACGGGATTTTGTCTTTGGCATTTATGACTGGTTTAAGTAAGACGGTTCGGGTTAAGATTCCTTTGGATGAGATTTCTCATTTGTCGGAAGACCCTGATATTCAAAATCAAATTGAGTTTGATTATGATGATAAGCATTTTGTTTTCTTGAATAGCGGATTTGGCGTTTCTAATTTTTTGAAAGAGAATTTGATTGCTGCTTTTGCTTAATCTTTTTAAATTGTCCCAATGAAGTGGTACACTATGATTATAAATAATTTTGATCGGGGCGTTTTAATTGAAGACTAAATGTTTTGATTTTAAAAGTGCGTTTAAGGGATATATAGATAATAATATCGTTAAGATTTTGATGAGTATTACGATCGCTATGATTTTTGTGATTGCTAATAGTCAAATTTTGGTTTATGCGGCTCTGTATGGAACTTGGCTTTTAGCTTTTGCTACTTTATTCATCATGGGTTATATGCTCTCATATGTAATTTTATCGCTTGTATTTCGTATTTTAGGTAAATGATCGCCTGGATGTTTTATAAATAATAATTAAGGGATTTCTGATCACAATTTGTGATTGCAGAGATCCCTTTTTAAATGTGTTGATATTTTACTTCAGTGCAAATTTTTGGATGGCTAAGCCGACGCCATCGTGGTTATTGTCTTGGGTAATGTAGTCAGCGACTTTTTTAACTCCTGGTTGACCGTTTTCCATGGCAATTCCTTTTCCAGCAATTTTTAACATGGGGATATCGTTGTCGCGGTCGCCGATGGCTATCGTATCAGATAAGGCGATTCCTAGTTGCGACGTTAGTTGCTTTAAGGCCGCACCTTTGTTGACATTTTTCGGAAAGACTTCCAGGAATCCTTCACCAGTCCGGACGACGAAATAATTTTCATCGTAAGTTTGATGTACTAAATCAGATATTTGATCGAGTTCGTCTTTATTGCCATTGATGATTGCCTTGAGGATCTTGAAGTCATTTGGCAATTGATCTGATTCTCTGATGAAGAGCCCGCTGTCGTTTTCAAAAGCTTGGGCAATGGTGTACTTATCAAACCATGTTTCGGAACTTGTGTAGGTGTTTGATTTGTCATCAACTACGTTGTAGTGTAGGTGATTTTCATGAACAAAATCGACGAAGTTTCGATAAAATTGATTGCTCAGGGCTTGCTCGTGAAGGATTTTTTGATTGGCTGTTTCAATAATGGCTCCGCCGTTTGTTATCAAATATTGATCATCGCCGGTGATTCCTAGTCGCTGAGCGTAATTTTTTACAGCATTGTGAGTCCTCCCGGAACAAAGAACAATTTTGATATTTTGTTTAAGGGCTTGTTTGATGATATTTTCATTTTGTTGAGAGATGGTTTTTTGGGTATTCAATAAGGTGTCATCTAGATCGATGGCAATTAGTTTGTAGGTCATATTTTTCTCCTTGAAAGTTTTATAAATTCTATTGTAATCCAGTATATTCATTTCGGATAGACAGGAAAATTCACATCAATTATAGTAAAGATACATCTAAATAGGAGGTAAAATAGCTTAACTTTTCAGTTAAGGATTACAGAATATTTATAGAGTGACGCAACATAGCACGATCATTCCAGGAAGATCCAGGTAAGTTGCACTGTGATGTCATGATATACAACAACACCAATTACTATAAAATGTGCATCAATTGTAAATATAACTTTTGTAATATGAACCATTTATCTTGTTGTAAAAAGTTATTATTTAGTTGTTCCAGGATAGTAATTTATGATTTTACATTTACCTAGACGAAAGGATTTGAGATCATGAAACTTATCGAAATGATTAAACAAACAGTTAAACCAGCACCAAAAGAAATTGACGTTAAACAAAAAATCGTATTGGCAGAGTTACAAGCAGAAAACTCTTATTAATTTACAATAAATCGCAATACAAGATGCAATATGATTCTGCAATCTTCAAACTTAAGCGGCTGACCAAGCGGAGCAAAGCTCGCAAAGTAAAAACCACATCGATAAGATGTGGTTTTTCTTTGGAATGAATAATTATTGGGCATATTGGGTTCGAACCAATAAATTGCGGATTCAGAGTCCGCTGCCTTACCATTTGGCGAATGCCCAGTTGTTTTTACAATACTTAAAAATTGTATGAAAAAACAAAGTTTATGTCAAGGTTAAATAATGCGAATCTGAAAGAATTACTGGAGCAATTGTGGTATGTTATTTACTGGACTGATTTTTTTATACGAGGTGAAATTGTGAATAATACTAATATTTTAATAACAACAACTGAAAATATCCCTGGCAAACAATATGAGATCATTGGCGAAGTATTTGGTTTAACGACTCAATCCAAAAATGTCGTCAAAAATATTGGTGCTGGCTTGAAAAATATTGTTGGTGGTGAAATAAAGGCATATACCGAACTTTTAACAGAAGCTCGCGATATCGCAATCGAGCGTCTACAGGAAAATGCAGTAAAAATGGGTGCTGATGCAGTCGTGATGATGAGATTCGACTCTGATTCGATCAGTCAAGATATGGAAACTGTCGCTGCATATGGTACCGCAGTAAAATTTAAGTAAGGTGAAATTATGACAATACAGTACAACAAAGCTTCATTGTCTGCTTGTACTAGCATTTTAGTTGGTAAAAAAGCTTCAATCGATGGTTCAACGATGATCGGTCGAAACGAAGATGCTAAAGCTTCGTGGCCAAAACATTTTGTTGTTCATCCGCATGAAGAATTTTCAGAACCACAAAAGTATTCTTCGAATGAAAATGGTTTTTCAATCGAATTGCCAAAAATCCGTTACAAATATTCTGCCACACCTGAGTGGACTGACAAAGAGGGTCTTTTCGAAGAAGATGGATTCAACGAATTTGGCGTCGCTATGAGTGCCACCGAAAGTGCCTATTCTAATCAAGGTGTTCTGGGGGTCGATCCCTTGGTAAAAGATGGGATCGGTGAAGAGGCAATGGTGACAGTTGTCTTGCCATACGTTAAGAGTGCACGTGAGGGTGTAAAACGTTTAGGAGATATCATTGAAAAATACGGGACATCTGAAACTAACGGTGTTTTATTTTCTGACCAAGATGAAGTTTGGTACTTTGAAAGTGGCTCAGGTCACTATTGGGTTGCTCAAAGGATCCCAGATGATTCCTATGCGGTAGTAGCCAATCAATTAGCCATTCAGGAGATCGATTTCAATGACCCCGAAAGCTTTATGTTCAAGTCAGATATTCAAGAATTCGTTAATGATTACAGCTTGAATCCATGGCCCCAAACATTTAATTTCCGTAAAATTTTTGGAACGCACGACCGATCTGACGCTATTTACACTACTCCTAGAGTTTGGTATGGTCAGCAAGAATTTTCTGGAAAGACTGATGAAAGTCCGGAAAGTCAAGAACTGGACTTCATTAAGAAAGCTGAACGCTTGCTAAGTATCGACGACGTGCAAGGTTATTTGAGTTCTCATTTTGAGGGAACGGAATTCGATCCCTTAAACAAATCTGCTAACAATCAGCGCTATCGTCCAATTAGCTTGGCTAAGACGCAAGAATCTCATGTCCTACAGATCCGCCCAGATCTGAAAAAGGAGATCGCAGGGGTCCAATGGTTAAGCATGGGCGTAGCTTCACAAAGTGTTTACGTGCCGTTTTATTTGGGTATCACAGATACTCCCGAAGAGTATAAAATTGGTAAATTGCCATATGATGAGAAGTCTGCTTATTGGACATTCAAATTAGCTGGTGTTTTATTAGATAGCCACTATTCAGAATTAGGAACGATGTATAAAGAGCAACAAAAAGCGATCAATATCACATTGAAAAAAATGCTACGTGATTTTGATATTAAAGCTCTTGGTAAATATGACGATCAACTACCACAATTTTTGACCGAAGCATCGGCAGAAATGGCTAAAACATCACTCGATGGCTACAAAGAACTGACTGCCAAATTAATTACTCAGTCAACTGACTTTTCGCCATTGAATTTTATAACAGATATGAATTTGTAATCAGAGGGAATAGGGGATTTTTGAAAAATGAACGAAGGTAATTCGACGAAAAAGACCATCACGATGTTTGGCTTGATCATGATGATCTTTACGTCCGTATTTGGATTCGCTAATACTACTGTTGCTTATGAGCAAATGGGATTAGCAAGTATTATTTGGTATTTATTTGCTGCTATCTTTTTCTTCTTGCCAGTCGGTTTTATGATGGCAGAATATGGATCAGCTTATAACGAGGCTAAAGGTGGAATTTATTCTTGGATCGAGGGAGCGATCGGACCAAGATTAGCCTTTACCGGAACATTTATTTGGCTAGCTTCCTGGGAAGTCTGGTTGGTTTCAACTTCTTCCAAGGTCTGGATCCCGATGGCAACGTTTTTTGCCGGACATGATACCACTCAAAGCTGGCATCTGGGAGGTTTGAGCTCTACACAAACTATTGGTCTACTAGCAGTTTTGTGGATCATATTTGTTACATTTACCGCTTCACGAGGAATTGATAAGATCTCGAAGTTCACGTCGTTTGGTGGTACGATGATGATCATTTTAAATATCGTGTTCTTTGGTTTAAGTATTGCCATGATCTTTTTATCAGGTTTCCATATGGCGGAACCGATCAATGGCATTAGTACATTCATTAAGTCGCCGAATCCAGAATTTGCTTCTCCGATCGGTATGCTTTCATTTGTTGTTTATGCAATATTTGCTTATGGTGGTTTGGAGTCTATGGGTGGCGTCACTGATAGTATGAAGAATCCTAAACGTGATTTTCCTAAAGGTATTTTGATCTCTGCTGGGATCATCGCCGTGCTTTATTCTTTGACGATTTTCTTCTGGGGTATCAGTACTAACTGGAATAGCGTTATCGGTAAAGATGGCGTTAACTTGGCTAATATTACTTATGTAATGATGAGCAATTTAGGTTACAGTTTCGGAACTCACATTGGATTAAGCGCTGCGGCAGCGACGACGTTAGGTGCCTGGTTATCGAGATTTACCGCTTTAGATATGTTTATCTTGTACATGGGTGCATTTTTCGTTTTGATCTATTCACCACTGAAATCATTCATTATGGGTACTCCTAGGGACTTTTGGCCGAAAAAAGTTACTACGTTGAATGATAAAGGGATGCCCGCTTTTGCGATGTGGATGCAAGCTATTTTTGTTTGTCTCATTATTTTAGCGGTTGATTTTCTTGGTGGTCGAAATGCTAAGAATTTGTATGCTGTTTTGACTTTGATGGCTAATGTGGCTACTAGTGTGCCGTATTTGTTCTTGGTTGGGGCATTTCCATTCTTTAGTATGAATGATGATATTGAAAAGCCTTATCAATTCTTTAAGAATAAAAAGTTTATGTGGGCTACTTCGATTTTGGTTTTCTTAGTTGTTTTGTTTGCTATTATCTTTACTTTGTTAGAACCAATTATTGATCATGCTTATATGGATGCATTTTGGACTATTTTAGGGCCTGTTTTGTTTGGAGCTATTGCTTTGGTGCTTTATGGTTCTTATGCTCGGCATGAACGGAAAAAGAATTTAGGATCGTAATATTGAGACTGAACATTTTATATGTTCGGTCTTTTTTTATAAAGATGTAAGAGAGCTATGGCTGCATTGAAGCGTTTTATTTTGCTGGAGTTCTGTTAGTTTGTTTGGTTAGGTTGAGGTAGTAGTTTGTTTGTACGTTCAATGCCGACTCCGGGGCCCAGGGATACAGACGCTGGAACGTGGTGGGCACATTTTGAACCAATCGAGCAAAGGGCGCTCGCTTGTTTCAAAACTGCACCTTCATCTAAGCTCCTTCGTCGCCAAGATGAATTTCACCACTGAGGTCTGTATCCCCGGGTCCCTCCGTCTAAATAGTGACATAATCCCCCCCTTTGGTTGAGTTTTACCGATTTATTTTGTGCAAATTGGCACTGTTTGCTCGTCCTATTTCTCACATGTCTATCTCAGGCTTTATCTATTCTGGTGGGAGTAGGGGTTTCCTTGTTTTGCTAGGATATAAACTCTATCTAGATCACTGACTCTTTTCTCGGTTCGCGGGACTTTGCTCCGCTCATCTTTGTTTCCTGACTTACATTGCTGCTGTGATCTTTCTTTCCTTTTTGGTTATATAAGAGTTTCTATTCTTTTTGTTCTCTTGCTTTTGATTCTTGCTCGCGCGCTCGTTCCTCGTGCTCTTGCCTTGTTCTTTTATCTAGTTTTTCCTCAATATATTCGAATAATCGGCAGATTTTGTCTCATTTAGAAAAAATTAATAAAATATTTTTGTGGTCACATTTATTGATATGGCGGGATATATACCGTCATATTTTTATATATGACGTATTATATTTTTCGGAATGTTAAATTTACACTTAATATTTTGCAAGAAAAGACTTACAATATAGTTGTAATCGTTTTCACAAATTAATTGGTTTTTTGTTTGGAAGGCATTACATGTGATTATTTGCAAGGAGGGAAAAATTATCATGAGTAGTCAAGATACAGCAAATGTTTTATGGTTCAACGAATTGCATCGTAAGGATGTTAACTTAGTTGGTGGTAAATCGTCATCGCTAGGGGAAATGACATCTGAAATGGACGTTCCAGTACCGTATGGTTATGCAACCACAGCACACGCATATCGGTACTTCATGGATAAGACAGGATTGAACGATGACGTTAATGCGTTGTTGGATAGTATTAAGGATTATGAAAATTCTGAAGAACTTCACACTGCCTGTGAAAAGATTCGTAATTTGATTGTTGATGCAAAGATGCCGGATGATCTTGCTAAGGAAATCAAGAAATCATACGATGAGCTCTCAGAAAAAGTAGGCCAAAAAGATCCGTTCGTTGCTATTCGTTCCTCTGCTACAGCTGAAGACTTGCCAGATGCTTCTTTTGCAGGTCAACAAGAATCGTATTTAAATATTAAAGGTGGAGACGATGTTGTACAACGTGTTCAAGAATGTTACTCGTCATTGTTCACTGATCGTGCAACTTATTATCGTCACAAGCAAAACTTCCCATATGAAAAAGTTGCTCTTTCAGCAGCTGTTCAAATGATGGTCTTCTCAAAGGCTTCAGGTGTTATGTTCTCAGTTAACGTTGCTAATGGTGACGAATCTCAGATCGTTATCGATGGTATTTATGGTTTAGGAGAATATATCGTTTTAGGTAAGGTTACACCTGACCACTTTGTTATCGATAAGAAGACGATGAAGATCGTTGATAGAAGTATCATCAAGAAACCAATTCAATTGCTTAGAAAAGAAAACGGTGGTACTTACGAAGAAGAAGTACCCGAAGATATTCAAGACAAACCAGTTTTAACTGATGAACAAGTTATTGAATTAGCTGGTTATGTTAAAAAAGTTGAAGACCACTATGGTTGTTTAATGGATATGGAATATGCTTTGGATGAAAACACTAACAAGTTGTGGATCGTTCAAGCTCGTCCAGAGACTGTTTGGTCACAAAGAAATAAAGATAAAGATAATGATTCACAAGAGGATGATAACGTGGTATCAGAAAGTGATGCAGAAGTAGCAGTACGTGGATTGCCAGCAAGTCCTGGTCTTTCAAGTGGTGTTGTTCATGTGATCGATGATCCGAAGGATATTGATCAATTCAAGAAGGGTGAAGTCTTGGTAACATTGATGACATCTCCTGACTGGGTACCAGCAATGAAGAAAGCTGCTGCTATTATTACTAATAATGGTGGTATGACTTGTCACGCTGCTATCGTATCTCGTGAAATGCAGATTCCTTGTATCGTTGGTACTAAGAGTAAATCAGTCGCAGCTACAGAAACATTCAAGACTGGTGATGTAGTTACCGTCGATGCTAAAAATGGTGTGGTATATCGTGGCAAAGTTAATAGCTTACTTAAGAAGGACACACCACAAGCAGCAGCTGGCGGTCAAGTTGTTGCTGCAGAAACATTTGCTCCAACGGCAACTCGAGTAATGATGAACTTAGGTGACCCAGATCTAGCTGATAAATATTCAACACTTCCTGCAGACGGTATTGGTCTTATGCGTGAAGAGTTCTTATGGACTACCTTTATCCACGAACATCCACTATATTTGATTGAAACAGGCCGTCCTGAAAAAGTTGTCAACATGCTTGCAGATGGTATTGCTAAAGTAGCACGTGCCATGGCACCAAGACCTGTTGTCTTACGTCTATCAGACTTTAAGTCCAGCGAATATCGTAACTTAAAGGGTGGCGATAAATATGAACCACATGAACCAGCAGATCTTTTAGGTTGGCGTGGTGCTTCACGTTACTACGATCCTAAATATGTTGAAGCTTTCAAACTAGAATTAGCTGCTGTTAAGAAGGTTCGTGACGAATTCGGATTAACTAACTTGAATATTATGATCCCATTCGTTAGAACAGTCGATGAGGCTAAGAAGGTTACTGATATTATCAGCGGAGAAGGTTTAGTACGTGGTGCAGACTTCAAGATCTACATGATGGCTGAAATTCCTTCTAATATTATCTTGGCAGATCAATTCAACAAATACGTTGATGGTTACTCAATCGGATCGAATGACTTAGCTATGTTGATCTTAGGCTGTGATCGTAATAACGATACAGTTGCCAGCTTATTCGATGAACGTAACTTAGCTGTAAAACGGGCAATCCGTCACTTGATCAAAGCAGCTCACAAAGATGGTAGAACTGTATCCATTTGTGGACAGGCACCATCAGAGTATCCAGAATTTACTAACTTCTTGATCCAAAGCGGAATTGATTATGTTTCAGTAAATCCTGATATGGTTAAAGAAACTAAACGCAACGTTGCTCACTTCGAACAGAGAATTATGCTTGATAAGGCAACAGGGCGTGGAATCCAAGATCCAACTGACTATAGTTGGGAATAAGCTATTGTATGTATGAGAATGCCATTTTGGCATTCTCTTTTTTTTTACAGTTATTATTTTCAACCGATAAAAGAAAATGCGTTTAGAAATGGAAAAAATTGTTAGCATTTGAAAACTATGTTCGAAAAAAAAGAGCTAGCCGCTTGGCTAACTCTTGAGTGAATTTTGATTAATCTACAGGATGCTTGTCTGTTAATGCTTTTGTTCTTGCATCTAATTCTTGAAGTTTGTCTTTATCATCGTGATACTTGATCGCATCGACGATGATGTGTGCTACTTCTCTAGAGTCGTCTTCGTCGAAGCCACGACTTGTAATAGCGGGTGTTCCTAAACGAAGTCCAGAAGTTAGTTTTGGTGGCAATGGATCATTTGGGATGGCTTCTTTGTTAGTTGTAATGTGGATCGAATCTAGTAAGTTTTGAACTTCCATTCCGTTTAGATCAGTATCTGTTAATACCACGTTCAATAGATGATTGTCTGTTCCGCCAGTCAAGACTGATAGATCATCAGCATCATTGATTACTTCAGCCATTGCTGCAGCGTTCTTGATTACTTGTTCGATATAAGTCTTGAATTCTGGTTGAAGATCTTCACCGAAGGCAACGGCTTTAGCAGCAATCACGTGTTCTAGTGGTCCACCTTGTGTGCCAGGGAATACTGCAGAATTGATCTTTTTGCCAAGTTCTTCTTTAGCGAGGATCATTCCACCACGAGGTCCACGGAGTGTCTTGTGTGTTGTAGTAGTTACGATATCAGCCACACCAACAGGTGATGGGTGTAATCCAACAGCAACTAGTCCAGCGATATGGGCCATGTCGACCATCAACAAAGCGTTGACAGAATCAGCAATTTTCCGGAACTTGTTAAAGTCGATCACACGACTGTATGCTGAAGCACCAGCAACAATAAGCTTAGGTTTAACTTCTTCAGCGATTTTTTGGACATCATCGTAGTCGATGAATCCTTCATCGTTAACACCGTATGAATGAAATTCATACATTTTACCTGAGAAGTTGACTTTTGAGCCGTGAGTCAAATGACCACCAGCATTTAGATCCATACCTAAAACTTTGTCGCCAGGTTTTAAGACTGCTTGATAAGCTGCAGCGTTGGCTTGAGAACCAGAGTGAGGTTGAACATTAACATATTCAGCATTGAACAATTTCTTGGCACGGTCGATCGCAATTTGTTCGATTTGGTCGATGAATTCACAACCACCATAATAGCGTTTGCCAGGATATCCTTCAGCGTATTTGTTAGTTAAAACTGAACCTTGAGCTTGACGAACATTATCTGAAACAATGTTTTCTGATGCAATAAGTTCGATGTTACGGTTTTGACGACCTTCTTCTTTTTGAATAAGATCAAAAATTTCTTTATCACCATTACTGTATTTCATTGAACCACTCCTTAGTTATTATTTACAACACTTGTACCATCAGCATAATTGATATTCACGTTTTTCTCAACATTGAAAATGTATACATTAAAAATAATTTGTTTATCAGAGTTGCCGTTTTGGTCTAATGATTGCGCCATCATCTGCACGCCTCTAGCGAGTAGCTCGTTTCCACGATAGATCGGCTTAACTCGATAACGGATGTAATTGTTCGGATTTTGCTTTAAATAATCGGCAATGTCATCTTCATGATTCAACATTTCTGGAGAATTTAACGATCGTGTACCGGTCATTAAATTCTTCGGATTATTGTTCTGACCAGTCAATTGATAACCGATCAAATGGGAACGATTATATAGCCAGCCCCCGTTGATCCGCTTATTATGCCAACCAGTCGGATTGACATAGAGCGCTTCTCGTTTAGCAGTTGGCATCAAACTCCGATTTAATAAGGCATCAGCTTGAACGGCACGGTTAAGATTATCTAAATCAGCAAAACTCTGCCAAGCACCTTTGCTGACGTTGAGGTCCTCTTTAGTGAAAGTCGGTTGATTATTGTTGACTGTGACTTCCTGTTGACCATTATAGTTTAATTTTGCCAGTTCTGACGATGATTTAGCATCGGTTTGACTAGTTTTATTCTGATCAGCGTCAGATCCTTGATAAGTTTGGTAGGCTCCTGATCCACCAGCGATGATCAAAACCAAAGACAGGGTGATGAGCTTTTTGCGTGTTCGTTTCTTAGGCTTCGCTAACCAAGTCGTGACTAATAAGATCAATCCCAGTGCTATTAAAAGTAGCATGTACATGTAGTAGTATCCCTCCATTAGTGAATAAATTAAATGTGCGGTCAAACTTGATATAACAAGCTTACATTGTCTAATTTTATCATAAAACGACCGTATGTTCGTATCTGTTTTACTTGAAAAATGTTATTTATAAAGTTATGGTTTATTTATAAATAAGAGGAGGTTTCTATATGAAAGTTATTGTAGTAGGTTCATCTCATGGTGGGTACGAAACGGTCGAAGGACTTCTCAAACAAAAACCCGACACAGAGATTCAATGGTATGAAAAAGGTGACTTCTTGTCATTCTTGTCATGCGGTATGCAATTATATCTCGAGGGTAAAGTTAAAAAGGTCAATAGCGTCAGTTATGCCACACCAGAGGAAATGTCAAAGAAGGGTGTCTCAGTCTTTCTTCAACAAGAAATTACTAAGATCGATCCTGAGAAGCATGAAGTTGAAGTGGTCAACCATGTTGATAATTCAACTCGAACCGAAAAGTACGACAAATTAGTTTTGAGTGCCGGCGCTGTCCCAACACAGATCCCTGTTGAAGGTTCAGATTTGAAAAACATCTATTCCATGCGTGGACGTGACTGGGCGATTAAACTTAAAGCTAGAACAGTTGACCCAACGATCAATAATGTTGTCGTAGTTGGATCAGGTTATATCGGTAATGAAGCTACTGAAGCCTTCGCTAAAGCAGGCATGAATGTCACTGTGATCGATATTTTGCCACGTGTCTTAGGAACTTATTTGGATCCAGAATTTACTGATATTTTAGCTAAAAATATGGAAGAGCACGGCGTAACGATTGCTGCTGGTGAATCAGTCAAGAAATTCATTGGCAAAGATGGTAAGGTCACCCAAGTTGAGACAGATAAGGGCACTTATGATGCTGATTTAGTTATCGAGGCTGCCGGAGTTCGTCCTAACACGAAGTGGTTACAAGATGTACTCAAATTAAATGAAGATGGTACTATTTTCACTGATGAATACATGCAAACTAGTCAAAAAGATATTTTTGCTGTAGGCGATGCCACACATCTTAAATTCTTACCAACAGATGGAGATACACACATTGCGTTAGCAACTAATGCTCGTCGTCAAGGTAGGATCGCTGCATTGAACTTAGAAAAACCAACTAGAAAATTCCCAGGTGTTTCAGGATCATCAGCATTAACAGTCTTTGACTACAAATTTGCATCAACTGGTATTAAAGATGCTACCGCTGAAGCATATGGTGCTAATGTTAAGTCTGTCTTTGTAACTGATTTATATCGTCCAAAATTTGTTCCAGAATCAGAGAACGCCAAGGTTTACTTTAAGTTGACCTATGATGCCGACAGCCATGTTGTTGTTGGTGCACAAATTATGTCTAAACAAGATGTAACTGCTAATATTAATGCCATTTCGGTTGCTATCCAAGCTAAGATGAAAATCGAAGATCTCGAATACGCTGACTTCTTCTTCCAACCAGGCTTTGATCGTCCATGGAATATCATTAACGTAGCAGCTCAACAAGCAGTTTTGAATGAAAATAAATAATGAATTTGACTGATAGATGAATCTCATGTAAGTCAAATTAAGTTGATAGGAAGTAAAGCAGTGTTGTCAAATGGCAATGCTGTTTTTTTTATATGTGAGGCAGGGGAAGTAAGAAAAAGCTGGTTTGGGATTTTTGCGGAAAAAATTGATTTGTGAAATTGTGTTAGTTGGTTCGTGTTTTTTTGTTTAAACTGCAGATTTTGGGTGATCTGTCCGTTTTTAACAGCTAAACTTGCTGAATAAAAATACTGCTTTCTATATCTGTTTGTTAAATCTGTAGTGGTTTTGATAGAGTTGTCTATGTTTATCCTCAAGGATGTTGAAACGAGCTCCAGGCGACAGCGGCCTCCGGTTAACACAGGTAGTCGCGGCACTTCGTATTTGATATGAACTAGAGCTATCCATTTTTGATGACTAAACTTGCTGCAACTTGGATAGTGCTGTTTATTTTTATCCTCAAGGATGTTGAAACGAGCTCCGCGAGGTAGCGGCCTCCGGTTAACACAGGTAGTCGCGGCACTGCTTCGCAGCACCTTGTGCGACTACATGCGTTAATCCTCAGCAGCTGACCGTCGCCTTCCGCTCTCTGTGCTTAAATCCTCAGCAGCTGACCGTCACCTTCCGCTCTCTGTGCTTGTTGTTTATCGAAATTGATAGTTTAATAAATAAAAATGTGGAATTGTCTTTCATGATCTTTATTTGTCTAGTAAAATAATGATAATAGGATATGTTAAGAGGGGTATTATGAAAAATAAAAAACTGCTATCGTTTTTACTTACTTTTTCATTAATTTTTATTAGCGGTTTGATTTGGTCTGACAAGGCTGATGCTGTTTCTTTGCAGTATCAAGTTGTTCAACCTAATGGTCAAACTAGTCATGCGGATCAGTATATGGATAAACCGGCTAATGTTGTGATCCAAAATGGAAAGTATTATGTTTCGATGACATCATCAGTGCCTTCTTGGATCGGTTCTCATCCGGTGACTTACACTAGTATCAATAATGGAGATGGGCAGATCGTAAATAATGCCCATGGTGCTTCATTTAAATTTTCAACGACTAACTTAAATCAATTGATCCCGGTGACAATGCATCTGGATGTTAAAGTTGCGAATGTAAATATGGATGCTCTAGTTTATTTAAAGTTTTTGAATGTCCCGGCTTTAGATAGTGGTAGTTCGAATAATACTAATGCTGATTCGAATTCGGATGCTAACGCGGCTTCAGATAGTGGGAATAATGATGCAGCGGCGGCAGATAATTCTGATGATGCGGCAGCACCTAGTGACGATAATAAAAAGGTTAAGGTGGAGAAACCGGTCCAACTTAACAAAGAAGATAAGACTCCTAAAAAAGATGGTAATGACCAGGGGAACGATCCTGATAGTGATTCGGTGATTTATCCAGATAAGGACAAGAAGGATAATAAAGCTAAGAAGACTCATTATGTTGCTTTGGCTTCTGGTACTGTTCTTGTTGTTGCGGTGGTTTCTGGAGTTGTTTATTACTGGAAACGTAAATAGAAATTTGAGGATAAAAAAACAGGCTGTTGTTTTTACAACGCCTGTTTTTTTATGCAAATTTACGTATGTTTGGATTACTTGGGACCGAATGAAACTATGGTGTGTAGTGCGGTTGTGGCTGTGGTTTCTGACATCAGACAGAGCTATCCATTTTTGTTTCAAAACTTGGTGAATAAAATTGAGCTATCTATTTCAACTTGCTAAACTTGCAGCAATTTTGATAGAGGTGTTTATCTTTATCCTCAAGGATGTTGAAACGAGCTCCGCGAGGTAGCGGCCTCCGGTTAACACAGGTAGTCGCGGCACTGCTTCGCAGCACCTTGTGCGACTACCTGCGTTAATCCTCAGCAGCTGACCGACCTCGCTGCGCTCTCTGTGTTTAAATCCTCAGCAGCTGACCGTCGCCTTCCGCTCTCTGTTTAATTAAATGCTTTTTCGAGTCTTTCGATTCTTTTTTCCAATGGTGGGTGAGTTTGAAACCAGCCTTCGAAGCTTTTTTTCTTTTTTGGATCTGAGAAGTAAAGGGCAGCGCTGGCGTCGTCTACTTTTTCCATTGGTCTATCATAAGTTTGTAATTTCTTTAATGCGTTGATCAGACCTTGGGGGTTTTTGGTTAGGTCGGCTCCTGAGGCATCCGCTAGGTATTCACGATTTCTGGAAATGGCCATTTGCACTAAGTTAGCGATAATGGGACCTAGGATCATGAATACTAGACCGACTAACCAGAGTACTAGTCTAACGGCTACCCAACCACTATTTCTGTCATCTCGGTCGTTTCCGAATGGTAAAACAAAGCGGTAAAGGTTTCCGATGATGTTACAGATCAAGATGATGGCTGAAGATAACGCCACCGAGATGGTCGATACTCGAATGTCAAAATTTTTGACGTGGGAGATTTCGTGGGCCATCACACCCTCTAGTTCTTCACGATCCATCAAATCATAAAGTCCTCTAGTTACTGCTACTGCAGCATGTTCCGGATCTCTTCCGGTTGCAAAAGCATTCGAGCTCGGGTCTTCAATGATATAGATTTCTGGTAGTGGAATGTTTGCGACCATCGACATGTCTTCAACGATGTGCCATAATTTTGGAGCGTCACTCGCATTTTCCAATTTCTTAGCATTATTCATCGACATTACGATGCTTGTCGATTGAAAGTAGGTGATAAGTGCATAAATCAAGGCAATACCCATGGAAAAGATAATGCCATACCAAATATTATCAATGAAGAAGTAACCGATGAAGCTACCAATTGCTGCTAAAATGATGAAGAAAACGGCAAATATCAAATACGTTTTCCGTTTGTTGCTATCAATTTGCTGATAAAGCATAATGGTCTCCTAATTAAAATTTAACTTTTGGAGCTTCTTTTTCCGATTCTGGTACAGCAATGTAATCGATAGCTTTAAAATTATGGATCCCGGCAATAATATTACGTGGGAAAGTCTCGATTGCAGTATCGTATTGTTGTACTTGACTATTGTATGCTTGACGAGCGTAAGATACTTTGTTTTCAGTATTTGACAATTCTTCCATCAATGATTGAAATTGTTGGTTAGCCTTTAGATCGGGATAGTTTTCAGACAAAGCAAATACTTGTCTTAAAGCACCAGTCAAGGCATTATCAGCTTCAGCTTTATCTTGTGGTGTCTTAGCATCTACAACTTGATTTCTAGATGCGATCACTTGGCTCAAAGTTTCTTTTTCATGTGTAGCATATCCTTTGACCGTTTCGACCAGGTTAGGGATCAAGTCAGTCCGACGCTTTAGTTGGACATCGATCTGGGAATTAAATTCCTCGGCACGGTTACGGTATTTAACTAAACCGTTGTACATTGCAACGTAAGAAATTCCCAATAAAACTAAAATAACTACGACAATAATTGTTAAAATCATGTTTATCTCCTTAATTGTGATTGCCTATATTTTACCATATTCGATCATGGGGATACTCAATGTCGCTCGTGTTTGCAGTATCAATTCAAGTAAATAATTCCCTTGAATTATGGAATGTATATTCATACATTTGTTTTATTATTCTTATAGATATTTCAATAATGGTTTTTTGAAAAGGACGTTTACAAATGAAAAAAATATATTGTAATTTTGCCATCGTAGTCCTCGTCTTAGCATTAATATTCTCATTCAGCTCGATCCATCATACATCGGCTCAACCCGTCAGAGAAAAGGCGACAGAAAAAATTAGTAAAGCTGATACTTATGATGACAAGATCGATAATTTATTGACTAAAAATAATTTTTGCGGAACGGTCTACGTAGTAAAAAATAATCACGTTTTATATCAAAAGAGTGTTGGATATGCCAATTACGGTCAGAAAATCAAGAATTCAGCGACTTCTTCATATGAAATTGATTCGATTCAAAAGAATTTGACTGCAGGCATTTTGATGACATTAGTTCAACAAGGAAAAGTCAGCTTAGATGATCATCTTTCCAAATATTTTCCAGATGTCAAAGGATCAAATCTGATCACATTGCGACAAATGTTAGATATGGAATCAGGCTTAGTTTTAAAGGGAAATGGTCCTAACAAAGTTTTATCTGATCCCGATTTGATTCAAGCAGATATTCCCAATATTACTTTTTCACGGATCATGTTGAATAAATGGCAATATTCACCGATAAATTTTGTTTTACTAGCTAGGATCATTGAAAAAGTGACGGGTCAAACTTATAAACAAGCTTTCACGCAAACTTACATTGATAAATTGGATCTTAAACATACGACTTTTGCTTATGGAAGCGACAATGGCGTCAACAAAGCCCAAGGATATACGAATAAAATCCCATTATCAGGTAGCTTAAACTATCATAATCCTTATATCACCACTCCAGCACAAACTCATAATGAATTAGGGACTGGTCAAGTATTTATGAGTCCAAGCGACCTGTTCAAAGTTGAGAATTATATCGTTAGTGGTGATTTGTTGACCAAAGAATCACGCGACACATTGTTTATTCCTGCTAGCGTTAGCACGTATGGTGGGGGCTTTTACAATAACCATAACAGTCATTCAGCAAACGGATGGGGATACGGCTTTCAGTCAGTTGTCCACATCTCGGATGACGGTCAAACTGCCGTTATTGTCATGAGTAATTATCAAAGATTAGCCAATGATATCAAACCAATGGCGGGTCAAATTTACACGATTACGCAGCAACAATAAAAATCTGATTTACAATCAAAAAAATCTTGGTTATCATTTTAAGTATCGAACTAGCACGATATTGGTCGGAATTATTTTTTGGGGAACTGTGAATAGCAGTTGATTATACGAACGTATGTTCGTATAATGTGTTTTAAGGGGTGCTTAAAATGAACAAAGTGATATTAAATGACTTCATAACTGAATTTAACAAAAGATATAATGCTAAGACCTTCGCAAGTATCGAAGTAATTAATAATGATTCACTGGACGAATCATCGATTTTTATCAAGCAAACAGGGGCTACCGATTATCAATTGAAGCAAATTTATTCGATCTCACCAATGAATACCAAATCTGTAAATGTGATCTTACAAGAAGCAGCCAAATTATTACCATTTGACGGTTATTATCTACACGCAAAATCGTCCACGCAGGAATCGGATTTTGTTAAATTGGTCTAATTACAACCGTTTTCATTCCTAATGTAATAGGGATTATGAATATGATAATTTAAATTGTTACGGTAACATTATATTTAAATTATTTTATTTAAAATTAGCTTAAAATTGTAGACATATTTTTCCAGAATAGCGATAATAGAAATAGATAAATGAGATTCATTTATCAGAGAATCATAGTTTCTAGGTAGTACTTAGTAGTACCTTTTTACCAACACAAAAACCCCCCTACTCATTTCGGTGAGCAGGGGGGTTTTTGTATCTTAAAGAAATACCTGAATAATTTTCCTAGAAAATGCAGTTAAACATAACTGAACATTATAATTTAGGGGAAATGCCCAACTATTTGTAAAATTTAAAATAAATTTGATAAGAAAAACACCTCGTGATAACATAAACATGTTGTACAACAAATATGAGTAAAAGGAGGAGCATATTATGACATTCTTGACAAACATCATCTCATCATTGGGAACATTTAATAGTTCAATAGGATCAGCATTTAGCACCCTATTTTCATCACTATTCAGTGGATTGACATCAAGTAATTAATTCATAATATGTTTACACCTTGAGATCATAAGTTTTGTATTTGGGAAGAGGTCAAAAAGCCTCACAAAAACAGCGCTAGGGAAAATTCCTCAGCGCTGTTTTTGTGTAAAAAGGCTCAAATAGTTAACACAATTTTAAATTTATTGCGTCGTTCAGTGAGTATCTTGACTCCCATACCTAAAATTAAGACCAATGGGATATAGAGAATAGCATGATATCGGCCCTGCACTTCGAAGAGCATCGATCCTAAAATAAAGCCATCTAACAAGAGTGCTAGATAAAATAATTTATTTTGAAGCTCGATCCCATTTTTGAATGCTGGAGCAAACAGCAAGATAAAGCTCATGGCGAAAATTGATAGGATCAAAATAAATTCAAAGAATATTACAGACAGCGCGATCAAAGGCTTGCGCATGTTATAAAATGTTTTTGCATGACGATTATTTTTGTAAGTGTTGTAAAGCAACCAATTGTATCCATAATCTTCTGAAGAAAACAGAGTGTATTTCTTATCAATGAATGAAGACCAACTTTCTTTGCGTTGCAATTCTTCAATATTATTATGGATCTGCGCATTTAGTTGTTGGTCAACGTGACGGTCACGTAAGTTAGGATCTTTGTATTTCTTAAAATTATTATTCATGATCTGATAAATATCGCTATTATAAGCTCCATTAGTCTGCGGTGAAGTCCCGGTAGCTAGACTATATTTGTTTTGGTTAGACGTTGATCCGATCGGCAGGTGATAAATTGCCGAATAAATATTTGGTGATAAAGCACTAAAAACCATAAAGATGGCGAAGAATCCTAAGAAGTAAGAATATCGTTTCCAGAGGAACTTTTTGGCGTCCGGTTCTTCATTTCTGCGAAAAATCAAGAACAATAAACCTGCTACCAGCCAAATAGCGATCGTGGGCCGAACCATGTAGGCTAAGACTGACAAAAGAAACATACTGACTACGCTAGTTAACCAACGGATGTTTGAAGTTTGAGAATTGCGCTTCATAAAAGTATCAAATGTTACTAACAGACCTAAAACGAATGTCAGAAACATCGGTTCAGCACCGTTTAAAATACCATATAAGAAATAAGCAGGGATAAATGAGAAAATCATGGCTGCAAAAATACCAGCTTGTTTGTTAACAACGGAAGCACATAATTTGTAGATCAGTAGACCATCGAAGAAAGTGATCGCAATATTGAGCAACTGTGAAGTGATGAAATTCGTTCCGATCAAGGAATACGGGATCGAATACAACAAGGCAATATTCAAAACATGCGGCCAGTTAGAATTAACGCCGATCAAAGATTGAGTCCAAGGGATGCCTGAAGCTTTAGCATAGGCAAAATAATGATAATTCCAGTAGTCGGACGTTGGGCCGATCTTGTAACTCAAAATCAAAAACACTTTGATCAAGGCGATCGCCAAGAGAACGATCACCAGAAATACAAATGATTTATTGCTAATATATGATGCGGTCAAATATGAAAATACAAATAATAATACCGTGACCAGGGTCATTGAGAAAAGCTCTAGACCTAGGTTTCCAGTCAAGGCCGAACCTTTCCAAGTGGCAACCGTCATCATGATCAAAAGAAAGATAGCTACTAAAATGGCGATCGATTGGCCTAATCGCTTGAGGCTGTCTCTAGTAGCATCGGTAAAGAAGTTGACTGTAAACCTTTTTTGGGCAGATCTAGTAGAGGTTCGAGAATTAATATTTGGACCAAAAGTCGTTCCCGGATCCAAAGCTTCGATACTTGCGTAATTTAACTGCTGATTTCTTTTTTGTCGATTGTGGCGTGCGGTGGTACGTAAACTAGTGGAATAACTGCGCGAGAATGGATCATTCATCTATAGTCACCCCCAGTGAAATATTATTGTCCATGAACTGTTTTAGCCCAGGAGTTTTTACCAGTAATCAAATAGAAAAATGCAACGTATGGGATAAACGACAAAATAATGTTATAAACAATACATTGCCAAGCTCTTAAGATACAAGCAAAAATTGAAAGATCAGTAGTATTTTGAAAGTATTCAATAGCCATCATTAACCAAATCATCAGGGTAAAAATTATAACGATCGAAAAAACAATGATCACGGGTAAAGATTTTTTGGTAAAGATATTTCCGAATTGCACGAGGATCGAGCAAATATTTGCGAAGTTCAATAACATACTGAAAAAAGGTAGTGTTAAAAACAACGATAGATCGATCTTGACTCCGGTGTTGATGTGAGGCGAAGTGATGATCGAAGATAAGTATTTGATAAAGCATTGCATAGATCCTTCACACCAACGGATCCGTTGAACTAGCAACGGTCTTAATTTTGTGACAGCCTCTTGATAAACGATCGCAGTAGGTAGAAATAGAGCACGATGTTGTTTAAATAACCCCCGAACGGTAAATTCGAAATCTTCAAGCAAAGTATTTCCCCAACGGACTGCAAGCGCCATTTCAAGGGTCAAAAATTGACCATTTCCACTAGCGATAGCTTGGCCGAGACGGTTGCGACTTTCTTGCATAAAGGAGTTGGCCCCAAGAAATTCAATATCTTGCATTTTTGACAACCAGTTGAAATCACGGCGATTCATACCAACGGCTGTTTGGACCATGCTGACGGGATTGTTTTCGAAGGCACCGATGACCGAAGTCATAGCTTTAGCAGTCATAAAACCGTCGGCATCGATGATGCCAATAATTGTATGCCGATCATCTTGTTGACGATTTAAGCGAGAAATATAATTTAAGCCATAATTTAAAGCTGCACCTTTACCTTGTTGAGCATTAGGAAATTGTCGAGCAAGTACGTGGACATTAGTGCGGATACCCATTGTCGCGGACCGAATAGTGTTGATATTATTCAAGGTATTATCGTTGGATGCATCGTCGATCAAGATAATATTAGGATTGATGGTATAGTCAACATTGTTAAGTTCATTAATTAGATTGTTGACATATGAGAAAATAGTGTTTTCCTCATTTAGCAACGGAACCATAATGTATAGGTCATATGGTGTATTCTTTTTTTGACTTTTAACATCACGAACTCGTTCGAAGTTAAAAATCGTAAACCACAATAATTAACAGACAAATGTTGTTAGTGAGAGGATTAAAAGGATATTTGTGAATATTAATATGATTATCACCTCCTAATAAATTACATATATCAAGTGATAACTATTCTAGTTTCATCTTACGCCTAATTAATATCATTAACTATATATTACAACTAAATCATAGTAATAATTTTTATAATTTTGCAAAAAAAATGAGGCTGTGACATAAGTCTCCAAAAAAGGGTGTTGTATTAGAACCGTCAGGTTCTGATACAACACCCTTTTTGATATAATTATATGTATAAAAAAGAGCATCGGTCGCACCCGATACTCTAAGTACTTC
>NZ_RHNT01000020.1 GCF_003946325.1 Companilactobacillus furfuricola | reverse complement strand
AGTGGTGAAATTTCACTTGGCGACGAAGGAGCTTAGTGAAAGGTGCAGTTTTGAAACAAGCGAGCGTACTTTGCTCGCTTGTTTCAAAATGTGCCCACCACGTTCCCGACCTTAGTTGTTCGGTGGCGTAGCCACCACTATAACCGGTTGCGCAAGTGCGTCAGCACTTACGTTCCTTTAACGTATCCCCGGGCCCCGGAGTCGGCATTGAACGTACAACCAAACTACTACCTCAACCCAAACTGTTACAATCGAAATCGCACAATATCAACCTTACGATCAACAAAATAAATCAAAATACCGCCAATCCCCATAGAAAGCGCCTCACCAACACCAACAGTAAGATAGCTAAACCAAAACGGAGTCTTAAATGCAAAGTACAGCTCACCAGCAACAGTAAACATCGAAAGAGCAAATACAACTCCAACAATAACAAACTGAAGCTTCAAGCTAGAAGTAAACTTAGCCAGCCACAATACCAAAAACAAAACTAGCAACGTAGAAACCGTTCCGATCGGCACATCCAAAGTCCAGGTAGGCGACATAAAATTAGACAAAAAAACACCAAGTGTCACTCCCCAAACATATCGTCTCTTAAACAGCACCAAATAGTTAAACATCTCCGAAAGCCTGACCTGAATCGGTCCATATGCAATTGGCTGGATAACCATCGTAACCGCCACGTACATGGCAGCTATAATAGCGGTACTGACAATAGTTTGCACAGTTGAACTTGATGTTCTAGTTAAATTCTTCATTAAAAAAACGCTCCTTTATAGCATTTCGCTACTAATAACTACGATCAAAGGATATAAGTATCGTAGTGATGCAAGGCATCTGTTAAATATTCTACTTTTCTAACCAGCCACCGTCAATCGGAATTACCGTTCCGTGAATATAATCTGAGCGAAAACTAGCTAAAAATAATGTCAATTCGGCGACTTCTTTCGGTTTTGCCCAACGTTTAGCTGGTGTTTGTTCAGCGACCCACTTGGCCATCTTGCCATCTCCGGCAAAGTCTTTTTGGTTCATCGGCGTATCGATAGCTCCTGGGGCAATACAATTAGCACGAATACCTTGATCAGCATAATCAAGGTCTAGTTGCTGGGTCATCCCGATGACGGCATGTTTAGAAGCAGTGTAGGCCACGCCACCACCTCCGCCGACTAAGCCAGCAATCGATGCCATATTGACAAAAATACCTGATTTTTGCTCGAGCATCAGAGGTAAAGTTGCTTTGATCATCATGAATTGGCTCGTTAGATCCGTTTCAATAATTTGGTCCCATTGAGAGATCGATGTTTCCATCACAGGACGATAATCGTCTAGCACACCAGCTGTATTGCAAACGACGTCAACTTTTTTAAAAGAGTCAGTTAAAAGTTTGCTCAATTTTTCAAAAAGCTGTGGCTCAGTTACATCGCCAACTAAGGTGACAAAATTATCGTTGACGATTGGTGCCGTATCTTTATCGATACCTATAACGACCGCTCCATTTTCGAGAAAAAGCCGAGCTTGTTCTAAGCCAATCCCTGAAGCTGCCCCTGTGACAACAACTACCTGTCCAGAAAAGTCTTCCGCCATTATGCCACGACTTCCCAATCTTCAGCTAAAATGTCGCAACTAGTTGGAGCCCAGGCACTGTATGCTTCATCTTCAGTTTTTATCAAAAAATAAGGGTTTAAAACTTCACCGTCAAACTTGTCGTTTTCAACTAAAACAACGAAGAGTTCAGTTCCTTCCCAGCCAGTTCTGACCGCTTTTTTGCCCTCTTTTAGTAATGGTAAGATCTTTTCAAATGTCATAGTTCTCTCCTAATTGTTCATTAATAATTTAGCTTTACGTGCATAATGCTTATATAAGCCTGAATAACGGGTCGTGTAATCCTCTTTCCACGGTTTATCACGACCGCAGAAATGCAAGACAACCGTGTGATCGATCACCCAATCGAGATTCCATTCCCCATTGCCCAACAAAGTATAAATACTACTCATTCTTGCATCGTAATTGTACAACTCGTCAGGGATCTTAACGAATTCCTTGCCATAAAGAGCATTTAAAACATCTTGATCCGGCAAAAACAACGTAAGTTTATTATCCTTAATGTATTGAAAAATGTCATCTGCTTTAACTTTTTGACGAATCTCGTCTAAATTCATCAGTAAAACTCCCGAATTGTAATAACTTTCCGCTTCATAGTTCCCCAGACGCAGTTTGTTGAACTGTTCCGTCATGTTATTAGTCAATGCGGAATGACTGGCTGCAGCATACAACTTATCGCCCATATCTAGCTCATACAACGAATTCAGTGAATTCAAAACTAAAATATCTACATCCAAGTACAAAATTCGATGAAGTTCTTTAGGCAAGTATTCGTGCGCCAGTAACCGATAGTAAATCGTCTCCGGATAACGGTCCGTGATCGGCGCATCTGCAAAGATCTTTGGATCCACTTCGATTGCATGGTAGTTAACACCGATTTTTTGGCAAAAAGCTGAAATTTCCTCAGTTCTTTGCAAGCGCTCTTTTTGAATAACGTAGGCATCGAATTTTTTACCCGGTGTATTTGTAACTATCGAATACAAACACGTCATCAATTGCGTGCTAACGTTGTCGTCAATAGCAAAAAGTAAATTCATTAGATCCCCTCTCAATTTTCGTGGTAGGTAAATTATATCATTGCTAGGTTTTTGCCAGTCAATCGATATTGATTGATAAGTTAATTAAATATCGTTAGCTAATCAGAAATTCACTGACTAATTTGAGAAAGTAAGATAATAATCCTGAAATAATCAGTAAATTGGCTTTATTCTAATATTAAAGTTGTTGCAAAAATAATATTAAAAAATTACATTCGCCATTCTTTTGATAGCATATAATGTTCACCGTGATCAGTATATGCTATCATTTAATCATGGAAAACTTAACCTTCAAATTTTACACTCGTCCAAATGGCCATACAGAATTCCAAGAATATCTAGAAACATTAAGCAAAAAAAGAGAGCGCATGTTGATGTTCAGCTGCTGAGGATTTAGGGACTATCAGCGAGTACTGCGAAGCAGTGCTCGCTGATAGTTTCTAAACCGGAGGCCGCTATCAACTGGAGCTCGTTTCCAAAAAAAAGAGAAAGCTAAATTATTATCAAGGACTTACATAATTGCAACCAACGGCATCAGTGTTGGAATTCAGCACGATTGGGTTAAACATCTTGATAACAATCTTTATGAAATTCGATGCCGCGTGGGCAACAACCAACAAGGTGGCCTATACTTTCATGTTCAAAATGATCACTACGTTAATACTCATGGGTTCAAAAAAAAGTCAGAAAACGCTTCAAAGCGAAATTGTTCATGCAAAAAAACTACGTAGTTAATATCTGACCAACAGAAAGGAATATTAACAATGACAAACAACGTTAATTTTAAGGACTACTTAAATAAGCAACTTCAAGATCCAGAATTCAAATACCAATTTGAAAATGAAACTTCCAAGTTAGAAAGTGCAATTGCGTTAACTCAGATTCGTAAAGAAGCTGGCATGACACAACGTGAATTAGCAACCATTTCTAAAGTACCCCAATCAACCATAGCTCGGATCGAAACCGGAGCCAATACAAGTGTTGACACTTTAACAAAGATCGCCAATGCTTTAGGAAAGAAGCTAATTGTTAGTTTTTCATAACATCAGAATTTACACATGATTTAAATTGAAAATTCCTTTTTGATCATGTTTAATCGGGACAAGGAGAAATAATATGATAAAACCAATCAATAAAGACCGGATGTCACTTTCTATCCCGTCAGAACCATCCACAAAAGCCGACCTACCGATCGTGACTGACTTGTTGGATACTTTAGCTGACCACAAAAAGGATTGCGTCGGCATGGCAGCGAATATGATCGGTGTCAATAAACAGATCATTGCCGTAAATGTTGATATGATCAATGTACCGATGATCAATCCTAAAATTGTTAACAAGACTAAGCCGTATGATGTCAAGGAAGGCTGTCTTTCATTGACTGGCGAACGCGAAACGACCAGATATGAAGAGATAGAAGTAAGCTTCGAAGATATGAATTTTAAAAGACATACCCAAAAATTTAACGGCTTCGTGGCTGAGATCATTCAACATGAGATTGATCATTTGGCAGGCATTTTGATTTAGCTAGTTTTAAACAAAAATGACTTAATTCCGTGAATCATCTGGAATTAAGTCATTTATTATTACTAATTTTGATAAGGATTATTTTTCAACACTGCCGTATAGTGATCGATCTCACGGAATATTTCTGCCAACCTTTTTTCAAAATGGTCGCTATTTTCAGCCGTTTTATTTAATTCACCTGCTGTGGTGAAATTAGGATCAGCATTCCACAAAAGAGCAGGTTTTGGTAAAACCATCATATTTAACATTTGTAAAATAGGCACGATCGATTCCGCCGCTAAGATCCCACCATCACTAAAGTGAGAATAAGCAATGACCGAAACTGGCTTCCGTTCAACTTGGAGCCCGACGAAATCCAAAGCATTCTTCAAAGCTCCAGTAATGCCATGATTGTACTCTGGTGTCAGAATGATATATCCATCCTGTGCATCCAAAGCTTTTAACCAATTATTCTCTTGCTCATTTAAGTCATGGATCGGTGTTTCTAATGGAGTCTCAATGTGGTCATATAGCGGTAGTGGATAATCCTTAAGATTGATCCAGCTGTATTTCATCTCATCCGTGTCAGGATTAACATTTCGTAAATAATTAAAAATGTTTTCTCCCAACGACTTAGTCCTAGTGCTTCCTAAAATAATTCCAATTTTCTTCGTCATTTTATCGCCTGCATTCCATATTTATATATAAAAATATTATTATTTTATATAAAGTGTAAGAGTTGCTTTGCTGATTCGTCAAATAATTGAATTAATAATCATATGTGATGGAAATAATATTTCTCTAAATTAAATTTTTTTGAAAGTAAAAAACTCCTACAATAATGTCAGAGGTTACTATGAAAAAATTAAGTCACTACTTACTTCAAGAATCGCAACATCAGGCAAATTTGCTGCAACTAGAAATCGATAAGCTCAATACTGCTGCCAAATACTTGTATTTGAATATCGCTATTTATATTTTGATCACAATCGTCGAATATTGGCTAGCAATCATCGGACATTCTCAAGCTTTAAAAGCTGATGCTTTGAACAATCTCTCCGGCGTCATCTCCACGGGCGTGCTGATTTTTGGTATCCGCGAAGCCACTAACTACGACGACGATGACATTTTAGCTAAAGATCTGCCCAAGGAAAGTGTGAGAAGCGACAATTCCTTGCAACTATCCCGTTTTCGTCTCGAAACAGTCTTTACGCTCGTAACTAGTTTTATCATCATTTTGATTGCTCTTCAGATCATCGTCAACGGCTTCATCGACCTCAGACACATTAACGAATCCCCCAATCCCAATCTAATTTCTGCCTTAGGTGCTGGGATCGCGACCGTTATGATGTTACTAGTTTTTTATATTAATAGACACTTTGGCAAAAAATTGCAAAACGGGTCCCTACTTGCAGCTTCAAAAGACAGCCTAGGCGACATCGTTACCAGTTTTGGCACAGCCATTACCGTCTTGATCTCCTATTTCTTCCAACTAGCCTGGGTCGATAGCGCCGTCAGCATCATCATCGGCTTCTTCATCCTCTGGCAAGGCCTAACAATTTTTCAAGAAAGCACCTTAAACTTGATCGACTACGTCGACCCCGACTTAGAAAAACAAATGCGCAAAACCGTCGAAAAAACGCCCAAAGTAAGAAAAGTAGTCGACCTAACCAGTCGCTACAATGGAAACATGCTATTAGTCGACATCTTCATCATGGTAAATCCCAAAGACACTGCCATGGAAATCTACAACGTAAACGAAAAAATCGAACGCAAATTGCACAAAAAATATAACGTCTATGACGTAACGATCACAATAATACCTGACCCTGAAAAACAGTAGAAAATACAGAGAGCGCAGAGGCACGGTTAGCTGCTGAGGATTTAAACACAGAGAGCGCAGAGGCACGATTAGCTGCTGAGGATTAACGCAGGTGGTCGCACAAGGTGCGGCAAAGCCGCGCCGCGACCACTTGTGTTAACCGGAGGCCGCTGTGCCTCGGAGCTCGTTTCAACATCCTTGAGGATAAAACAAAATACCACTATCAAAACCGCTGCAATCTATTCCAAAATAAATAAAGGGCACTAACTAAACAACTGCAAGTTTAATCCGCAGAAATAGTTAGTGCCATTTTTATTCAGCCAATTTATAAAAATTCATATTGAAGCGTATCTGATCCAAAATCTAAAAAAGATCATTCCCCTGAGTACAATCCCCTCGCTATAAATCAATCAAATCAAAATGCAAAAAAAATACACCCACTCGATCTGAGCAGGTGTATTTACTACGTCAAACTATTTTGTGCCATCAAAAAATTCATCATAAATACCACAAACGAATGAATTGAAAATATGTAGTAATAACATAACTATGCCTCCATAAATATAAATATTTTAATTAACAAAGATTATTGTATTCCTAGTATTTAGAATATACAATACTATTTACTTATATTTCGATTATAAAAAATGGCAAAGAAATTAATTTTTTGTAAGCGGCAATTGTGAATTTAATTACTATGATATATATAAATTTAATTATAACATCTATCAACACTGCTATAAATCTTTGATATTTCAGCTGATTGTCAACCAGCATCCCAAAATAGCAACCACTCACAATCTCCACTCTTTTTTCAAGCATTCTATCCATAGCGTTACAAAATAGCCAATAAAAAAAGCGAAATCTAATTTCGCTAACTTTTCCATTATTAATTTATCCAAATATTTATTTAATTATTTTGACAATATTATTCAATTGGGTCAACGATACTATCAACCACTCGTTCAATCGATGCAATCAACGGACTATCTTCCGTCAATCCTGTATCAGCAAAACGTTTTTCCCACCATTGTTTGCGAATATCTTGGATCTGATCGACCACATCAGACCCGACATTTGTCAACTCCAAGATTTTACTCTTGCCAGTCCCGTCATGTTTATTCAAATATCCCAAGGATTCCATCTTCTTGATCTCACGAGTAGCTAAACCTTTATCTACTACTAATAATCGCGCAACGTGGTTTTGCGTGATCTCTGGGTAATCTCCTACTGACAATAAAATACAGGCGGCAGTTGGATTCAATTTTAAGGCGTCGAATTGTTCACGCGTATCTTTATAATACTGGCGGTGCAAAATCGAAATATCTTGAGCTAAGTATCCTATATTCTTCATAATTTTCTCCCGAGCGATGTGTTGACAAATCAACACCAACGATTTATCTTTAAACAATAACATCTTAACAATGCGGAAACAAGGAGACAAATATGGCAGTTAAAAAAACCGGTGCAGAGGCACTATTCCAATCTATGATCAACCAAGACATTAAATATGTCTTTGGACTTCCTGGAGCAAAAGTCGATAAACTTTTTGACTTAATGGAATACAGCAACAATCCCAAAGCACCAAAATTAATCATCACACGACACGAGCAAAATGCCTCATTCATGGCATCTGGTATCGGTCGTTTAACCGGAAATCCTGGCGTCGTAGCAACAACTTCAGGCCCTGGTGTATCAAACTTAGCAACTGGATTGATCACAGCAACTTCAGAAGGTGACCCAGTCGTAGCCCTTGGTGGACAAGTTCCTCGAAACGATGTCGCCAGATTGACCCACCAAAGTATCCCTAGTAAGGAATTACTTAGCACAGCGACGAAGGATAGCGTTGAAGTCCAAGACTCCAACAACATCTCAGAAACATTCGCTAATGCTTATCAAACTGCCATGGCTCCCAAGTCAGGAGCAACATTCATTTCACTACCAAAAGACGTCCTAGATGACGAAGTATCCACTGAAACAATTGCCCCACTAACACCAATCGAACAAGGTGGAGCCGACAGTAAAACAATCGACAACATCATCGCTAAGCTTCAAAAAGCTGAAATGCCAGTAATTCTAGCTGGAATGCGTTCATCAGATTCCAACGTAACAAACGCGATCCAAAACTTTTTGAAAAAATTCTCGATCCCCGTAGTTGAAACTTTCCAAGGAGCCGGCGTAATCAATCGCGATTTGGAAAAAAATTATTTCGGTCGTGTCGGACTATTCAGAAATCAAATCGGTGATGCCATGCTCAAAGAAAGTGACTTAGTAATCACTATCGGCTATGATCCCGTTGAATATGAAGCTAGACTTTGGAATGTTGATCGAAATGGTGAGATCATCAACCTAGACAGCATCGCTCCTGAGATCTCCAACGAATATCAACCAGACCTAGTAGTTCAAGCGGACATTGCCAAGACTTTAAATGAACTAAGCGAAAAGCTCCCTGAACTATCACTAAGCCAAGATAAAAAGGACCACTTGCATCAAAGACAAGCTAAGTTCCTTTCTAAAGATGCTGTTCCAGAAAGAAAAGGCAAAAACGGCGTTCACCCATTAGAGATCATCCACGCCCTACAAGGACAAGTAAACGACGACACAACCGTAACAGTAGACGTCGGAAGTCACTACATCTGGATGGCGCGCCACTTCAGAAGTTATAAGCCAAGACACTTACTATTCAGTAACGGAATGCAAACTCTAGGAGTAGCACTACCTTGGGCCATCGCTGCCGCCTTAGAACGGCCAGGACAACCAGTAGTATCAATTGCCGGAGACGGAGGCTTCCTCTTCTCAGGACAAGAACTGGAAACAGCCGTAAGATTAAACTTAAACATCGTGCAACTAGTTTGGAACGACGGCTACTACGACATGGTCAAATTCCAAGAAGAAGCAAAATACGGTCGAAACTCTGGAGTAAACATTGGTTCCGTAGACTTCGCCAAATACGCTGAAAGTTTCGGAGCAAACGGCATCCACGTCGACAAAGCTGAAGAACTAGAAACTGCCTTAAAAACAGCTTTTTCACAAGAAGGTCCAACAGTCATTGACATCCCTGTTGATTACAGTGATAACATTAAATTATTGTCAACACTATTAGATGACTACGTAAACTAGAACGAAAGGATCAATCATGCCAAACAAAAAAGCACTATATCAACACGGAACCCTAGCCCTATTAGTACCAGGCCTACTAGACGGAACCTTGACCATGAAAGAACTACTAGCTCATGGTGACACAGGGATCGGGACCGGCGAAGGACTAGACGGCGAACTAATCATCCTAGACGGAACTCCATATCAAGTAGACGGAGAAGGCAAAGTCAACGTACTAAAAGGCGACTTCACCATGCCCTTCGCCAACAGCCACTTCGCCAACTATCAAGAACTAACCACCGTCAAAGACACAACCAGAAATGAACTGAAAAAATTAATCGAAGAAAAAGTAGGCAGCAGCAACACCTTTTATTCAATAAAAATAGAAGGAACCTTCGAAAACATGAAAACCAGAGCCGTAAGAAAATCAACCGCCCCTTACGACACCCTGGCCAAAACAGCAGCCAAACAAAACATCTTCGATCAAACAAAAGTAAAAGGAACGCTATTAAGCTACTACTCTCCAGAAATCTTCGACGGAGCAGCAGTAGCAGGATTCCACAGCCACTTCCTATCAGAAGACAAAACCTTCGGCGGCCACATCCTAGACTTCAGCAAAGTAACTGGAACAGTCAAATATCAACAATTCGACACCCTAGAACAACATCTCCCCGTCAATAACGAAGCATATATGCAACACAGATTCGAAGACGAAGACATCCTAGGAACCATCCACAGCGCTGAAAGCTAAGAAAAGAAATGAAGTAAAAAAAAGACAGTATTCAAATGGCAAAGCGATAACTAATCGCATAAAAGCCGGGAATACTGTCTTTTTATTGTGTATAAAGGCAAAAAAAGAAGCCTATCTCTCACTGAGATAGACTCAAAACGCGCAATGGCGTCACGGACTCGAGGTCCACATAGATGCTAACATCTATAAGTAGAACTATAACATAAAAAAATAATAAAGGAAAACAACGGAAGAATTGCGGGATTGTGAGAGAATCGAACAAGCGAGCAAGAGACAAGTAAATAAATAAAGAGAGTAAAAAAAGACAGCATAAGAACCAGGCAAGAGTGCGAGGAAACGAGCACGCGAGCAACAAGCGAAAGTAAGAGATAAAAATATATATTTACACTTATCTAACCAACAAACAAAGAAAATCAGCGACAGCAACGTAAGTCAGGAAACAAAATGAGTGGAGCGAAGTCCCACGAACCGAGAAAAGAGTCAGTAATCTAGATAGAAAATATATCGTAACAAGAAAAGGAAGCCCCTATTCCCACCAGAATAGATAAAGCCTGAGATAGACAAGTGAGAAATAGGACGAGCAAACAGTGCCAATTTGTACAAAATAAATCGGTAAAACTCAACCAAGAAGGGGAATATAGTCTCTATCTAGACGGAGGGGCCCGGGGATACAGACCTCAGTGGTGAAATTCATCTTGGCGACGAAGGAGCTTAGATGAAGGTGCAGTTTTGAAACAAGCGAGCGCCCTTTGCTCGATTGGTTCAAAATGTGCCCACCACGTTCCAGCGTCTGTATCCCCGGGCCCCGGAGTCGGCATTGAACGTACATCCAAAATACCACCTCACACCTAAACACCAACCAAACAATCATCAAAACCGCTTATCCCGAATCAAAACCACCCCAACAAAAGCTCCAACAATCACAACAAAAATAGCAACCATCAAAACAATAGAAAACCCGTTATCAAACGCTAAAAACACCTCACGCCAAACAGAACCACCAGCACGAAAAGCCACATCAGCAGCGCCAACAGGCCCAACATCAGCAAACCGTGCAACAGAGGAAGAAAGCCCAGCACGAAAACCCGAGCCAAGCACCAACCCCAAGATAACAACACCAAACAAAGAACCAAGCTGGTGAAAAACATTAACCACCCCACTAGCGATCCCAACAAATCGTCGGTCGACCGAATCAACCGCAGCACCAGAAAGCGGTGGATTAACAACAGCATTGCCGATCCCGATAATCACAAAACCAGCAAGATAGTTAATATAGGTAACTTCTAACGAAACCACAGAAATAATCTCAAACAAAACAACACCTATCAAAAGCAAGCCAGCGCCGATCAACCATCTCTTCGCAAAACGATTAGACAAAACCCCCGCCATAGGACCAAAAATCAAGCTCATCATCCCAATGGCCAGCTGTTGCAAACCAGTCTGTTCAGCCGAATAACGCAAATAATTTTGCATCCAGATCGTCATATAAGTAAAGAAAGCATACAAACCTGCACCTAAACAAAACGAAGCCAAAGCAGTACCCACAAAAGGCAGCGACTTAAAAATATCCAGATCTATCATTGGTTCCTTAAGCTTCTTCTCGATCACCACAAACAAAATCAGCAAAACTAACCCAACAACAAAAAAACTACTGATACGATAGTCAAACCAACCAAGGTCGCTGTGAGCCTCTTTTTGCACCAAACCGAAAACCAAGCAAAAGATCATCGCCGTCGAAACGATCATCCCTAACCAATCGATTTTCTCGTGACGATCACCAAACGTCTCGTCGACGTAACGAGTTCCCATGATCAGGGCGATGATCCCAATCGGCAAATTAATGAAGAAAATCGAGCGCCAGCTAAATCCTTTGATCAATAGACCGCCGATCACAGGACCCAGTGCCGTGGCTACTCCCACGACTGAACTCCAGACCCCAAAAGCGATCCCACGTTCTTTTTCTTCAAACGTTTCTGCCACGATCGTCATCGACAAAGCCATCATTCCCGCTCCCCCGACACCTTGGAAAAGTCTCGACAAATTTAATTGCAGAGCTGACTGGGAAAGTGACGAGAACAATGAACCTAGCGTAAAAATGGCTAAAGAGATCAGGAAGATCTTCTTGCGACCGAACAAGTCACCAAACTTCGCTGCTAGTAATAAACACATCGCAAAGGACAAAGTATAAGCATTAATGACCCATTGTAGATCCGCATAACTAACTTTCAGTTCAGTTTGGATCGTTGGTAAAGCCACATTAACGATCGTCGAATCTAGTAATGACATGAAGACTGCCACACACAAAGCCGTCAGCGCTAACCAACGTCGGTTTTTATTTGCTGTTGCCATAATTACGCCTCGTTTCTTATTATTAATTAAATATAGCAGAAATTTTTTAATTAAATAATTTGTTTTTTCAAAACGCCTTTGTTATAGGTCTCAGAAAAGACATTTGTGAATTTTTCAACATTAATTAATTTATTGTTTTTACAAAACGATAAATGGGGATCTCCTTAAACAGCCGCAATATCAACCTCATAAATAATATTAATGACGTATTAGCTTTTTGACTATGATAAGTACTCTTATTTATGATATAAACATCACAAAGTAATAATTGTTTTACAAAATTTATCTGGAGGTCATCAAAATGACAAATTTTAGAACCGAATCTGATACATTAGGCGAAGTTAAAATTCCTGAAACTGCTCTCTGGGGAGCACAAACAGAACGTTCACGTAACAACTTCCCTACTGGTGAAAAGATGCCCCTTGAAATCATCAAAGCATTGTTACAAATCAAAAAAGCCGCAGCCATCGCTAATAAAGAAGTTAAATCGATCGATGCTGACAAGGCTGACTTGATCGTTGAGGCTATCGACAAATTGTTGGTTCTTGACGATGAAGACTTGAGACAAGACTTCCCTCTAGTTATTTATCAAACTGGTTCTGGTACTCAGACAAATATGAACTGTAATGAAGTAGTTGCTCATATGGCAGCTAAGATCAATCCTAATATTGAGATCTTACCTAACGATGACGTCAACAAAGGTCAAAGTTCTAACGATATCTTCCCTACAGCTATGAACATTACTGCTGCACGTGCTGTTGATAAATTGGAAGAGTCACTTCAACACTTGATCGATGAATTGAAAGTTAAACAAGAAAAATACTGGAAAGTCGTTAAGATCGGTCGGACTCACTTGCAAGATGCTACTCCATTGACTTTTGGCCAAGAAGTTAGTGGTTACGTTTCAGCACTTGAACACGATCTAGCATACTTGAAGCAATTAAATCCAACACTCGGTGAATTAGCCATGGGTGGAACTGCCGTTGGTACTGGCTTGAATGCCGCACCTGGATTCTCAGACATCATCGCTAAAGAAATGAGCTCACTTTACGGAGTTGAATTCACAGCAGACACTAACAAGTTCTATGGTCTAGCACATCATTCAGGACTAAATGTCGTTCACGGAGCGATCAAGACTTTGGCCGCTGACTTGATGAAGATCGCTAATGATATTAGATTCTTAGGTTCAGGTCCTCGTTCAGGTTATGGCGAATTGAACATCCCTGCTAACGAACCAGGTTCATCGATCATGCCTGGTAAAGTTAACCCTACACAAGCTGAAGCTATCACCATGGCAGCTGTTCGGGTCATGGGTAACGACGTCGTAGTTGACATTGCCAGTTCACAAGGTAACTTCGAAATGAATGTCTACAAACCAGTCTTGATCAGTGCATTCCTTGAATCAGCTGAATTACTTGCGGGTACAATGACAGGCTTCGCTGACAAGATGATCCACGGTCTAACAGTTAATGAAGAACGTATGGAAGAACTCGTTGACCAATCATTAATGACTGTTACTGCTCTTTCACCACACATCGGTTATCACGAAAGTGCAACGATCGCTCAAGATGCTCAAAAAGAAGGAACATCGCTTCGTGAAGCAGCCATTAAATCAGGCTTACTAACAGCCGAACAATTCGATGAATGGGTCATTCCGATCGACATGACAAACATCGACTAAAAAATTTTTTAAGTGAGGAAATCATGGCAGAAAAATACAAATTTCAACCAACAAACATTAAAGAACTCAAAGATGCTTACGATTTGATCATCGTGGGCTCCGGTGGTACTGGCTTGACTAGTGCCTTACAAGCACACGAGTTAAGTCTAAAACCAGTTATCCTTGAAAAAATGCCTTCGATCGGTGGAAACACAACACGTGCTTCTTCCGGTATGAACGCTAGTGAGACAACTGTCCAACTCGATCACAAGATCGTTGATAATATGGAAGACTTTTACAACGATACTTTCAAGGGTGGTGGCAAAAAGAACAATCCAGAATTGTTGAAATACTTTACAACTCACTCTGCCCTAGCGATCGATTGGCTCAAAGAGCACGGAATCGTCTTGGACGACTTAACGACAACGGGTGGCATGAGCGTTATGAGAACGCATCGTCCTAGCTCAATGGCTCCGATCGGTGGTTTTCTCGTAACCGAATTACTGAAACAGATCGACAAAGAAAACATTCCATTATTTACTGACGTATACGTCAACAAGATCTTGGAAGACAACGACAAAGTTTGTGGCGTTGAAATCGATCTTGATGCTAAAACAACAACGATCAAGGCTGACGCTGTCATCTTAGCTACTGGTGGCTTTGGCGCTAACCCTGATCTATTAACAAAATATCGTCCTGACCTCAAAGGTTATAAGACAACTAACCAATCAGGTGCTACCGGTGATGGTATCAAGTTAGCCGAAAACATCGGCGCTAAGCTAGTCGACATGGACCAAGTCCAAGTTCACCCTACAGTTCAACAAGATACTGACCATCCATTCTTGATTGGTGAAGCCGTTCGTGGTGAAGGTGCTATCTTAGTCAACAAGTCCGGTAAACGTTTCGTCAATGAATTGGATACTAGAAAAAACGTTACTGCAGCAATCGACGACCTAAACGAAAAAGGTGCTTATTTGATCCTTGACCAAGGCATCCGTGATCGGGTCAAAGCCATTGAATTTTACGACCACGTTGGTTTAGTTACTACTGGTCAAACGCTTGATGAGTTGGCTGAAAAAATCGATATCGACGCTACCGCTTTGAAAGAAACAGTTGCTACATGGAATTCTGAAGTTAAAGATGGGGACAAAGAATTCGGTAGAACAACGGGAATGGACCGTGACATAAGCGTTGCACCATACTTCTCGATCCATATCGCACCAGCCGTTCACTACACAATGGGTGGCGTTGCTATCAACGATAAAACACAAGTACTTGACGAAAAAGATCAAGCCATTGAAGGATTATTCGCAGCCGGGGAAATAGCTGGGGGATTGCATGGAAATAACCGTATCGGTGGAAATTCCATTGCAGAGACCGTTATTTTTGGGAGACAAGCTGGGGAACAAGCCTTTAAGTATGTTTCAGAAGCAGGCAATAAGTAATCATGACACTCGAGAAATTAAACTATAAAAAATTTCTCATTCCCGTCATTGTTGGTTTAGTAATTTGGTTGCTCTCACCAATTAAACCAGCCGGTGTCAGCTTAGTCGCTTGGCACATGTTTGCCATCTTCGTGGCAACTATCATTGGATGTATCACCCAACCACTGCCGATCGGTGGTGTCGCCATCATCGGTTTCACGATCACCGTTTTAACAGGGACCGTCAAGATGGATACTGCTATCGTTGGTTTTGGTAACAGCAGTATTTGGTTGATCGCTATGGCCTTCTTCATCTCCCGTGGATTTATCAAGACCGGATTAGGAAGAAGGATCGCTGTCTTATTCGTTCGCATGTTTGGTAAAAGTACTTTAGGACTAGCCTACTCCCTACTAGGTGTAGACTTGATCCTCGCACCAGCAACACCAAGCAACACTGCTCGTGCCGGTGGTATCATGTATCCAATCATCAAATCATTAGCTGAAGCGTTCGGATCAGATCCTAAAAAAGGTACTGAAAGAAAAATGGGTTCATTCTTGATCTTCGCTGAATTCCACGGCGATATGATCACCGCTGCTATGTTCTTAACTGCCATGGCCGGAAACCCGCTAGCACAATCACTAGCAGGTCAATTAGATGTCAAGATCTCCTGGATGGGTTGGTTCTTAGCCGGATTAGTTCCGGGCTTGATTTCATTGATCGTCATCCCATTCGTGATCTACAAAATGTTCCCTCCAGAAATCAAGAAAACGCCTGATGCCAAAAATTGGGCAAACAAACAGCTCGAAGAAATGGGGAAATTCTCCCTACCTGAAAATTAATGTCAGGTATCTTCGTAATTGCCCTCCTCCTTTGGATCTTAGGTGGAACTCTTGGTATCGATGCTACCTTAACAGCTTTCATCGCTCTTTCACTCTTGATCCTTTCCGGAATCTTACAATGGAAAGATATCTTAAACGAAAGTGGCGCTTGGAATACTTTAGTCTGGTTCTCCGTATTAGTAATGATGGCTTCACAACTTAACAAATTAGGATTCATTCCTTGGTTAAGTGGTGCCATCGGTGGAAGTCTCAAGGGTATGAACTGGATACTCGTAATGGTCATCTTGATTGTTGCTTACTTCTACAGTCACTACTTGTTTGCAAGTAGTACAGCACACATTTCCGCAATGTACAGTGCCTTTCTTGCTGTTGCCATTTCAGCAGGAGTACCACCAATGCTTGGTGCCTTGATGTTAGGATTCTTCGGAAACCTCTGCTCATCAACTACCCACTACAGCAATGGACCAGCCCCAATTTTATTCGGTTCCGGATACGTTAAACAAGGTCAATGGTGGAGAATGAACGCAATTCTCGGTATACTTTACTTTGTCATCTGGATCGTAGTTGGATCCTTATGGATGAAACTAATCGGAATGTGGTAAAAATGGAGGCTAATATGAACACGAAAGATCTGGACTACTTCAAAACTTTAGTCGAAAAAAGAAATTACACTGAAGTGGCAGAAATTTTTCAAGTGTCGCAACCAACGATCACTCAGGCCATCAAACGTCTGGAAAAAGAATTTCAAACTAAATTAGTCCAAGTCGACCGTGTTCATCAAAAAACCGAAATCACCCGAACAGGACAGCTGCTTTTTCAAAAGTCGCTAGCCATCCAAAAGAATTTGGAATTGGCACACAAAGAAATCGCCGCTGCCGACAGTAAGAAAATCAAATTTGGTCTCCCGCCGATCATCGGCTCACTCTACTTCCCACAAGTAGTCGGGGAACTGGCCAAAAACGATTTATTAGATAAACTGCAAATTTTCGAAAGTGGCTCCAATACCCTCTTTCAAAAACTATCTGACGGTGACGTCGACATCGCCGCCATCGGTTCTTTACTACCGATCAACAACCCGCACTTCAAAGTAACCAAATTAGGAACCAGGCCTTTCAAAATCGTAGTAAGTACTAAACATCCACTAGCACAAGCCAATCAAGCCATTGATTTCAAAGATCTTGGCAACGAAAAATTCATCGACTTCGCAGGCCAATTCATTCATGGAAGAATCCTACACGATTACTTTGAACACACAGGCATCCAACCAGAGATCGTCCAAAAAACTCCGGACATTTCTTGGTACAAGAGCTTGATCCGGGCCAATATCGGTATCGGGATTTTAGTGACGGACGAGGTAAGCCAAAACGACGAGAATTTTACAGCATTGGAGATAAAGAACCCGATCCCAGAAAATTTCAACGTTTCTATCGTGAGGAGAGCATCATACATTTTGAAGCCTGAGGAAAAACAGTTGATAGATATTTTGAAAGATATTGAGATCAAATAAGGGTTAGTTGAAGACAGCTTATAATGAGCTGTCTTTTTTCGTGTCTTGTTTTTATTCCATTTTTGTCTAATGCCTTCCCTAGTGAAAGCTCTAAAGTTCGCCTTTCGAGTTCAAGATAAAAAGCAATCGCTTTGGAGAATTTATTTCCAAAATCGATTGCTTTTTTTCAATGTGTCTAATTTTACTCTGGTTGTTGTTTTACCCATTCAAGAAATTTACTAGATGGATCTTGGTTGTAAATTATTCGCCTATGATGCTAAAACCGTACCCTCTAATGTGCGACTTCAACATTTCTAAATACTTAGCGCCGATGCTTGATAGTCTAATTGCTCATGTTTTAGCCAGCCTAAGGTGATGGAGTCGTCGACTGCTAGTGGAATCGCTACGATTTTGTCGTCGTTTAATTTATTGGAAATGATCCCGGAGCTGATGGTGTAGCCGTTTAGTCCGACCATTAGATTGAATATTGTGGCTCGATCTGATACTTTGATGCTTTTTTTGCGGTCTAAGGTGCTTAGAATTTCTTCTGAGAAGTAAAAGGAGTTGCTTTCGCCTTGTTCGTAAGATAAATAAGGATAGTCAACTAGGTCATCTAAGGTGACTTCTTTTTTCTTAGTCAGTGGATTTTGGCGGCCGACGAAGACGTGCGGTGAAGCAGTGAATAGTGGCGTGAAAACTAGGTTTTCTTCTTTAAAAAGCTTTTGTAACACTTGCTTGTTGAAATTGTTCAAATATAAAATACCGATCTCACTTTTGAAGCTTCGTAGATCGCTCAAGATATTTTCCGTTTCAGTTTCCCGCAAGGTATATTGATATTCATCGGCATCGAGTGTTTTGATCAGTTCAACGAAAGCGTGGACGACGAAAGCATAATGCTGGGCGGAGACGGAAAAAGCTTTATTACGAACGGTAGTCTTTTCGTAACGATCTTCCAGTAAATTTACTTGATCTAACACTTGTCTAGCGTAGATCATAAATTCTCGACCGTCATTGGTCAATGAGACTCCAAGTTTACTTCTCAGTAAAATTTGGATGCCCATTTCTTGCTCCAGTTCACTAATAGCCTTGGATAAACTAGGTTGCGTCAAATATAATTCTTTAGCCGCCTCATTGATCGAGCCAGTTTTGACAATGGTCTCTAAATACAACAACTGTTTGATCCGCATAATACCACCTCGATTTTTTCTAATTATAGCTCACGTTATAACTTAAAACTATAACACGTCCTTATTTTTTTCAGTTATCCAATAACAAGAAATGATGTTAGATTATATTCAATTACTACTAATTCAAAGGGGACTTAGATATGACAACATCGATAATTGGTTTTCCACGGATCGGGGAAAATCGTGAATTAAAATTTACTACCGAAAAATATTGGCGCAATGAAATATCAGAAACTGAACTATTGGACTTTGCTAAAGACTTACGAAAAAAGCACTGGGAATTATTGCAATCGGCTGGAATCGACGACATCCCCTCAAATGACTTTTCGTTTTTTGATACGACTTTGGACACTGCTTATTTATTCAACATCATTCCAGACCATGTTAAAGACTTGGATTTGACACCTTTAGACAAGTACTTCGCTTTAGCTCGTGGATATCACGGCGATAAAGGCGATACGAAAGCTCTCCCGATGAAGAAATGGTACAACACTAATTATCACTACTTAGTACCTCAAATTTATGAAGACACGCAGATCAAACTAAATGACAGCAAGATCTTCGACGAATTCCAAGAAGCCAAAGACTTAGGCATCACAACTCGTCCCGTCATCGTTGGTCCCTTTACTTTGTTAAGCTTGAGCGAATACCACAACAACAAACCAGAGACGATCTTAAACGACCTCATTGCCGGATATCAAGAAGTCTTCCAAAAGTTGCACGAACAAGGAGCAAAATGGATCCAACTAGATGAACCAGAATTAGTCAAAGATGTTACTGGTGAAAAATATCAACTATTCTTGAACGTCTATAAACAACTACTAAAAGACAACCCTGATATCAAGATCTTGATCCAAACTTACTTTGGCGATGTTCGCGATGTTTATGAGGACTTGATCGACCTTCCTGTCGCCGGTATTGGCCTAGACTTTCATGAAGGACGTAAAACGGCCGAGTTAGTTCAGTCAGGTTTTCCAGATGACAAAGTATTATTCGCAGGCGTAGTGAATGGAAAAAATATTTGGCGCAATAATTATCAGAAAACTATTGACCTGATCAATTCATTACCAGCAAAGAATATCGTTCTCTCAACTTCTTGTTCACTGCTCCACGTACCTTTCACGATCGAAAACGAGATCTTTCCAGCAGAAGTTAAAAAGCACTTTGCTTTTGCGGTCGAGAAATTGACCGAACTCAAAGAATTACAAGCTATCTTAGACGGAAAAGAAGACGAAGCCAAAGAAAAAAATGCCCAGCTCTTTTCTAAAGCCCGCGTTGAACCTGACAAAAAAGTTCAAGATCGGATCAACTCACTAACAGACGAAGACTTTGTTAGACAACCTAGTTTAGAAGAACGAGCTACGATCCAGAAACAAGAATTTGATTTACCAGTCTTGCCTACCACTACCATCGGATCGTTCCCACAAACCAAAGAAGTCAGAAAGACTCGGGCACGTTTTCGTAAGCATGAGATCACTCAAGATGAATACGACGAATTTATTGCCGGTCATATCAAAGAATGGTTGAAGTGGCAAGAAGACATCGGACTCGACGTTCTCGTCCACGGTGAATTTGAAAGAAACGACATGGTCGAATACTTCGGTCAAAATCTCAATGGTTATCTCTTCAGTAAAAATGGCTGGGTCCAATCATACGGAACTCGTGGCGTGAAACCTCCGATCATCTGGGGCGACGTATCGAGAAACAAACCGATCACCGTTAAATGGTCGACTTACGCTCAAAGCCAAACTGATAAGGTGGTCAAAGGTATGTTGACGGGTCCAGTGACGATTTTGAATTGGTCCTTCCCTAGAGAAGATATCTCGCAAAAAGAATCGACTACTCAAATCGCTTTGGCGATCCAAGACGAAGTTCTCGACCTCGAAAAAAATGGTATCCGCATCATTCAAATTGACGAAGCCGCTCTTCGTGAGAAATTACCACTGAGAAAATCCGATTGGTACAGTGAATATCTCGATTGGGCCATTCCAGCTTTTCGCCTAGTTCACAGTAAGGTCAAACCTGAGACACAGATCCACACGCATATGTGCTATAGCGAATTTACTGATATTCTTCCTGCCATTCAAAATATGGACGCTGACGTCATTTCATTTGAAGCCTCACGTTCTAATCTGGAGATCCTCGACGCTTTGCAGCAAGAACATTTCAAACTGCAAGTAGGACCTGGGGTTTACGATATTCACTCACCTAGGATCCCTTCGGTCGATGAGATCAAAACGACGATCCACAAGATCCTCGACAAGGTCCCTGTTGAAAAGGTTTGGATCAATCCAGACTGTGGCCTAAAGACTAGAGGCATTACGGAAGCTAAATCCAGTGTAGAAAACTTAGCTACAGCAGCCAAGGAAGTTAGAGATGAAGTAAAAGAGGAATTGTAATATGATAAAAACAAATACGGGACCCCGCTTGTCTTTTGAAGTATTTCCTCCAAATTCCCAAGTCGGAGTCGACAACTTAACTAATACGCTAGATGAACTGAAAGATCTCGATCAAAGTTTTATCAGCGTAACTTGTAGCAACCACAAATTGGACTACGAAAAAACTACCATTGATCTAGCAGCGTATGTACACGACACACTAGAGTGTCCTACCATGGTGCATATGCCGGCCGCTTACGTCACTAAGCAAGAAGTCTCTCGCATCCTTGATCAACTAGAAGAAATGCACATCGATCAAGTGCTAGCTTTAAGAGGCGATATTATCGAAGGGTTCACTCCCGAAAAGGATTTTCGCTATGCCAGTGATCTGACAGCTTTCATCAAACAAGTAAAGCCTAACTTTACCGTCTCTGGCGCTTGTTACCCTGAAGTCCATCCTGATTCCAAAAATCGGATCGATGATGTCAAACATCTGAAGCAAAAAGTCGATTCCGGTTGCGATCAATTGATCACCCAACTTTTTTACGATAACGATCAATTTTATCGTTTCCAAGAAGAGTGTGCGATTGCTGACATAAATGTGCCGATCCTAGCTGGGATCATGCCGATCATCAATCGAAAGCAAGCACTACACGTCTTAGAAAATTGTGCCGCTTCACTGCCAAAGAAATTCTTGGCCATCCTCGACAAATATAAAGACAACCCAGTTGCCTTAAAAGAAGCCGGTATCGCCTATGCGATCGACCAAATCGTCGATCTAGTGACCAACGACGTCGACGGGATCCATTTGTATACCATGAACAAATCGGACACCGCCAGACACATCTACCAAAACACCGCCTCTCTCTTTGACCTAGACGATGTAAAAAAATAAGTGGACTACCACGATTTAATAGCCCTAAATTCAAACACAGTGTAAAAGCTGTGTTTTTTTCTGTCTTGCAAACTATCAGCGAGCACTGCTGCGCAGCACTCTTGTGCTGATAGTCCCTAAATCCTCACCTGCTGATCAATCTCCCTCCACTCTCTTTTACAATTGGAACATTCAAGAAATTAATTTATAATTGATGTAGTTTAATTTGAGGTGATCTAATGGACGAGAAGCCAGTAAAGAAATTATTGATCAGAGTGGTAAATATTATTTGGAGTTTTGACGCTAGTTCTAATGACGTCTTAGTTTTGCTTGTGCAAAATTCTTTGGCTCCTTATGCTGGCAAGTGGGGGTTGCCTTCTACTTTGCTGCGGGAAAACGAAAACGCTGAAGAAGCTTCGTTACGCTTGATCCGTGAAAAAATCGGTATCGATCTGCCTCATTTTTATACCGAACAACTGGCTACTTTTTCTAGCGTTGACCGCTCACCTAAAAATCGAGAAATTGCTTTGACCTACATGACTTACTTGCCATCAATGCCAAAATTGACACCTGGATACGGTGCTTCTGATGCTGAATGGTTCACCGTCGGTTCTTCAAAACATCAATACACACTGAATTATTCCTCCCTCCAGTTCAAAACGCTATCCGATAAAGTATCAGTCAGAGACTTTTATGGTCACATTAAAAATTACGAGAAAAAAACTAAACTACTTTCCGATCATTCATTAATTTTGCGCCAAGCTTTTCAACGTGTTACTAATCGGCTCGATTACTTGCCCACGATTTTACTGATCTTAGGCGATAGTTTCAGCTTGAAACAAGCCCGTATCGTCTACGCTGCCTTTTGGAAAAAATCAGTCGGTTCGATCGATAACTCTAATTTTAGGAAGACGCATGCTCATTTATTTGCTGAAGTCGGGATCGAGCATGGTAAAAGTGGCCGTCCGGCAAAATTGTATAAATTACAGCAAGTTCTTGACCCCCGTTGAAACAAATGGTAGTCTTTTTTTGTAATAGTAAAGGTACAAAATACCTTTAATAATATTATTAATTTTTATTATAAAATTTGGGGGTAAAGTTTTGGAAACAACGCAAAAAAAAGCCCAAAAACACGGCATTAAATTGCTGATGGTTTTGGGGACAGCTTGGCTGTTTGACGCAGCCGACGTTGCAATCTTGTCTTTTATCATGCCTTACATTTCTAAAGAATGGACACTCACACCGAACCAACTAGGTTCAGTTGGTGCCACCACTACGGTCGGTATGATGATCGGTGCATTTTTATTCGGTTACCTTGCCGATAGATTTGGTAAAAAGAATATTATTATTATCACGCTATTGGTCTTTTCCATCAGTAACTTGGCCTTAGCTTTCACGACTAACGTCGTACAATTTATGATCGTCCGTTTCATCACTGGTGTTGGACTTGGGGGAGAACTACCGGTGGCAGCAACGATCATCGCTGATTCTTTCTCTGGCAATCGTCGCTCTAAGATGCTTATCTTAGTAGATAGTTTCTGGGCGATCGGTTGGATCGTAGCTTCGTTATTAGCATTTTTATTCATGCCTAAATTTGGTTGGCGAGCAACTGTGATCGTTACTACGATCATGGCACTCTATACGTTGATCCTCCGTCGTCATTTACCGGCGGATATCAACGTCAAAGAAAACAAACTCAGCATGAAAGTTTCCTTATCCAAGATTTTTTCTAAAGAATTTCGCTTACAAACAATTTGTCTCAGTTTACTTTGGTTCATCATCATGTTCGTCTACTATGGATTGTTCCTCTGGTTACCTAGTGTCTTGATCTCCAAAGGATTTTCAGTCATCCACAGTTTTGGCTACGTCTTGATCACTAGTTTTGCCCAACTGCCAGGATATTTCTTAGCAGCTTACTTGATGGACAAGATCAACCGCAAGACGATACTACTGATTTACTTGATCGGTACTATTACTGGTGCCTCGATTTTTGCTACGGCAAGCAGTACAGGTATGGTCTTATTCGGAAGCATTTTATTATCATTCTTCACTCTTGGTGCCTGGGGTATCATGATCGCCCTCACACCAACACAATACCCAATCGAACTGCGCGGTATGGGTATTGGTTTCACCCAAGCAGTAGGTCGTGTCGGCGCCACGATCTGTCCTTACCTAGTCGGACTGTCACTAGGACTAGGCATCAGTATCACAACTATCTTCTTCTATTTCATCATCGCCTTGATCCTCGGCTGTATCGTGATCTCATTTGTCATGATCGACCACGACCAAGCTAATGAAGTAGCTGAACAATAGTCATGCATCAACCTTCAGAAGAAGACAACGATATTTTCGGCGGATATCGTTGTCTTTTTTGCGTGGAAACGAGTTCTTCCGTTCACTTTTTTTGGAAACGAGCTCCAGATCACACCAGCCTCCGGTTTAGAAACTATCAGCGAGCACTGCTCCTCTGTACTCTGGTGCTGATAGTCCCTAAATCCTCAGCAGCTGGGCATCCTCTTCCACTCTCTTTTTTTTGACTGCAAGCATTAATATCTTCTCACGCATTCTATTAATTTTTTGATATGATAGAGGAAATATACAGTACGAGGAGATACTTTATGGAAATAAACCGCCACAATCTTTTAAAATATGGGTCGCTTGTTTTGATAGCCTTATTCGTTTTAGTCTATCCCACGCAGATCTTCAGTTTCTTGCAAATGATCCTAGGCGTCATCTTGCCCTTGATCCTGGGTGCGATCTTAGCTTACGCTCTCAATATCTTGATGAAGCGGATCGAAAAGCACTTCTTTCCCAGAACTAAAATGAAGTGGCTCAAAAAATCCCGACGAGCTTGGGTCATCTTATTAACGCTGATCATCATAATTTTAGTCATCACCATCGTATTCCGACTAGTCATCCCTCAATTCATCAGCGCAGTGACCAATTTGTTCAAATCCGTGCCCGCCATCTTTTCTGACGTGGCCGATTTCGCCCAAAAATTGAATAAGAATTCTGTCATCTCTGAACAGATCAATTCAATGAACGTCAACTGGAGTTCTGTCCAGGCAAAAATAATGAAGTACTTCACTTCTGGTCTAACTAATATCTTCAGCTCCTCGGTAGAAATCGTAACTAGTTTTGCCAAGGGTATCATAAACTTCATCCTAGCTTTCACATTTGCCATTTACATCTTGGCATCCAAAGAAAAACTAGGTGGACAGATCAATCGAGTATCCAAAGCTTTTATGAAAGAAAAGCATCGTAGCAAGTTAAAATACTTCCTCGATGGGACTGACAACATGTTCAGCAGCTTCATCGGCGGCCAAGTAGTCGAAGCCTTCATCCTAGGAACACTCTGTGGATTAGGCATGTGGATCTTCCGATTCCCATACGCTTTACCAGTAGGTGCTTTCATCGGCATCACCGCCCTGATCCCGATCCTAGGTGCCTGGATCGGAGCTGCAGTAGGTTTCTTACTAATAGCAGTAGAATCACCACTGCAAGCAATATTATTCATCGTCTTCATCTTAGTATTGCAACAAATCGAAAGTAATTTGATCTATCCAAAAGTAGTAGGAACCTCGATCGGCCTACCAGGAATTTGGGTCCTAGCAGCCATCACAGTAGGTGGTGGCCTAGCTGGAATAGTAGGCATGTTACTAGGAGTACCAGTCTTCGCAACAGCCTACAAACTATTACAGCACGCCACAAGAACCAGACTAAACAAATCAAATACAAAAGCCCAGACAGCACCTGCAAAAAGCGAACCAGCCAAACAATAAAGTTAGCAATGAAAAAGGTGAAACAAACTACACAGCAACAAATAATTGCTAAAATAAAGCAAGCAAGCTTCAAGAACACATAAAAAAGCCCCATGAACAATTTTAAAAAAAAAGTTCATGGGGCTTTTAACATCCAAAAAAATTAAGCGTGCTGTTCCAAAGCAGCCACAATATCAGCTTCAATAGTCTTAGGCTTAGTCAACGGAGCGTAACGATCGATCAACGAACCATCACGACCAATCAAAAACTTAGTAAAATTCCACTTGATCCGCCCATGACCAGCAGTATCCTTCAAATAAGTAAACAAAGGATCCTCACCCTTACCATTCAAAACTACCTTAGTAGTCATAGGAAAAGTCACACCATAATGGATCGAACAAAAATCACTAGTCTCCTCCTCATCAGCATACTCCTGATGAAATTGATTAGACGGCAACCCGATAACTTCAAGGCCCTCATCATGATACTTTTTATACAAAGCCTCGATCTCCTCCAACTGAGGAGCCAATCCGCACTTACTAGCAGTATTAACAATCAACAAAGCCTTCCCGTTAAAGTCAGCAAAGTCAATAACAGAACCATCCATCTCTTTTTCAGAAAAATCATAAATAGAAGCCATAAAAAGTCATCTCCTTCTCAACAAACATTTACACCATTATAGCGCCATTAATCAAAAAAAATGAACATTTTGATTCCACAAAACCAAAAATTGAAACAAATGAAAACAAAATAAAAAAATCAAAGTTTCAAAATTTACCAAAAGCAGTCAAAAAAAGGCGGGAGCAAAGCGACAGCCAGAGCCATAACAACACATCAAGCAAAAAAAATCATGGCAGCAATAAAAGTCAGGAATCAAAAATGAGCGGAGCGAAGTCCCGCGAACCGAGAAAAGAGTCAGTAATCTAAAGAGGAAATATAGAGCAACAAAACCAGGAAGCCCCTACTCCCACCAGAATAGATAAAGCCCGAGATACACATGTGAGAAATAGGACGATCAAACAGTGCCAACTTGATCAAAATAAATCGGTAAATCTCAACCCAAGGGGGGGATATTGTTACCATCTAGACGGAGGGGCCCGGGGATACAGACCTCAGTGGTGAAATTTCACTTGGCGACAAAGGAGCTTAGTGAAAGGTGCAGTTTTGAAACAAGCGAGCGCCCCTTGCTCGATTGGTTCAAAATGTGCCCACCACGTTCCAGCGTCTGTATCCCCGGGCCCCGGAGTCGGCATTGAACGTAGCAAACAAAATACCACCTCCCACCAAAACACCAAACAAACTACCAGCACACAGCAAAATAAAACGCTTCTGTCTGCCATAGCTCTCTTACATCTATGACAAAATAAAAAACCCCGCATAGCGAGGTCTAATAAGCAAAATCTTAATACAACGCATAAGTAGCACCCTTAGCCAAATACCGGATCTGTTCAGGATACTCATTCTTCTCCAAATGCAATTGTTCAATAGTTTTCATAACACGATCATTATCTTTCAACCGACCAAACAAATAAGTAAACGAATACTTATCGTCGATCAAAGTATAAGTCCTCAACACCAAGTCCTTAACAAAATTGTCTTTATCGATTTCTTTATCAGCATTGAGATCTGTGTAAAGCGCCGACAAAACTTTCTTAGCTTCCGTATTATCGTTTAGTTCCATGTATATACACCTGCTTTGTAAATTTCGTTCTTGCTTTCCGTTTATGATTAGATATTATCACACCTATACCAATCAATCGATAGTTTTAACAATTTCTTCATAATTAAATCAACAACAATTCACTAAAGCATTAATACCATCAAGAAAAAAATCACCAACAAACCCTATAGCATCGGCACCAATCACCAAAAACACCAAACAAAAAAAACATCATCAACTTAAACAAAATAGAAGTCGATAATACCTTTTCAAATCACTGTGCCAATTTCAAATATCACGTGACTTAACCGGCTTAGTAAAACCAGTCTTAAACAAGAAAATCAAAATAATCACAACCAAAACCACCAAGACCAGCGCCGTCAGCATAATATTGTGGATCCCGCTAAATAAAATTTGGCGCATCTCTGGCAACAAATGCTGAGGCAAATTTTTGGCCGTCTGCGAATTACTTAAATTATTCATCATCTCCATCGTCAACTTACCATGACTCTGCGTCACACCATTCAACAAAGCGTGATTCAAGATCACACCGTAAATCGCCGACATGAACGTTTGACTCAAGATCCGGACCAAATAAGCAAAAGACGTAGCAATCGGCACATCTCGAGGTTCCGCATCGTATTGAACCGCAACTTGCAACACATTAAAGCAAAGCCCAATACCAAAGCCTTCAAACGCCCCCATCACTAGTAAAAACCAATAGCTACTAGACTCATTAGCCAAGAACAAACCAACAAAGGCAATGAAAAAGGCCGCCGTACCAATAGCAATCAAATAATAACGACCTAACCGTCTTTGCATGATCGGACCAGCTTCAGAACCAATAAAATTCGTCACCGAGCCAGGAATCTGCGTCATTCCTCCGATCAAAGCGCTCAGTCCCATAATACCTTGGGCCCACATCGGGATATAAATATTAAAAGCAACGAAAGCGCCCCACAAAAAGGCGAATAAAATCATATCGACCACCAATTTCGGATTTTTAAAAAGACGGTTTGGCACGATCGGATCTTCCGCGCGATTCTCGACCCAGATCATCCAAGCAATCAATAAAGCTCCTATAAGCAAAAAGATGATCGGGATAATTAGCGAACTAACGCCTATTTCTTGGATACCTACTAAAATGCTGATCAGGCCAATGACCATTAGAATCGCACCGCGGTAATCAACCTTCGAGTGGTTGAGATTTTCTTTGATCTTGAAGAAAAAGACGATAATGAAAATCGACAACAGAGCAATCGGCAAGTTAATGTAAAAGACCCAGTGCCAACTAAATGTATCGACGATCCAACCACCTAACAACGGACCCAAAATCGACGTTCCACTAAAACTAGCAGCAGCGACCCCAATAACTTGAGCCCGTCGTTGCAAGTTCTTGAAGATCTGCGAATAAATAATAAATGGGATAGTATTCATTCCACCAGCGCCAATACCCATGACTCCACGAGCGATCACGAACCAGACAATATTTGGCGCAAGACCTTGAAACAAAGCTCCTACCATGAAAACGATCGTCGCTGTAATATAAGCGACCTTATTACTCTTACGTTCACCAAACTTACTCCACAACGGAGTCGAAACAGCCATTCCCAGTAGGAAAATAGCTACTAACCACCCCATAAACTGAATACCATGCAAGTCACTGACAATTGCCGGTAAAGCAGTATTGATAATCGTAGAATCAAGTCCAGCCATCGCATTAGATAAAATCAAAGCAAATGTGACAATTAATTTCCGATTACGACTCAAAAAAGTTTCCCCCATAAACTAAACAAATAATTGCATAACAAGTACATAACTTAAAATTTTAGGACTACTAACAAGCGATGTCAAAGCTAGTTTGTTAGCATTTCATCTTTAATTATCAATTGATAAATTAATTAGAGCCAGCTCAATCATCTTTTCAAAACTGACCGAAGCTTCCATCAATGGATCCTTAAAACGACCAGTCCCAATATGGATCACCTCTCCAGAAATCAAATTCCGGATCATGCGAGTAATCACCAAAGATTGCTCAGCATCAGCCGCCAAAGGATCGACCAATCTTTTCAGCAATAAATAACTATCGTTCAAAACATCTCGCACACCTTGATCACCATGAAACATCCACTTGGGCATGCTAATAACGTATTGAGTAATAAAAAAATTCTCGATAGCAAACTCAGCTGCAACTTGACTATATTTCAAAACAGCAGCTTTTCCAGACAAGCCGATCAAAGAATGCTGCAATTTAGCATAGAGATCGCGATAATATTTCACCGCCACAGCAGCTTTCAACTCATCGCCATCCTTAAAATAATTATAGATCGACTGAGAACGAGTCCCCAAAACATTGCCTAATTTTGAAAAAGTAACCACTTGTTGATCTTGCACCAAGGAAATTGCCGTATTCACGATTTTTTCGTGTGATAAAGTATGTGCTGCCAAAAGACCCTCCTCTTGAAAATTACATGTTGTAGATTATAATTACATATTGTAATTAAGTATAAACAAAAACCAATTTTTTGCAATCGAGAGAAGGACCAGCTTGACATCAATCTCACTAATAATTGCCGGCATCATCATCGGCACCATCGTCATAGCACTAGGAGGAGGCGGAGCAGCATTCTATTTAGGAATCCTAACCGCAGTATTTCACCTACCACCAGAAGCAGCAGCAGCCACCTCACTAGTAACCGCACTACCCTCACTATTAATCGGCGCAACAACCTACGCCAAACAAAAACGGATCAAATTCAAAATCGGAAACATCCTAGTACTCTCCGCCTTACCATCCGTCCTAATCGGATCACTACTATCACCCTACATCCCAGAAAAAATTTATACCTGGATCATAGGCTTGATCCTAATGATCTTAGGATTACGGATCCTACTAAAAAGACAATCAAAACCAAAAGCCAACCCCAACAAAGCCCAAGCAATCCTCTACGGAGCAATAGCCGGACTAATGGTAGGAGTATCCGGATTAAGTGGCGGAGGAATGGTACTAGCCGGCTTAATACTACTAGGACTAAACACCTTCGACGCAATGGCAACATCCACATACGTATTAACAGCAACCAGCGCCCTAGGAGCATTAATGCACGCCACAGCAGGCAAAGTAAATTGGACAATTGGATTACCATTAATAGCAGGAGCCATAATAGGAGCAATCCTAGCACCGCAACTAGTAAAAATACTAGCCAAAACCAAACACCCTGAATACGTAAATTACTTCATAGCAATATTACTAATAATAATGGGTGCAAAATCCTTGTTGTAAAAGCAAAAAAAGAAAATGAATCAATGCACACAGCAAGAATGGGAGAGAATCGACCACGCGAGCCAGAAACAAATAAAGAGAGAAACAAAGAAAATATAAGAACCAGGCAAGAGCACGAGGAACGAGTGCGCGAGCAAGAAGCGAAGGCAAGAGAAGAAAAAATATATAAACTCTTATCTAACCAAAAAAGAAAAGAAAATAGCAAAAGTAATGTAAGTCAGGAAACAAAATGAGTGGAGCGAAGTCCCACGAACCGAGAAAAGAGAATAAAATCAAGATAGAAATTATATTGTGCAAAGAAAAGAAAGTCCCTACTCCCACCAGAATAGATGGAACATGAGATAGACATGTGAGAAATAGGACGAGCAAACAGTGCCAATTTGTACAAAATAAATCGGTAAAGCTCAACCAAGGGGGGGATATAGTCTCCATCTAGACGGAGGGGCCCGGGGATACAGACCTCAGTGGTGAAATTTCTCTTGGCGACGAAGGAGCTTAGAGAAAGGTGCAGTTTTGAAACAAGCGAGCGCCCTTTGCTCGATTGGTTCAAAATGTGCCCACCACGTTCCAGCGTCTGTATCCCCGGGCCCCGGAGTCGGCATTGAACGTACACCCAAAATACCACCTCAACACCCAGCTAACCAAACAAAATATCAACCTCCAGCAAAATAAAACGCTTCTGTCTGCCATAGCTCTCTTACATCTATACAAAAAAAGCACCCACCTTCCAAACAAAGAAAGTGAATGCATAAAAATCAAGACTCAGAAACAGTTTCAACCCAACGATTCATCAAGTAAACACTCAAAACCGCCTCAATAGCCGAAACAACCAAAAATCCAACAATATAAAGCACAAAATGCCAAACATCACTAGAATTACCAAACATATCCGTAGAATTCATAACCAAATTCATCATAAATCCAACAACCCGTAAAACAATATAAATCACAACCACATAAAGAACAAAATTAATAATCCGGCTACGACGATAAGGCATAAAATTACTACCAGCTCGAGTCAACAAGTGGATCAAACTAACAGTAGTCCAAGCAAGAATAGTAACCACCATCATAACCAAAGCCATCGAAAGCAGCGATTCAACGATCATACCAGCATCAGGAACTCGAGTCCCGTACATCATCCGCATCATATTAAACGAATCAACATACTCTTGCCAATTAATAGCAGCCGTAGCAGCACCAATAACAAACTCAACCACTGCCACATAAGCCATAGCAATAAACGAAGTCAACAAATTAATACAGTAAAACTTAGTATCACTGATCGGGACCAAACGATAACTATCTCGCGTATAAATACTCTCATGCGTAACAGTGATCCGAAGAAAAGCCCAAAGCATAACGATAAACGACCAAGAAAGAGCAACTTGGAAAAAGGTATTATTATTAAAATCACCATTGATCAAAGTCCAAAGGACCGAAACTGCGATCGCAATAATATTGATCAACAAAACAAAATTCATCTGGCGGAATTTTTGCCCCATTAATATTTTGAAAAAATCTTTGAAACTAGTCATTGTCATGTCCCCTCTCATACAAGCTTTCGTAGAAGTCCTCAATATCCATGCCCTTATCCTCACGGATCTTATCGGCATCCAAATTGCAGTTGATCGTCTCATCCTTGATCACCACGATCTCATCCAACAAAGACGAGATCTCAGAAACATAATGGTCGGAAATCACGATCGTAGCATTTTCCGGCTTCCATTTAATAATAGAATTGATAATATCCTTCCGACTCATACTATCGATACCATCAAAAGGCTCATCCAACAAATAAAGCTCAACTTGACGAGACAAAGTCAAAGCAATCACGAATTTTTGCTTATTACCTTTTGATAAAGCCGACAACTTCAAACTCAGATCAATATTCAAAAAATCAGCCAATTCATTAAATCGGTCAACATCAAAGTCTTCATAGACAGTCTGATAAAACTTAACGATCCGATCCAAATGAGTACCCAGTGAAAAAGCACCCAAATGATCCATATAACTAACATGACTCTTACGCTCGTCAATCCGAGAAGCCCCAGCAACCGTAATATCACCAGTAGCATGAGCCACACCAGTGATCAAACGCATCAAAGTAGTCTTACCAGCACCATTCTCACCCAAAAGACCAACAATCTTACCAGACTCCAAAGTCAAATTAACATCTTGTAAAATCTTCTTCAGCCGATGGCTATAATTCAAATTCTCAACCTTCAAAATATCACTCATTCAAAGCACCTCTATCCTTAACATATTCCACAAATTTATCAATAATTTCCGAATCACTAAAATTCAAAGCACGCAGTTGATCATAAACCAAAGCAAACTGTTCATCGACCAGCTTCAATCGCAACTGAGCAATCAAATCAACATCAACAGTAACAAAATTACCCCGACCACGTTGAGGCACAATAATCTTCTCATCGATCATCTCCGAAAGCGCCCGCTGAACAGTATTAACATTAGCCGTAACATCAACAGCCAACTGCCGAACCGAAGGCAACCGATCCCCCGGAGCCAGCTCTCCAGAAATAATCTGACGATCAAGATAATTTTGAATCTGCAAATAAATAGGAATCTTATCATCAAATTTCAAAATTAAAACCTCATTCCAACTGTATTAGTTAACTAGTACACTATAACAGTAGGAATTAAATAATGCAAATATGACATTAAATAAAGTAAAAGTATCAGCAAAACACAAGGCGGGAGAAAAGCAACAGCCAGTCAAAAATAACATCGCATCATATCCATAAAAATCACAGTGGCAATGTAAGTCAGGAAACAAAATGAGCGGAGCAAAGTCCCGCGAACCGAGAAAAAAATCAGTAATCTAGATAGAGAATATATGCAATAAGACAAGGAAGCCCCTACTCCCCACCAGAATAGATAAAGCCTGAGATAGACATGTGAGAAATAGGACGAGCAAACAGTGACAATTTGCAGAAAATAAATCGGTAAATCTCAACACAAAGGGGGGATATTGTCTCTATCTAGACGGAGGGGCCCGGGGATACAGACCTCAGTGGTGAAATTTCTCTTGGTGACGAAGGAACCTAGAGAAAGGTGCAGTTTTGAAACAAGCGAGCGCACTTTGCTCGATTGGTTCAAAATGTGCCCACCACGTTCCAGCGTCTGCATCCCCGGGCCCCGGAGTCGGCATTGAACGTACCACCAAACTACCACCTCAACCCCAACCCATCAAAAATCCAAAACACCAGCACAAGAAAAACGCCACTACCAACCACAGCTCTCTCACATACATATAAAAATAATTTAATAAAATAAACAAATCATCTTGTTAAATTCATCACAAGATGTTACTATATAGTTGTCGAAAGGAAGAAGAAAAAAAGAAAGATTCTTCCTTATCAAACGCCAAAAAACTGATCATTGGAAACACCCAAAATGGTTTCGCAAGTTCGATGAACAGATTTAAAAGAAAAAAGCTTAATGTAATTCATTTATCACAAGAAAAGATGAACAGAATTCTATCTCACAAGCATACGTAACACGGAATAATAATTAACCACACTTCGTTTCGAAAGATAATTAATAGCATAACAAATGATCGGTTAGGCTTTTGATTTTTAGACAACGAAAAAACCTCCAATTTCCATCTTGGGGGTTTTTCTTTTGGCTAAAATTAAAATGTAAAAAATCAATTAAATCTCTTCCTTGGACATCATCCGACTCAGCACGATCGACAAGACCAGTGCGATTACGCCATAAACGGCGGAGACATAACCAACGGAAGTCAAATCCAAATACTTAACCGTCGTTGAAGCTGAAAACGATCCTAGTGAAATACCTAAGTTAGCAAAAATCGAGATCAATGACGTAGCTAATGCAATCGATTGTGGATAATTCTTAGCAGCCTCATCCATGAAACCTAATTGGATAGTTGTTCCATAAATAATTACCAAAGTACATAAAATAGCCAGAACAATGACACCGGTGATTTGGTTATTAAGTGAAACACCGAGTAGCATAGCGAAGATGATCATCAAAATGTATACATAAGGCAATTTTTTCGTACCATTATTTTTTGCGACCATACCAGCGATCTGATTTCCAAGAATACTCATGACCCCCATCAAGAACAACAGCCAGTTCAAGCTCGTGATGTTGAACTGTAAAACCGAATGGATCAAGTTTCTGATGTAAGTATAGAAGGAATATTGGAAACTCAACGTCGCTACCGTGATCCCGATTCCAACTAAGATCTTTGGATCCTTCAATAATGCCAATTGCTCAGCCACACTGCCGGTAACCTCTGGTTTTTCACTCGGAGTCAACCAAAATAGTAAAGCGAAGACGATGACTGTCAAACCGGATACCATCCAAAAACTCGCGTGCCAACTGATCCAAGATGCAATGGCGGACCCCATTGGAACACCAACAACTGAGGCGATACTAAAGCCGGCACCGACCCAAGCCATCGCCATCGGACGCTCGTCTAGTGAAGTCGTGATGCTAACGTACAAATTGACCAAAGTGATGATAGTACCGACAACTAAAGCCGTAACGATCCGGGCAAAAAACAGCCATCCCAACGTTGGTGCGATTTCCGTCAACGTGTTACTTAAGAAAAAGATCACAATCAAAGATAACAAGACTGTCCTTCGATTCCAATGGCTCGTTAAAGTCGTCAGGATCGGTGTACTGATAGCATAGACTAATGCGAAAGCCGTAACCAAAATACCGATCGACGAAAGTGATACTTGATAACTATTGGCGATATCCGATAAGATACCAACGACCATGAACTCATTACAGCCGAGCATGAAAGCTGTCATGATAAAAGTTACCAAACGCAAGCGTGCGTGTTTTGTATACATGAAGATGCCCTCCCTACTTTTTTCCAAAAGCTACTATAACAATTTATTCATACTATTGAAAGAAAAAAATAACCATGCAATATTAATGTAATTTTAAAACGTCTTCATTTTGTGTTGAGAACGCTTTCATGTCATGGTACATTAAACCCAGAGGAGGATTTGCACATGAAAAAATATTTCAAATCGATCACCACAAGTATGGCTATACTGATCGCAGGTCTTAGCCTGTCGACTGCTTTTGTAGGTAATACAGCTTCTGCTGCACCAACGTACAATGCTCTGGACGAAAATAATGTTACGGTTTCCTTGCCTTACGTTACTCAAATCGAAACTGGGGACTTTCCTTATGCGATTTTGAGTCCGATCGGGGTTGAGATGCTTAACGGGATCAGTCCTCGGATATTGATCAATCCGGATAATCTGCTTCGTCATTCGCCGGTTCGGGTTACTATGAGTGATGGTTCTGTTCTGTTGCAATATAATGATACTGGCTGGTATGTTGATCAGTCGCAGGTTGTAACTAATATTTTACGATGATTGTTTTTTTGATAGCTGCTGATATTTTTATTGGTGGCTATTTTTTTTGGTTTTTTTGGGGGGTAGTAGTTTGGTTGTGCGTTCAATGCCGGTTCCGGGGCGGGGCGCTATATGGGACTGGAACGCTGCCGACGCAATTTTGAGCTACCTGGAAGTTCGCCAGGTATCTCAAAACTTGGTCTTTCACTAGGCAATAAAATTGCCAAGTGAAATTTGGGTGCGCTCGGCATGGGCGTTAGCTAGGTGATGAAAGTTCACTGTGAGCCGTAGTAGTCGGAATCACGAGTTGAGGACAAAGGTGTCCACCGCGAGGTGGAATCTGAAG
>NZ_RHNT01000002.1 GCF_003946325.1 Companilactobacillus furfuricola | reverse complement strand
GCGTTGGCTCTATCACGAGCCACGTTTTGGATTTTGTTATGTTTTTTTAGCCAACGTCTAAGTGATTTTCCGTCCCGTCCTTCGAGCATAGCCGTTGGTTGCCCGTTTTTAGGTTATATACCATGGTTGCGTACTTTGAACCCTTCTTCACTGATATGTCATCGACCCCGATACTCTTAATATTTGGATCATCTTTAAAATGAAGCCGATCGTACATTTTTTGAATCGCCTCGCGTCCTATTTTCACACCAAGGTACGAAAGATTAATACTCGACTGATTATTGCTTGTATTAAGAGAATTAAGCAGGATGAATTTACATAGTTCTTTGGTTCTAACTTGATTTTTCCCTGCGAAAGGCAATCTCTCACAGAAAACATTTCTTTTACATTTAGGATTAAGACAGTAATATTTGTACGCAGTAATGTCTAATGTCACGTTTTTATTACAATAAGGTGTTTCCTGCATGACCCTATGATAAGTGGCTGCGAGCTTTCTCGTTGCCACTCCACAAACTGGACAAGGAGTTTCATGTGGTTTTGATTTGAGATAGATCACTATTTTATTACCATGTTCAACTCTCTTATAAATGAAGAAATACTTACCATATTCCGTGTCATCAATGTTATCGCCGATTAATTCTGTCATGATTATCCACGACCTTTCAAGGAACATCCTAAGTCGTAATGAATAAAGAAGAGGCTTATATGCTCATGAAAATTGGCATTGAGTATATAAGCCTCTTCTTAAATAAATGCATCAAAATAACCAAACCACGACGAGAACCACGAAGGAGCTTAGAAGAAGACTCGTATTTGAGATCGTCGAAGCGCTCTTCTTCGAGGAGCTCAAATCGAGTCGGCAGCGTTCCAGTCCCATATAGCGCCCCGACCCGGAACCGGCATTGAACGTACAACCAAACAACTACATTGACCTTGATTTCGAACTTGACTTTGCTTTTACCACCCACCCAATAAAATAACAAAATCGCACAATTAGGTTGACGACTGACAGCGTTTTCATTGATAATTAGATTGTGACTTATCTTATTTCGAGGAGGACTACCATGAAACAACTAAACATTGGACAAACCAATTGGCAAGCTTCAGAAATTGCCTTCGGTGCTTGGCGAATGGACGCATTGTCCGTGGCAGATGCTGCCAAAGCCATCGACACAGCTTACGACTGTGGAATCAACTTCGTCGACAACGCTGACATGTACGGCGACGGCGAATCAGAACAACGCTTTGGTGACGCCTTGAAACAAACAAGCGTCAAAAGAGAAGACCTCTTTTTACAAACAAAAGGCGACATCGTCCCTGGCAAAAAATACGACACATCACGTGAGCACATCATGAACGCGGTCGAAAGTAGTATGAAACGTCTCGATGTTGATTATCTTGACGCATATCTGATCCATCGACCAGATCCACTAATGGAACCAGAAGAATTGGCTGACATTTTCGACGACTTGCAAAAGAGTGGCAAAGTCCGTCACTTCGGAGTTTCTAACTTTAATCCACAACAGTTCTTACTTCTTCAAGAATCACTTAACCAAAGACTATTGATCAACCAAGTGCAATTCAGCTTAATGCATACACCAATGATCGATCACGGCATTCATTCCAACATGGCTGACGAAAGATCGATCAACCGCGATGGCGGCATCATCGAATTTTCACGACGGATGGGCGTAACGATCCAAGCTTGGTCACCTTTCCAATACGGCTTTTTCGAAGGCGTCTTTATCGACAGTCCGAAATTCCCTGAACTTAATAAGAAATTACAAGAATTAGCTGACAAATATGAAGTTTCTAAAAATGCCATCGCAGCTGCTTGGATCTTACGTCATCCCGCTAAGATGCAAGTCATCATTGGGACCATGAATCCACAACACATCATTGACAGTGCTAAAGGTGCTGACATTGAGATCACCCGCCAGGAATGGTACAACCTATACTTTGCTGCTGGTAATGACTTACCTTAAATTGACTTATGATGGCGATTACCTATAATTAACGTATCAATTTAATTATGGGAGCTCATTTTGAAACTAGTAAATCTTGGTAATACTAATTGGTCAGTTTCTAATATCGCTTTAGGAACTTGGCGCATGAATAAATTGACCGTTGATCAAGCAGTCAAAACGATTGAAACAGCTATCGATCAAGGGATCAATTTTTTCGATAGTTCTGACGTTTATGGTCGTAGTGAATCGGAAAAAATTTTTGGACAAGCTATCAAGCAAGTCTCAAAATCACGTGATGAACTTTTTATCCAAACCAAAGGCGGGATCATTTCGCATCAACGTTATGATTTTTCAAAACAGCATTTGATCCAGGCTGTCGATAACAGCTTGATGCGTCTTGATGTCGACTATCTCGACTCATATTTGTTGCACCGCCCGGATCCTTTAATGGAACCAGACGAAGTTGCCGAGGCTTTCGACGATTTGCAAAAAGCTGGTAAAGTGCGCCACTTCGGCGTTTCAAATTTCAATCCTCAACAAGTTTCCTTACTTCAAAATTCTCTAAATCAAAAAATTCTCGTTAATCAATTGCAATTCAGTCTGATGCATACAGGCATGATCGATCACGGGATACACACAAATATGACCGACAACCGTTCAGTAAATCACGATGGTGAATTGATCGAGTATTCACGTCGCAAAAACATCACGATCCAAGCTTGGTCACCATTCCAGTACAGTAATTACGCTGGTGTCTTCATCGATGACCCTAAAGCTGAAAACTTGAACCAAGAACTTCAAAAACTAGCCGATAAATATCAAGTTTCCAAAAATGCCATTGCTGTCGCTTGGATCTTGCGCCATCCGGCCAACTTCCAAGTTTTGATCGGGACGATGAATCCAGAACATATTATTGATAGTATTGCTGGATCAGATATCCAACTATCTCGACAAGAATGGTATGATTTATATCTTTCTGCCGGAAACGATTTACCTTAATACAAATTAAAAGGCCGAATCTTCAAAGGGTTCGGCCTTTTTGAATAGCTTAAAAACTCAACTTATTTTGATTTTTTTCAATGAACTTATTGTTCTTTAGTACTAGCAATAATTTTCTTACGATCGATCCGTGAAACTTGATATGCAGTAATTGGCACTGTCAAAATAACACCGATCGTACATACTACAAAAGTAATAACTTCTGCACCAAACAGCTTGTCATTGACGATCTCCTGCCAGCCATAATGTAGCGAGTTCATTAGGAAAAATAGCGGGAATGTCGTTGCGAAGAAATTGAATAGTAGAGTATTAGTTTGCGTTGCTAATATTTTATTCCCCACCGAAAATCCATCTGCAAAAACAGTTTTTTGATCGAGCGTTGGTTTGTTCATAACTATCTCGTTCAGTCCTGAAGTAATTGCCACACAAGTTTCAGATATCACTCCTAAACTATTAACAACAATTGTCGCAATCGCCAATTGTGGGAAGGAAACACCTGCTGACAAAGAAAATCCTTCTAGTTCTTCTTGATCTTCAACACCCATACCTTGAGTACTTGACCAATATAAAATCGGGATCGTTATTAATAAGATCAGTGCCGTGATCACCAAAGAAGTTTTAAAGGAAATATTGGCTGTAACTGAATTTTCCACGTTCATATAAATAGCAACAACTAAAATAATAACGGAAATGATTGCTGTAGTGACTACAACGTTGAAACCGTCAGCAATTAAAATCAATAATGCAATAATGGCAAAAATATTAATTCCCAATCCTAGCAGCAAAGACAGGCCTCTTTGACCAGTCACTATTAACAGCAAAACAATAAAAGTAATCAATAAATATAGCACTAGGACACCTTCTTTCTTACCATTTGACTAATGATGAAACTAGTAATTGGAACGGTCAAAACTATTCCGATCGAACTGATCAACAGTTGCGTCACACCTAAACTCAAAGTCATGTCCAAGGTATATCCGATTGAATTGCCATTCATCAAATACAACATGACTACATTCAAATTCTCAGCAACAACGATGAATAAGAGGATATTGATCAAGGGACCAACTAACTCTTTACCGATCGCCATCCCAGATTTGAACAGTGTCTTCTTAGAAATGTCAGCCACTTCTTGTTTCATTTCGATCAGTGATGATGAGATATCCATGGTTTCATCTAAAATCACACCTAAAACACTAAAAATAACTTGTGAAATAAAAACGCCAAAATAAGGCTGTAAACCAAAGTCGACCATTTCAAAATGGATACCACTATCTCCTGAAAGTTGTAACAACCAGACGCTAAAAAGTAAAGCTATACTAGTAGCCAAAAATGCACTCAAGAAAGCCATCAGAGCATCCTTCGTTGGTCCCAAAATAACGATCAAAGCAACTACTGAAATCAAAATGGCAGTAATGACCGTCAACAATACTAAATCGCCAGTCCGCAGCTTGATCAAAGCTTGGACAAAGCCAAAGAAGATCACCAAATTGATCAAAACTGAAGACAACAGTCTACCTCGAGTAAATTTCATGCAAAAGAGCAAGATGATCACTAGTCCAATGGAGAAAACTAAAACAGCATCCCGTTTAGTACTTTGGATGGTATAAACTTTCGGAGAAGTTTTACTGACAAGGATCTGTTGATGCGGTTTGTAGCGCTCATCCAGCAATTGTGATTGAGCATAACTATTAGTTATAGTTACTTTGTCACCTTTTTTTGCTGTGTTGGTAAAATGCCCATAAATCTTTTGAACAACTTGATAGTCGGTATTCTTATACTGATCCGTACCCTTAGTCTTACTTTGCTGGGCCACTCGATCGATCGAGACGATCGGTTTTTGATACAATCCTGAATCAAAATAAGTTGCCACCGTCGCCAGCAAAACTAAGCCAATAGCCAAGCAAATCTGAACCCAGCGTTTTTTTATTATTTTCATACTAATTACCTCTCGGATGATTCTATATTATCACCCTGTTAATAATTACGATTGTTTAATCACTCATATGATGAAATATAAGTTGACAATTAGCCATTTTTGAAATACCATTTTTTTATCAACTACTTTAGGAGATTTCATTATGAACAAGCAAACTTCTCTTAACATTTTAAATGGTTGGCAAAGCCGATAATTCAGGTTGATCCGATATGGATATGACCTGAAATAGGATCATATCCGTGTCGGCTTATTAAGTGATGTAAATATACGTTAATTAAAAAGCCCGCATGGATCGATGGATACATGTGGGTTTTGTCATCTAAAGGCAGCCCTTATGCAAGGACTGCCTTTTTGCTTATAGGGGGAAATTATGAAACACGTTAAAAGATTATATGGAACTTTAATATTTTTATTCGCATTTTTGATCTTTGCCTTCTTTTACGTTGGCCATCAACAACAAGCGGCACACAACAAGATCCCCAAAGTTGGGGTCTTGCAACTACTTTCACACCCCGCTTTAGACCAGATCAACAAAGGTCTAGACGACACTTTGGAAAAGAATGGCTACAAAAATGGCAAGAACATTCAGATCATTTTTCAAAATGCTCAAGGTGATCAAAGTAACTTACGGACGATCAGTAAACAATTCGTTGAAGATAATGTTGACGTAGCCGTTGGTATCGCCACGCCTTCAGTCCAGTCATTGAAGAACGCGACTTCAACTATTCCGATCGTCATGGGTGCCGTTACCGATCCTAAGGGATTCGGGATCGTCCCTTCTAACACTCATCCAGGTGGCAATATCACCGGCGTTTCTGATCAAGCCCCTCTCGGCGATCAGTTGAAATTGATGAAAGAGATCATGCCTAATATTAAGCGCCTGGGCATCATTTATACCTCTTCTGATATGTCTGCTACGACTGAATCTAAGAAAATGAAGAAACTGGCAAAAGCTCAAGGCATCGATGTCGACTTAGTAAGTATTAGTAACATCAACGATCTTGAACAAGTTTCCACCAACTTGTCACAAAATGTAGATGCCATCTTCGTTCCAACTGACAACACGATCGCATCGGGAATGAAGTTACTCTCAAGCGTTGCCGCCAAAAGAAACGTACCCGTCTTCCCTGCAGCAGACACAATGGTAAAAGATGGCGGACTAGCAACATTAGGTTTATCCCAATATGAACTCGGGCAAAAAGCCGGTGAAGATGTAGTCGCTATTTTAAAACACCATAAGAAACCAGCTGACATGCCAGTGACCTTCATCAAAAAAGGACACTTGATCATCAATCAAAAAATGGCAGAAAAGCTTAATATCACATTCCCTGATTCACTAGTTCAAAGAGCGCAAAAGGAAGGAAGGATCATCAAATGAATCTGATCGTATCGACAATTAGCCAAGGTCTGATCTGGGCAGTAATGGCCATCGGACTTTTCATCACCTTTAGAATTTTAGACTTCCCTGATATGACTGTTGAAGGAAGTTTCCCACTCGGTGCTGTCACAACTGTCATGTTGATCCAAGGTGGCATGAATCCTGAACTGGCCATGTTAGTAGCTTTCGTCTTTGGCTGCTTGGCAGGATTTGCGACCGCCTTCATGTATGCCAAGATGAACATCCCGATCCTACTTGCTGGGATCTTGACGATGACAGCCCTATATTCCGTCAACTTGCGGATCTTAGGCAAAGCCAACATGTCTTTAACTAAGCCTGACAATGTTTTCAATCAATTTGGCTTAGACAAATTGCCAACTAACTTCAATGGCATCTTTTTAGGTATCATCATCTTAACTATCATCACATTCTTATTGACCGTCTTCTTAAATACCGAAAAAGGGCAGGCGGTTATTGCGACTGGTGACAACGAGACTATGGCTGCATCGATGGGTATCAACACTACAGTCATGAAATTCATCGGACTAATGGTTTCCAATGGGATCGTTGCTCTAACTGGTGGCTTGATTGCTCAACAAAACGGTTTCGCTGACGTCAACATGGGTATCGGATCTATTGTTATTGGACTTTCCGCCATTATCATCGGTGAAGTTATCTATCCTGACGTTCCATTATCGATCAGGCTGATCACCGTAATTATCGGTAGTATCGTCTACCGCTTGATCTTAATGATCGTGCTCCAACTAGGTTTCAACACCAACGACTTGAAGCTGATCTCAGCTATCATCTTAGCCCTCTGCTTAGCCCTACCAAGCATCCGAGCCGAATTTTTCAAAGTCTTTAGAAATGGGGTAAAAACTAAATGAAACCAATCATGGAATTAGATAATGTCGAAAAAACAATTTACAACGACAACACCAATCTAAACATCTTAGACGGCATAAATTTAAAAATTTATCCCCAAGACTTCATTGTTGTCTTAGGAACTAACGGTGCTGGAAAATCAACACTACTAGATGCGATCACTGGTGCCAACCGTGTAACTAACGGCAAAATCCTGTTAAATAACAAAGACATCACAACCGAGAATTTGGCCAAAAGAGCTCAGTTCATTAGCCGGGTCTACCAAGATCCAAAACTTGGCACCTCGCCCCGAATGACCGTAGCGGAAAACCTACTACTAGCACAAAGACGCGGTTTACCCAGAAGATTACGATCCAGAAGGCTCAAGGAAAATCTGCCAAAATTCAAAGAATTCATCAGCACAATGCCCACACTAGACAACCGACTAAACACCTTCACTGAAAAATTATCCGGTGGTCAAAGACAAACACTAAGCTTCTTAATGGCCATCATCCAAAAGCCCGAATTACTACTATTAGACGAACACACCGCCGCCCTAGATCCACAAACCAGTTCCGACCTAATGGCAGCAACCGACCGGACTATCAAAGAAAAGAAACTAACCTGCATGATGGTTACCCACAACCTAACCGAAGCCGTAAAATACGGCAACCGCCTCATCGTACTTAAAAAAGGAAAAATCATCTTAGACCTGAACACAGAGGAAAAAGCTAAGTTGAAAGAAGAAGACTTGCTGGAGTACTTCTAAAACAAAGAGAGCGGAGGCGCACGGTCAGCTGCTGAGGATTTCAACACAGAGAGCGCAGCGAGGTTGGTCAGCTGCTGAGGATTAACGCGGGTGGTCGCACAAGGTGCTGCGAAGCAGTGCCGCGACCACCTGTGTTAACCGGAGGCCGCTACCTCGCGGAGCTCGTTTCAACATCCTTGAGGATAAAGATAAAAAAACACTATCCCAATTGCAGCAAGTTTAATCAAATAAACTGGGTACCACTTTTCAAATCTAAAAATTAGTGCCTGCTGACAGTTTCTAAACCGGAGGCCGCTGTGCGCCGGAGCTCGTTTCCACTATAAAACGGGCAACGTTTGGCATCCAAACTAAAGTGGTTTGGTACAAAACAATAAACGTTTGGCATCCAACTAAAATGATTTGGTATAAAACTCAAACATCTGACAAAAACTAACAAAATTCAGAAATCAAAAAACTCCCATTAGCCACCAAGCAAAAAACTTGGCAAAGCCAATGGGATTTTTAATTCCAATCATGCATTAACAGCTTTCTGTTCTTCTTCAAACTTCCGATATTCATCAACCGGCATATCTTTCCCAGTAAACAATTTATAAGCTGCAGCCCCTTGCCACAACAACATCCCTTTACCAGGAGCAACCGTACAACCCAGACTCTCAGCATCCAGAATCAATTGCGTCTTCAAAGGATTGTAAACCGTGTCAGCGACAACTAAGTCTTTCCGCAAAAAACTTTTATCAACCAAGCTTTGTCCATCCAACGGTTTCATACCAACAATTGTTGTGTTGACTAAAATATCGGCACTGGCAATTTCTGCTTTCAACTTCTCTTGATCATCAAGATCATAAACATGTAATTCAACCGCAGTAACGGAATCATTGATCTTCTTCTTAGTTGCCTGAGCATTCTCAAAAAAAGCGTCCTTTTTATTAAAAATAGAAATAGCGGAAGCTCCATCAAGGGCACTTTGGACTTGAATGGCCGTGGCAGCACCACCGGCACCTAAAACGACTAATTTCTTTCCTTTAATATCGACACCTTTTTCTTGTAAATTCTTAACGAATCCCAAGCCATCAGTAATATGACCGGTTAATTTGCCGTTATCATTTACTATTACATTGATAGCTCCGACAATTTTTGCGGCTGGTGATAAATCATCCACTAAATCGGCAGCAACTGTCTTACAAGGCATCGTGACATTACTTCCTCTAACTTTGAACAAGCGCAAAGCATCGATTGCTTGTGGCATTTGTTCTTTCTTCACATCAAAGGCCAAGTATGCATAGTCCAGCCCCTGCTTTTGAAAGCTAAAGTTGAACATTGCTGGTGAGCCTGAGTGTCCTACTGGTGAACCTAATAATGTAAATAGTCCTGTTGTTCCTGAAATACGTTTTTCCATGGTCAATTCCTCCATCGAGTAAAAAAGAACCGCGGAAATATCCACGACTCTTGTAAAAATTTATCTAATCAAATATTTATTTTGGATCATGATGGTCAATTGCATATTGACGACGACCACCTGGCTTAGGGATCATATCTGAAATCATCATGTGGATCCCACCATCAACAGGGATCTCACTTCCATTTGTGTAATCAGAACGGTCACTAGCTAAAAACAGGACAGTATTAGAAATATCCGTCAAGTTACCGATCCGTTTGCTGGCAACTAAACGTTTACGTCCATCTTCTACTTTAGGATCACTGTAGAAGTTTTCTGACAATGGTGTCTTGACTAAACAAGGTAAGACCGTGTTGCTGCGAATACCAAATTGACCCCATTCAGCTGCCATCTGTTTCGACATCATATTTACCGCAGCTTTAGTCGTACTGTATGCACCACTGTATGTTTCTGGAGAAAGTGATGCAGCGGTCGAAATGTGGATCAAAGTACCATGATTTTGTTTGATCATAATTTTACCGAATCTTTGCGACATTAAGAAATAGCCGGTTATATTAACATCCAATGCTTGTTTCCATTCATCCAATCTTAGATCTTCCAAAGGCGAAAATCTGAGAATAGCTGCTGTATTTACTAAAACATCAACTTGACCGAATTTATCAACGACTGTTTTAACTGCTTGATCAACTTCTTTTTCATTTGTGGTATTGCATTGCAATGCCAACGTTTCAACGCCATATTCATCTGTCAATTTCTTTGCCAGAGCTTCTGTCTTATCTTTCAATAAATCAACTAATACAACTTTGGCGCCTTGTTCAGCAAAATCTTTTGAAAATTTTGTACCCATGCCTCCAACAGCACCAGTGATAACGACTACCTTATTTTTTAATCCTAACCACGAATCACTCATTATTACTTCCTCCTCCTTTTTTAAGTTAAGCTGTAACTGAATTTCTTAAAATCCCAGGCCAAGCCTGTTTCAACACTTCAACCGTTTGCCTATAAATATAATCAGCAACGAACTTTAGTCCTTTAGCCATATATTTATCGGAAATGACTTCAACCCCAATGACTTTGGGATCAACACCAGCATCCTTGATCATTTGGACAAATTTCGCAGTATCCAGGTCTCCTACTCCTGGTGCTAATCGATCATGCATGGACTCATCCCGCAAGATCGACTTTGCGTATGGGCGTGAATATGTGTCATCCAACTGGATCGAGATGACCCTTTTAGCTTGTTCTTTCGTTAACAGATCATAAGGCTGGCCTGATCTGACCCAGTGCCACATATCTAACAACATATAGACATTGTCGCAATCAGCTTTTTTCATAATTTCCCAAGTTTTATCAAAATTCGTTAATCCGCTGTATGGCATTGGCTCTAATGCGATGATCAAATCACCGGCGCGGATTGCTAATTCTTGCAATTTCTTAGAGATATAATCGATTGAATAATTTTCCATTAAGCCCGTATTAATGTGTTGCACACCAAAGAGATCACACATGTGGAAACACATTTGTTCTTTATATTTTTGTTCGTAAGACCGAGGTTCTTCACACCACTGAACAATGTATTCCACCTCGGTACATTTAATATTGTATTTATCCAAAATATCTAAAAGATCTTGGTCACTTAAGCCCTCGTTTAAAGCATCTACATAATTTTCAGCTCGTAAGCCGATCCCGTCATAACCAGCCTCACTAGCATACTTGCAACGATCTTCAAAACTACATTTATCTCCTAAGGTCCATGAACTAACAGTAATTGGATGTAACTCGCTCAAAATAGTTCCTCCATTTCCAAAATAAACCTTTCAATTCCAATGTAGTTGTCTTCAAATCAAGCGTCCAATTGCTTTTTATTCAATAGACACATAGCTAAAAGTTATCAATTGCCATATAATTGCTGTGACAAATTCATCATAAAAATTGAAAGAAGCATTTCATGGATCTAAATCATTTACGCTACTTTTTAGCCTTATCACGTACAGAAAACTACACCAAAACTGCCAAATTACTCCATATCACCCAGCCGAGTCTCACCAAATCTATTCACGTTCTCGAGTCTGAGATCGGGACGAATCTCTTTGAAAAAAATGGTCGGGGAGTTCAGCTGACTCCACAAGGAAGACTTTTTGCCAACAACATTTCCGCCACCTTGTACTCCTTGGATCAAAGTATTTCGCAAATCCAAAATTTATCTAGCCCCAAAAGAGATATCAAACTAGTTTCATTAAGAAATCTCTCAATCAAATGGTTGCCAGAGATGGCTCAACAATTTCTGCAGTTCACTGATGATCCAACAATCAACTTGGACTTCAGCATTGGCAATGGCATGTCCCCACAGATGCTGAGAGATCTACGTAGGAAAAAATATGACGTCGCTTTTTGTTCAAAACTAGATGGATATGATGACATCGATTTTACTCCCATTGCCGAACAGACCATGGTCTGTATCACCCCAATAAATCACCCACTGGCTAACAGAACTAATGTAACGCTAAAAGAAACGCTGGCTTATCCACAGATCACATTTGCCAAAGAAAGTGGATTGGCATCGATCATGACAAAATTATTTGATGATGCCGGTGGCCAACCCATCAGCTCTTATTCGGTCGAGGAAGATCAAGCCATTGCCGGACTAGTAGCTAACAATTTTGGAATTGCCATCGTTCCCAATATGGCGATATTGGAAAATATGCCAGTGAAAGTCATCCCGTTATCTTTTCCAAAATGGCAACGGATCCTTTATATGGCCGTCCTCAAACAAAATACTTTACGTCCAGAAATAGCTAGTTTTGTTAAATTCATTCAACAACAAAGTCGTGATCTAGCTGTAAATAAGATGTAGAAAAAAGGAGTTCAGAAAAAAATTCTGAACTCCTTTTTTAATTCAAAACATAGTCGAGTGCAATCATGAACAATCTCTATGTAACTCCTTTTTCAATTTTCTATTTCTCAATCAGTTGTCCATCCTTAAGTTCCAACACCCGATCACAAATGGCCAAAGTACTATACCGATGAGTGACCACAATGACTGTTCCTTGATAGTGAACTTTAACAGTCCGCAAGATCAAGGCTTCGTTAATGACGTCTAAATTCGAGGTTGGTTCATCGAGGATCAATAATGAGCTTTCATGTACTAATGCTCGAGCTAATTCCAAGCGTTGAACTTCACCAGCTGACAATATCGGTTCAGCGGCTGATATCTTTGTGTCTAATTTTTCTTTTAATCCCTTAATAGTCGACGTTAAATCCAACCAACCTAAGACTTGCCAGATTTGTTCATCGGTAATTTGTTGGTCACGCAAGGTTAAATTTTCACGGATACTCGTGTTAAATATTTGCGCATTCTGTGGAACGTAACTAATGTTTTTTCGAAGTTGGCCCAATGTATAATCAGAGACTTCTTTTCCATTGATCATAACTTGTCCGCTCTGCGCTTGATACCAACGCATGATCAATTTCATAATAGTACTCTTTCCCGATCCACTAGCTCCGATCAAACCGATCCGTTCACCGGGAGATATTTTCATATTTGCCTTAGTTAAGATCGGCGCATCTAATCTCTCGGGATAAGCAAAGTCCACCTGCTCCAGTCCAAAACCTTCAATATTAGAGAGTTGCTTCTTTCCATCGTCTTCAATGATTGGTTTCTCATCGAGGAGTTCAAAGACGTGTCTGGCAGCCAATAGTCCTCCTGCCAATGAGCCTGGTAAATTGCCGAGTGACAATACTCGACTGAAGGTAAATGGAAAGATCAAAGCCCAAATCATCGGTAAATTGTAAAATTTGACTGCAATTACGAACAAAAGTAAAGCGACGACCATGGTCAATTGCATGCTCAAGCTATTACGAATTTGCCCTGTACTCTTCTTGCGGTCGAGTTGCCAATAAGCTTGACTGGCTGAGTGCAATTTCTCAAAATAAGGATCGACAGCTTGATACTGCTGTAATTCTGTTTTACCGAAGACAGCATCCGACATCAACCGCTGTTCCGTTAGATCAGCGGTGTTCAAATCATTCGTCAAACTGGTTAAATGTCGCTGACTGAGTATCGGAAAGACCATCCCGATCAGAAGATACGCTAATAAGGCTATTAATCCTAAAACTGGTTGAACGATCCAGAAAATTATTACGAAGATCAGCGATGTCAAAAATCCGATCACGATCGGTGACAAAGTATGAGCGTAAAATATTTCGATCTGGTCAATATCTTGTGCTAGCAACTTCAAAACGTCACTGCTACGAGCGCTGTCTAGTTTGGCTGGTGCTAGTTTCAATATTTTTTGATAAACCATGTTACGCATATTGGACAAGATTTTAAACGCTGCTAAATGACCGAGGTATTGTTCAAAAAAGCGTGTTATCCCACCGATCAACGCTAACAAAATGATCCATAACCAGAGCCACGAAATATTATGGAAAAGTGAGTCAAAACCTTGCCACAATAAGGTCATTTGTAAAATAGTTGCTACGGTACCCATTAAAATACTAGCTAGCAATATCAGATTAAGATGGCCGGCAGTTTTTAATAATCGTGTAAATAATTTCATTGTAAGCCGGCCTCCATCAATAGTTTTTGTTGCGCCGAAACTAGCTGTTTAAACTCGGGGACATCCGCTTGCAAACTGGTGAAGTCCCCACTGACTAGCTTCTTATCGGTGATCAAATAAAGTTGCGATAATTGTTGGAGGTCAGCCAATCGATGCGTGATCAACAAGACAATCTTGTACACGGCAATTTCTTTGATGGCTGCTAAGATCAGATCAGCGTTTTCTGGGTCGATATTAGAAGTGACCTCGTCAAAAATATAAACTTGTTTAGCACTCAAGATTGCCCTTGCAACGGCAATTTGTTGGCGCTGCCCAGGCGAAAGTTGTGAACCATTTTCACCCACTTCAGTTTGATAGCCTTTTGGCAATTGGGTCACAAACTGACATAAATTTAAGCTCTGTAAAATTTTTTGCCAATTTGCTGAAGTATTCGTCTGCAGAAGATTTTCTTCAATCGTACCTGCAAATAAGACGGTATTCGGTCCTAAATAAGCAACAGATCTCATCCAATCAGTAGTTGAGATCTGATCTAGATCTGTAGTGCCGTCAACTTTTATTTGACCATCGATAGGACGCAGCTGTTTCATCAAATTTTTAGCAATGGTACTTTTTCCGCTGCCGCTAGGGCCAGTTAAACCAATGATTTGACCAGGTCCCAACTGCCAATCAGAAATTTCCACCAAAGGTTCTTTGTAGCCAAATTGACCACTCAAACTAATTTGCGAAATATCCTGATCTGCTGGATTTTCTTCAATGTCAGCTGTTTTTCCAGCATCGATGATCGTAAAGAGCCGTTTGATTTTTGGCAACGTCGACATGAAGACGTGCATGAAATAACCAAACTTGCGGAAATCAATCAACCAAATCACGGTAATTGCACTTAGACCGATGGCCTGACTAATGGTCAAAGTACCAGTAGAAATAGCATGACCTTGCGCCATTAAGAAAAAGCCGATCGCACCATACAAACAAAAATCCATGATCGTTAACGACTGGAGTTGATAAACTAAAACTCCCATTGTTTTTTGCCGAAAATTCTCAGAATCCTTCTTAAAATCATTGGCATATTGATGTTGCCGGCCATTCATGATCAAAGTCGACATCCCTAAAAAGTCATCCAAAAAGCGCTGGCCCATTAGATTAAAACTCTTAATGTAGCGCAAATTAGTTCGATCACCCATACCTTGCAGCATTCCCATACCCATGCCGAGCAACAAAATCCCAGCAAATGGTATCAAAACTGACAATGGATCGATGAAGGAACCAATAATTATCACAACGATCCCCGTAAGAACCAGCTGTAAAATAGTCGGAATGATCGTGTCGAAGAAAATCGTTACGCTCTTCAAGGTTCGTAGATCCTGTTGCAAAACTTTCATCACATCAAAATCCGCCGTCGTTTCATCGTTCAAATAAGCTCGCAAATACTGATCCTGCAAGTCGCGACTAGCTGCGACGGCCCAGCCATTCTTATTGATCGACTTAATAGCCAGTAAGTAAACCACCGTAATAACAATTTGAATCGCAATCAAACTCAACAAAATTTTCGAAACTCGGTCACTAAATAACCATTGCGCCCCAGCCCAAAGTATCGTTACCACTAGCATTTCACTGAGCCATTGCCCGGATATTTGGATCCACATTTTCCAACGAGCAGCCTGCCCCAATCCCCACAAACGCTTAATCATGAAATCGCCTCACATAGAAAAAATAATAAATACTGATAAATTAATTATAAGCAAAGATTCCAAAAGATGCTTGGGATTTTATCGAATGATAAATAAAAAATGGTGCAGATTAAAAAATCCGTACCATTTTTCTTTTATTTTAAATTCGCTTTCCGATTTTGATAATCACAATACTCGCGAATGTATTTAATTGGGAATGGCTTGACAGTATATTGACCAATTTTAACAAACCCAACATTCATCAGTTGCATAAAATTATCAAAATTGTCTTCAATTAATTTTTCTTCCGTCATTTTTTTATCATCCGCAATAATCGCAACAATTTGTCGCAATCTAGTCGCTCTAGTAATTTTTTGCTGAACTTTGTTTGTACTTCCAACAAAATAATAGTATCTCCCATTTTCAGATACCAATCCCATTCCACTGAAACCAACAAACAAGTCTATTTCTTTAACTTGTCTGGATGAATTATTGAAGGTATAAGAATAGCTGTCCTCTAAATCTCGACAAATACTACTAACAGCTTTTTTTCTAAAACTAATTTCATTTTCTTTTAGCTTTGATTTGATTTCACCCACGGAGACGCGAACTCCATCGGGATCTGAGTCAAAGTTTTCTTCCAAAATTGAAATTATCGCTTCTGCAGTTTTTTGATATTCAGCATCATTGCTGTTTTCAGATAAATATGCAACGTTGGATATAACTTCACAAATTTTCAATCGTTTATTAGTATCGGCATGTGCTTGCTTTTCAGGCAATAATTCCATATTCGGAAAAACTTGCTTATCAGAATTTCGCACAGCAATGTAATCCGATTCAATCTTAACTGCATACTCGATGCTGCCCCAGACACTCTTGGTAAACCTGGCATCGCCTTTAATCCCAAATTTTGACAAAATGTTAAAACAAAGCTTTTCACTTTCAGTCTCCTCATTATTCTTAAAAAGCTGGACATTCTCTTGTTTGAATTCCATGTGTCCTGCTTTATCAATGTTCAGTTTTGTGACTTTAATGACAGCTTTTTTCACCCACTCAAAATAATAAAATGTATACTCAGAACATATATCCAACAATTTCGGATCAATATTTATCATTTGTTTTTTAGCTATTTGTTTTTTCAGGAATAAGTTTTCGAAGGTATTAATAACACTTGGATTAGTTGAAATATCTTTATCTTCTATTTTATGAAATTGGATTTTATTTTTCCGATTCAGTTTCCCCAAGCCATCTGGAGTAATATGCTGGATCCATTTTTTATTAGTACCTAATTCATACTCTTCTTTAACTTTTTTATTGTTCCGAGCATCTCTTATTACTTGTATGTTGAGTCCCTCAACGGATTTATAATTACGTTGAAAATTCAAACCATAACTTTCCAATTCCTTGCTTTCCATAAATAAGTCATAAACCATTTCAAATAATTTAGTCGACACTTTATCTTCACCGGAACAATAAATATTGATCGTTTCTCCAAAAAAATCGTGCCACGTTCGTTTGTTATCTTTTCTTCCTGGCAAGGTCATTGGCAATTTCCCATTAAAGAACTGAATCACTGGTTCATTTACAAAATCAATTTTCCCACCTTCAAATAATTGTCCAAAATGTTTTTCAAGATTCTTGATCACCTTGGAAATTACCCCAATTTTGCTTTCATCAAAGTTGCTTTTATCATCTAAAAGTATAAATTCGACTTCATTTCGTTTTAAAATATTATTTTTTTCGAAGAGTTCTAAGGATGTTTTACTAATATTTCTCCGAATTATATTTCTCTTATTATCAAACTCGTAGAAATCATAATCAGAATCCGTTTTCGATGTAGCCGTATACGTTACCACATTACAAGATAGAGTTTGATCCCATCCAATTTGGAATTGCAATCCAAAAATTTGTTTAGGAAAATTCTCGATATCTTTAATCCAATTTGATTTAGTAATAATTAAATCTGAACTTAGATTCTTAGCCGGCAAAAGATCATCCCCATCCGTAAGTTGATTGAGGAGTAATTGGAAGAAGTGATTTTTATAAAGTGTTATTTTCTGGGGCAGAGAAACTTTTGGAGAAAATCGGATGCTGTCCAATGATAATTTGCCAACCCACGTATAGCAGAGAGTTGAATCTTTCTTTAACAGCAGCAGGAAATACTGAAATTTAATAAATGTATAAGATATAACATCATCGTTTTCTAATAACCTATGAAATTCTGTAAAATCATTTTTATCTGGAACATGCACAACAGCGCCACTGTATTTTTCATTTAACTCAGCATACTTAAATTGATATTCAAGCTTATTAGTCGTTATCTCCATTAATAAATCTCCTTATTTTAATTACTGCTTTGTCATCCAATAAACAATTTCCTAAATCATCTAACATAGCTGGCACTTGTAAAATAGATTTATCATTTGTAGGAACAATCTCGTCATTTGGTGAACCCACAACGTTCAATACGATTACTTTCCATTCTTTACCTGTGTTTTGATTCAATTTTTCTAACTTCGATTTAATTTGCTCTACTATTTCTCTTTCATCTACTTGATGGGTACTTTCCCAGTTTTTAAAATCAATTGCAGTGCAATTGTCGACCACTGTATAGTCGAATAATTCATTATTTTTTAGATCCTTCATATTGGTTAACTGGACGCCAATTCTGTCTTCAAAAATAAATTTCCCACATACTTCACCTAGGATTCCTCGATAAAGATTCCTAAATTGAATTGGATTAATTATGTACCCTTTGGGTTTCCACTTAGTGGCATATCCTTTTTCTTTAAAAAATTCTTCTAACCCTGGATATTTCAAAAGAATATCTAGTCGTGAAGCTTCCGAAGAAATCTCAATGTTTGCATCACTTGTACCGAATTTGTATTGCTCTCCTGCCATATCTAACAATTTGACTTTGTATGAGGTATCAAATTGTGGATTTGGCAAATATTTCAGACCTCGTTTTGAATGATCAGGATCGTTTTGCAACTCAAGTAATTGATCTTCATCGATAGTTGGATACTTTAGCAAACTCTCTCTAACAAATTGATATTGATCAGCTATTGCTTGCTCTGTTCTAATTCTTCTGAGTAAAACTTCCAAATCATATTTGGTATATTCAGTTAAATTGAATTTTTCATTAAGTAATTGTTTCTCTTCCACGTCCAAGTCAGACTTGCTCGACGTTTTCTTAAGCAAAGATGATAATTCAGGACTGACATTTACATCATTTAAGCCTAGATGAGTCATCCTCTTCTTAAGTTGGCAATTTGCTAAAACTAAAGGGCTTTTAGACTTATTAAAGGTTCGGTTCATCCTTCCTAAAGCCTGAATCAACACCATCATCTGACTTGTGAGGACACTCTTAACATTTGCAGGTTTTGGTTTATATACCTGATTTGTTTCAATAGCTCTGAACTGTTCTAAAAGTTCAAACCGATCAATCTCATTTGCATCCATCATATAGTAAAGTTGGATAATATATCTAATTGTTTCTAAGTTAAATGCGTATTGTTTCGCATTAGTTAAAATATTAGTTATTTCGCCCAAATAAATTCCTGAAAGATCCATCTGCACATTTCTAGGATCTTTGTCTGATGCATTATCAGGAGCAATATTGACCGCGTATGGTTCATCGATTTGACAGAAATCATGTTGCAGATTTTGCCCTACACCAATTGATTGATAGGCACTTAACAAATAAACTCTCTTCCCTTGCTCGGGCAATTTCAAAGCGTCTTTTATTTGATCTTCAACTAAATAATCTTTATTTTTGGCAATAATACGTAGCTCCAATTTGTCTGCACTATTCTTGGCGAATGCATCAACTAACAGATCAAATCCTTGTTCTACTAATTCTCTAGACATTTCATCAAAATTATCAGGAAGTTTCGATTGTAAACCTAAAAATGAAATTAAGTCTGGCCGATTTATAAAATATATGAAGCTTTCAAACAACGAAACGTATCTATTTTTATAATATTCAGGATTATCTTTCTTGGATTTATTAGAGGCAATCATATTGATCCGTTCTGCAATCAAACTGTCTAATTCCGCTATCTTACTTTTATCAACTTGATCAAATTCAATAAATTCACCAGCTTCGATTAATTCCTTAACTGTAGTTGTTATATTATTTCCATCAGCATCAATAAACTTAGATTGAACCTTGATTCCATTTTCTTCGTATCTCTTATTTAAATTAAATTCTGCAATTGTTTCATCAGTTAAATATTTTTTACCGTCAATGAGTCTATCATCCAATTTAGATTTAAGATATTTTAAATCGTAGTTGTCTAAAACAGTAGGAATAAAGGCCGTAGCGGACAATCCTAATACCATTGCTTTTTCAGTGAGACTAAGTAAAAAGTTTTCTGCCGTAGTATTCAAAAAGGCAGCATTGATCCTAGTTTTGAATTCATGTTGTTCCGAATCTTCAAAGAAAAATAGGAACAGTCCGATACTTTGAAATGGATAAACAACATTAGGCTTTGTCTTTCGTTTGTCTTTATTTTTGTGATAACGTTGGACCTCTGTCTCAATATTCATCAGCATTTCCGCTTGTTGTTTTTCAAATCCGAGAGCGTCATATACAGTGAAACAAGCATCAATTTGATTTATTTCTGTATCCAAAGGGTTGTTATGATGATTTCTTTTACTACGATATTCGTCAGCAATTTGAATAATCATGCGATTGAATTTACGAATAAACCCTGAGACTCGATATAACATCTGAATAAAATGAAGGTCATCTTTCGGATCGTGGTCAATAATTACCTGATTTTTTTCATTATCTTCATGTGAATAAAACTTTTGATTTCCACTAACCAAAGTGGCAGTTGGGCCATGCATCAAGAAGCTCTGTTTTTGATTCTTATTCTCAGGGGTCTCAACTTTATGCAAATATGACAAATGGTATTCATCCAACAATTGCATTTCGACTTTAGATAATTTGCTAAAACTAGGATGCTTTTCGAGCATGATTCTTAAGGTTTTAGGAATATTGCCTTGTTGTAATTTCTCAAATGCCTCATGGATACTGTTGAAGAGAACAATTAAATCAGTACTGATCTTTAAAGCATCATCAATGGTCTTTTCAAGATATTGTTTCTTAGTTGCATCGAATTCATCGAAAACAATCAAGCTTTTATTCAACAAATTATTGAACATAATTGTTGAACCTTTAGATTTGAAAAATGGTTTATAACTGCTAATAAATTTGGCTGTGGTACAAAGAATGATGGAAAAGCACTCTAGATCAATTGTTGGATACACATTATAAATCCACTTACGAACTTCTTCCGTATCTTCTTTTATTCCATCTTGAATTTTTTTAACAAAGTCCTTACTCCGTTTCAACGAGGAATCCACCCCATATCTAGCCGCAAGAGTATTAGCAATAATTCTTCTAACTTCATATTCATACTGGTTAAGTTCATTCCACCCATGATTAGACTGCGGACTAATTGTTTGAATTTGTTGATACAGTTCATAAGAACTCTTCAACCGTGCCAATGCATCTTTCAATTTGGTAGACATGAGGCAATTTGGGAAATCGAGCTTATTCAATAAAGTATCAATGGTATCCGGCAAAGAACGCAAAATAGCAACATTTTCGAATCCGAACGACTGCCCATCCAACTTAAGATCATCCCAAACATTAATAAATCCAGGAAAATCTATATTTTTCTTTTGGTTAGTAACAAAAAATGCACGAAATTTTTCTTCCTTTAAAGCCTGACTACAAAGAAACAAGCGAACATTATAACTCTTCCCACTACCAGTAGGAGCATCCAATAAAGCAAGCTTCCCAGCGCACTCATTTTTAGAAAGGGCAGAATAAATATTTTCGAAATCTTCCAGCTTCATAATTAACTCCTTAATGGATAATTATTATTAATTTCATTTATAAAACTATGTGATTCGATAAACAATTATATGGTTTTAGTAAAACAAATCAGAAATAAAAAAACCATTAAAACGAATGAAAACGACCAATGAATACGTCACCAAAATATAATAATTTTTTTCAATAAATCGATTTTATAAATCACCAATAAAAAAATAACTAATTGAACCAATTAAATATAATTCAAAATAGCAACCGATGGTTTCAGAAAAATTAAATCAACAAGATAAGTAGAGGAACAATAATTACAACGAAAGCAAATGTTAAGCACCACAACAAATACCAAAAAATTTACAACTATAAAAATAAGTACCGTACCCCAAACCAAAAAATGAGTGTTGGTAACACTAGGTTCTGTGGGGGGATGGAGAGAATTCGACCGTCAGCCATGAAATTCCACTTGGCGACGGAGGAGCTTAGTGGAAGGCCCAGCTGTGAGATGTCCGAATTGGGTTTCTTCGGATAGCTCAGAGTGGTGCCCATGGCGTTCCACGGTCGCAATTCTCGGAATCCCCCCGCAGAACCGGCAATGAACCTCCACCCAAAATAATTAGAAAATAAAAATCAATCTCCAAGAAAAAACACAAAAAATCCCCCAAACCAACACTCAAAAAACCAATAAAATTAGAAAACAATTAGAAAAACCCTTGTTTTTTCTCACACAAGAGTGTACATTAAGGGATAATTCCCACATATAAATAAAAAGGTGGAAAAATTATAAACATCTATCAGAAGAAAGGAAGATAAGCATATGAATGTTGGTCTTGTCGGCGTGACCGGATATTCCGGAAGCGTTTTGTTCGAACTACTACTGCGACACCCACAAGTTGATCACATCAACCTCTACGGTCACGCACAGAAAGTAGCACAATCTTTAGAAGAAGTTCTACCTCAACTGCGACGACGCGACAACATTTTGCCTTATGATCCTGCTGATATCATGAAAAATAATCAAATGGTATTTTTCGCAACTTCAGCTGGTGTCACTACGAAATTAGCTAAACCCTTTTTGGAGGCTAACTTCCCTGTGATCGACCTAGCTGGAGACTATCGTTTGAAGTCACGTGACGTTTATAAGCATTGGTATAAAAAAGACGCTCCAGAAGACCAGTACTTACAACAAGCGCATTATGGATTAACTGATTTTTATAGTTCTAAAGGAGAGAAGTATGTAGCCAACCCTGGTTGCTATGCTACTTCAACGATTTTGGCTCTGGCTCCTTTAGTTCAAAATCATTTGATCGATCCAACTTCAATCGTAGTGGATGCCAAATCTGGTACATCCGGTGCGGGAAAGAAACTGACTGAGATCACTCATTTCAGTAAAACCAATGAAAATCTGCAACTGTATAAGGTAAATCAACATCAACACATTCCTGAAATCGTTCAACAATTCCAAGAATGGGACGAAAACGTACCTTATATTCAGTTCACAACAACATTATTGCCACTGACACGTGGAATCATGGCCAGCTGCTATGCAAAGGCAAAAGACAATGTAACTGAAAAAGAAGTACGCGACGCTTTCGTCAAAACTTATTCAGACGACACCTTTGTAAATGCAACTGAAGGAGTTTTTCCAACTTTGAAACAAGTTGTTGGAACTAACTTCTGTGACATAGGTTATCAATTAAACCCTGTTACCCATCAAATCGTGATAATCAGTGTAATTGATAACCTCCTAAAAGGTGCAGCCGGACAAGCGATTCAAAACTTTAATCAAATGTTTGATTACGCACCGGAAGCAGGACTTAACTTAAGTCCCGTCTTACCAATATAGGAGGATTTTTTTATGCAAACATCATCAGATGACGCAATTGCGTATAATATCGTGCCATTCACGTGGCCCAAGGGATACAAATCAGACGGAGTACAAGCCGGACTCAGTAAAGATAAAAAAGACATGGGCTGGATCTATTCAGAACAGCCAGCCCAAGCAGCGGGAACTTACACAACTAATCAGTTTCAAGCGGCACCCACAAAAATCACCAAGCAAACGATCGATCTAAATCACAAATTGCAGGCTGTTGTTATGAATTCTGCTAATGCTAACTCCGTTACCGGAAACCAAGGTGACATTGACGTTAAAAAAGAGCAACAACTAGTATCGGAAAAATTGAATATCGATCCTGATCTCGTGGGAGTAGCTTCCACTGGTGTTATAGGTCAAAATTTGCCGATGGATATCATTGAAAAAGGTATCAACTCCTTGCAGCTACTAGACAACGACAACGTTACTACTGCGATCTTAACGACTGACAAACATGCCAAGACCATTTCTACCCAACTAACGATCGACGGAAAAACCGTCACCATCAGTGGTTTTTGTAAGGGATCGGGAATGATCCATCCCAATATGGCAACTATGCTCGGCTTTGTCGTGACTGACGCTAAAGTAGCCGATGGTTTGTTACAACCGATCTTGAGTCAAGAAGTCGATTCTACCTTCAACCAGATCACGGTCGACGGCGACACTTCTACTAACGACATGGTCGTCACGATGGCTAACGGTTGTGCTGACAACGAACCATTAACTGAACAAAGTGAGCAATATCCAGCATTCGTAGCAGCTTTTAATAAAGTTTTAGCCGAACTAGCTAAAGATATCGCTGCTGACGGCGAAGGCGCCACTAAATTAGTCGAAGTCAATGTACAAAACGCTTATGACAAGACGGAAGCCCAACAAGTTGCTAAAGCTGTCGTTGGTTCTAGTTTAGTCAAAACGGCTATCTTCGGAAACGACGCCAACTGGGGCCGGATCGTTGCAGCCGTTGGCCAAACGAACGCTCACGTTGATATTGAACATACTTCCGTTTGGATCAACGATGTACCGATCGTTAAAAACAGTGCTAGCAGCGATTTTGACGAAGCACAAATGAAAGAAGAACTAGCTAAAAATGTTGTAACTGTCACTGTTGACTTAAACTCCGGAACAGCCAAAGGCCAAGCTTGGGGCTGTGATCTTACTTACGATTACGTCCGAATCAACGCTTCATACAGAAGTTAAATATGAATACAAACTACTAAAAAAGTATGAGGTAAAGAAAATGCAGGAAACTATCGTAATTAAAATCGGCGGAAATGCCAGCGACCAACTACCACAGACGTTTTTTGACCAGATCAAGACTTGGTGGGATCAAGGTAAAAAGATCTTGATCATCCACGGAGGCGGTCCCCAGATCTCACAGTGGAGTGAAAAATTACACTTAGCTGTCGAAAAAATTGATGGGATCAGAGTAACTGATTCAGAAACACTCAATGTTACTAAAGCAGTCCTAATAGGATTAGTTCAACCAAAGCTTTGTCAATTCATTGCCAATGCTGGACTTCCTGTGATCGGTATGAATGCTTCAGACAATCATCTGCTGCAAGGCCAATACTTGAACCACGAGGAATACGGTGAAGTTGGTAAAGTCACCTCCATCAACAAAAATTGGCTCGATGACCAATTGACCGACCAGATCGGCATCCTTGCTCCATTAGCTCAAACAGCTGATGGACACTGGCTCAACGTTAATGCCGATATGGCAGCAGCTACTATTGCCATCCAATTGGAAGCTGAATCACTCGTCTTATTGACAGATGTTCCAGGCGTTTTGAATTCGGGACAAGTTGTTCCTCAACTAACAGAAACGGCCGCAAATCAGCTTTTTCAAAATAATATTATTAAGTCAGGTATGATGCCAAAAATCCAAGCTTCTTTCAAAGCTTTAAAAAATGGCGTTCATCAAACATTTATCACCAATGACTTATGTCAACCAGGAACACAATTTCAATATCAAAACTAATTAATGGAGGAACATTATGGAGCACGTATTTCCAACTTATGCACGTTTTCCCTTTGATATAGTTGAAGGACACGATGTATTTTTAACAGACAATAATGGTAAGACTTACTTAGATTTCACGAGTGGCATCGGCGTTTGCAGCTTCGGCTACAGCAATGAACTGATCCAAAACAATTTAGCTGAACAAGCAAAGAAAATTTGGCACACTTCCAACTTGTATGACAGTCAAATTCAAGATGACGTTGCTGCTAAACTTTGCAACGGCGACCAGCTAGCTTTCTTTTGCAATTCTGGGACTGAAGCTAACGAAGCAGCTTTTAAATTAGCTCGTAAATATACTGGCAAAGCAAAAATTTTAGCATTTAATAATGGTTTCCATGGTCGAACATTCGGCTCAATGTCATTGACTGGAAATCCTGATATCCAAGCTGGTTTCACACCCCTAGTACCCGGCGTTGAATTTGCCAACTACAATGATGACGAAGCAATTTCACTGATCGATTCAGATTTAGCAGCCGTTATTTTAGAAGTAGTTCAAGGTGAAGGTGGCGTAAATGTTGCCGATAAAACTTGGTTGCAAAAAGTTCAACAAGCTGCTCACGACAATGGTGTATTACTTATCATCGACGAAGTTCAGACTGGGATCGGACGGACTGGTACGAAATTTGCTTTCGAACAATTTGGACTCGAACCTGACATAATCACATCTGCCAAAGCTTTAGGTAATGGCACACCCGTTGGTGCAATGATCGGCAAGAAAAAGTTGGCCGAGGCCTTTGGACCAGGAACTCACGGAACAACCTTTGGAGGAAATAAGCTCTCAATGGCTGTGGCGAATGGAGTTCTGGAACAACTGACTCCCGACTTTTTAAAACAAGTTCAAGCAAAGTCAAAATCACTTTGGGATAAATTAAATACTGAAATCAAACCATTGGAGCACGTGACTGATATTACTGGCCTCGGCTTCATGGTCGGGATTCATTTGGACGACTCGCTCAAAGTAGGCGAAGTCATCACCCAACTGCAAAACAAAGGATTATTGACGATATCAGCAAAATACAACACTTTGAGACTATTGCCTCCATTAATCATGGGCGAGGATAACTTGGTCAAGGGCGTTGAATTGATCAAAGACGTTTTACAATAAGAATATAGAGCGGAGAGGTCGCTGTGCCTCGGAGCTCGTTCATAGAAAAAACACGACTGGGCCTATTTAGGTTCAGTCGTGTTTTTAAATACTTTTATTGATCGAAAAAAAATGCGTTTATTTTTATTATATAAACTATAATAGAGGATGAAGAATCAATATTTTTCTCGAAATATGGTTTACCAATTTACCGTTTTTTATTATTACGTATGTTTATGTACTGAATAACTTCAATTCATGATGTATATTTAGACACTTGCCAATAAATTAAAATTAGGTTTAAATGGTAATTAATTATTTAATGAAAGAGTTTGCGAGAGGGAGTCTGTTTCATGACAGAAAATTTAAAATGGGACCACACTATTATCGATGTGAACGACATTAATGAAGCCATCAACTGGTTTGATGAGAAGGGAATTATCTTCCATAATGGTGGCAAACATGAGCAATGGGGTACGTCCAATGCTGTGGGCTACTTTGGTTTGAACTACATCGAACTGATGAGTGTATACAATCCAGAATTAGCCAGTCACGTCGTTCGTGATGGTGCAACTTCAATTTACGATTGTATCCATGATTTACCAAATCAACATATCAATACTATCGGTTTTCGGACTAATGATATTGAAGCGGTGCACGAGCGTTTACTGTCGCAAAATTTCCCTGTTGAAAATATCCAAACCGGCACCCGTCGGGATCCAAAGGGAAATCTCATTACTTGGAAGATATTCTTTGTACGAAATAAATTTTTCCAAGTTCCCTATCCTTACGTTGTTCAATGGAACGACCCAGACTATATTCGAAAAGAGAATTTGATCAAAAAGAATTTACTAGTCGAACATCCTCGAAAGAATATCATGGTCAAACAAGCTATCTATCGAGTTACAAATCCCGAGATAATGGCTATTAAGTGGGGCCAATTCATTGGCATCCCTCCTGTTCGTGACGATAAAGACTATGTAGTCGACTTTGGTGATCGTCAAATTATCTTTAAGTCAGGAAAAAATAACTACATTACTGACTTAGTCTTTAGTAATTCTGGCGACTTAGCCGGTCAAGAATTTTCATTTGGTGATGCTAAATTACAATTTAAATAATCAAAAGCTTCTGACCGTTGGTTGGAAGCTTTTTTTTGATGACAAAATTAATTCATATAATTTATTTAATTAAATCCTTGCATTCTAAAAGCAAGGTGTTACTATATGAATAACAGTTACTTAAAAAGTAACACCTAGGAGGATTTATTTATGAAATACGCAATTACTGGTTCTACAGGAAAATTCGGCTTAGCTGCCGTTAATACTTTACTTGAAAACGTGGCTGCATCAGACGTCGTAGCTTTAGCTCGTAATGAGGAAAAAGCTAAGAAGTTATTGCCTGCTGGCGTTGAGATCCGCCCTGGTTCATATGAGGACGTTGATCAATTGGCATCATCTTTGAAAGATGTTGATCGCTTGCTCTTTGTTTCTTCACAACCTGGTGGCAAGATCCCTCGTTTGCAACAACATCAAAATGTCATCACTGCTGCTCAAAAAGCTAACGTGAAGTTCATTGCCTATACTAGTTTTCCTCAGGCTGATCAATCAAACGCACCTCTTGCTCAAGACCACAAAGAAACTGAAAAGATCATTACTGCCACGGGGATCAAACACGCCTTTTTGAGAAATAATTGGTATGTTGAAAATGAGATGAGCGTTATTGACGCCGGCAATCAGGATGAAGCTTTTGTCTATTCTGCTGCTGACGGTTACGCCGGCTGGGCTTTGGAACGTTTCTATGCTGAAGCGGCTGCTAAAGTCTTAATTTCGGACGATCCGAAAGATATTTATGAATTTGCCGGAGCATCTCACACTTACGCTGAACTTGCTGAAGCTGTCAAAGAAGCTACTGGTAATAATTTTGAAGTTCGTTCTTTAAGCGATGCCGAATATAGTCAAGGATTGCAAGACTCGGGACTTGATAAAGCTACCGCTGATATGATCACTAGCTTTCAAACTTTGATCAGAGATGGTAACCTGGATGAAAACACTTCTGACTTACCTGACGTTTTAGGTCACGCCTTACCTAGTTTGACGGACTCTGTTAAGGAAGTTTTAGCAAAGAAAGCGAAATAAAATGAAATATTCACACAAATTAAGCGATGCCGTTCATATCCTGGCCTACATTGATATTTTTCAAAATGAAGACTTTTCTAGCAAAGCTATTGCGGACAGCATCGAGTCAAATCCTAGTTTGATCAGACGCTTGATGTCTTCCTTGTCAAAAGCTGGTCTGCTGATCACCCGATCCGGTTCAGTCTCGCCAAGACTTTCACGCCCGGCTGATCAAATAACGCTGCTCGATATTTATTTAGCTATCGACGATTCGCACGAATTGTTGCACGTTGATGAGAAAACCAATATGAACTGCCCGGTCGGTCGCAACATTCAAGATACGCTCAATGCCGCCTACGACCAAGTCCAGCAAGCTGCTGAAGAGTCGATGAAAACGATTGTCTTGCAAGATTTGATCGAAGACGTTTTGATCCGTGAAAAAAATCGAAATCAGTAAAAAAGCATGTATTCAGATTTAAAATCTGACACATGCTTTTTTTGGTAGTTTGCATATTTTACAGAAGACTTTTCTAGATCAGTTCTTCCAAGTTGATCATTTCTAAAACGCCAGAAGCACATTCAGCACCTTTGTTTCCGGATTTTCCACCAGCCCGATTCATAGCTTGGTCCATGTCATTGGTCGTTAAAACGCCGTACATGACCGGAACATCGCCATGAAGCGAGATCTCGGCGATTCCGTTGGCTGATGCGTTGCAGACGTAATCGAAGTGGGCTGTTTCTCCTCTGACAACTGCACCTAATGTGATAATGCCGTCGACTTTGCCACTCTCGGACATTTTCTTCGTTACCCGTGGGATCTCGACTGCACCTGGGACCCAGGCGGTAATGATATCGTCTGGCTTAACATTATATTTTTGCAATTCATTTTCGGCACCTTCGAGCAACTTCTTAGTAACTATTTCGTTAAACTGAGCCACGACGATCCCGATTTTTTTACCGGTTCCGTCAATTTTTCCTCGTAATTCTTGCATCTTAGTTGACCTCCTTGAGTAAATGATGAAATTTAGTTTTCTTTATTTCTAAGTAGTGAATATTTTCTTTCGTTGGCGTTGTTTCTAAAGGGATCCGGTGATTTACTTTAATCCCAAGTTGTTCTAATTTATTGATCTTATCAGGGTTGTTCGTCATCAGATCGACTTTCTTGATACCGATGTGATTCAAGATCGCAGCCGCTTGACCATACTCTCTTTCGTCCGGCTTGAACCCAAGTTTTTCGTTAGCTTCCACCGTGTCGTAGCCTTGTTCTTGAAGCTCATAAGCTTTTAATTTGTTAGCTAGTCCGATCCCACGGCCCTCTTGACGCAAGTACAGCACTGCACCTGATCCATTTTGTTGGATCTTCTGCAAAGCTGTGTCTAATTGTTCGCCACAGTCACATCTTTTTGAACCGAAAACGTCACCTGTTAAGCATTCAGAGTGCATTCTAAACAACAAAGTGTCTTGCTTGCTAATGTCACCTTTGGAAACTAGTAGAGTAGGTTCGTCGACGTCATTGACTTTAAAAGCTTTCATATTGAAATCACCATATTTGGTTGGCAATTTAACGTCAGCAATTTCTTTGATGAAGTCAGTATCCTTGATATCACGGTATTTTATAATATCTTCGATCGTGATCAATTGCATGTCGTTTTCGTCAGCGATGACCCTTAAGTCTTTCATTCTAGCCATTGTTCCCGAAGGTTTAACGACTTCGCAAATGTAAGCCACTGGTGAACCACCAGCTAATTTAGCGAGATCGACAGCCGCTTCAGTATGTCCAGTCCGTTCTTGAACACCGTTATCAGCTGCGATAAGTGGAAAGACGTGCCCTGGATGGAAAAAGTCGTCATATGTGCTAGTAGGATCAGCTAGTAGCTTGATAGTCTTTGCGCGGTCAAATGCAGAGATACCAGTTGTCGTAGTTTTTGCATCAGTGCTAATGGTAAAGGCGGTCCCAAAAGCATCTTCACCATCTGCGACCATGGACGTTAATCGCAATCTGTTAGCATATTCGCTACTCATTGGTACGCAGAGTAAGCCTTTAGCATGGGTGATCATTTTATTAACGGATTCTCCAGTAACATAGTCAGCTAAGCCGATCATGTCGCCTTCAGATTCACGGTCGGGCGAGTCGGCTACGATGATGAGCTTGCCCTGTTTAAGTTTATCGATGGCACTCTCTACTTTTTCAATAATTTCTGTATTAGTCATTTTGATATCCCCCTACTTGCGAATCTAAGATGTATTTTCCTAAAATGTCAGTTTCTAAATTGATCGAATCGCCTATTGTTAACTCTCCTAAGATGGTCTCTTGCAACGTATAGGGGATCAGTGAAACTTGAAATTTATCCCCAGCTACTTTGGAGACGGTCAAGCTCACGCCATCGAGTGCCACTGAGCCTTTTTCCACGATATATTTTTGATATTGAGGATCCACTTGAAAAGTTAGTACGATCGAATTTTGGTCCTCTTGCTTATCAACTAATTGGACAGTCGTATCAACATGCCCCAGGACAAAGTGACCGTCCAACTTATCTTTAGCTGCCAATGCCGGTTCGATGTTGACGTGGTCATTTTCGTTCAGCTGGCCTAAATTAGTTCGGCGAAAAGTTTCTGGCATGGCTTCGACTTCAAAACCGTCGTTGATCAATTCGATAACGGTCAAGCAAGTCCCGTTGATAGCGATGCTGTCGCCTAGTTTAAGTTCAGCATTTTTTAAATGATTCAATTTGATGGCTAATTTAAATGTCTCAGCTTTTTTGGAGATCTCAGCCACGGTCCCCACATCTTTAATTATTCCGGTGAACATCGTCCAACCTCCTAGTAATGATTTTTAAATCCGAACCTAAGGCTTGGACCTGAGGCTTTTCAAAAAGTCGATCGTCCGAATGAGCTTGGTTGAAAATAGCCGGTAAACTTGCTCCACCAAAAATTTTGGGCGCTACGTAGACGATCAATTGATCAACCAAGTTAGCTTGTACGAAGTCAGCTTGTAAGTGGCTACCACCCTCAACGAGCACGGATTCGATATTTCGTTTGGTTAACTCGGAAATGATTTTTTCGGGAGTCCAACTTGTCGCTACCAACACTTCAACATTTTCAGGAAATTGTTTTTTGGCATCCTGTTCGGAAAAAATCAACACAGAGGTAGTAGTATCTTGAAATAGCTTCAAATCTGGCGATAATTTATTAACATTGCGAACGACCACTGCTCTGAGCGGTGGAAAAGCCATCGTCTGATTTCGAACTGTCAATTGCGGATCATCGATCAGCAAAGTATTTTCGCCGATCAAAATAGCTTGGTTATGAGCCCGGACATTTTGACTATCGTTGTAGGCCTCTTTGCCAGTAATGATGGTGCGTGTTTGGCTGGCTTGATTGATCTTGCCATCCAAAGTCATAGCGTATTTGACTGTGACAAGCGGACGTTTGTTTTGATAAAAAAAGTTATAAGCTTGGTTAATCCCACCAGTCGTGTGCAAGACTTCTACTGCAACGTCATGATCTTTTAAGTATTTTATCCCGTTGCCACTGACGACTGGATTAGGATCTTGTTGACCAATGACCACTTTCTTGATCCCGACTTCAACCACTTTTTGGACGCAAGGAGGAGTCTTTCCAAAGTGAGAACAAGGCTCTAACGTCACAAACATTTCCGCACCTTTTGCTTGCTCGATATTGTCCAAATGATTCAACGTATTGATCTCAGCGTGCGGTCCACCGAATTTCTCGTGATGGCCTTGTGACAAGATTTTGCCGTCCTTAACGATCACCGCACCGACTTGTGGATTAGTCCAAGTTTCGACACCTTTCTTTGCTTCCTCAAAAGCAATGTTCATAAACTGATTTTCTTCCAAATCTCATTCACCCCAATAAAAAAGCCCCGCATAAAATTTATGCGGGGCGTCATAATTAGCCAAATAAGATTTCATACGAGAACTTTGCGTAGCCAAATAAAGCCACATCCATGGTATGAAATGTATCTTTTTTTCTTCTCCCATCCAGACTGTACTGTCGGTCTCAGAATCGCACTGAGTCAACCGCGAATTACGCGGGTCACGGACTTCAACTTGTCGTTGTCACCGTCGGTCGGGAATTTCACCCTGCCCCGAAGAAATCTATTCAGTTTTCACAAAGAGCATATCACTAATATTTTTTTATGACAAATATTTTTTTAAACGATCATTATGATGTTTTCTAATTTTACCTTAGCAAAAAGTCTTGCCAATTTAATTGCGGCAAGGCCTTTTGAACATAGTGTTTGATTTAATACTAGTAGTTTATTATTTTAAATTTGTTCAAAAGCTTGTTCTAAATCAGCCAACAGATCAGCATCGTCCTCCACACCGACTGAAAGGCGGATCAATTCGTCTTTGATGCCGTTTTTCAATCTGATTTCACGTGGGATAGCAGCGTGAGTCATGACTGCAGGTACTTCGATCAAACTTTCGATCCCGCCCAAACTTTCAGCTAAGTCGATCACGTGTAAACTCTCAACAAACTTCTTAGCGTCCAGGCCTTCGTTAAGTTCAAAGGAGATCATAGCACCAAAACCACTCATCTGTTTTTTAGCGATATTATAGCCTTCACTGTCGGGGTCACCAGGATAGTAGACGTTAGCTACCTTGGCATTTTTCTTGAGATAGTCAAAAATAATTTGGGTATTTTCTTGATGCACACGCATTCTAACGCCGAGTGTTTTGATACCACGCATTAAGAGCCAACTGTCATCTGGGCCTAAAGTTGAACCGATGGAATTTTGCAAGAAAGCTAATTCTTCAGCGATTTTTGCATCGTTAGTTACGGCTAATCCCGCAACAACATCGGAATGTCCACCAAGATATTTAGTAGCGCTGTGAACCACGATGTTGGCACCTAAAGTCAAGGGATTTTGATTGTATGGCGTCGCAAATGTATTATCAACGATCGTTAAAATATCGTGCTTCTTAGCGATTTTTGCGATAGCGTGAATATCCGATACGTGAAGTAAGGGATTAGTAGGCGTTTCCAGATATATCGCTACGGTATTTTCTTGAACAGCTTTTTCCACAGCATCTAGGTCACGTGTATCAACAACGGTGAATTCCAAGCCAAAACGCTTCAAGACTTTGTTGACCAAGCGGAAAGTTCCACCATAAACGTCGTTTCCGATGACGATGTGATCACCTGCTGAAAAGAGAGAAAAGGCCGCATGAATAGCAGCTGATCCGGAGGCAAAAGCAAATGCATTAGTTCCTTCTTCAATATCAGCGACTAAAGCTTCTAAAGCTGCTCGGGTAGGATTGCCCGTTCTAGAATATTCCCACTTTGGCTCGCCTCCTAAAACGTGTTGGTGAAAAGTTGAAGAACGATAAACTGGGATCGAAACTGCTCCTGTCGTTTGGTCTTCACTAATGCCGCCGTGAACAAGTTTTGTATTAAATTTCATAATATTGATCTCCTCTGTTTTTTTAATTAGTCGTAAATGCCTTTACTTAAATAACGTTCGCTTGAATCGGGAAAAATCGTGACAATGTTGGAATTCCTTGGCAATTCTTCAGCTACTTGTAAAGCTGCCGCTAAAGCAGCTCCACTAGAACTACCGGCAAACAAACCTTCGTTTTTAGCCAACCATTTCACATTTGAAAAAGCATCGTCATCACTGATCGTCTTTACGCCATCCACCGTAATTTCTTTAAAAAATGGTGGAACAAATTCAACGCCAATGCCTTCAGTTCGATGGGGATGCTCAACTCCATCATTTAAGATCGAACCTTCCGGTTCAACCGTGATAGCTTTCATCTCAGGGAATTTCTTCTGTAAAGCTTGAGTAACGCCAACAAAAGTACCGCCACTACCAGAGCCAGCCACGAAAGCATCGATTTTTTTACCAGCCAGATCTGCGATGATCTCCGGACCTAATGTCTGAGCATAGGCTTTTGGATTATCAGGATTCTCAAACTGCAATGGCACATATGAATTGTCGATCTCATGAGCTAACGCCTTCGCCTTATCGATCGCACCCACGATGCCATCTTCCGAAGCAGTATGAATGATCTCAGCCCCCAAAGCTTTCATCAAAATCTGTTTCTCCTGACTAAACTTCTCAGGAACGACCAACTTAACTGGCAACCCATGACGCTGAGCTGCCAAAGCCACGCCGATCCCAGTATTACCAGCGGTAGGTTCAATAATAGTGGTGCCGTACTTGATCTGTCCTCGCTTGATCCCGCTCTCGATCAAGTTAACTCCCAAGCGATCCTTAACAGATCCCCCAGGATTAAACATCTCCAACTTCGCAAAAATCTTAACATCATTAGCAGCCGGAACATCCAGCTGCAACAACGGTGTATTGCCGATCGTTTGATAAATATTTTTAACTAACATAACCAAATCCCTTTCTAGAAAAACGAATTGAAATCCCAAGCAAAATCATTAGAAACCAAATCTAGCATTTCCGATCCACCATCAAAATTTAAAAAATCAAAACCAGTACCCAAATCCTTGGAATAATACAAAGGAAATAGTGTCACGTCCAACAAGGTTCTTCGGAATAGATGAGATCTCATCATAAAAAGTCACTCCATAATTTTCATCCGATAACTAACTTAAGAGATAGATACCACCGGCCAAAAGTCTATGAACAAATAAAACTAAGTACATCCAAATTAACCAAATGAACATATTGAAATATAAATAAGTACCGTCATCACACCAACAAGATAGTTTTACACCCAATTAGGTTCTGTGGGGGTGGAGGGAATTCGCTGTCAGCCATGAAATTTCACTTGGCGACGAAGGAGCTTAGTGAAAGACCCAGCTTTGAAACAATCGAGTGAACTTCTCGATTGGTTCAAAGTGGCGTCCATTGCGTTCCACAGCGCAATTCCCGGAACCCCCACAGAACCGGGTCTCACCCCACCACCATCAAAAATTAGACAAAAAAAGTGCAGCTCCTAAAAAACTTAGGAAACTGCACCTTATACGATAGTCTGATTTAAGCTTTCACCAAAAGAACCAATTTTAGGCATGCAAATCAGTGGATCGCATAAGATGCGAACCACAACAACAACTGTTCAATGTTGAAACATTTACATTAGTCATAATTGAATCCCTCCGATTAATTTATGTTGAAAGATTATATCACTTTTTCATGTTTGTCAAATATTTATCTAATATTTTTTTAATTGATTTCATCCTTGTTTTCAAAAAAAGCCGATACCTTAGCAAGCCCATCTTTGACGATCTGCATCTGCTCCGCCCCAACTGCTTGGGTAACTTCAGCTTCAACTGAGGCAATATAATCACTGATTTGCTCGGTAAGTTGACGAGATTTTGAAGTCAATACGATTCGTTTCAAACGTGCATCTTTTGGCAATGAGACCCGAATGATCAAATCTTTTTGCTCCATTAATTTTAAAGCACTCGTTGCACTAGCTTTTCTAATATTGAATTCTTTTTCGATATCTTTCTGAAAAATATCGGTCTTATTTTCATTGCGTGAGATGTAATTGATGATACTTAATTGCATTCTGGTGATGCCTAATGTTTTAGCAAATTTCTCAGCATCACGATCCAATCCATTATTTGCCTTTTTGACGACTATCCCGAAAACTTTATCCATTGTTGGCCTCATTGTTTGTATTCTAATTTAATTAATTTTACCACAAATAAAGGAAATTGTGGTATAACAGAATATATTAGTTCGAATTCTAACTATGGAGGCTCTATGCAAACTAAAAAAATAAATACCAGCTTGATTTTGGCAATTTTAGCCACCGGCTTAATGTCGTTTTCCGGTGTCGTTGTCGAAACTGCTACCAATATTACTTTTCCAACTTTAATGAAAGAATTTAATGTTTCTACTTCAACTGTCCAGTGGATGACGACTGGATATTTGTTGATTGCGTCGATCATGATGCCACTTTCTGCCTACTTGAAACACACCTTTACTTCGAAAAAATTATTCATCACGGCAGCCCTGCTTTTTATTATTGGTCTAGTCGTTGATGCGACTGCCCCGATTTTTCCCCTGCTGATTTTGGGACGAGTCATTCAAGGTATCGGTGCCGGAATTGCTTTACCTTTGATGTTCAACATCATCTTGGAACAAGCACCCACTTCTAAAATTGGTCTATTGATGGGCATTGGGACGCTGATCACGGCAATTGCTCCAGCCATCGGACCAACTTTTGGCGGATTGGTTGTTAGCTCCCTCGGCTGGCGAAGTATTTTCTTATTACTACTACCAGTAGTCATATTTGCCTTGATCATTGGCGCTATCTCGATCAAACAAGTCACGGCACCTACTCATACGAAACTCAACTTAGGTGGGCTCATCTTGATTGCCATCGCTTTTGTTGGTCTGATCTTTGCTTTTACTAATTTATCGACCATCAAAACCGCACCACTTAACTTTGTTCTCCCACTGATCATCGGTATCATTGGTTTGATCGGTTTCGTCATTCAATCCAAACACAGTGAAAATCCTTTGATCGATATTGATGTTTTGAAAAACAAAAAATACGCTGCACACTTGAGTGCTTTCTTCCTCGTCCAGATAGGTGCCTTGGGAATGTCTTTCATCTTGCCTAATTACATTCAATTAGTCGATCACAAATCAGCTTTGATTGCCGGATTGATCGTCTTACCTGGCGCATTACTTGGAGCAATCTTTGCACCACTGGGTGGATCGATCCTTGATAAATTTGGGGCAAGAAAGCCTATTATGATCGGTATCACGATCCAGATCTTGGCAATGATCTTATACTCCATTTTTGGACGAACGTTAAATTCCACCTTAATCCTGATCTTTTATCTCTTATTTATGTTAGGTATGGGACTCGTTATGGGAAATACGATGACCAATGGATTGAAACAACTTCCAACTGAAAAAAATGCTGACGGAAACGGCTGGTTCAATACTGTGCAACAGTTTGCCGGTGCCGTTGGGACTTCGATCGCATCTACTATCGTTGCTTTGTCACAAACTTCTGGACTTTCTGAAAATTACGCCACTAAAACAGCAATTAGTTCACAAAATGCTTTCATTGTTTTATTAGTATTTATATTAATCGCTGCTGTATTGCTAAATTCAGCTTTAAAATATATGAAAAAATCATAAACATTTTTTCACAAATCACTTTCATTGATATTTTCATGTGCTATAATTGTTACTCGTTACGGTCAGATTTAAAGAGGTTAGTCGACTAAAAAGCCAAGCTACCAAACGATGAGACTGTGCAAATAAATTTATGGGGTATTAATTTATGCACTACACACTATTTATTCGCTGCATGGCTGAATTTATTGGAACTGCATTGATGGTTGCTTTAGGTAATGGTTCTGTGGCTAACGTTGAATTAAAAGGAACGAAAGGTTTCCATGGGGGCTGGATCTTGATCGGTTTCGGTTACGGTATCGGTGTTATGATCCCAGCGATGATGTTCGCCGGGACCTCAGGAGCACAGATCAATCCTGCTATGACTTTAGCCATGGCGGTTAACGGCCAATTCCCTTGGGGTGAGGTCTTGCCATATTTAGTAGCGCAAATGCTTGGAGCTATTTTTGGTCAAGCTTGTATCGTCGCTGCTTACAAACCTTACTACGATAAAACTACTAACGCTGAATCGATCTTAGGTACATTCTCCACGATCGACAACGTTCACAGCAAATGGAATGGATTTATCAACGAGTTCTTAGGAACGTTCGTCTTGATCCTAGGTGCAGTAGCACTGACGTCTGATAAAATCGGACCACGTTCTGACTTATTAGGTCTAGGATTTCTAGTTATGGCCTTGGTCGTTTCACTAGGTGGAGCAACCGGACCAGCCTTGAATCCAGCTCGTGACCTTGGACCACGTTTGTTGCATGCAGTCTTGCCATTGCAACACAAAGGATCTTCCCAATTCGAATACAGCTGGGTACCAGTTGTTGCACCGATCCTTGGCGGAATTGTTGCTGTTAAAGTTTGGACGATATTTTTTAGTTAATACATACAAAGGACAGCCAAAAAATCTTGGCTGCCCTTTTTCTTTTACTATCTTCTCTAAATATAAAAATAATAGTATTATATAACGTGATATTTATATTTTAATTTAAATTTAGGGGATATTATTATGAAATTTTGTGGAAATTGTGGGGCCAAGATCCCTGACGGGATCAAGTTTTGTCCTAAGTGTGGGACACCTGTCGATAAATTTGAAAAACAGTTAAATAACAACGAACACCCCGCTGAAAATGTAGTTAACCAAACTCAACAACAGACAAATATCCAGAATACCCAAAACAATTCTCAAGCACCCCATCAAAACGGCCAATTTCAAGGTCAGATGAACAATCAAAATCAGCAACCAAATGCTAACGGTCAATTCCAAAACTAGCCGAATAATTTCGGTAACCAACACCCTAAAAACTCTAATAACCAATTCATGACCTTTTTACAAAAGTATCCTATAGCCATTATTGTAGTTGTTCTAGTCCTTATCGTTGGTGGATTTGCTTTTACAAAGTCTGCTACCTACAACGGCATGACTACCGATGATCGCCAGAAAACAGTCGAATTGTATAACGCCTCTGGTATGTTCAAGCACATGTCCAATTCAGACGTTGTCGCCGCTCAAAAAATTACAACTGGGAAAGACGATGGTGATTGTACTATTGGGATCGATAAGAAAAAAATCACTTTCAGAACCAATAATGGATATGATATGGATAATTATCTAATGGATCGAGATGATTACGGCAATCACACTGATGACAAGCGATTTATCAACGGTATCCAAAAAGCTTCACAGTACGCCTTGGATAATTGGGGACGTGGTTACGAAATATCTTTGAAGGATTCCGATGGCGACACTTATTTAACTTATAAAAATGGTTCTCAAACTGTTAATCACTTAGCTGATTATGATGATGACTAAAATAAGACAGCAGAAGGCGACCGTTCAGTTGCTAAATCGGAGGCCGCTGTCGCCTGGAGCTCGTTTCAAGATAAGAGAGCGGATGGCGACCGGTCAGCTGCTGAGGATTTAGGGACTGGCAGCTCAAAGGTGCGACGAAGTCGTGCCTGCTGGCAGTTGCTAAACCGGAGGCCGCTGTCGCCTGTAGCTCGTTTCAACTAAAAAAGATTCAACTCGCAATTTTGTGTGAGTTGAATCTTTTTATTTTCCATTATTTAAAAACCAACCGTGAAAGATCAAGTCCCAGTTTTGCCATCCCTGAATGTTGCGTTGCCTCGGTCCCATTTTGAGACAAGACTACGATGACAAATGCCTTGCCACCTTTTTCCATAATGGCAGCATCGTTTTGCACACCGTATTCGCTGAATTCTCCAGTCTTGTTATATACTTTCACATCAGAAGCAACTTGAGCTGGTAGTTTGGAGTGATTAGTATTTTGCAACAGCAATCGCATCATCTCTGAATCGGCCGTTTCAGATACGACTTGATGATGATACAACTTCGTCAAAAATTTTCCGAGATCTTTAGCTGTGGTCATATTATCTTGGCCAGCAGTTAACTTTTTAGTGTCCATCAATTTTCGTTGCATGACTGAATTAGTAAGACCCAACTTTTTGATTTCGTTATTAACAGCTGAGATACCTCCAACTTTATCCAACAGGATGTTAGAAGCTGTGTTGTCAGATTGCGTCATCATGTACTTGAGCAAGTCTTGGTAATAAATTTGAGTGCCACTAGCCATCCCTTGGAGGGCACCACTTCCGCCAACTTTATCAGTATCTTTTAAAGCATATTTTTCATTGAGATAAAATTTACCATCTTTAACGCTTTGATAAACCGTAGCCATGATAAAAAGTTTGATGTCACTAGCTGCTCGTTGCTGTTTATCGGTACCAAAAGTTGCTGATTGTTTAGAGGATAAATCGTAAAAATAAGCCGATGTTGTGCTACCAATTGGAGACAAATCATCAGACATCAGCTGTTCAGCTTTTGTTGTAAGCTCGTTTTTTTGATTGTCCTTGTTTGCTGAATCATGATGGGAAGACTTGTTTTGTTTTTTCTTTGAATGCTTAGATTGTTTTTGTTCAGTTCTTGTCGAATCAGTGGCTTTTTTGTTGGAGTCACTCGATTTAACGTTAAAGAAATAAATCACACCACCAATAACGACTATTAACAAGAGGATCAACAACGTGATCGTTGATCTCTTTTGACGCTTCTTAGATTTCTTATTGTGCTTTGCTTGCTTTCCCATCTACGATCCCCGATTCCACATCATTCAATTATAAATATACTTATATATGATAGCAGTAGCTTACAGACTGTTACAAGCTTGAAAAAATAAGAAGCCATTGTCATGATGCCAACAATAGCTTCTCCAATACTTTTCATAAACTAATTTAAACTTCCAAAATATCATTCCCACACAGCCAATAAACGTCCGTTACCCGAAAATAAGGCACATTAGCGACGTAAACTACTCGATCAGTGTACCAAGCACTATTCGGTTCTAACTTATTTCTCGAAATAACCCGACCACGACAATCGTATATTGGAATAGCTCGATCCGACGTTGCCTTGATCTTGATATCGATCGGTTGATATTCAAAAACATCGGTAGCTTTGATCCAAGCATCTTGGGCGATTTGCAAAAAGCGGACATTGTCATAAAATCCACTACCGATGACTTTGCAGTCATAGTTGTTACCCACAGTATAAATATTATGCAGCTGCGAGTCGTAAACAGCAATGGCATGTTTTTCGGAATAAGTCGTCACGTGTCCATGAACGATCGTATAGTTAGTCAACAAAGAGGCTGTTCCTTGTTGTAAGGGACTAGCTTGCTTGAGAGCATCAACGTATATCTTCTGGTCAGGCTCACTAGTTGATAAAATGATAAAATCCCACAGTTTTGAAGCCAAAGCAAACCCTTGTGGAGCTTGGACTTTGATCTTAGTACCGGCAACGCCGGTAAGTTCAGTCTGCCCCACTTGGCGATCTTGTTTGTTCATAAAATGGACAACATTCTTTATTGTGTTATTACCATTAAATGTCTTAGTTGGTTTTGAGTGAGTCGACTTAATATCCACGAGTTTACAAGTACTCCCTTCGACAAATTGAAACATTTCAATCTTTATTCAGATTCCGTTACACGATATCCTTGGGAATTTTGTAGCTAATATCAACGATCAAGCCAGTTTCCAACAATTGGCTAAAAAACTTATTTTCTCAAAAAATTTGTCTTTGAGTTTATTTTAGCATGCATCTGACATTGTGCTTCATTCAAATTTTAATATTTACTGATCAATTCCCACATAGCAAAATACAGCCTATTCATTTAGGCTGTATCAAAAATTTATTTAATATCATCAGCTAAGATCCATTCATTAGTTGAGACGCGATAATATTTTTTACCATCGATCGTTGTCGATTTATCCACAAACCACTCGGAATTTTCAGCTAAACTTCGATGACTGGAGTGCTTTCCTTTGCTGTCGTACAGTAACCGCATTTTATCGCCAGTATTGACTACTTGCTCAGCGCGTTCATATTCTAAAACATCACTAGCTTTGACCCAGCAGTCAGTTGCAACACGATAATAAGTTTCGCCATTATGCGTCATTTTTTGATCAACTAACCAGTCAGTATTTGCTTCCAAGGCAAGATCTAACTTCCGTCCTGTTTGGTCAAAAAGTTGAACCTTTTGATGATGGTGAGTCATTACTTGACCTTTGACTGCTTCAACTTTTTGAGGATCAACGATATCATTGGTTGAATCGCTAGTATCTTCATCTGTTTCTTCGATCTCTGTTTCATCTATCTCGGTTGGTGGATCTATCTCTTGATTGTTGCTGGGCATTTCTGGATTTTCCACTTCCGAATCAGGAGTTGGAGCAGGAACGACTTCCTGACCAATACTAGAATCTTCGTCAGGCTGTTCCACGACTTGTTCTAAATTATCTTCAGAATCACTATCTTCAGATGCATTACCCGTTTCCGGAGTTTCTACATTAATATCTGGTACAATTTCTGGTACGTCAGTATTCACTGAAGCATCGATCAGCGGCGTCACGATAACTTTTTGCGTCGTCTTTTCCGATAAAATAGTGAAAAGTTTAAACGATTCATCTGGATATTCATATCCTTCTGGTGCTTGGACACTTACTTTACTATCAGCACGGCCTTTGATCTCAGTTGTTGATACTATTTCCCCGTCTGGAGTTACAAACTGGACCGTATTGTTAAAAAGCTTAAACAATTTAATCTCGATTGTTTTTTCCCCATTATCCAAAACGGTAATATATCTTGGTTCAATTTCATAACCTTCAGGAATTTTGTCAGGATCGATCACAAGTTGGCCATTAATATTAAACACAGCGCTGAATCCTTGGAAACTAATACCGTCTTCACTGACAAATTTAATTTCTTTTTCCACGTGAGTGACTGCAGGAGCAGGTTTCAAATACACGTAAAAAGTCTGACCCCAGCGGTCATTTCCTGAAACGAATGTCGTTTGGCGGTTCGTATCAACTACATATCCCTTTGGAACGAATTTCTCATAATCTTTGATGGTGATCATTTCACCGGTATGCTTCAAAATCGACCGCATGGAAACGCCTTTTGCGCCCATAAATTGGATCATATCATAGCGTGTCTGTGCGGCTAATTTGATGGTAACAGTATCGGTTTTTTCCGTGATCATGATTTTTTCTTCTTGATCAATGGCCAAATCATAACCTTTAGGAAGGACTTTCTTTAAATCTAATAATTGGCCAGTTGTGGCAGTGATCTGAACTGACTTGAGATCACCAAAGTCAGTTGTATAGTGCAATGTTAGTTTGCGTTTCTTGGTAGATTCCTCTCGCAGATTTTCAGCGGCCAAGGCAATGTTTGGTGCAACTACCGAACCTAATACCATTCCACATAGTAAAGTACCAATAAGTATATTTTTCTTCATGTTCTCTCTCTTAACTAAATTTATCGCTAATTCATTCTGTATTGCTGATTTTCCGTTTGCCAGCGAGCGTATTAGACTTAAACTCGCTTTGGACCACTCCCTTCATGTTTTTTTAAAAAAGCAAGTTCCCCAACTTGCTTCTTCTGTTAAGTAAATCCCTACTAGTCAGGTGATTACATCTCACCCCACCTATACGGTTACGTTGAGTAACCGTTCCCAATTTAACGGATTCTTGCCCGTTTTCCTAGTCAAATATGACATTATGTTAAATTTATGAGGTTGCTCTATTGAACTTTTAATAAGGAATATTTTTCTGAAATTTTTCTAGGTAATACTTACTACTAATTACTTTTCAAGGTAAAAAAAAATCCCCACTTTTATATAAAGTGAGGATCCTTTTATTTAATATCAGCAGCTGAGATCCACTCGGTCGTTGATACACGATAATATTTTTGTCCATTAACATTGATAGTTCTGTCAGAACACCAAACTCAGTTTGGTGCAACTGACCTTTGTGTCAATTGATTGCCTTTTGTGTCATACAAGTGTGCGACAGCACCGTCTTTAACCGTGACGTTGGTTCCGTTAGCGGTATATTCATAAACATCGCTAGCTTTGACCCATTCGGCAGTTGAAACACGATAATAGTCTTCGCCGTTTAGCGTCATCTTCTTATCAGTAGCCCAAACGCTGTTAGCACCTAATGATCTGCTACCAGCACTATTTCCATCTGCTGAATAAAGCGGTGTAAGTTTGCCATAAGTTGAAACGGTACCTTTGTTTTCAACAACCGTACTATCTTTTTTCACAGTAACTTGTTGTTTGGTCCCATCTGGTTGCAAAACGATCGTCATCCATTTGGGATTGACCAAACTATAGCCTGCTGGGATTTGATCTTCAGTCAAGTTAGCTGTAGCTCCTGCAACTTTTCCACTGACGATCGCAGTTCCGACTTCAGTCTTAGCTTGGTCGTTATTGACGAAGGAAATCGTGTTAGTAATGGCCTTGCTGACGTTTAAGTAAACATCAGATGAACCTGAACCTAAGACGACTTTCTTGTCGCTATCTTTAACTAAGTAATAACCGTCTGGGACTTTGGATACAGAAACAGAATCACCAGCATTACCGGTGACTGTCTCAGTACCAACGCTTCCGTTGTTATAAATGTAATGGACAGTTGCTGTCACATTTCCGATTTTTTCCAATTCAACTCGGTTGATCGAGCCGTCCTTTGCCAAAGTGTAGGTTGCATCGCCTGAGGCCACTTGATAGCCTGCTGGGATCACTTTGGTCAAATCGATCTTCTGACCAACTTTATCGCCGGTGACAGTAGTTGATGATGAGCCAACTTCGACATCGCCACTAGTAAAGATCAATTGGTTTGAGATCTTGTTAGTGCTGACGTCAGTCGTTTTAGTTGCTGCATCGATGCCAGCATCTGTAGCAGCATCAACGATAGTTGATTGGAGACCAACAGTTCCAAGCACTATCCCGGAAAAAATTAAGCCTTTAACAATATAAGATTTAGTAATTTTCATATTTACCTCGCTCTTAAAATTATTCACTAATGCAATTATGAAACTAATTCAATGAAAATACATGATTATTATTTTTTCTTAAATAATTCATAATACAAAAAAAGAACAAAACTGAAAAAAGTTTGCTCTTTTTGGTTAATTTTTACATTTTAACAACGATCTTACCCTTAGCATGATGAGATTCACTGATCTCATGGGCTTTCACTATACCCTCTTCGCTAAATGGATGTACACTATCAATGACCACTTTGACGATACCACGGCTAACTAGATCGACTAGTTCAGTCAGTTGTTTGCCATTTGGATGTAGCCAAATACCATTGGCATCGATATGTTTAGCATCAGCTAGCTCTTGATCGATGCCACCAGCGATAGTTACCAAACTTCCTCCGTCTTTTAAGACCGAGTAACTCTTAGCCAAAGTTTCGCCACCGATCGTATCAAAGACGGCATCAATATCATTCAAGACTTCGCTGAAATCGTCAGTGTGGTAGTCGATAACTTGATCAGCGCCAAGACTCTTCAAAAAGTCGGCATTCTTGGCACTAGCTGTAGTGATCACTTTTGCACCAATATGCTTTAAGATCTGAATGGCAAAAATACCAACGCCACCAGCGCCGCCTTGCATCAAAACAGTTTGGCCTTTTTCAACTTTCAAGTTGTCGTAAATACCTTGCCAAGCTGTAAGTCCTGCTAATGGAATTGCAGCAGCATCTTCAAAAGAAACGTTATCTGGCAACTTTGCCAATTTATCTTCTTTAACTGCTGTATATTCAGCGTAAGTTCCACGATTAGTCAAGTCTGGTCGAGCCAAAATCTTATCTCCAGTATGGAAGTCTTGCACGGCTGAACCAGTTCTGGTGATAACACCAGCTACAGCCCAACCTAAAACGATCGGAAATTTCAACGGGATATTATCTTGTAAGTTCCCTTCGCGCAATTTCCAATCGATCGGATTGATCGAAGTAGCTTTAACTTCAACTAATACTTCATCATCCTCAATTTCTGGGATCGCAATGTTAGTCATATGTAACTTACTACGATCGCCATATTCATCGATCACTACTGCTTTCATATTCTCTCCTCTATCCATATCCATCTTTAATCTCAACTATACTTTAAGTGTTGATAATTTTTTCTAAATTATGGCACTTATTTTTAATTTGATCCTGAAAAAAGACTATAAATAAATTGTACCAAATTAAGGGGGCATTATTATGAATATTGCCGGTAAAAGACAGCCTAAAATTTTCGCTGCAGTCATTGCTGGTATACTCGGGGGTATCATGTCCGGCATCGTTAAACTAGGTTGGGAAGTCTTACTACCACCTAGAACAGTTGCCAGAAACTTGACCAACCCACCACAAGAATTACTTCAACAAATTGGAATTCCGAAAGCAATAACACACTTAACTTACACTTATTCAGGCCAACAAATGCCTTGGGTAAGCTTCATCATGCACTTTGGATTCTCAATCGTCTTTGCGATCCTCTACTGTGTCTTAGCAGAGTACTTCCCAAAGATCAAACTAGGCCAAGGAACCATTTATGGACTAGTGATCTGGATTCTTTTCCATCTATTGATCATGCCACTAATGGGAACAGTCCCAGCAGTTTGGGATCAACCATTTGAAGAACACTTCTCCGAAGCACTAGGCCACATGGTCTGGGGCTGGGCAATCGAAGTCTTCAGACGTGACTTTAGAAATCGAATAACTCACGAACCTGATCGAGAAGTCGACACAACATTTTAATTATTAGGCTAAAAAACTTGCTGACCCAGTGGTTAGCAAGCTTTTTTGTTTACGTAAGTAATATTATAGTGCATCAAAAATTATAAACAAGTTTTGTAACTTGTGAATTATTGAAAAATTTGTCTATCTTCATGAATATAAGCATTGATTGGTAGTTGCTAAAAAAAACAAATCGTGGACAAATCCTAAATTAACTGATAAATTTCAGCCAAATTATTAATCGTTAATATTTGATTGATAGCAATCAATAGTGAAGCATATTTTTATATCAAAACATTGAATACAAATCAAATAAAAATTTTACATAGAATTTACATTTATAAAAAGATGAATGTATAAGCTAAAATCACTGGATTTAATCATATTATTGAACATTAATAGTTCATTTATTAGATAAACAAATAGAACAAAGTGTCCATTCATTAAAAATCCAGTACATCATCATCACCGATTGGAGTCGTTTCCAAAGTAAAAACGTATTTGTAAATATAAATAAAGCTATAAAATACCATATTCACAATATCATAATATAAATTACATTTTTTGACTTCCGATAGGTATTCTAAATAAGTATCAAAAACCAATTCGAGGAGAATTTTATATTATGCACATGAAAAAAAGTAATACAAATCGCCCCAACACAACAATCAACAGAGGAAAAATCGCAGCAATCGCTGGATTAACACTAACTTGCGGAATGATCTTGAGTGACGTTGCCCCGGTTATGGCTGCTAGTGATGTTGAATCCGTTGAAACGAGCAATTATGCTGCTTCCACAGAAGTCAACAGACCTGCCAGGGAAGGCGCGAATCCTCAACAATCTAATTCTGGTGCTGGCAATAATGCTCATTCAGTTGGAGATGAAGGCAATGAAATTAGTGACGGATTGACTCTTTCTAACGACAAAAAGGTTCTAACAATTGATGCAAGTAAGTTCAATACATCAACATTCAAACAAAATATTATAAATAATAAAGAAACAATCACTAAAATTATTATCACCGGTAAAGGTTCCGTAAAAGGTGATATTGAATCTCTTTTTGCTGGTTTTACTTTATTAACAAAAATTGAAGGATTCCAAAATCTTAATACTTCCGAAGTCACGAAAATGGACAATCTCTTTGATGGTGACACTAATTTAACAGATGTTGATTTCACAAAGTTTGAAACTGCAAATGTTACAAGTATGAATTCCATGTTTAAAAATACAGCATTTTCATTTTTCTATCTACCTGAATTGAATACAACAAATGTTAAAGAAATGAATAACATGTTTGAAGGTACAAAGGCAGAAGTTTTCAACCTAGAAAGCTTAAATACTTCAAATGTAGAAAAAATGGCTTCAATGTTCAAGAACTCTACATTTAAATCCTATGATCTATCTAAATGGGATACAAAAAAAGTTACAGATATGAGTAACATGTTTGAAGGTACAAATGCGGAAGACTTCCATCTACAAAACTTAAATACCTCAAACGTAGAGAACATGTCTTCAATGTTCAAAAACTCTGCATTTAAATCTTATGATCTATCTAAATGGGATACAAAAAAAGTTACAGATATGAGTAACATGTTTGAAAACACAACCTCTGAGAAAATCAATTTTGGGGATATTGATTTAAGTAAAGTTACAAATATGGCATCTATGTTTTCAGGATCTAAAATTAAAGCGCTGGATTTATCCGGTATAAAAAACATTCCAAATGCTTCTACACAGGGAATGTTGAATAATGCAAAAAACATTGAGAATGTCAGAATTGCCAATGGAATGTCTTTTAAAAATATGAACTTATCTGGATTATATTACACTATCAATGATTATCAGATTTCACCATCGCCAATAGAAGCATCTAAAATAACAGATGAACCAAAAGAAGTAATAAAAGATGGAAAAAACAAGCTCATTTCAGACGCAAAAAATATACCGACAAATATCGACAATTTAACACTAGAAGCATTTGGTAAAAAAGAGGGCGACAACTATAAGCTTCATGTTAATCCTTCAAGCATACCATCTGGGATTAAATTAACCGATTCAAACCAAACTATCAATGCTCATAAAAATACGGACAAACTGGAACCTACTACTGGAACTGATCAGTTTAAGCTAAAATTCACGGATTTAGAAATTGAAAATATACCAACCAATACTAACAATGTAACTGCAACTGTATTAATTAATGGTGAACCTACTAAAGAACAGAAAGTCGGCTTTACAATTAAGAATGTGTCTGACAGTAAATATAAAGCAAAAGAACAAAAAAATTTAACGGGTAAAATTAAGTATGATGCAGAAAATAATAAATTCGTACTGTCCGATTATGGCACAATTAATTTAGAAAAAACACCATCAGATAACAGTGCAAGTGGGTCATCTTCATCAACACCATCAACCCCAAGCAAAACTCCCTCAACAAATCACAAAGTAACAGACAAGATAACAAACATCATCCACAAACTAACAACCTTATTCCATCACCGTCACATCAAACTCTACAATCGTGACTTCAAGGAATCTACTGATCGTTCACTTTCAGCAGGTAGCGACTGGTATAGTGACCAAACTATCGAACACAACGGTAAGACTTATTACCGCGTTTCAAAAAATGAATATGTTGCTGCAGAAGATATTTATTCATATAAAGACAAGAATGTAGTTGTTACCACAAAATCTGATTCAGATAAAGATCTAGTTAACTCACAAGGTAAGATATCAAATCGTCGTCTTGCTAAGGGCACTCCTTGGAAATCAGACCGTACTATCGAGATCAACGGTAAAACATACTACCGCGTTTCAACAGACGAATTCGTATCTGCTGACGATGTAGTTGTTCACTAATAATTATTTACGAGATCATGATTCTAACGAATCATGGTCTTTTTTGTATTTTAAAATGATTAATTTTATCAATATATAATTTATTTCTTTATTACAATTCATTAATATCATTCAAATATAAATACCGTTGTTTGTGAATTTATAATTTAAAATTATTGGAAAAGTTTATACACAAACTTGCAAAAGCTATATCCATACAAAATAATAAATTCACAATTATTTGAAATCATAAAAATAAAAAAATTAAAATACAACAATTTAAATTTTATTTTTGATAAAGTGGAAGTATCTTTGAATTGTGTCAAATACATAATTTGAGGGGATTTTTATAGACATGAAAAAAAAACGACTTAAAAACAAACACCACAATAAAATAGCTAAAAAGGGAAAAATTGTAGCTATTGCCGGATTAACTTTGACAGCTGGGATGTTTTTATCTGACGTAACTCCCGCGGTTGCTACTACAACTGAAACATCACCTGCCGGAAAAACAGGAAATAGAAATTCTTCGGCTGGGGCAACGATCACGGGTCAAACTGGACAAAACTCAAGTGGTCCAATAACCGGTTCTGACTCTGGTTCTGGCTCTGGTTCAAATAGTACAACAATCTCTCAAGGTAATGGAGCAACAAAACCAACTGATCCAAACGTTGAAAAGAGCGGAACTTATTGGGTTCTCTATACAACTGGAGAATTGAAATTTATCCATGATGCTACTTTAAATGATGTCAACCTGACAACTGATAATGGAATCAAAGACAAAGTAACGACTATAACTTTTGATGCAAAAATTACTTGTAATTCAAATTCGACAAACCTTTTTCAAAATTATACAAAGCTAACAACGATTAATAATCTTCAAAATTTGGATACTAGTAAAGTTACTGATTTTAGTTATTTCTTTTCTCTTGATTCAAATTTGAGAAATGTTGATTTAAGTAAAATTGATACTTCAAACGCAACTAACATGTCACATATGTTTTCCGAAACAAATATTTCTGATTGGAAAAACTTGGATTCATTAAAAACTGAAAAAGTCACAGATTTTACTAGTATGTTTGAAGATGTAAAAGCAAATGTTCTTGATTTAAGCTCAATTCGATTCAATAACAAACCACAAATTTCATCATTTCTTAATAACACCAGTTATACCGGCCTAGTGGTTTCAAAAGAAACCCCTATTCAACTGCTTAACATTACCAATAATCCATCATTAGTTTGGTTTGAGTATCAAGATCAAGATTCAACAAATGTTCATCATGTTTATACCGCTGACCAATTTTCAAAGTTAACACAAGACAAAATTCCATTTGAAAAGACATACTACACCCCTGAAAACGCGAATCAAGCAAGAGTTAGTAAAACAATAAATGTGGAGGCTACTAAAGATGGCAAATCTATTGATTCTGTGTTAGGAAAAGTCTCTGGCTTTGTTACCCAAGACGTAAATGTCTCAGACCTTCCTACATATCCTGGATATTATTTAGAATCTCCTGTTACAGCTCACATTGACAGCCACACTAATATCACTAAAATTCTTAAAGCAAACTATAAGAGCAAAATAGGTGATAAAAACATTACATTAAAGGGTGCTTTTGGTGAAAAAGCAGCCTCAATTAAAGGATTACAACTTGATCCCGACAATAAAATATCGGTCCCTCTCCCCAATGAAATCAATGGTTATAGAAAAGTAACAAAAGATTCGATTATTAAAATTCCTGTGGAAAATGACGGCAGTGTTCAAAAAACAATTAATTTGGATGCAACCAACTATCAAAAAATTCTCACCGATTTAACAGCTAAAATCGTTTTACCTGACGGAACCACCGCAAGTGCCCCCGTCAAAGATGCGATTCCAGGAGAAAGGGTCGATGTTCAATTGCCTGATGTTGATGGTTATGTCCGTAAAAAAACAGTTACAACTGGTGTGGTACTACCAGACAGATCCGTAAAACTTGATGAAGATATTTCAGCTTTATACTCGAGAACGAAAATTCCCACTAACACAAGTATTACCTATCACAGTAAGTATAATCATGATCAAATAATCAAAAATATTGATGGATATTACAATTCGATTGTAAAAATCCCTGCTGATCCAATTCCTGGTTACGACCTGGAAAAAGGAAACGAAAAAATCTCTGTAAAAATTAATCAAAAAGGAAATTTATCTATTGTTGGAGAACCAATTTACACTCCTCAAACTATTGACGATATGGTTTCAATCCCAATCCACAAAGATGGAAAAGATTCCGATTTGAATCTTCATGTTAGTGTTCCATTTGGTGAGACCACCAAAATTTATCTAGATCATCCAGATGGATATACTTTAGAAAAAAATTACCTTTATGTCGAACCCAAGGTAATTGATGGGAAAATAAAGATTGTTCCGACAGATGAAAATTCAAGAATTAATTACATAACCAAATCAGATACTAACAACAAATTAAGTGTCAATGTACTTTTAGGAACCAAAAAGGTCTCCAAAACCATTGATGCTACAGCTTCAGGTAATAAATCATCAGAAGTTCCTGTTCCAAAAATCCCAGGTTATGAAACAACGCAGCAAAATATCTCAGTAAAACTTGGTGATGACGGTAAAGTTGAATTAGCCGATCCGAATACTATCGTATCTTATTTACCAATCACTAAGGATGCAACTATTAATTTCACTCCCAAAGGAGTAACGAATTCAAAGCCAATAAATGTGCCAGTTCATGTGGCATTTGATCATCCACAAACAATTGATGTCCCAAATGTACCAGGCTATTACACTGATATTGACCATATTACAGCATCTCTAACTATTGACAGTGCAAAAGGTGAAACAATTAACTATGATAAAGAACTTAAAGACATTCAGTATAATCCAAATTTTTTAAACAATCATTCAACAATACTAAACACAAATTTGAATCAAACTGTTTCTCAATCTGTGGATAGTATTACCTTTGGCCATCCTATATCCATTGATGTACCTAAAATTAGCGGTTATCATACAGATACAAAATCCGTCCAAGTTCGGCTAACCGAAAACGGTAAAATCGTTCAAACAGACTCTAATCAAAAAATAATGTATGATCGGGATAAAGTTGACCCCAAAAATTCAATCCGCATCCATTTAGCTGATGCTGATTATAACTTTGACAATATCAACGGGACTTTAGGTTCAACCGTTACATTAAATGCACCCGTAATCCCAGGATATGACTTAGTTGATCCTAAAGCAGAAATCGAGATCCATATTGAAGATAATGGTAAACTATCCAAAAAATCCATCCCTCAATACACACCAAAGCTTTTCAAAGGTGCAGTAACTGTAAATATTACTAAAGACAAAAAATCATCCACAGTTACCATCCCTGTAAAAATGCATTACAAGGATTCTAAAATTACCGTGGATCTGCCAATAATAAACGAGTACACACCAGGCCAAGCAACTGTTGGTGTATCAGTAAATGCATTTGGTGATTTTACTCCAGACAACAAAGAGCCAATAAACTACAATTTAAATTCATACACAAACAATGTTACAATTCCCACTTCCCAATCGGATAAAACTATCAAGAATGTAACTTTACATTATGGAGAATCCAAGCTAATCGATGTACCAAGCATCGATGGTTATACACCTAACCAACAACAAGTTGCTGTTCATCTAGATGAAAATAATAAAGTTGCTCTATTAAATCCAGATCCAAATGCAAAAATAATCTATTCCCCTATAAAGAATCCAGAAAGCAAAATCAAACTGACCTTGAAATTTGGAGATAAAACACAAGATTACACAATTTATAGACCTCTTGAATTCAACAATCCAGTTGAAATCGAAGTTCCTCAATTCAATGGTTACACGACTAAAACTAAGTCAGTATTTGTAAGCTTAGGCGAAAAGGGCGCTGTGAAGTATTCCGGCTCAACAACCATTGAATATACTCCAATCCCAACTCCAGCTCCTTCGGCATCTTCTGAAGATAGCGGAAGTAACATCCATCAAAATAACCACAAAAAACCATCAATCATCACCCAGATCAAAAACACAGTCCGCAACATCATCCATCGAGTAACCACCCTATTCCATCACCACGAACACGGTATCAAGCTTTACAATGCTGACTTCCAAGTCGAAGCAACTCGCTCACTTTCAGCCGGCAGTGATTGGTATAGCGATCAAGAAGTAGTTCACGACGGAAAAACTTACTATCGTGTTTCCAAAAATGAATACGTTGCTGCCGAAGACATTTACGCTTATGAAAACAAGAATGTCACTGTAATAATCAAAGCTGATTCCAACAAACCACTAGTAAATTCCCAAGGAAAAATTTCCAACCGCATGCTGGCCAAAAATACAGCTTGGCATTCAGACAGAACCATCCAAATCAATGGAAAAACATACTATAGAGTTTCAACCGATGAATTCGTCACCGCTGACGATGTAATCGTAAAATAGTCCAACACAATCATGATCCTTCGGGGTCATGATTTTTTTGCTCTTGAATTGAAAATTTAAACATTTAAACATAAAAAAACAACCTCAGAATTACCTGAGATTGTACATGATTAATAAAACACTTGATCCGCTCTCGCCCAAGCATCCGTAGACACTTGATAATAAGCAACTCCAAACTGATCAAATCCGATTGAGGTTATCTTCCAACGTGTATTATTTGGTAGCGTATAATTCCATAGTTCACCATTTGATTTATACAACGGCTCACCTGCAATTGCTCTGAATGAAACTGGATATGTATTGTGTTTCGATGTGATAGGATCTGAAATCTTTAGATTTGTATTTGCATGCGGACGTATGTAGCGTTCACTTACCCATTCACTAATGGATACTCGGTAATACATTGATGCACTTTGCGTATCGATAATAAACTTATCAGTGTACCAATCCGATCCTGGAGCAAGTGATCGGTTAGACTTTCCATTCGCTGTATCCAGTAATGGGGCATATTGTTTCCCCTCTTCATGAGTTGCTGACACCGTTCCAACCAAGTTTGATGGTTCAGTATAGGAATTTGGTTTGCTGGCTGTAATTGGTGTTTTTACTTTTACGGTTTTCCATACAATTTGTTTGCCGTTGTAAAGCACACGAATTCCGGCATAGTATGTTCGATCCATATCCGCAGAACTCGGACGATGATCTGCAAGTTCAAAGGTTATACCTTGCAATTGATCAGCTTTTTCAAAACCGGATTTCAGTAAATACTTTTTTACAATAGGTATCTTACTAAAATCGGAATATGAATGTACGCCCATAACTGCTGACATTGTTGGACGACTGAAACTAGCATCGGTTACATCAATAGTGTTATTGGTTATGTAATTATCAATCAAATCATCGACTGCACTTTGAACTGACTCAGGAACATCATTATACGACTTTACTATAGTAGCAGTATCTTGGTCAGTCGTTGCTGCTTGTGTCGGACTTGTAAACGACAATCCTAATGTCACTAAAAATGTGGCACCTATTAGAATTATTTTTGATCTCTTCATTGTAATCCCCCCGTATTCTTTAACATCATTGTACCTTCTGCAGTTGAGACAATCTATATTATCAAGTTAATTTAATTAAGCGGAAAAGAAGAGGTGAAAAAAGATCAATGGAAAATGACAGATTTTCCATTGATCTTATAAAATGCTATATTTGTCACTCATTCACAATTTTTGTAACTTCTGGAATGGTATTGATTGTTCCATGGTTAGCTCCCTCAATAACATTCACATTATGGTTATATACCAATTGTCCGCACTGTCCACTTTTAAATGGAGATATTTCCATCATTTTCTACGTGGCTTGAAAAAGTACCAGCAATTCAAATTCCTTTTCCTACAAACAAATCAATATTTCCTATAGGTGACCGAAAATTTTTAAGTTCAATACTTCATTAACATTTTTTCGGAAAAAGCCATCCCATTGTACGGTGTTGTACAGGTCAAAATATTGCTGATAAAGTTTGGTTTAAATGTATATAAGTATCGTGCAATTGCATTTTTCACACTATAGCCACCCTAGCCCAGGCATTAGTGGATACTTGACAATAAGTGACACCATATTGATCGAATCCTATAGAAGTTACCTTCCATTCAGAGTTGTTGGGTAATGTATAATCCCATAACTCACCATTGGATTTATACAACGGTTGACCAGAAATCCTTCTATAACTGACAGTAAACTTCCTGTCTCTGGGATTAGAGATGACGTCGGAAATTTTAATATTAGTATTAGATTTTGGCTTTATATAATACTCATTTACCCATTCGCTTGTTGATACTCGGTAATATAATGATCCGTATCGCTTATTGATCATAAATTTATCCGTGTACCAATCACTATTTGGAGCTAGTGCTCGATTAGATTTTTTATTCTCAGTATCTAACAATGGAGCATAAGATTGACCTTCTTTATGCGTTGCTGTAATTTGACCAGTCAAATCTATTGGGTCCATATATAAATTATTGGGATTATTAAATTCGTACTGGCTTTTAATATGTATTATCTTAGAACCAATATCTTTTCCATTATAATCTGCCCCCAGGATGATCCAGTTTGTAATATCTCCATCATTCTGATCTGGCCTATGACTTCCATATAAAAATCGTACGTTATTCAATTTATTTGATTGAGAAAAACCAGGCTTCAAAAAATATCTTTTTACCAATGGCAATTTGCTAAATTCATTAAACGAATAAAGAGTTTTCTCCGTTGTCGACACTGTAGGATAACTAAAACTAGCATCAGTAACATCCACTGTATCATTGGTCATATAGTTATCAAACAAATCATCCACAGCATTTTGAACTGACTCAGGCACATCAGAATTAGACTGTGTGGTAGTAACAGTATCTTGGTCAGTCGTTTCTGCTTGTGTCGGACTTGTAAACGACAATCCTAATGTCACTAAAAATGTGGCACCTAATAGAATCATTTTTGATCTCTTCATTGTAATCCCCCCGTATTCTTTAACATCATTGTATCCTCTGTAGTACTGACAATCTATCCGAATATTTCTAACCTTTCTAATAGAATTATCTTACTCAAAAAAGAATCTACCTTATACAAAATAAAGTAGATTTTGATGTTTTACGAATTCAATTGCTGTAAAAACTATAAATGAGCCAATTTAATACGATAAACCCCAGGATTAATACCCAATTATTTTAGAGCGTGATTCATTCTAATCCAAGCATCTGTAGATACCTCACCATATATTGATCCATATTGGTCAAATCCAATCGCAGTGACTTTCCACTTAGATCCATCCGGTAGAGTATAATCCCAAAGTTCTCCGTTAGATTTGTACAATGGTTGACCCGAAACTCTTCTATCTGTAACTTGATAGATCTTATTTCCAGAATTAGAAATCAAATCAGATATTTTGAGACTTGTATTAGCATGTGGCTTAATGTAACGCTCATTTACCCATTCACTAGTTGATACTCGATAAAATAGATCTCCCCAATTCTTATCCACCATAAATTTATCAGTATACCAATCACTCTTTGGAGCTAGTGAACGATTCGACTCTTTATTGACAGTGTCTATTAAAGGTGCATATTGCTTACCCTCTTGATTTGTTGCGGTAACTTGGCCAACTAGGTCTGTTGGATTAGAATAAAAACTAGTTGGTTCTTCAGAACTAGACAAGTATTTAATTTCTACTCTTTTAGAACCAATAAGATTACCATCGTAATATGCATAAACTTGTGTCCAATAGGTATAATCAAAGTCCCCATTATCATCAGAATGGTGCACATAATATGAGAATTTAACGTTATTTAACTGTTCCTCTGTAGAAAAGCCAGACTTCAAAAGATACTTCTTGATCAATGGGATTTTACTGAATTCGTTAAAATTATAATGAGTTCCTTCGGTTGTCTCTTCAGTAGGGTGACTAATACTAGCATCGTCAATATCAATAGTCTCGTCAGTTAGGTAGTTATCAAACAAATCATCCACAGCATTTTGAACTGATTCAGGCACATCAGAATTAGACTGTGTGGTAGTAGTAACATCCCGGTTACTTGCTGTAGCTTGTGTGGGTGTAGTGAACGACATCCCTAATGTCACTAAAAATGTGGCACCGAATAGAATTATTTTTGATTTCTTCATGTAATCCCCCGTAATTTTTAACAAATATCTTTATCATCATTGTACCTTCTACTGTTTGAACAATCCATATTATCAAGTTAATTTAATTAAACTGAAAAAGATCAGTGAAAAACGATAGGTTTTCCACTGATCTCTTAAAATACTAAGCTTGCCACTCATTCACAATTTTTGTAACTTCAGGGATTGTATTGATCGTACCATGGTTAGCGCCCTCAATGACATTCACATTACGATTATATACCAATTGTCCGCACTGCCCACTTTTAGTTGAGATGTTTCCATCATTTTCTACATAACTTGGAAAAGTATTGGCAATTGAAATCCCCTTACCTACAAACATATCTATATTTCCCATAGGTGACCATAAATTGGTTAAATTCAATACTTCGTTAACAAAAGCCGATGGCTTGTCAGTAAAAGCCATCCCATTGTATGGCGTTGCGCAGGTCAAAATATTGTTAACAAAGTTTGGTTTAAATGTATATAAGTATCGTGCAATTGCATTTCCACCATTAGAATGACCAAAAAGGTTAACGGTTGGATAACCATTGTCTTTTCTCACTAAATCAATGGCATTTTTCAATCCATAGCCAATATTTTCTAGCTCACATTCACGATAAAAGCAATTCTTAAATGTAATTACAATATTCTTATGTGAGCCATTTTGAACATATTTAGCTGTCCCATTTTTTTGTACTTCTACGCAATCAATTAAGTCTCGATTTCCGATACCCCAGATATTAAATTCATTTTGAAATGCATTTCCATTGGGATCTTTAAAATTAGCTCCAGATCCTGCTATAAATAAATTAATCATCATGTTATTATTCCCCCATCTTTGGCAAGAAATGCCCAAATAATAATGTTGTTCCACTTGCGCTATTTAAATTTACGAAAGTATTCTCTGCAATTCTGAATCCAATACGTTCAGGACTGACATAAATCCCATCACTCATAAATTGTTGGCCAGAATCGACTGGGAAATAAACTGCATTACCGTCTGAGTCGAAGATATCTGGTATAACACTATTCACTCTGATAATCTTTGAGATTGGTGTTACATTAGGATCTGAAGTTACTGCATTTGAATATAACAACTTGTTATCAATAAATACACTGTCATATTCATAATAACGATTATCAGTTACTCGATAACCTGTTATATGTCGTTGAGAATCTGGAACTTCTAACTGTTTGTCTGTGTAATATCTATCTCCATCATTAGGTGCTAGTGAGTTAGGAGCTCCTTTTTCGTCGTAATAATATAAGTCAACTTCTGTACTAAAATCTCTTAATCTTTCAATTGATAATGTGGTGGCTGTTTGCAAATCTCTATGCACCGCCATTTGAAAATCAGGTGCATCACCTTTGAAAATAATCCGACCATCATTAACATTCACAAATTTCACCCATTCATTAGTGGATACTTGTAAGTATTTATTTCCATCCTCTTCATCGTAGGCATAACTATTAATTTGCCAGTCGGTATTTTTACCTAAACTACGAGATGCCCGTGAAAATTTGGTGCGACTTGCATTTAATTGATACAGTGGAACACTACCCCACGATCCACCATCACCAATTCCTAATGCGGTTTTATTAAATGTACTAAAAAATCTAATCATCGTTTACTCCTTTGTTGCATTTTTTATTGGTATGAATTATTTAATTTTTTCATTTTTCTCAAATCATAATTCTCACCTTCTATTTATTAGACACAAGAATTGACCTTCATTAGACAATTGTCTATAATAAGCTTATATAAAAAGCATTAATGAATAACCCTAGCTAAAATACCGGTCTGATAGCTTGGGTGATCGATTCATTACTGCTGGCTTTCTTCTTGATGATTTAACTATAAGACTATTGTCTAATTGAATCAAGACGATTATCTAAAATATTTATAAGGAAGGATCCTTCCAGATGACACTATTTGATAAAGTCAAAGAAACCGCTAACGCCCAAGGATACAGTTTACTAAGTTTGAACGAAAAAGCTGGCTTAGGAAAGAACGCAATTTACAAATGGAAAACACAAAAACCAAGCATTGAGAATCTTACTAAAGTAGCTCAGGTACTCCATGTTTCTGTGGATTATTTGCTTGGCAAAGATGACAACGAGGCGAAAGCCGCTCAAAAAAAGACTACCGTGGACATTGATGACGACGACGTTATTATGACGTTTGAAGGAAGGCCCATTCCACCGGAAGACTTAGAAGTTATGAAAAGATTCCTGTTAGGTGGTAAAAGAGATCATGAATAACAATACCGCAGTAACCTATCTACTCAATTTGGCCCTCCAACATAACATTGGTGTTGAGTTCATGGACCTATCTCCATCAACACCACCTGCCACCAGCGTAAGTCAAAGATTGATCGCCATGAATGCCAATTGGCACAATCGTGATGACATCCCCATGCAGTTGGCTCATGAAATTGGGCACATTTTTAACAAGGATGATGAAAGATCATGCTTATACTTTTCTCCTACTAAAAATGGTATCGAAGGAAAAGCCAACCAAACCGCTATTGCCTTACTACTAAAACCATATTTAGAATCAAAAGAAAAGGAAGACGTCTCATCAGCAGACTTCATAACAACCTTCCATTTACCGATCGCACTGGAAGATATGGTCGTTAAACAAATTGCAGATTTCTACAAAAGGTAAACAACTTTAGCTAATTTTTCATCTAACAAAAACATCACTAATTCTTTGCAAAAAATTTCTCAGCAACAAAGCCAAAAATTTGAGCAATAACAACAATTATAACCAATTTAAGAATCCAATTAAGATGCTGAATATATGGAACATAATTTAAAACCCATCCTAAAACTAAAACCGTAAAAAATCCAATCAAAAACATCTTATTCCTCTTCATACAAAAACCTCTTTACCAATAATCAAATGCTAGATAATTCATATCAAACAAATCATCTAATTATCAAATATTGAGGATATCATTTTCCCATCTCATACGAAACCGCGAAGTTCTTACTAACTTGAAGATTTAAAAACATTTATACAACAAAGATTGAGCATCTGTACAAATCGAAATCTTAATGTCTAAGGGTTTGGGTTTCCTATTTTGGAGAAGATTGAGATAGACATGTGAGAAATAGGAAGCACAAAAAGTGCCTATTTGAACACGATATGTCGGTAAAACTAAAAAAGAAAGTACACTATACATACTATTTAGGTGGAGGGTCGGGGCGCTATATGGGCTCAGCCGCCAAATTCCTCTTGGCGACGAAGGAGCTTAGAGGAAGACTCGCATTTGAGATCGTCGAAGCGATTTTCTTCGAGGAGCTCAAATCGAGTCGGCAGCGTTCCAGTCCCATATAGCGCCCCGACCCGGAACCGGCATTGAACGTACAACCAAACACCCCCCACAATCCCTAACGATAATCAAAATCAAACATATACCCAACAAAAGAACGACAACGATACTCGTTCCAATACAATACACTATCCTGAGAAGTATAAAGATCACGATTAGGCATAAAATCATGATAAGGTATCCGCTCATCAAGTGGTACAGCACCAACAAAAGGTGCTCTTTCAAACCGTTCTAAATATGCAAAATAGTTCGTAACATTGCCCACCATGTAATAACTAGACATCGTTAAGATCCCCGCCACCAGAGCAAGTGGAATCGCTTTTTTCAGTTGCGGTCGATCAATTGAAATATTTGCCAATATGATCATGGCAAATAAGTATAAAAACATCGTGCCATTAATAAATTCTCGGGCACTGATCGGCTTAGTGATCAGCAAAAATGGACCCGTCAAAAATCCGAATGATAAGTAACAATATAGCAGGGCCCATTTAGCCAGCTTAGGGACATCCACTACGAACAGGCTCAACAATAAAAAGATAATCAGCAAAACTGACATAATGGCATCGATATTTTGTAATGTATTACCAATATTGACTGGTATAAAAATAGCATTGGATTGCTGACGAGCTAAAAACACATTGATCCAAGTATAATATCCGGCGAAAAAAACTGATGCAGACATCGTTAAATAATCCCAAGACTGTTTTTTTCGTTTACGCCAGATAGAGACAAATATGCCGGTCATCAACAACAAGATCAGAACTAAATTGAATGTTACGATCCAATAATGAGAAGTATTGACATATGTTCTTAGACTATCTGCTAATGAAAAATTTGTATCTCGATAGCTTGATTTGACCCAGTATGATCGGTTGCTGAACATCAATATGGCTGAAGCAATTGTCCCAATCAAATATGACCATTGATATTTTGGGATTGAATTGTTGAGCTTAAAAGTCACGATGATAACCGTGATCGCCATAGCTATTTGATACAACGTCACATGTTCAACAAAGAGTCCCCCGCTAAATCCGAGTATCAACGAAAATGTAATCAATACCCAATTATCAAATAAGTTACGTTCGATCAAATATTTTTTCGTCAACCACAAATATGCAAAAATAATCACCATGGCTGGAATGTAATTGACGAACGCCGCATTCCAAAACCAAGCGCCAGCGATATAGGCCCGACTAAACGTCAATGGTATCAATAACGATAAAAAGAAGAGTCCCATTTTACCACTCGACAATTTCCACAATAAATAAACTAGCAACGTCGCAAACAATCCGTAAAATATAAAATTATACAACGGGTGATGCATGCCAAATATCATTAAAACATTGGATAAATAGCGACCATTACTACTACCGCCGATATATGAAGGATCCTTGGTTGTAAAAAATCCGTGGTTAAGTAAAAAACGGCCTGCTTTACCCCACCAAAATTGATCATCGCCAAAAGGTATGATGAAAAATCTTAAAATGGAAAAATATAAAAAATACAATATCAATGAAATGCGGATGATGATTCGATTAGATTTTTTTAAACGGTCTGCTTTTCTTGTAAAATATCTTGCTCGTCTCATTTGACTATAAATACCCCTATAACACGATTTCCCCTTAGTTAATTCCAGTAAGTGCCAAAACCTTCAGCGACTGCTTTATCATGGATCGATTTTGCTGTCATCAAATCTTGTGCGGCAATACCAACGGTTTTGAAGAAAATAATCTCTTGGTCATTTTGCCGGCCAGAAATATCTTCTGAGATCACTTTGCCGATGTCCCCTGTGAAATCAGCATTAGTGATAGTTTTTTCAGCCAGTGGTTTTAAGATATCTCCCGCTTCTGCCAAAACAGCCTCTTGAGAATCAAAGAAGATCTTGTCAGCTTTTTCCAACAACCCCGCTGGCGTTTCTTGCATATCCGGCTGATAAGAACCAACGCCACTAACGGTTGCTCCCGGTTTGATATTGTTAGCATCATAAACTGGTTTTTTAGCGGTAGTTACAGTGATCACTAGATCGGCATTCTTGACCGCTTCATTGGCTGACTTGGCAGCAACGATTTTAGTTTGATAGTCTGCTAACTTTTCACTCATCTTTTCCGCAAATTCTTGGGCGCGTTCAAAATTCAAGTCGCTAACTTCGACAACCTCGAGATCTCGTACAGAAAGCATGGCAGCAAGCTGTGTTTCTGCCTGACCACCAGTCCCGATCAAGGCACCCTTGCGACAATCTTTTTTAGCCAAATATTTAAATGCCACGCCAGAAGCAGCTCCTGTCCGCAATTGTGTGACGTACGTTCCGTCCATGACCGTATCAACGATCCCCGTCTTGGCATCGATATTCAACACCTGAGCGTTGATCGAGGCAAGTCCTTGATTGATATTGTTAGGAAACATGTTCAAAACTTTGACACAAGAAGCATCGTACTCCTCGCAAAAAGCCGGCATACACAAAAACGTATCCTGATCATTCTGCTTTTTAATCTGCGTTCGCAATGGCACTTGCACTTTTCCAGCGGAAAAAAGTTTAAACGCATCGCCAACGGCGTCGATACAATCCTCAAGTGAGTAAAAATTTTCAATATCATCTTTCGATAGCAATAACATAAAAATCCCTGCCTTTCATTACCCTTTACTAATAGGATAACATGAACACGTTTACAGGCTGGGATCCTTATTGGTGTATTATAATTATATCAATAACAAGAGGTGGATCATGAAAATAACACGTGACGAAATTATTCCTAAAAATATTCAATTAGCAGTAACAAAAATCAGTTTCAAAAATGCCACCAAGAATCAATCTATGTGGGATGAGCTCCTTGATCCGCTCAATGAACGGATCAGTAATAACGATACCTTGGAAGATATTCGTAATTCTGAGCAGATCAAAGCGACTAAAACAGGCTATAAAGAATTAGGCAAAGACCCTTCCCGCTTCCGTCCTTCATCTGATGCACTTTGGAGACGAGTCGTGAAGGGTAAAGGTTTGTATCAGATCAATGCTTTAGTCGATTTGAACAATTATTTGTCATTGAAATACAAAATGCCTTTTGGAAGTTACGACTTGGACAAAATCAGTGGCGATATTAATCTGACTAAAGGTGCAAGCGGTGCTACTTATGCTGGGATTGGTAAGTCGGATATTAATATTGAGAATTTGTTGGTTTTGGCTGATGATGATGGACCTTTTGGTAGCCCTACTTCTGATTCAACTTGCGCCATGATTTCTGACGATACAGTGTCTGCTTTGATAGTTGGTTATTTATTTGGTTTTTCTTCGGCTGATGCTGCTGAGTTGCAGAATGGTGTTGCTGATGTTGTTGGACGTTTTTTGGATGATGGTTTGGTTTTGGAGCAGGGTCTGATTTAGGTTTCTGGTGTTTGATGTTTGTTGAGGAAGGATGATGGGGAGAGGTTTGTTGCCGGTTCTGGTGGGATTACGGGAATTGCGCCGTGGAACGCTGCGGGGTGCGGCTGACGGCGAATTCCCTCCACCCCACCAGAACCTAGGTTGGGGCAAAATCCAATTTTTTTGTGTGGGTGCGGTACTTAGTTTTATAGTGGTTAACTTTTTTAATTAGTTTGGATTTTTTCTTCCGTTTTCTCGTTCTTGCGATTTTTCTCTCGGGTTCTATCTTGTTGATCCCTTTTTGAGGTTATCATCAGTTGCTATTTAAATATATGAAAAAAGAAACAGTCACTTGCCTTATGTTGCACCTTTGGCAAGTGACTGTTTCTTTTGTTGAAGATTGGAACGTTCTTTCTTTTGGATCCAAACGTTTTGATTTTTTGTACCAAAAGGGGTTTGTTTTGTTGCCAAACGGGATTAGCTATATTGCCAAACGTTGCCCGTTTTATAGAGGAAACGAGTTCCGGCGCACAGCGGCCTCCGGTTAACACAGGTGGTCGCGGCGCGGCTTTGCCGCACCTCTGTGCGACCACCCGCGTTAATCCTCAGCAGCTGACCGTGCGCCTCCACTCTCTTTTTTTATTGATCCATCGATTGTAGTTGATACAACTCATAATACATGCCTTTGTTTCTTATTAATTCATCATGGTTGCCTCGTTCTACTATTTTACCTTTATTCAAGACTAGGATTTGGTCGGCGTCTTGGATGGTGGATAGTCTGTGGGCGATGGCTATTGTGGTTCTATCGCTTCTCATTTTGGTTAGACCCCTTGTGATTGTTTGTTCTGTTTGGGGGTCGATGTTGGCTGTAGCTTCGTCTAGGATCAGTACTTTGGGATCTTTTACTATGGTCCTGGCGAAGGAGATCAACTGTCTTTGACCGGTTGAGAAGCTGCTTCCTCTTTCGACTACTTTGGCATGGTATTTGCCTGATAGTTGTTGGATGAAGTTGTCGGCATCGACGAATTTTGCTGCTTGTTCAACTCTTTCATCGCTGATCGAATCGTCGTACATCCGAATGTTTTTGGTGATGTCGCCGTAGAACAAGTATGGTTCTTGCACGACGAGGCCTAATTTTTGCCGTAATTCTTTCATCGAAAAATCACGAATGTCTTGATCATCGATCAGGATCTTACCTTCACCGAATTCGTAAAAACGTAGTAAGACGTTGATGATCGAGCTCTTTCCACTTCCGGTATGTCCGACTAAAGCGACTGTTTCACCTGGTTGGACGACAAAGGAGATATCTTTTAAGATCGGCTGTCCGGGAACGTAGCTGAAGGTTACGTGTTGGAACTCGATTTTTCCAGCCGTCACTTTAGCTTGAGCACCTGGATGCTGTCTTGGCGCTAAGGTTTGGTCGTCAAACAATTTCATGATCCGATATCCAGCAACTAGACCGTCTTGAAAGTAAGACATGTAGTTCATCACATCAGACAAGGGGTTAAAAAAGTTTTGTTGATAAGAAATGAAAGCATAGATAACACCAGCTGCGACGACAGTGTTCATACTTTGAATTCCAAAGCCGCTCAAGGAGACTAGTTCTGCCAAGGTGAACATTAGTGAGATCGTTGGATAAAGTAAGAACGAATTCACGTTGATCATCTTATTGCGCATTCCAAAATAGGCACGGTTTTTTTCTTCAAATTCCTTAGTCATTCGTCTTTGTTGACCAAATTGTTGAATGATACTAATACCCATCAACGATTCGTTCAATTTGGTGTTGATCTGGCTCAAGTATTCACGCAATTTTTGATAGATCTTCGAACTCAAATGTTGGTACAACCAAACGACAAAATATAGCGCAAATATAAAAGCTGCAGTTGCCAAAGCCAGCACCTTACTGACAGAGAACATAGCAATAAAGGCCGATACCATTGCGAAAGCTGCGACTAAAATTGTTAAGAATAAATTCCAAAAGTCATACAAAGTTTTCGTATCATTAGTTACTCGCGACACGATCGAACCCTCTGGAGTCTTATCGAAATATTCCATCCCTAAGGTATGCAACTTGTGGAACAAACTGCTACGGATTTTTTCGAGAGTTCGTTCGGCTCCCATTGAGAAAGCAAAATTTTGGACGAACTGAACAATAGCTTTAATGATCGTCCCAATAAAATACACTGTTGCAAAAATCAGCACGACTCTAACACCAGTGCTTTGGTGGACAAGAAAATGATCCATATAGTATTGCAGCATTCTTGGCAATAATACGTTAATAATACTCAATAAAATCGCAAAAACGATAGCTGTAAAAAATTGTACTTTAAAAAATTTAGCATAGTGGAATAATCTTTTTAAAATCGTCACTTGTTGTTTTCGAGTCAATGACTGAACTTCTGTTTTGTTTGCTTTTTCTTTAGCCACGGTCATTCAGCCTCCCCTCGATCTCGGCACTCTTAGCTTGCAAGTTGAAAGTATCTGCATACCAGCCGTTTTGGCTTAACAACTGTTGATGTGTCCCGTGTTCAATGATAGTCCCATTATCAACAACAATGATCTGATCAGCATGTTCCACTGAGCTCAAACGACTGGCAGCAATAATCGTCGTCCCATTTTGCCGCTTTTGGGCGATCCGTTGCTCAATATTTCGTTCCGTCTTCGCATCAACAGCTGACAGAGAATCGTCTAAGATCAAAAGCTTGGGATCACTTAAAATAGCTCGAGCGATCGCCACCCGTTGTTTTTGACCACCAGAAAGCGAGACCCCTAATTCGCCAACCTCAGTGTCATATTTATCTGGCATATTTTCGATATCAGCAGCCAAATCAGCAATTTCACTAGCTTCTTCGACTTGAGATTGTGAAGCATCGATATTGGCGAATCGGATATTATCGCGAATATTAGTTGAGAATAAAAAGTTAGTCTGTGGTACATAGCCAATTTTGTCCAAGTAAGCATGCAAATCATATTTACGAACATCATTCTTCCCAACAATAATTTGACCACTGTAATGATCAAAATCGCGCATCAACAAACTAATAATCGTCGACTTACCACCACCAGTAGGACCAACGATCCCCAAAGTCTGCCCTTCCAAAAGCTTAAAATGCACCCCGATCAAAGCTTTCGACTCATCATCAGGATAATGAAAGCCAGCAATATTAAAATCGATATTCCCATCCGGAATTTTTTTCAAAGCATTGGGTGTTTGGACCAAGGAAGATTTCTCATCCAAAAGTTCCATGATCCGGTCATAACTAGCGGCACCACGCTCCAAAATATTAAACAAACTCCCGATAGCAAACATCGGCCAGGTAAGCTCGGCCAAATAAGTAATAAATGAGACCAACTGCCCAATAGTCATCGACTGACGAATCACCGCCAGACCACCGAAAATGATAGTGACCACATAAGAAAGCCCCATGATCAAAGTAGTCAAAGGATTAAACATAGCATCAAGGCGATAAGACCGCTTATTAGCAGCAATATTATCATCAACATAAGCATCAAAATCAGCCTCATCCTCAGCCTCTTGTCCCAAAGCCTTCAAAACCTTAATCCCAACAACACTCTCCTGCGTCTTGTTATTAATATTAGAAAACTCTCCTTGCGACCGCAAAAAAGCATCGTGGATCTTATTTCCCAAAACATTAGCCATCACAGCCAACAAAAGCAAAGGAATAACCGCAATCAAAGTAAGCTTCCAACTAACAAACATCCCCATAGCCACGATCATCGACAAACCAGTGATCAAAGAATCAGCCAAAGTCAAAACACCTTGACCAGCAACCTCACGAACAGCATCAATATCATTAGTAGCATGAGCCATCAAATCCCCAGTCCGCCACTTCTTATAAAAAGTAGTATCCATCTTCATAAAATGAACAAACAAGCGACTACGAAGCTCCCGCTCCAAAACAAAAGAACTACCATAAATCATCTTCTGCCAAGCAAAGCGCAACAAATAACCAGCGATAGCCACAAACAGCAAAACAGCCATATTAGAAAGCAAAAAAACACCAGAAACCGACTTCTGATCAACAGCATCAACAACATTACCAACAATCTTAGGAGGCACAATATTACAAATAGCAACCAAAAGCAACGCAAAAACACCAGACAAATACTGGCGCCAACGTCGCTTAAAAAACCAACTCAAACGCGTAAAAATACCCATAACCATTCACCTATATAAAAAATTTCATACAGAATAACTTACACCTTCCAGTACAGTCTAAGTCAAGTAAGGAAGCTCGATTAAAACAATAAAAACAAAAACAACCGCGAAAATGCGAGGAACGAGCATACGAGCCAGAAAAAAGAGTTCAAAGATACAAAGAAAGAAAAATCAAGGCGAGAGTGCGAGTGAAACACGAGCACGCAAGCAAAAAAACTACTAGTAAAAAAAGCAATTACAACAAATACAAAAAAAGGAAAACAGGCTGGGCATTTTGATCTGAGAACTTGAACTAGATTTTGAATGAAATCTTGAATGAAATCTTGAATGAATTCCTGAATGAGACTTGAATAAGGTTTTAGGTTTTGACCTTGATTTAGATCTTACAAACCAAGGAGGAAATTGAGATAGACATGTGAGGAATAGGACGCGCAAAAAGTGCCAATTTGATCAATATAAATCGGTAAAACTCAAACAAAGGGGGGTTATACATACCATTTAGACGGAGGGGCCCGGGGATACAGACCTCAGTGGTGAAATTCCTCTTGGCGACGAAGGAGCTTAGAGGAAGGTGCAGTTTTGAAACAAGCGAGCGCCCTTTGCTCGATTGGTTCAAAATGTGCCCACCACGTTCCAGCGTCTGTATCCCCGGGCCCCGGAGTCGGCATTGAACGTAGCAACCAAACTACTACCCCCATCCCAGCTAACCAAACAAACTAACAGACCTCCAGCAAAATAAAACGCTTCTGTCTGCATAGCTCTCTTACATCTATACAAAAAAAAGCCTTGCCACCAAAAAAGCAGCAAAGCATAAAAACTATAGCAAACGCTTCTCGCCATCCAAATCACGAATATGCTGAACATCCTGAGTAACCTCAAGACAACCAAGATACTCGCCATCATCATCACGCAAAGCATAATATCGAATATAAACATACTTCTCACCATGCAAATTAATCCAAAACTCGTTAGAATCCGAAGTCCCCTCATGAAACTCCTTCAAAATCTCAAGCACCTTATCAACACTCTTAGGCGGATGACAGTTAACCACAGCCCGGCCAATAACAGCCTTAGTCCGTGGAAAAACCCGATCAGGCGAGTTAGAAAACCACTTAACATGGTCAGTAGCATCAACAAAAGTAAGGTCGACCGGCAAAATCTTAAAAATAGCCGTCAACTCATCCAAGTTCAATTTCCCAGAATCAAAGCGGACATTGATCTCGTCAGTAGGCATCTCCAAACCAGTCTTCACATGTTGCGAACGACGTCTGATCCGTTCATGAGCAGACATCTTCTCTGAAGAGTCAGAATCAGCAACCGGTTCATCATCCTCATGCAAAGAAGGCGTAACATCAACGATTGGAATACGTTTCTTCGAACGCTTCTTCTTCGTATCCTTAGCCTTCAAACCTTCAGAATCAGCCAATCCTTGAGCCATCTTGTTCAGCTCATTAGCAATCTCAGGGTTCTTCTTCTTCTTACCTTCAGCAATCTCTTTTTCAGTTGGTTTCCAAGGAAGCGGATCTGGGATCAAAGTATAGCCCATGTCTTTTTCATCTTGTTCGACCATATACCAATCTTCTGGCGTAGCCACTTCGTCAAGCATCGGGATCATGATCTCTTCTTCTTTAAAGATCATTTCCATAGTCTCTTTACATGCTTTTTCAATAGAGGCTTCGACTTCATACTTATCAGGAACAGGATCAGCCATAACCATATTATAGGCATCCTTGATCCAGCCTCTGATCTCATCATCAACGCCCCACATCACCTTAGGCGGCGCAGTGATTCCGTACTTGTCCATCAGTGGGAAGATGCTATTTTCCTTACGAGTGTAATGTTTATCGATCGTCATCAGATCTTTTAAAGCCTTTTGCATTCGTGCTAAATATTGGTCATTGTCACCATCTTGTTGCCATTTTTTCAGGCAAGGTAGTAATTCATCATTGATCAATGAAGAAAGGACAACATTTTCCAATTTCATTGTTGCAACTGGATGTCCGGGCTTTTCAAAAGCTGGTGTGCTTTCGTTTCCTGTGATCGATCCTTTGAAAACAGCCGCATGGACATTACATAAGTTTTGGATCTCCATTGGATTCAAACCACTGGCGATCAGTTCACGTTCAGCTGAAGTGATCTCTGAAACATCGACGCTTGAAAACGAATCATCAAACATCTTCTTAGCTTCATCGAAGTCTCCACCTTCGTGTAAAAAATTTAAGATCTCAACGATTTTCTTTTGTCGTTGGACACTACTCAAAGTCTTATTGGTCATAATTTTTCAGCTCATAGCCCCTCTCTTCAAAGGCCTGGGCAATCTTATTTAGTGGTATTCCCATGGCTTTTGATCCTTTTTTCAAATTAATGATCTTCCCGACAGTATTGAGCATTCCGGGAACTTTGATTTTTGTAAAGCCAATCGAATACATAATATCTACGAAATCTGGATATTCATTTGCCAATGTGTGAATTGGCACTTCGAAATCAATAACTTTTTCACTCATAAGCAAATCTCCTCGTTTTAAAAACTATCCGTGAATTCCTAATGCAATTTTGGCAAAACGGCTCATTTTAGTCATATCCCAAATTGGGTACCAGACTAAATTAATGTCGCAGCTTTCGACTCCGTCGACTGATTCAACAGCTTGATGGATATCATTGTTGATCATATCGCTCAATGGACAGCCCATTGTGGTCAAAGTCATTGTAACTGTACATTTTGTTCCTTCGATGTCGATACCATAGATCAAGCCTAAATTAACGATATCGATACCTAATTCGGGATCGATCACTGCTTCCAAAGCATTAGTGATTTCGTCAACTTTTTGTTTCTTTGTTTCTTCATCCATAGTTTTCCCTCTCTTTATTTCACGATCTTGTGTTGACCAGAAATGTATTCTTTTTGCAAAAGAACTAAACAGATCAAGGCAACTACGGCGATCAAATAAATTCCGATCTCATAACCGCCAGTTGATTGTTTGATAATACCTAAAATGATTGGTGGGAAGTATCCACCAAGACCACCCATGGCACCAACAAATCCAGTAACAGCACCGGTATTTCCTGATGATACGAATGGAACCATTTTGAAGATGATACCATTACCCATACCAACAAGGATAGCAATAATGACAACGATAGCTGAGAAAATCCCTTGATTCTTCAAGAAAATACCAAAGACGATCGCTACGACGATCAAAGCAATAAAGTCATATCTCAACAAAGTCATTGGACGGATCTTATCTGATAAATATCCACCTAATGGACGGACCAACGTTCCGATAACAGCGAAAATAGCTGCCCAAATACCTGCATCTACTAGTGATTGTGAGAATAATTTTGTCATAAACGTTGGCAATAAATTACTCATCGACATGAACATACCGAAAGTTAAGAAGTAGAACAAAGCCAAGAACCAAGTATCTTTTTCTTTAGCAACTGACAATGACTTGCCGATCGTTGCTTCTTTGTTCGTCTTTGATTCTGGACAGAACAACATTAAAATCACAAAAATAACTAGTAATACTACTAATAAATAAAAAATACCTTCTAGACCCATACTCTTAACTAATCTTGGTAGGAAAAAAGCTGAAAAGGCAGTACCGATGTTACCCACACCAGCAATACCTAAAACTAGTCCTTGTTTTTCTGGTGGGAAAAATCCGGTAACATACGAAACACCAACAGCAAATGATGTTCCAGCCATTCCTAGTAGTAATGCTGTAAAAATCAACATTCCGTATGAATGCACTCTAGGCATCATCAAAACAGGAATGATCAAGAAGATCATTAAGACGATGTAAGTTTTCTTACCGCCCCATCTATCAGTCAAAATTCCCATTGGGATTCTCATAATTGAACCTAATAAAATTGGTGTAGCTAATAAGAATGAACGTTGGAATTCGGAAACTTGGACACCTGCGTTATTCAAAATGACATCAACTAGTGGTGACAAACATAGCCATACCATAAAACAAACCATCATCGACAATGTTCCCATTGCTAAAGCAAGATACGATTTACCTTTGCTTTCCATCTTACATACCCCCATTATTTATTAACTTAAAAATAAAATCCTAGCCCCCACTAACTGGTGGGATAATCGCAATTTCGTCAACCGACTCTAACTTAATATCTTGGTCGTTAGTATATTCCTCGTTGACCGCAACTAAAGATTGGTCCAAAACATTTGCATAATCAGGATGCAGTTCTTTGATCTGATTCAATACATCTTGGCTTTTAAATTGATCTGGCAAATTCAAATCGATCGAGGGACCGATTTTTTCAGCTAAGACTGAAAATAGTTTAACTTTCATTCTCCTAGACCTCCCCAGCGAATTTTATCTTTATCGTACTCTTTTTTCCAAATTGGCACAGTTTTCTTCAAGGTATCGATCAACATTTGACAATTCTCAAATGCTTCGGCACGGTGAGGTGCGGCTACGCCAATAAAGACGGCAACTTCTCCAAGAGCTAACTCACCAACTCGATGGACCATAACCACGTCCATCCCTTTGTCTAAAACAATGTTGGCTAACTTATGCATTTCTTTCTCTGCCATATTCTTATAAGTCGTGTACTCGATCTTCTCAGTTTCAACTTCATCAGTGAACTGGCGGATCGTACCGATAAAAGTATCGATCCCGCCATATTCATCGTGCATCAAACTTTCGGTCAGGCCCGCAACGTCAATTGGTTCTTCAACGATCTTGACAATGCTCATTTAATGACCTCCCCATTTAAGATCTTGTGGACCTCTTTGGTAGTAAATTTATGGTTGAAAAATGCTTGGTAGAAATTCTTGACCTTATTGGTCATATTTACATCCTTCATTTCCTCGGGATGGATCTTGCTAGCAGCCCACCACAATTGGAGTGACTCTTCAGCTGAATAGCGATCCCATTGGAAAATCCCGGTTGGATTACCATAAACTTTCTTATTCTTAACGGCTTTGAGCGATTTAAAACGAGAATCTTTCTTCAAGGCTTTCAAAGCTTTCTTGCTAGTAGTGTTACCAACGATGATAATATCTGGATCAGCTTTGATGATCTCTTCGGCAGAAACATCGATCATATTACCCTTAGCTTTGATGGCGTTCTTACCACCAGCAGTCTTGATCCACTGGTCAACGATGGTCTTACGTCCATCGACCTTAGTGAGATCAGTCTTATTAACGATGTGCAAGACGCTTGGTGTCCCTGCCATCGAAGTTCTACGTTTGACTTCGCGAATATCGTCATTGAGCTTTTCATTGTAGGCGGCAGCATTCTTGTTAGCTTTGCCTCCTAATATTTTACCAGTTAATGTAACCGTTTTCTTCATTCCTTTAAAATCTTGAAACATTGAGTTGACAGCCGGAATGCCAGCTTTACGGATCGTCTCGATCTGTGCCTTGTCGGCGCTGATAACTACATCCGGTTTTTGGGCGATCAACTCTTCAGTATTAACGCTTTGCCCATTGAAAGGAACGGCTTGCTTCTTGACCTCAGGATAAAGTCGCGTCAACAGCTTATTATCGCGAATTAATTGCGTCGTCGCGACCAGATCATCTTCACCGCCAAGCATTAACAAAATTGGGTTGTTAGCGTGCCACAAATCGGCCACTCGCTTGACTTTCTTAGGAATCTTAACTTTCTTGCCACTGTTATCTTTAACGACACGCGTATCCGAAGCAGCTTGAGAATTGCCATATGAACCCCCAAAAGCTACCAGCAATAATATCGCCAAAAAAGCGACTATTAGAGTCTTTTTCTTTTTCATATTAATCCATCCTCGTCCCAAAAATATTTCGTTGTAGATCCTCGTTAAACGTTGAAACTATTGGTGTTTTGTACAAGTTTGACAAGTAATCTTCCGTCAAGATCTCTTCTGTTTGACCTTGAACGTAAGTTTGATTGTCGATCAATAATCCCACCATGTCTCCAACCATCATTGCTTGGTTGGGATCATGTGTACTTATTATAATAGAAATATCTTTATCTGAAAGGGCTTTTATTAATTTTAAAACTAAAATTTGATTTTTATAGTCTAGCGCAGAAGTGGGCTCATCCATGATCAAGAGATGCGGTTCTTGTACTAACGCCCGGCCGATCTGGGCTAATTGTTTCTGCCCACCTGACATATCTTGAACGTTTGATTCAGCAAAATCCGTCAGTCCGATCAGATCTAAGACTTGGTCAACTTTTTCATGATCAGAATTGTCCGGCTGTGCAAAGATCCCGTGAAATGCGCTGCGACCTAGCAACAAATAATCGTACAAACTTAGACTGCTCTTGATGTTGACGCCTTGGCTGACTAACGCCAGTCGATGCGACAGCTCTTTACTAGAAATATCTTTTAACTCACGGTCTTCTAGTTTGATCATTCCTTGATAACTCTTATGAAGTCCACTCAGACATGATAATAAGGTGCTTTTCCCGATGCCGTTGGGACCTAAAATGACCAAAACTTGACCATCATCGATCGATAGATCGACATTGCCGATGATTGTTTGACTTTCATAGGCGAAACTTAATTTTTTAGTATAAATTTCAGACAACGGTAGTTTTTCTCCTTATTAAAATGAATACAAAGATCGGTACACCGATAAATCCCGTGACGATACTCAATGGAATATCGTTCACCGAAATACTGCGTGCCAATGTATCAGCAATAACTAGTAAAATCGAGCCAACGACACCAGTCAATGGCAAAGATATCCGATTATCCCCACCTACGATGCTGCGACTAATATGCGGCACAACTAGTCCGACCCAGCCGATAACTCCACAAAGGCAGACAGCAGCGGAAGTTAGCAATGTCGCTGCTACTATCATTAAATTACGATTTAAAACTGGATTTATCCCGATCGTCTTGACTGATGCTTCATCTAATGACAAAACGTTCAATCGCCAACGTGCAAAAAACAAAAATAGAATACCGACCAATAATACCGGACCAACTGAGGCTAGTGAACTAAGATCGACTTTCATAAAGCTACCTAATTCCCAGTAAACGATGCTTTGAAGTTGGTCTTCCGGATCAGCAATATACTTGATCGATCCCAAAACTGACTGCATCAGACCAGCGATGATGATCCCGGCTAAAATCAAAGTCATCCCGGAATTGTTGCGGAGAAAATGGTTGATGAGCAATGTCAAAAACATCGTCAAGATCCCCATTACAAAAGCACTTAATTCGATCACGTAGATCGGCATTCCTGACAAAATAGCAAAGGCGGCACCGACACTCGATCCCGTCGCTACACCTAAAATATTGGGTGAAGCCAATCCATTATTGAAAATAGATTGAAAAGTGGCGCCGGCCATGGATAGACCCGCGCCAACTAATATAACTGCCAATATTCTAGTAAATCTTAATTTGAGTATTAACTTCGTTGAACTCGTGGCTCGATTGAAGAAATAGCTCATCACGTCATTCAAAGACAAGTTGTACCGACCGATCATCATCGACAATACGACCAAAACGATCAGTAAAACAACTGCCAAAACCATTACGATCTTATTCTTGTGATTTTTAGCCACGATATATTTCCCCTCTTAAATTCTTGGTTTGCGACGATATACTTCAGGGCTTCTGAAGAGATATTGCCATGGTAACGTTAGTGCGTGTACCAATCTAGTGTAAGGGAAGAATCCAAAGATTAAAAGCCCACAAATAACATGGAACTTGAAAGTCAATGGAACTTGTTGCATCAAGTGGAAGTCCGGTCTGAAGTAGAACAATTGTCTAGCCCAAACTGAAAGATTCAAACGATAGTTGAATTCTGGATGGAAGAAGATCCCATCTCCAAGTGATGCGGCCAAACCTAAAACAATAACGATCAAGAATGCTAGATCAACGACTAGATCACTAAATGAACTAGTCTTGAAGACCCGATCATCACTGAATCTTCTGAAACTCAAGATCAACATTCCGGCTAAAGCAAGGAATCCAGCGATCCCTCCCATTACTAAAGCGCCGATATGGTAGATCTCGTTAGGAATTCCTAACCAATCGGTAAAAGCCTTTGGTATCAAGACACCAACTACATGTCCGAAGAAAACTAGGATAATTCCCACATGGAAGAGAATACTTCCGATCATCAAATTTTTCTTTTCCAGCAATTCACTTGATTTTGCTGTGATCGTTGATCTAAACCAAGTGAAGCGAATGATGGTCCCGAAGATAAACGAACCTAGTGCGACATACGGAAATACGCACCATAATAAGAAATCACCGATATCTTTCATCTCTATTCTCCCCCTGTTTTCGTCATGTCTGATTGTTTGATATCTGGCTGTTCAACACACGATCGAAGCTCTGATCTAACAATACCGATAGTTCTGAAATATAAGTCATCTGATTGTTCTTGTGATTTCTCGAGTAGATTGAAAGTTCCATCTTCGATCACAGAGAACAATAATTTTAAATCTTGTTGACGGTAGTCATCTTTCCAATCGCTATATGTCAAAAATTCGAGCATCAATGGCAAATAGTCGGACAATTCCGTTCCTTCGATCTGGACACCAAACATTTCATAGAGCATTTTGAGTTTGGCTAAAACTTGTCCACGTTCTCGAGAATCCGTCATCTTGTAATACGTCATATACAACGTGTAACGGTTGTTCAATTCAAAAAGTGAAACATAGTGAGTTTTGATATCTTCAAGTGAATAGACTTGCATCGCAGAAATGATCTCGATCAATTCTTCTTTATACGGAGTTTCTGGATAATCCCGTTTGAATTCGTCTAAAAACTTTGGCTCTAATACTTCTTGAGTCGGGTAGTCGATCATTCTTGATAAATAAATGAAACCACCTTTTAAGCTATTGAGCTTCTCAATATTAATCACGCCAAATTCCTCCATAGAAACTTTCTGCATAAATATCTTTTGATGACATTCCTGCTTTTGCTTTACGTAACATGCTGCCATGAGCAGGTGCTAAGGCACAGCCGTTACATTCTTCGTAGCCTAAGCCACCTTGATCATCTTCAACGTGTTCGATTTTTTCTTTCTTAGCCTTAGGGATCACGAATCTGTCGTCATATTTAGCAATAGCTAGTAGACGGTAAAGTGATGTAGCTGATTCTTCAGTCAAATCGACACGGTCAAGTTTTTCAGTATCAAAGTCTTTTCCACTTGTTTTTGCACGCATATATAATCTCATCATTGCTAATTTGTATAGAGCATTCTTGATTACTTCAGTATTACCACCAGCTAGAAGGTTTGCTAAGTATTCAACAGGAATACGCATTTCTTCGATAGCAGGGAAGATAAGTTCAGGATACTTGATCGAGTTCTTACCTTCGAAGTAATTCATAATTGGTGATAGAGGTGGTACATACCAAACCATTGGCATTGTACGGTATTCTGGGTGCAATGGAAAAGCAATCTTTTGTTCAACAGCCATCTTGTAAATAGGTGAACGTTGAGCACATTTGATTGTTTCCATATCAACACCGTCAGCTAAAGCTTGTTCGATAACTTCTGGATCATTTGGATCTAAGAACAAGCCTAATTGTGCTTCGTAAAGCTTTGTGTCATCAGGTTCTTCACAAGCTTCTTGAACACGATCAGCATCGTAAAGGATCACTCCGATGTAACGGATACGGCCAACACAAGTTTCTGAACAAACTGTTGGTAATCCTTCTTCGATTCTTGGGTAACAGAAAGTACATTTTTCAGCTTTGTTAGTCTTCCAGTTGAAGTAAACCTTCTTGTATGGGCATCCTGTCATACAGAATCTCCATCCACGGCAACGTTCTTGGTCGACTAAAACAATACCGTCTTCGTCACGTTTGTACATGGCACCACTAGGACATGAAGCAACACAGGCTGCATTCAAGCAGTGTTCACATAAACGAGGCAAGTACATCATGAAAGTCTTTTCGAAATTACCCTTGATGTCAGCTTCGATACTTTGCATGTTAGGATCTTCGCCGAAACTACGATCTGAACCAGCCAAATCGTCATCCCAGTTAGGACCATTGTTTAGTTTCATATATTTACCAGTGATCTGTGACTTAGCACGAGCTACTGGTTGATGTTTTGACTCTTTGCCAAACAATGTTTGGTAATCGTAAGTCCATGGTTCATAGTAATCGTCCATGTTAGGCATGTCTGGATTGTAAAAAATCTTGGCTAAAGAAACTTTGTTAAGTTTACTTCCGGCACGTAATTCCAGCTTACCTTTACGATTTAGTTTCCAGCCACCTTTGTAGTGACTTTCGTCTTCCCATTTTTGGGGATAGCCGACACCGGGTCTAGTTTCAACGTTGTTAAACCACATGTACTCAGCACCAGGTCGATTAGTCCAAGTTTGCTTACATGTTACGGAACAAGTATGACATCCGATACATTTATCTAGGTTTAAAACCATAGAAATTTGTGCTTTAACCTTCATTATTCCACTTGACCTCCTTTAGTTTTCTAACGTTTACGTATAAGTCTCTTTGGTTACCGATCGGTCCATAGTAGTTGAAGCCGTAACTTAGTTGTCCATAGCCTCCGACCATTTGCGTTGGTTTGACGTGAATCTGAGTTGGGGCGTTGTGTGAACCACCACGGTTACCCGTAATCGTTGATAATGGTTCTTCGATTTCCATATCTTGAGCGTGATACATGTACATCGTGCCATCTGGCATTCTTTGACTGACAACGGCTCTGGCAGTAACTACACCATTCTTGTTGTATAGTTCGACCCAGTCGTTATCTTTAACATCGATCTTCTTAGCATCATCCAAACTTAACCAAACTGTTGGACCACCTCTAAAGAGTGTCAACATGTAAAGGTTATCTTGGTAAGTAGTATGGATATTCCACTTCCCGTGTGGTGTTAAGTAACGAAGCGTTACTTCTTTGTCAGCTTTTTCAACTTTGGTATCAGTTGGTGCCATAACAAACGGAGGAAGCGTTGGTTTATAAGTAGCTAATTCTTCACCATATTCTTGGAAGATCTCATGATCTAAGTAATACGATTGTCTACCAGTGATCGTTCTGAATGGAACGTTTCTTTCAATGTTGACAGAGAATGGTGAATATCTATCGCCGTCATTCTTAGCACTGGAGAAGATCGGTGTTGGGATCCCTTCACGAGGTTGAACGGTAATGTTTTGGAAAGTCATTTGCTTTTCAGTTTGTCCGGCAGAAATATCGGCTAGTTTTTCACCAGTGATCTCTTCTGCGTCTTCCCAAGCTTTCTTAGCAACATGGCCATTTGAAGCACTTGATAAATGCAAGATAGCCTCAGCAACATTACGGTCAGCATCGAGTTTTGGACATCCCCTTTCGATCCCTTCGTTGTAAGTTCCTAAAATATCCTTGAGTTCATCATATTCATCGGAAACATCATAGCTATATCCGTTTGAACCAACTTTGCCACGAGCGTTAGGCCCTAGGGAAATGAACTTGTCGTAGATCTTGGCATAGTCACGTTCAACTAAGGATAGACTTGGCATCGTCTTACCAGGGATAGCTTCGATCTCGCCTTTCTTCCAGTCTTTGATCTCACCTAGTGGTTGTGAGATCTCGCCTTTAGAATCATGACCCAGTGGCTGTGTCTTCAAATCGTATTTAACGCCGGAGAAGTATTTCTTAGCCATGCCAGAAAATTCCTTAGCGATGTCTTGGAAGGCTTGCCAATCACTCTTTGATTCCCAAAGTGGATCGACAGCTTTGTTGAATGGATGGATGAATGGGTGCATATCAGTACTTGAAAGGTCTTCTTTTTCGTACCAAGTTGCTGCTGGTAAAACGATATCTGAGTAAAGTGGCGTAGTTACCATCCGGAAGTCGAATGTTGTAACTAAGTCCAATTTCCCATCGATCGACTTGTCATCCCATTCCATGTCTTCGGGCTTGAAGTTGCCGTTAGTTTTAGCTAACAAGCCATTTTCAGCTCCGAGCATGTGACGCATGAAATATTCTTGTCCTTTACCAGACGATGCAAACAAGTTTGAACGCCAGATGAACATACCTTTAGGTTGATTCTCATCAGCATCAGGCGCTTCAGCAGCAAACTTCAAACTGCCATCGACTAATTCTTTTACGACTTGCTTAGAAACTTCTTCGATGTCAGTAGTCTTATATTGATCTGTAAAGCTTAAACTATTGCGATTGAATTGAGGATACGATGGCATCCAACCTAATCTAATAGCCATTTGGTTGTAGTCAGCTGGATGTTTATATCCGTGTTTGATGTGTTTAGTTGGTGACTTTTGTGCGGCATTGTCTAACTCGTCGTACTTCCATTGGTCACTAGCAAAATAGAAGAATGAAGTACCTTGTTGTTGCCGTGCACCACCTGGAGCCCAGTCGTTAGCAAAAGTGATATTTGCCCAACCTTCGGCAGGACGTAATTTCTCTTGGCCAACATAGTGAGCCCAGCCACCACCTTGAACGCCAACACAGCCACAAAGCAGCAACATGTTGATAGCTGAACGATAAGTCATGTCTGAATTGAACCAGTGGTTAACACCGGCACCGATAATGATCATCGACTTACCTTTTGTTTCAGCAGCATTTTTTGCAAATTCATTAGCGACTTGCACGATCAAGTCTTTTCTAACGCCAGTGATCTTTTCAGACCAAGCCGGTGTGAACAAACTGTCGACATCGTCGTAACCTTTGGCTGCATATGGATCAGCTTCAACACGGTTGATACCATATTGAGCCATCAATAAGTCAAAGACTGTGGCAACTTTTTGTTTCTTTCCATTAGCTAAAGTAAGTTCACGATATGGGATCGTTCTTTGATAGATCGAGTTACCAGAAGCGTCAAAACTAGGCATATCGATCGTTTGCGTCTTACCACTTTCGATGAATGACAATCTTGGATCGATCTGGTGACCATCTGGAGCAGTTAGATCAAGATTCCACTTCTTGCCAGCTTCCCATCTTTGACCCATAGTTCCGTTTGGAACAACTACTTGATCATTAGTTTCATCAACGAGAACTGGTTTCCATTCAGCATTTTCGACTTCTTTGTCAGTCAAGTCCGAAATTCTGAGGAAACGTCCAGAAACAACGTGTTCTGGATTAGTTTCACTTTCATCGAGCATGATCATGAATGGTAGGTCGGTAAATCTCTTCGAGTAGTCAATGAAGTAAGGAACTTGTTTCTTATTATAAAATTCGTTCAAGATAACGTGAGTGAATCCTTGAGCTAAAGCAGCATCTGATCCAGGATGTGGTGCCAACCAGTTGTCAGCGAATTTAACATTTTCAGCATAGTCTGGAGAAATAGAAACGACTTTTGTACCCTTGTAACGAGCTTCGACCATAAAGTGAGCATCAGGCGTTCTCGTTAATGGAACGTTTGAACCCCACATCATCAAGTACTGTGAGTTGTACCAGTCGGCTGATTCAGGTACATCAGTTTGTTCACCCCAAACTTGAGGTGATGCTGGTGGTAGATCGGCATACCAATCATAGAAACTAAGCATTTCTCCACCAAGCATAGAAATGAATCTAGCACCAGAAGCATAACTGAGCATTGACATAGCTGGGATAGGTGAAAATCCAGCGATCCGATCAGGTCCGTATTTCTTGATAGTGTAGATCAACATGGCTGAAATCAATTCAGTAGCGTCTGACCATTTGACACGGATCAAGCCACCGTGACCACGGGCTGATTTATATTCTTTAGTTTTTTCGGGATCAGTGACGATACTTTCCCAAGCATCAACAGGACTATCATATTGTTTCTTAGCCTCGTCCCACATTCTCCACAAACGTTCACGGATGTAAGGATATTTGATACGCAAAGGACTGTATTCATACCATGAGAAACTAGCACCACGAGGACAGCCACGTGGCTCATATTCAGGCATGTTAGGTCCACAAGAAGGATAGTCAGTTGACTGATGCTCCCAAGTTACGACACCTTGTTTGACATAAACGTTCCAACTACAAGAACCGGTACAGTTAACACCGTGAGTAGTCCGAACTACTTTGTCATGTGCCCAACGTTCTTTGTATAATTTCTCCCAACGACGTGAGTTTTCTTCGAGTTGGGTAAAATTACCATTAAACTTTTCGACTTTTTTAAAAAATTTTGATCCTAGCATAAGCAATTCCCCTATCAATATCGTAATTTATCGATACTAATTCTACATATTAAATTTAGCACGTATCCTAATTGACTTCGATTAGGAATTTCCCTAACCTTTTGGGTAAACGTATATATGGAGGGATCGGAAATGGTTACGAGCAGATATGACCGTCAGTTAAAAATCGAACAAATTGGTTCGAAAGGTCAAGCTAATTTAGAAAAAAGCAATGTTTTAGTTATCGGTGTCGGGGGACTCGGAAGTTTCGTTGCCTCAGAATTAGTCAAAGCCGGAGTCGGTTCGATTACTTTAGTTGACTTTGATCAAGTGGAACTAACAAATCTTCATCGGCAAAATCTTTATACCGAAGATGATGTTAAAAATGGTCTAGGTAAGTTAGAAGCTATGAAACAGCATTTACAGGCAGCTAACAGCAACGTTAAAATAAATACTATAGAACAAAAATATTCATCAGAACTAATAACAGATCAATATCAACTAGTCGTAGACTGTACCGATAATTTCCCTGTGAAATATCAGATCAATCGCGACTGTTTTCAAAAAGATCTGCCGCACATTTTTGCAACTTGTGCAGGTAACCAAGGCCAAGCTATGTTCATGAATTCCACCGATGATGCTTGTCTAGAATGTCTTTATCCTCAACAAGACATCGCAAAGCTCGGGCTTTCAGCCAACATCGGAACGAATCCCATGATCGTAGCCATCACCGGCAGTTTAGAAGCTTCAATGGCCATGAAATTCTTGACCCGTCCTGAAAAAGTCGTCCCTGCAAAATTGATGGTCGTCGACAATTGGAATTTCGATTTCCGCAAAATTGGCGTGCACGTTAGCTCCAACTGCCCACTTCATGGAGGTAATAAATAATGATAGATTTTTCCATCATCACTGTTAGCGATACTCGAACTGAGGAAACTGACAAATCAGGTTTATATTTACAGGAAAAATTAACTAATGAAGGATATAATTTATTCCAAAAATATATCGTTAAAGATGATTCAAAAGAAATAATTCAGGCGTACAATGAACTTGTAAAGACTGATTCGAAACTTATTTTAGTTAACGGCGGTACTGGCATTGCTGTTCGAGATGTGACGATCGATACGATAGAGCCAGAATTCATCAAACTCATCCCGGGATTCGGCGAATACTTCCGCAGGATCAGTGTCGATGAGGTCGGCATCCGTGCCCTAGCTTCTGGAGCTGCCGCTGGTATTACTGCTAGCGAACAACTCTGCTACCTACTACCTGGTTCGACCAACGCTTGCAAAACTGCCCTTGAGCGAGTCATCTTGCCTGATTTACCACACTTAATAAAGGAGATAACTAAATAATGTATACACCAGTTGATAAGAGAAATGCTATTTCCATTGACGCTGCACGAGAAGTGATCAAAGAAAGCGTCGCTAAACTACCATCCAAGATCGAAACGATCAAAGCTAGTGAAGCTAATCATCGGGTCATCGCTGAAGATGTCACTGCCCCTAACGATCTCCCTACTTTTAGAAGATCAGGTTACGATGGCTTCGCTTTGATCAAGTCAGATTTAAAGAGTTTCCCGACTCGCTTGAAAGTCGTAGGCGACATCCCTGCCGGAGCTGATTTCGATCGTCCTATCGTTTCTGGTGAAGCGGTCCGGATCATGACTGGTGGTTATGTCCCTGATGGAGCAGATCTAGTGGTAATGCTAGAAACGACCAAAATGATCGACGATGACACGGTTGAGATCTCAGAGATCCAGAAAAAAGATAACATCACCCAGATCGGTGACTATTTTAAAGAAGGCGACACCTTATTAGCTAAAGATACCGAGATCAATCCTGGTGGCATTAGTTTATTAGCAGCCTTCGATGTTCAAGAGATCAAAGTTTATCAACAACCAAAGATCGGTATCATCACTACCGGCTCAGAATTACTTCATCCTGGTGAAGCAATCAAAAATGGCAAGATATACAACAGCAATGGCCCACTCATCAAGAATCTTTGTCTAGAAAATGGCGCTCAAGTCATTAGCTATACGCAGATCAAAGATGATCCACAATTACTAAAAGAAGCTGTCACTGACCTTCAAGGAAAATGCGACGTTATCATTACAGACGGCGGGGTTTCTGTCGGCGACTTCGATATCATTGCGGATCTAGCAAAGTCGGCAGACCAACTATTATTTAACAAACTAGAAATGCGTCCCGGCTCTGTAACAACAGCTTTTGTCGATAAAGGAACGATGTATTTTGGACTCTCAGGTAATCCTGGTGCTTGCTTTACCGGTTTCTACCTATATGTTGAATACGCCCTACGCTTGATGCAAAAGCAAGCCAGTCGTTTGATCGAATGTCAGGGAACATTAAACGCAGAATATACCAAGACTAATATGTACGACCGGATCTTACGTGGTAAATATCACATCGATAAAGATCAAATCGAGATCGGTCGTGTCGGTGGCGACGCTTCTGGAAATTTGAATAACTTGCAACGAGCAACTTGCATGTTTGAGATCCCCCGTGGCGACTCGATCACTCCTAAAGGAAGCGTCTTAAGAACTTGGTTGTTACCTTTCAAATAGTCGGTCATAAAAAAAGTGGCAAAACCACTTTGACCAATGACTTTTTAAAAATAGCGCCACAACTCAACTACCAAATTTCTGTCGTCAAGCATACCCACGGACCTGTTGATATACCTAACAACACTGACACTGGCAAGTTTTATGAGCGATCAAATGATGTCTTACTACTGAATGATTCACAAACGATCCACTACCAACGAGGCCTAAATCGAACAGCTGAAGAACAAATCAGGCAAATGCAGCAGACTACTCCAGCTGATTTTTTGATCATTGAAGGTCTGAAGGAATTGGACTATCCAAAGATAGTCCTACTAAAAGAAGACGAAACGCCCAATGACTTTGGGGAAGCCACTAATATTTTGCATTTCGTCAGCATTCAACAAACTACCACTAGTAAAGAAATTGTTTCTTTACTAGATCCGGATATCAAAAGGGATTTTATTACGAAGTTTTTGAGGGAATTATTATGACAGACGGACTGATCCTTGCAGGCGGAAAATCTACTCGTTACCAAAGTGACAAGGCTTTAGCTCATTTCAACACGCGAGTTTTGACTAATGTTGAATATACTGCAGAAAAGCTCTTGCCTTTCGTAGACCGCTGCTACGTTTCAACGAACCAAAACAACAACCACGCTATTAGACGGCTTTTTTACGATGTAAAAGACATCGAAGTTATCCAAGATCAAAAGCCGTTGATCGATCGTGGGCCCATCTCTGCTCTTTGGTCCTACTTCCAAGCAACAGGGAAAGACCGAGCAGATTTGATCGTCTTAGCAACTGATTACAAAAATATTAACCCGGTTATGTTAAAATTGATTCAAAATCAAAGCGCTTACATCAACTGTGGTGGTGAACCACAATATACTTTTTGCCATATTGACCTATCACTGCGCCAATTCAAAAGTCAATTACGCAATCGTCATTTCAGATGGCAAGACGTTTTAAAAACAGCTGCCTGCGACACCGTTTTTTTGGCAAATTATCAAATTCAGAACATCAATTATCAGGAGGATCTACAATGAAAAACAAGTCTGAGATGACTGAGGGCGACTTCCAGAAACTAATTCGTATTTGTATGAACGACCTTTCGATCCAGCGAACTCTTTTAGAAAATGAAATGCAAACGCAAAGAGACGATTTAAGAACTTTGGAACAAGACGAGGCGATCGACAATCTTGAGCGTCGGATCATGTTGATCAAGAAAGATTATGATCATTACGCTGAATTTCTCGACCCTGCTTATTCCGAAGAAAAACCAGAATATTAGTAGAGATGATAAACTATGAAAAATAGCGATACCCTTTGGATTCAAAAGAATTTTTTGGACTCACCCGACGCTACTTTGATCGTTCAGGGCGACAAAGTTGTCATTGTGAATAACGCTGCCCAGGAATTGATCAATGGCATGGACCTGGATGTGAATTACATGATCCAGCTCGTCCAGACTGATATGGCGGAGAACCGGTCAAAGACGAATAACTGCGTTAACTGTATCGTTAAAGAGACCATGCATCACAACTCCGTTTCTTTAAACATCACAGATAAAAAGCAATTTAAGGACTTATCATTTTCACTCGATTATTATTTGATCGATGAAAGCGAGGGCGTTTATTCGATCGTCATCCGTAACAATGCGGCGAAAGACCGACTTAAACGAATAGAGGACAATCACGACATCGTACGCAAGATCAACCGGACTCAAGAAAACGAGCGTAAAAGGATCTCTGAGGACTTACACGATAGTGTGGCCCAATCAGTTTATTCTTCGATCATGACTTTGAGTCATCTAAAAACTGGTGATCTAGAACACGACAAACTAATCTCACAAGTCCAAGATCAGCTTCGAGGGACGCTGACTGACATTAAGAGCTTAGCTGTCGATGTTCGACCTGCTGTCTTAGACAATTTCGGTTTGATCGCAGCGATCCATGCCTTAATTAAGCGGATGCAGCCTAGTACTTCCAGCGAATTAGATTTCATCGATCGAAGTGGTGATCTTTCTGTTCTATCCGATGATATTCAAACTACCTTATATCGGATCGTTCAAGAAGCAGTCACTAACGCTATCAAGCACTCAAAAGCTGATACCATCGTTATCATGCTCGTCTCGCACAAGAATAAGATCTCGCTTGAAGTAATTGATGACGGTGTTGGCTTCAATATGTACACCAAGAAATCTTACAATGGATCATCATTAGGAATTATCAACATGAACGAACGTGTCAAGTCGCTCAATGGCTACTTCCTAGTAGATTCACAGCTTAATGATGGAACCACTATAACTGCGGAATTTCCATACAAAGGTAGTACGGAGCCGACTAAAAACGAGGAATGAGTAAAATATGAAAAACGTACTAATTTCTGACGATTTCAAGATTTTACGCAAGGGCCTAGCCTATACAATCAATAACACCAACAAATTTCGGGTCACGGCTGAAGCTCAAGATGGCAATCAAGCCTACTCGATCATCGAAAATCAAGATATCGACATTGCCATTGTCGACATCTCGATGCCACCTGGGGAGAGTGGTTTGGTGACGATCAAGAGGATCCACGACTATCACCCTGAAGTGAAACAAATCGTCTTATCAATGCACGAAGAACCTGAATATATCAATAGTGCCATTGCTAATGGTGCTCTTTCTTACGTCCTAAAAAGTTCAGACGAACAAGAACTGATCAACGCCCTCGACCATGCTGACGTCGACGAATCATACATCGACAAAAACATCGTCATGACGGAAAACGACTACAATATCATCAAAGAAAAACAAGAAAAAGATCAAGATCCAGACGAAAAAAATCTGGACAAGTTAAACTTTGTTAACTTATCCAGACGTGAACGTGAGGTCTTACCTCTTATTTGTTTAGGTTTCTCCAACCAAGAAATAGCGGAGAAATTATTCGTTACTAGAAAAACAATTGAAGCTCATAAAACTAACATCATGAAAAAGCTTGGCTTTAATTCACGACGCGAGCTCTTGCACTTCGCTATGCAGCATCACCTGATCGACTTTTAGTCATTGTTACGATCGTCGTCGAGATGATCAATAACAAGGCACCGATAATAATATTAGCGGTAATATCGATTGGGAAGAAGAAGTATGAATAAACAATTACTACTAACGGTCCTAAAGCACGGACAATGTTAGCTTTTCCAGCGGTAATAAACTTCAAACTCGTGTAGAACAACAAGAGTGATAAGAAGCCATTGAAAAAGGCTCCAAAGAAGTTAAATGTTACAGCTTGAGCCTTGATACCGGCAAAAGTTCCGGGGATCAAAACTCCAGTGATCAATAACAGTCCTGCGGAAACTAAGTGATTGTAAAACAAGACATTCCCAGGATTGTTATCTTGAACTAAGTATTTCGCAATAATATTGTTGGCAGCGTACATAAATGGATAAACAAAGGCACAAACAATGCCCCAGAAACTATCGATCTGTACCCGACCTGAAGAAACGAAGATCGAACCAGCGATACAAAGGATCACGGCTAAGTAATCCCAACGTGTCAATCTTTCTTTCAAGAAGATATACGAAAGAACGAAGACGTATACCAAGTAGATCCGAGCTATCAAAGTTACGGTAACTGGGCTCAACAAAGATAGTGCAACATACTGTAAGATAACACCCACACCGTTAGTAAGTCCTAAGAAGATGACCCATTTATCTTTGATGACTGAAAAATCATGGTACATGAAGTAAATCAAAACCAAGTTAAAGATAGCTGCGAACACACTGGTGAACAAAGCTCCTAAAATCGGATTTAAACTTACCAAAGAAAACTTGTTTAATACCGGACTGATGCTGCTAAATAGCAATGAAATTAAATTAAGCTCAACTCCTAATCGTTGAGCTTTTTTGGTATTACTATTCTCCATTAATCAAGTTCCTCGATCTTAAATGGAGTACTGCTTAAAGCTTGACGAACCACATCGATATCAGCATTGCCGATAACTGTAGCTGTCATATTGTCCATATTCTTTTCGATGCGATCAACGCCTTCGACATCGCTGAGTTTTTGAGCAATGTGGACTGGACATTTTTCGCATTTTAATCCTTCAATCAAAATTTTCTTTGTCATAATAAAATCCCCCTCAAAATTATTAAATCCATTTTAGCAAACATCTTTTAAATTTTAACTTAGGCAAATTACTAATTTCAAATGATACGTAAAGAATATAAAATATAATTAACGAATATGGAGGATAATATATTATGGCTAATAATATTTCTTTAGAAGAATCTGTTTATCAACTCTTAAAAGATGTTGATCGTAAGTATTTCACTTCCAATCGACAAGTTAATCGCAATTCAATGCTTTACCAAACTATCGATTCTGTCAAAGACTCTGGTTGGTTCAACGACCTTGCCTTGGAGGAGATCGAAAACTATCCTTTAGCCACCGCCACTTTGAAAAAGGCCACTTTAACTGATGCTGGTAAAAAGCATTTAGCAGAGATCAAGCCTCAATTCGAAACAAAGGAGTAATTTCATGGACATTAATGACTTAAAGAACCAGATCAATAATCGCTTCGAAAACGCGCCGATCCAATCGTCTGCTTTTTATGCTGATCCTGAGGATCATCTCGACAATCAAAAGAAGCTGCGGGTAACTTTGAAGTCTTTCATCGAAACTCAAAAGCCCGACACTCCTTTCGCCTTACAAGTTTTAGCTACTCACTCAGAGATCACGATCATGCCTTTAGGATTATTGGATCTCAACGAATTAAAGCAATGGGAAAATGAACAACGTTTAAAGAGCGGCAAAACTTACGCCACTGGCGAAGAGAAAACTGGTACGCCGATCGTGGTCCAATTCGAATCTCACGTCAAAGATTTTAAATCTGAAAAAGACGTCCTCGATATTTACACCGACGATCTCTTCAACCACTTTAATGATACTTTCAATGACAAATTGTGGCCTGCCATCATGAAATATTTGAACGAAAATCAAACGATCTTGCGTGATGTCGAAAAGAAATTAGTCGCCGAAAGCCAAGAAGTCAAAGCCACTAATTTACAACAGCTACAAAACATGCAAGCTGATCAAAGAAAAGAGAAAATCGGTTTTGATTTAAAGGAAGATCAATTCGATCATTATGCCAATTACATTGCCGATTTATCACAAGTAAATGCGATCTTAGTTTCATCAGCTAGCTTTGTTAAAGATCAAATCCTCAAAGACATGCCTTTTGGTCAAATGATGAATCTTCCAGAAATGCGCAATACTTTCTTCTGGGTCTTAGACAATACTTTTAACGAGATCATTTACTTCTACATTCAAGCTTTCGGCAGTACCAACCCTAACTTGAAAAAGCATCTCAACACTATCCGCAAGAATTTAGCAACATTAATGCGGACCGACGCCTGGAAAAAATGTAACGACATTATCGAAAAGGGCGAAAAATTCAATTCACAAAAATTCTTCACTGATGTTTTTATGCCAATTGCTGAAAATCTTGAGGTCGAAGTCGATAAATTTAAATAGGGGAAAATTATGACAGCTGTATCACCTTTTGAACAATTTCAAAAATTAAATGTCCAGCTAGTAGGACTCGAAGACTATATGCGTCACCTACTAGAATTGCACAATGACGATATCATTAGTGAAGCTGGTCGATACTTGCACTCAGAAAGATTTTTACACGCCGCTTTCTTCTTTTTGTTTTCTGAATTTGGCGATGCTAGCGCAGAAGACTTACGTGACAATTCTTTGCAATCAGCCGCTGCTGCCATGCAAATGTTTTACATACGTAACGAAATGATGCGTAAGCACCAATCAGGTCCCGATTCGATCAAATTGAATTTTATGGTGGAATACTTTTCTGATTTGATCGATGTCGAATTTCGGAAATGTTCGGCCGATGACGACGACTTACAAGGAAAGATCGAGGCCGTCCAAGAGATCACGACTAACCAACTGTTGGCTGATGAAGAAATGGTCAAACCCGTCAGCGATGTCGGCGAATACATCAAACGGATCGAAGCACGTTCTGCCGTAATGTTCGAATTTGCTTGCCGGTTCGGTGCTCAAGCTACTCATGCCAACGACGTTTTGATCGATTCTGCTGGTCAGATCGGTCGAACTATCGGTCTTGCCTACCAAATCAAGAGTGAGATCCTAGACTTGATCGGTATCAATACCACCGAAGACCAATTCGGTCCACTATACATGCTCCAAGGTGGTGAGTTTACCCTACCAACTATCTTTGCCGTAGCTAAAGCTGGCCCCGACTTCTTAAACAACATCGCTGAAGCCGGAAGAACTGGTGACAAAGCCTTAGCTGAAACAGCTGAATATATAATCGACAATGGCGTAGACGCTGCTCAAGTAATGGTCAAGGAGTACAAAGACCAAGCTGTATTCGATATTGATATGTTGCCAAATATTCAGGCTAAGCAGGATTTGAAGAAGTTGGTTAATATGTTGCTTTAGAATGTGGTGGTAGTTTGTGTGCTCATTGATTGAGAGTTTTCGATTTTTGGTTGTTAAATAGGCACTTTTGATGCTTCCTAATTCTCACATGTCTATCTCTGGCTTATTATTTAAAATAAATTAAAACAAAAATTCAAAGGAAAAATCCCATTTTGAAGCGATTGCTTCAAAATGGGATTTTCTTTATTTTTCTCTTCAATTTATTTAACCATTATATGTCCAACCATTTGAACTATGCGTTGGTCCTGCTAATTTGGCATAAGGTGTTACTGTGCCATCGGAATCTATCTCATCACCGTTGAAATTGATTAGTGTGGAAATTCCTGAATATGTGATTTCATATCCTTTATTATTTTGCACTGCACTTACTTGATCCTTCATATCTGGACTCATACCCATAGCATGAACGAATAAGCTTTTTGCCATGTCAGCACTTTTAATGCGGCTATTTGCTGTGTTTTCTGTTGCTTCGCTGGCATTTTGATTGAGGTCAGCGTCTGATTTCCCGGTGTCTTTGCTGTCCCAGGCTTTGTCGTTGTCACTGCTGCCTGGTGTTGATTGTAGGACATTAGGTTTGATATCTTTTAATTTGTTGTTGCTGTTTAAATAAACTACTTTGGCGTCCTGGCCTACTAAAGCTTGTTCGCCTATGTTTTCAAATAATTGGTTGATTGTTTTGGTTTGATTTGGTTTTAGTACTAGTGTCCCTGATTGGGATGAATTGATTTTGTATGTTTTATCATGCATAAAGATAAATTTGGACTTGTCGAATTTTACTGTTTTGTCGGATTTATTTTTAACGGTCATCGATAAGACATAGACAGGATCAGCGTAGTCTTCCGTTGTTTCGTCTCGATCTTGTTTGAACTTGAAACTAAGATCTTGTTTATCTTCCTTATTTAAGTTCTGATAATACTTCGTCTCTGAGCTTACTTTGCTTGCTTTCGACTGATTATTCTTTGAAGTTTGTGTTTGGTTAGAAGTAGTACTGCATCCCCCGAGTACTAGCAAAGCTAACGCAGACACAATTAACCCTGTTTTTTTCATAATATCCCCCTATAACTAAATACTACTTTAATTATAGACGTTTTTAAAAAACAGTCTTATTTGATGTGGAAAAATCCGGCAAAACTTGCCACGATGTTGTCTACGATATTGAACGATTGAAGAAATTGGATGAACTTGGCGCTGAAATCACCAATCACCGGGATATCTTTAAAACTATTTGACCACTCAGTCTGCATCTTGGCCATTTTTTTACCGATCCGAATGTCATCAGGATTGAAGAAGCAGTTTGTTCCCGAGATTATGTTGCTGACGACGGGTAATTTACAAATATTATTGACTACTTTGGAAAAAGTACTAGCGTCTTTATTAGTTTGTTTAGGAGTATCCTGAGCTACTTTCCAACCTGAGGAATAATCACTGTGGTCCGAACTGTTAGAATCAGCACTCGTATCGTTGTTGCCACTCATACCGGCAATGGCTGCTTGAATGTCAGCTTCAGAAATATCACTAGTGGCTTGCTCATTTGGTGTTAATACTTGATTCTCAGATTTATCGTCGAATTTTGTCTGATTATTCTTCAGATCAGTCTGGTTATCAGCTGGATCCTGAGCATCAGCGTTGTTACTTTTGTCAGGTTTTTCATCTTTAGATTGGCTAGTATCAGTATCAGTTGCCGTTTCTGAAGTTTGATCTTGATCAGTATTGTCACTATCATCTGACGAATTATCAGTAGTATTATCACTACTATTGTTATTGGCGTTAGGATCAGGTTTTTCTTCTTGCTCAGAACCGTTGTTTGTGGTCGAATTATTATTTTCGCCATTATTACCGCCATTTCCAGTTGTTTCTGACTGGTCAGTATTATCAGATCCTTGATCAGTCTGTTGCTCGTCTGACTGATTTTGCTCAGAGTCAGCTCCTGTTTGTGATGAAGCAGTACTATCTTGTGACGTTGTCGTCTGATCTGACTGGTCGGTCGTTGTTGATTGCTCTGACTCACCACTATTTTGTCCCTGACTAGTGACCGGACCTGATTCATTAGTTTCGGAATCTTCCGAATTAGCCGAAGGATCAAAACTTGTTGTTGGATGATCGGAAATAGTATACGCTTGAGTTTCTTGTGGATTCGTCGCAGAAACTGCTGCCAATGTTAACAATAATGACGACGACAATAATACTCGCTTGTACTTCATAAAATCCCCTTTTCCTCATATCGTTTAATAAAAGGTTATCACATATTATTAACATTTCCATTACTAGAACATTAAAATTTCACAAACTAAATATTACTATAAAAATAAGAGAGCGCAGAGGCACGCTCAGCTGCTGAGGATTAACGCGGGTGGTCGCACAAGGTGCGGCAAATCCGCGCCGCGACCACCTGTGTTAACCGGAGGCCGCTGTGCCTCGGAGCTCGTTTCAACATTCTTGAGGATAAAAATAAACAGCATTATTCCATCTACAGCAAGTTTAGCTAATAAAAATGGAAAGTACTTTTTAAGTACAGCAAATTTGAGAATCAAAAATCTAAAACATAGATTGCTGTCCTCAGCAACAAGTTTCCTCATAAAAGAGAATGGAAGAAAATCAATCAGCCACCGAAAATTTAATGGTCATCAGTACTCGAGTGCTATGAAACAGTATTAACTTATAGTTACCAATCCGCAATCATGCATCTCCCACAACGAATTCCCATCAGAAAAAAGATCTTGAGCATCCCAACTCAAGATCTTTTTTAATATTGTGAATAATTTGAATTTTTATAAATAAAGCCTTCAGGATCAGCTGCGGTTGGTCCGGCTAATGATGAGAATGTGGCAATGACATTGCCATTGTCGTCTAGTTCGTCGCCCGAATCGTTATAATAGTTGGCCGAACCTGATAATGCATTATCAGTGACTTTGTATCCGTAGTCAGTTGAAACTACGTCGACATCTTCACCTCGAGCAGCTGTAAAGCCCATTGAATGTAGATATAGAGCTTTGGCTATGGCGGTACTATCCAAGATCTTGGCTGGTGCCGTTGGCTTACTGATCGATTCTGAACCAGAGCTTGCAGAACCCGCGACATCGCTAGACCCGGAATCAGCAGCATTAGTGCTATTAGAAGTGCCATTTGAAAAAGCTGCCTTAGGTGCATCAACATTAGTTGTCACGTGATTGTCGTTCGTTGATGTCATTTCATTAGCTTCTTTGGTGCTCGTTCCCGTGGCGATCCGGAAAGTGAATTTACTCAATTTATAATTTGGATCGATGTAAACAAAATAATTTGAAGGGTCATTCAGAGTGTCTTTATTGAGTCCCACAAAAAGATGCGTGATTCCGCAAGCTTCATGAGGTTTAACTACAAGATTCCCGCTCCGATCAGATTCATAATCTCTATCAACAGGGCTAAAAATTTTGAAATCAGCAAAGTCAAAACGAACCAAGTGTTTCGATTCATTCTTAATATTTACGTTGATATCATAACCTGAATCGGCTTTTTCAGCTGTGAAATCAAATTTAACTTGGCGCTTTGCAGCCTTCGACAGTTTCTCATAAGCTACAGAATTCTTTTTATCCATTGAGGAAATCCCCACCGAAGAAGTCTCACGATGAGAATTGCCAAAAGCACTACAGCCACTCAATAAAAGCAAACTGAGCAGTCCAACAACAAAAACACCTTTTTTCATAATAAGTCTCCCAAGAAACAAGCTAATTCCTCTGGCAAAACCTATTTTTATCAAGACAGACCATTTCAACTAAAGACTACATCCTTCAAACGACAAATCCAACAATAAACCCTTAAAAGGTCTAGTACTGCTTGCACCATTTTCTGCTTTTTGGCACTAAAAAACTCGATCCCCCAACGTGAGAAATCGAGTTAACATCGAAAAATCTAAAGTTTAAAGTCATAGCTACCGAGTTTGTGTTCAGGATTCATGTAGATGATGCAATCGTTCTTGCTCTTCAACGTTTCTTTAGAAACACCGGTGAATAACTTATTCACTGTACAACTACCCTTAGGTTTAACGGTAACTGTATTAGTCTTGGCAGATTTGATCTTATTGCCGTCCTTATTGTAAATACAAATATCACCTAAATTAAGCTTTACCGTCTTAGCCGACTTGTTTTCGATCTTAGCATTTACATCATACTTGCTACCAACTTTAGTAGTCGTGTATGTAACGTCGACCTTCTTTTGATCGGCCTTATCTAATTTTTGATAATACTTGCAAACTGCACCCTTTTCAGCTGCAGCCTTAACAGTACTTCCACAAGCAGCTTGAGCGACACCATTAGTCGTTGAAGCTCCTGTTAACAGTAAAGCACAAACCAAACCTACGTATACTAAATTCTTTTTCATTACAAAAAATCTCCTTAGATTTCGAAAGATGTTTCAATACTAAAACCTATTCCAACTTCTAAAAAATATCTGAGATTCTCATCTCGAATATCATTTTACATTGGTCATTTGTATTAAACGACCAATATTATTAATAATTTTTTGTATATTTTGGTCTGTATTCTCAAAAATCGAACTTAGTTAAATTTCGAAGATCTACATTTAAATCAAAAATCATGCGTAATCATTTGGAATAATACAATTAAAATGATACTTTTAAAATATAATTTCACTTTGGAGGTAAACTTTTTGAAAACAATTACATTCAATAACCGAGAGAGTTCCATCATCGGCATGGGAACTTGGCGTATCGGTGAAGGCGACTTGTTAAAAACACAAAAAGAAATCGAAATACTAAAATATGGTCTCAATCACGGGATCAACGTAATCGATACTGCTGAAATGTACGGCAACGGTAAAGCTGAAAAAGCCGTCGGTCGTGCAATTAAAAATTTTGACCGTGAAAAATTTCAGATCATTTCGAAATTTTATCCTTACCACGCTACTCCGGAATTGATCAAAGAAAGCCTCGAAAAAAGTCTCAAACGCTTGGGTACTGACTATCTTGACTCTTATTTATTACATTGGCGTGGTCAAACTCCACTCGCTGAAACAGTTGCCGGTCTAGAAGCCGTTAAAAAAGAAGGCTTGATCAGAAGCTGGGGCGTTTCCAACTTTAGCACTGATGATATGAAAGAATTAGCTGCTGTCCCAAACGGTGAGAATTGTCAAATCAACGAAGACCTATACAACCTAACTAGTCGTGGCGTTGAATTCTCACTCTTACCGTATCAAAAAGAACACAACATTGACTTTGTCGGCTACTCACCATTTGGCTCGGACAACAATGACTTCTTAAACTTAAAAGACGAAGTCGGCGACGTCGCCGCATCCAAAGGGATCTCCATCTTCCAACTATTGTTAGCTTGGTGCATTCGCAGTGGCGAAGTCTTAAGCATTCCAAAGTCCAGCAATCCCGACCACTTCGTCTCCAATTTACAAGCAATCGACGTCGACTTTACCGCCGATGAATTAGAATTACTCGACTCGATCTATCCAAAACCAGACCACGAAGAACCCCTCGAAAGCATTTAGGAAAATAAAGATGGTGTAGTCCCACTGTGTGGCGTAACTCGTTTCCAATATAAAGAGCGTGGACTCCCACTGTTCAGTCGCCGAAAATTAACGAAAATTGCCAAACAAAAAGCCCTAAGGCATATGCACTATAGGACTTGAATTTTGTTGATCAGCCGAATCCTTTATCTTGGGTCCGTCGACACTGTCAGATTTGACTGTAACTAGTTCTTCTTTGATTCTTTTCTTGATTTCTTTCTTGCGCTTGATCTCAGTAATAGTTTCAACTTTATCTTCAGCTGGCGACGCGTCCAAAATGTGGACCCCGGCTGAAACTATAACTATAAATATCCCACAGATCAACAGCATTGTCAGATTGAGCTGGTTTCTCATTTCTTTTCCCCTGAAATTTTGCTGGGTTAAATATAGCACGCGCTTTCCAAAAATGATACGACGTTTATTTTATGTTTTTTTATAAATACCATTTTAAAATATGGGAGTGAATTTTTATGAAAAAATCGGCTCTTGTCGCATTCATCATTGCTTTGATCCTATTCGTTGGATCGATAATACTTCACTTATCACATGTAAAATCCGATACCTTCGATATGACCTTGATTTGTGGATTTTTATTTTTAGCAATCGGCTCCATCATTTATTTCAAACAAAAATAACCGGCATCTTCTTAATTGAAGATACAGGTTATTTTTTTTACAATACACATCTGTTCTCAAAATATGAACACTTGTCTTTCGCTTTTTTCAATTATTTATAACTATCACTCTAAAAAAAGAGCTTTTGATGCGTTTTCTTGATAAATTTTATAAAATTGAATTGCTATTTTTTTTGAAAAGTGTAAGATATACCCCAAATTAATAAACATGTGTTTACGAATCGTGAACACTCTGGGGAGAATTTTCATGGAACAAGAATCACTTAAACGTAGTTTATCTTCCAGACAAATGCAGATGATTGCACTGGGAGGAACTATCGGTGTTGGTCTCTTTATGGGATCAGCTTCTACTATTAAATGGACAGGTCCTTCGGTATTGCTCGCTTATGGACTTGCAGGATTGATCTTATACATGGTTATGAGAGCCTTAGGGGAGATGCTCTACGTCGATCCTTCCACCGGTTCATTTGCCAAATACGCTACTGAATACATTCATCCGGTAGTTGGGTATTTAACAGCATGGAGCAACGTCTTTCAATATTTAGTCGTTGGGATCAGTGAAGTTATTGCCGTTGGTACTTATTTAGCCTTCTGGTGGCCAAATATTCCTCAATGGATCGCCGGAGTAGTAGTCGTTGTTACTCTTTGTATCGCTAATTTAACTTCTGTAAAAGCTTACGGTGAACTAGAATTCTGGTTTGCTTTGATCAAAGTCATCACAATTATTTTAATGATCATCTTAGGATTATTAGTCATCATCTTCGGTGTCGGAAATCATGGACACCCAGTCGGTATCAGCAATCTTTGGGTCAACGGTGGTTTCTTCACCGGTGGATTAAAAGGCTTTATCTTCGCCCTTTCCATCGTTGTTGCCTCATATCAGGGAATCGAAGTTATCGGTATTACTGCCGGTGAAGCTGAAGACCCACAAAACAACATCGTAAAAGCCATTCGCTCGATCGTTGGTAGAATTTTGATTTTTTACATTGGTGCGATTTTCGTTATCGTTTCGATCTACCCTTGGAATAAATTAGGCACAATTGGCTCACCATTCGTAGAAACCTTCGCCAAAGTTGGTATCACAACTGCAGCCATGATCATCAACTTCGTCATGTTAACAGCTGCTATGTCAGGCTGTAATTCAGGAATCTTCAGTTCCAGTAGAATGCTCTACACACTAGGTATAGAAAAACACTTACCAAAAGCATTTACCAAAGTATCACGCCACAAAGTACCATACATCCCAGTAATCGCCATTTCCGCCGGGATCTTGATCGGATTACTATTGAACTACGCCTTACCAGCACTATTACACACATCAAGTAACATCTTCGTAATCGTCTACAGTTCCAGTGTCCTACCAGGAATGGTCCCATGGTTCGTCATTTTGATCAGCCAACTAAGATTCAGAAAGCAAAATAAGCACCTACTAGAAAACCATCCCTTCACCATGCCTTGGTATCCAATCAGCAATTATTTATCAATCGCCGCCCTACTAGTAATTTTAGTATTCATGTTTCTAAATCCAGAAACAACAGCATCATTACTAGTCGGCGTTGTATTCTTGATCGTAATGACAGCAATTTATTTCATTAGAGAAAGAAAGCATAACAATGCTGAAGTTGGAGAAAGTAACAGTCAAGTCGAAGAAGATTAATCAAGATAGAGATCAGAAAATTATTCTGGTCTCTTTTTTTTTTTGATGTTCATTGCCGGTTTTGAGAGGGTTCCGGAAATTTCGCTGTGGAACGCTGTGGGCGTCGATTGAAGCTATCCGGGAAATTCACCCGGACATCTCCAATACGAACCTTGTTGTAGGCGATAAAATCGCCAACAACAATTTCACAGTTGACAGCGAATTTCCTCCACCCTCTCAAAACCTAAGATAGTGAATCATTAACTTTCTAGTGGGTAAGGACGGTACTTATCTATATCGATTTTGATTGCTAAATTCAAAATTTCTGTACTTAACAATTCTTACGGTTTTAGGCCTGAGTGGTTATATCTACTAAATATTCATCATAATGAACTTCCTCTAACGCTTGAACTTGCCCTAAGATTTTGCAAATCAAAAAATACAAGAAGAAACATCTACCTAAAGTCGTATACCCTATCCGATTTTTGGAAACAACAATAGCCACAAGTAGAGTATCAACGACCTCTCCAGACCACAACATCAACCTTACCCTACCAAAGCAACAGGACTTCTCTCCCACCAACTCAATAATTTTGTGAAAACCTAGGTTCTGTGGGAGGGTGAAGGGAATTTGACCGTCAGCCATGAAATTCCACTTGGCGACGAAGGAGCTTAGTGGAAGGCCCAGCTTTGAGATGTCCGAAGCGGTTTTCTTCGGATAGCTCAAAGTGGTGCCCATGGCGTTCCACGGTCGCAATTCCCGGAACCCTCCCACAGAACCGGCAATGAACCCCCACCCAACAAACCACCACAATAATAATGTTACATTCTTAACAAAATTATTGTACTAACATTTTATTTCGGCTACAATTTATATTGTATTTATTCAAAGGGGGATACAAGGGGAATGAAAGCGATTAAAAAAATCGGTCTTTTAGCAGTCTTTCTAATGGCCTTACTAGTAGTAACAGCCTGCGGAAACAACAGCTCAAAAGACAGCAGCAGTAACGACACCAAAAGTTCGCAACAGTTCAAAGGCAAGACCATGAACGTCGTCGCAACTTCTGATGCTTATCAGCCACTATTCGATAAATTTAGCAAGCAAACCGGCGCTAAAGTTAAAGTTTTATCAATGTCTAGTGGTGAAGTTTTGGCAAGAATGAAGGCCGACAAGAGCAAGCCTATGGCTGACCTTTGGTTCGGTGGCGGTCTCGATGCCTTCATGCAAGCTAAAACTGACGGACAACTTGAAAAGTATCAATCAAGCTCCGTTAAAAAAATCGACTCACAATACCGTGACAAAGACGGCTACTGGTTATCAAAGGGGCTTACAGTTGGTGGCTTCGTCGTTAACAAAAAGGTATTGAAAGAAAAGAATTTGCCAGTTCCAAAGACTTGGGCTGACTTAGCTGACAGCAAGTATAAAGGCGAAATCATTATGAGTGATCCTGCCGTTTCAGGAACTATGTATGCCATCGTCAAAGGTATTATCGACCAAAAAGGGGAAAAAGCAGGTTGGGAATACTGGAACAAAGTCAATGACAACATTAGTTTCTACGGTAAACGTGGAAAAGATCCACAAGAAAAAACCGCTTCTGGCGAATTCGGCATTGGGATCATCCCGGTCGATAAGATGGCCTTTGATTCAGCAAAACAAAACGACTTAACAGTGGTTTATCCTAAAGACGGTATTCCTTGGGTACCAGAAGGTGTTGCTGTCTTTAAGAATGCTCCTGGTAAGAAAGTTGCCGAAGCCTTCATCGACTTCATGCTTGAACCAAAGAACATGAAAGAATTAGCTAAATTAGACGGTAAAGATACAGACCAGATCATCATGCCTGGTGTTAAAGGCCTCGATCTCGGTCTAAATAAAAAAGATTTGATGAAAGAAAATCTATCTACATTTGGTTCTGACCGTACAGCAGTATTAAACAAATGGTCTGACATGGTTGGAGACAAATAATTACATTGTAATCACTAAACCGAGATATTTCTTCACAGATGTCTCGGTTTTTTTAATCAGAGGGGGAAACGATGGCAAAAAAGCATTTCGGCAGTAAAACTATCAATTTGATCGTCTTCATCGTTTTATCCTTAAGTATTTTAGTGTTTATCTTATATCCGTATTTAAGTATTTTTATTGAATCATTCAATGAACCCGGACAAACTTTTTTCGACTTTTTCGTTAACAATCTCGACCTAACGAAAAACTCGCTCTTCATCGCAATTACAACCATGATCTTGTCGACGGTACTGTCCACCGCTGTGACCTTGATCTTCGTCTTCATCTCTAAAAAATGGCAACAGATCTTGCGTCTGATCCTCTTGATCACCATGGTCTCACCACCATTCGTTACGTCGCTTGCCTATATTACTTTATTCGGACGGCGAGGCATGATCACGCATGATTTACTACAATTGACCATCAACCCTTACGGACCGCAAGGGATCATTTTGATGGAAGCTTTGAGTTTTACATCATTGAACGCACTCGTTTTGATCGGTTTGATCAATCAATTAGAACCTAGTCTGATCAACAGTGCCCGTTCACTCGGTGCCAAAGTCGACTCGATCATTAAAGATATCATCATCCCCTTACTGCGACCAGGTTTGATCGTGGTTGCCTTGATCAGTTTCATCCGTAGTCTAGCTGACTTTCAAACACCTACGATCATTGGCGGAAGTTACAAAGTTTTAGCAAGTGAAGGATATTTAGCTGTCATCAGCATGGGCGACATTCATCAAGCAGCTTTGATCAACATCACCTTGGCGATCCCCGCACTGATCGGTTTTTTTCTCTACATTAAATACGACCGGATCGTCACAACTCAGGGACACGAGAATTCCGGTGGCCAATCGCCTTTCCCACTTCCCAAAAAAGGTGCCTTCTTCTGGATATCTTCGGTCTTGTCAATTTTCTTCTACATCGCATTGATCTTGCAATATGGATCGATCGTCTTGAATGCGGTCTCCGAAAAATTCATGGGAAAATTTCACTTCTCGCTCCAGCCCATATTGCAAACCGGCCCATACTTGAACGATACGATTTTACGAACGGTATCGTACAGCATTATTGCTGGATTGCTCGGTAGTTTGATCAGTTTTTTCATCATCTACTACAGCCAAGTCAAAAAAAATAAATGGATGCAGTTCATCGAAATGGTCGGGACCTTCCCTTATATTTTGCCGGGAACGTTTTTTGGACTAGGTTATTTGTACGCCTTTTCCAAACCACCGCTTCAAATCACTGGGACGGCTATCATCGTCGTCATCAACGTGATCTTCAAACAAGTGGCGTTTGCGACTAAAGCAGCCAAGGCGGCGACTAACCAGATCGAACCGACCTATTTCAAGACGGTCCACGATTTAGGCGGTACAGTCGTCAATGAATGGAACGACGTCTTCTTCCCTATGACTAAACATGGCTTTGCCCTGACATTCTTGAACGGATTTATCAGTACGATGACCACTATTGGGTCGATTATTTTCTTAGTTCACCCCGGTCAAAATATGATGACTTTAGTCATGTTTGACGTAGTTCAACAAGGACAATATCAAGTCGCCTCAGTCATTGCCTGTCTGATAATTTTGATCTGCTTAATAGCCGCCGGTATCGTCTTCGGCATTATAAATCTAAGCGAAAGGGATTGGTCACATGTTTTTAGAAGTCAAAGATCTAACCAAGAAGTACAATCATAAGACAGTCCTGCACTCGCTGTCGTTTCAAGTCAAACAAAATGAGATCCTGGTCGTTCTCGGTCCCAGCGGTTGTGGCAAAAGTACGCTCTTATCTTGCTTGAATGGCTTTACTACGACTGACGGTGGAACGGTAACTTTACTCGACCAAGATGTCACCAGCTTGGATCCAGAAAATCGCGATATCACAACTGTTTTCCAGTCTTACAGCTTGTTTCCACACATGAACGTTATCAAGAATTTGACATACGGTTTAAAGTTTCAAAAACTTTCGCGTCAAGAAAAAACTGCTAAAGCTAAAAAAATGTTGCATCTCTTGCAACTAGACGATTACGCTAATAGTAAGATCCAAGACCTCAGTGGTGGCCAGCAGCAACGTGTCGCCCTTGGTCGTAGCTTGATTGTTGAACCACAGCTACTACTATTAGATGAACCCTTTTCAAACTTAGACGAAAAATTGCGACTCAAAATGCGTCAAGAACTGCGACGCTTGCAAAATGAGCTCAATATCACCATGATCTTCGTCACCCATGACCAACAAGAAGCCTTCGCCATCGGTGATCGCATTCTCGTCATGGACCAAGGTCGGATCCAACAAATATCCAACGGTGAAGACTTGTATTCGCACCCTAAGAACGAATTCGTGCTTAAATTCATCGGCGATTCCAATCAAGTAACTGATGACGAGTACATTCGTCCAGAAAAAATCGAATTAACAAAAAACCCAACTGGTGACGGCACTATCACCAATAAAATTTTTCAAGGTGCCACGATCGACTATGCACTTGACTACCGAGGAAAGAATTATCAAGTTACTAGTTTAAATAGAGGACAAGAATTTAAGATCGGTGACCACGTCAATGTGGCCTATCGTACCGATAAGATGGAGGGATAATTATATGAAGATATTACACGTTCAAGCTCAACTGCCGGCTAAGACTGGTAGTGGCATTTATTTTTCAAATGTGATCAAAGGCTTTAAATATAAGTATGAACAAGCTTGTGTCTATGGCTACTTTGGTGATTTCGAATACACAACGCTTCCGAAAGATCATCAGTACCCATTAAAGTTCCCTAACGAAAAATGCGATTTTCCACTACCAGGAATGAGCGATGTCATGCCTTATAAGAGCACTGTTTATGGGGAAATGTCTCCAGAAATGATCGAATCTTGGCAAGATGCTTTTAAAGAGACTTTGCAAAAAGCTGTAACTGAATTTAAACCTGACGTCATCTTATGCCATCATCTCTGGTTCTTAACATCATTGATCTGCCAAGAATATCCAGACATCCCCACTTACGTCTTTTGTCACGGGACTGACCTGCGTCAAGCCAAACAGCATCCAGATCTAAAACAAAAATACGTTACTGAGCTAGATAAATTGAATCAGGTCTTTGCATTAAGTCATGAGCAGATTGACGAACTCCACGATACCTTCGGCATCCCGAAAGAAAAGATCACCGTCATCGGCGGTGGTTTCGATCCGAATATTTTCTACCCTGCTCACAAGGAGAAAAAAGATACTATCGATTTAGTCTATGCTGGCAAACTTTCTAAGCCTAAGGGAACTGTTGCTTTGCTCAAGGTTTTCGATCGTCTCAGTAAAAAATATCCTAACGTCGACCTACATTTGATCGGTTCTATTTCTGATAAAAACGAAAATATTTTAGATCCATATTTATCAAATCCGCAGATTCAATTTTATAACGTTTTAGATCAGCAAGAACTAGCCGATAAATATCGCCAGTTCGATATCTTTATCCTACCTTCATATTTTGAAGGATTAGGATTAGGAGCTATTGAGGCACTGGCCTGCGATTTAAGAGTCGTGGTTACTAATATCAATAACTTGAAAGAGCAACTTGGCAGTAAAGTCAACGACAGCGGCTATATTAGTTACGTTGACCTACCAAGACTTGTCAACCAAGATGAACCCGTCAAAGAGGACTTACCAGCATTTTACGACCGCTTGCAGTTAGCCATCGAAGATCAAATCTTAGGCGTTCAAGAAAAGCCTGAATTTACACAAGAAGTCCAAAAAGAAATCTTGAATAGCAGTTGGCCTCAGTTGATCGAAACTGTTGACGACATTATTACTCCAGATCCTGCAGAATGAACTACAAAAGCGATGAAATCAATCAAGATTTCATCGCTTTTTATTTTGAGACTATTTTTTAGTGACAGTAACTCTCTTTAATAAAAATAATTCCAAATATAAAATACGGCATAACTACACCAATTGCCCCAGCGCTTTTTTAGCTGGAGCATTTTTTCTTTGCTCGGCTTTTGATTGCTTTTTTCAAGCGTCTGGATACCATTCAACAGTCCGACATCATTCATGGGAAAAGCATCCCCCTGTTTGATACAACACATCAATATACAATTTGCCGTCCAAGGTCCGATACCTCTGATCTTAGTCATTGCTTTTTCCGCATCTTCGAAGTTGTCATATTTGCGATATTCTTGTTTAGTCATGTTACCGCTAGCTATTTTGCTAGAAATATCGAGCAAATACTCCGCCTTGTGGTTGGTCAATTTCAGATCCAACAATTCTTGTTTGCTAGCTTCTGCAACTATTTCAGCTGAAGGAAAGATCCAATAAGTACTATCTTGAAAATCGATTGTTTGGCCAAATCTTTTGATAAAATTTTGCTTCAACGACAATGCAAAATTGACCGTGATTTCCTGACCGACGATCTCCCAAACTAGTGCTTCAAATAAATCGGGGATCCCTACCAGACGCAATCCAGCTTGTTTTTTGAGGACTTTTTTTAAAATAGGATCTGTCTGTGCCATCTCATAAAAAGTTGAGAGATCCTGATCTAGGTCAAACCATTCCGTTACAAAATCCTGCAATTGTTGACGGATATTTTCCGTTACCTGAACCTGATTCAAGATGGTTACCGAAATAGTCTTCAATCGTGGATGATACATAATCTCGCAAAGCACTTTCTTTCCATCGATCACAAAGGCCCGCCGGATCCTCCGACCAACGATCCGATAAGCCAATTCATTAGGATCTCGCCGTAAATATTTCAAGATCTTGGCCCAACTAAAAATCGCCGGTACCGGTAAAACAAAATCTGCACGCAAAATATGACCTCCTTTAATTTCCACTATAGTTGTTTTAAAGGATAATGGTTACTAACAAGATTCTGAATACAAAAAAGAGAGTGAAAGAAGATGCTCAGCTGCTGAGGATTTAGGGACTGGCAGCTCAAAGGTGTGGCAAAGCCGTGCCTGCTTACAGTTGCTAAACCGGAGGCCGCTATCTTCTGTAACTCGTTTCCACAAAAAAAGTCTCCCAGTATACTTTGAGAAACTCCTTGAAAAATATTTTGTTTAATCTGGATGAATTTTATGCAGCACTTGATTCAACATGAATTGATGATATTTATTTTGTAAAGTTGGATCGGCATCTTTGATATCACGGTACATCTGGCCGTTGATCTTGTCCAAAATATTATTGAATTGCTGTAATTCGTCATCACTGAGTACTCTTAAATATTCTGGGATCGAACGAGTTCTTTTTTGAATTTCTGCTCGTCCACGGTCAGTTAATCTTACCAAAGTCACACGTTTATCAGTTATTGATTTCTCTCGTGTGACCAGACCTCTTCTTTCCAACTTACGAACGAACTCCGCCGTTGATTGTGGTGTCATATCGATCCGATCGACGAGATCTTTCTGGGAAATTCCATCAGTATCAACCAAAGCCAGCAAAATTTTGCCCTGACCTTGGAATAGCATTTTATAGTCGCTTTCGTGCTTGTTATCATCCTCAGCTATGTTTTGTAACATTTCAAATTCAATAATTTTGCCAGCTGTCTTGCCTTGGCTAGAAATATCAGTCATGATATCAACCCCTCATACAATGTATTATACCCTCTTTCTTTTGATAATTCAGGGAGGCCTGAATAAAATTGTTGTATTTTACTAAGGGGCACTTTATAATGCTCTTTAGTCAGGTAGACCTGATTATTTTTCTCAAAGGAGCGATTATAATGCAACAATCAAAATCTAAATGGTTAGTCTTGGGAACCGTTAGTTTAGCAGTCTTTATGGCTATGCTCGATATTACTATCGTGAGCGTTGCGCTACCGGATATTCAAAAAAGTTTCTCGGTAACCTTTTCTTCATTGCAGTGGGTCTTGAATGCATACACATTGATTTACGCGGTCATGCTGTTACCTGTTTCAAAATTAGGTGACAAACTGGGACGTAAAAAAGTCTTCTTAGGTGGACTCTTGATTTTTATCATGGGCTCAATTGCCAACGGTCTTTCATTAAATGATACTTGGTTAAACTTAGCACGTGGCTTTCAAGGGATCGGTGGTGCAGCGATGATGTCACTTTCCCTATCGATCGTCACTTCTGCATTTCCTAACAAGCAAAGAGGTCTAGCACTAGGAATTTGGAGCAGTGCCGTTGGTCTGGCAGTTTCGATCGGACCATTAGTTGGCGGTATTCTCGTAAACAGCCTCGGCTGGAGATCGATTTTTTGGGTCAATGTTCCTATCGGCCTTATCGCCATTATCTTCGGCTCAATTTTCATCACTGATAACCAACATCAAGATACTAAAAAACTAGATTGGTTAGGATTGATAACTAGTTCCATTTTCGTATTCGGCATCATTTTAGGACTCATTCAAAAAGAATCTCACTACGAATACACATGGCTAAATCTACACATCTTAAGCTGGTTTGGCTTAGCTTTGATTGCATTGATATTCTTCCTGATCGTCGAAACAAAAGTTGAAAATCCTTTGATCGAATTGTCCTTGTTCAAATCAAGAACCTTCGTCGGCGCCAACATTGCCGCATTTGCTTTAGGCGCCGGATTATACGGCGTTTTCACTTACCTTTCGATCTTAATGCAAAATTATATGGGTTATTCAGCTTTTGAAACTGGTCTAAAATTGTTAGTAATAAGTATCTTCACTTTGATCTTAGGACCAATTGCCGGGACTCTTTCGGATAAAATTGGCAATCGTTGGTTGATCAGTATTGCTCTATTCATTGGTACGATCGGAATCTTGGTCATCAACTCCATGTTAAAAGTGCCTTTTAAATGGGCCGCTTTATATCCCGGATTTATTCTCCTAGGAATCAGCAATGCCGTCTTGAATCCGCCAATTTCCAATGCTGCTATGGGATCAGTTGAACCTAGACAGATCGGCATGGCATCAGGGATCATCAATGTCTTTCGGCAAGTAGGTATTTCATTTGGGATTGTCATCCTAAGTATAAGCATAACTAATGGTTATACTTCAAAAATCACCACGGGCATGTCCAGGATAACTAGCTTACCAACCAAAATGACCGATCAATTGACTATGGCTCTCCACAAAGCAGGAGCTTTTGCCGGTCAACAAATATTTTCCGATCCTAAAGCTGCAGCTTTCAGCAACCAACCAGCCTTTCACCAAATAAAATCCATCGTCTACCAAGCATTCAATCAAGGAATGCATCAAGCAGACATAGTGATTGCCATCCTACTAGGAGTTGGTGGATTAATAGCCTTACTATTGATCAAAGATCAACCACGTCAACTTAATAAGAAATAAGCAAGTGTAAGTAACGAACCATCAGCACTAGCGTACTGAAAAGCAATGCTCGCTAATAGTTTGTTAACAAAAGTCGCTTTCTCCTGAAACTATTTTCACTAAAAAACGACCGAATCAAAAGATCCAGTCGCTAAAAATTGGTATGTATAGAAGGTATTTGGTATTCGTTCAGTATGATATACAAAAGGAGGTCTTTAACAAAAATGTAAAAACTGAAATTGGTATCCTATATCAATTGAAAACGATGATATCCATAATAAACATTAAAAAGATAGGTCAAAGAGTCAAACTCTAAACTCTATCCAATCCCTGCTTCAAATCAGCAATGATATCATCTGAATTTTCGATACCGATCGACAAACGGATCAAATCGGGTGTGATCCCGCTAGCCTTCAGCTCTTCTTCATTCAATTGAGCATGGGTCGTCGAAGCTGGATGGATAATCAGTGATTTAGCATCACCAACATTAGCTAACAATGAAAACACATTCAGGTTTTGAATCAGTTGCTTGCCAGCTTCTTCACCGCCAGTCAAACCAATGGTAAAGATCGAACCGACACCTTTCTTGAAATCACGGTCGGCTAGCTTTTTATAAGGGCTTTCAGGTAGTTCTGGATATTTGATCCAAGCTACTTTTGGTGAATTATTCAAAAATTCGATTACTTTGCGTGTATTCTCCACGTGTCTTTCTACACGAAGCGACAATGTTTCGAGTCCTTGTAATAGTAGGAATGAGTTGAATGGACTCAAAGCACCACCAGTATCACGAAGGACTTCGGCTCTGACTTTCGTCGTGAAGGCTGCTCCTTCTAGATCAGCAAAGACTAATCCGTTGTATTGTGGATCTGGTGTAGTGAATTCTGGATAACGTCCGGAAGCGCGGTAGTCGAACTTGCCATTTTCAGCGATAGTTCCACCCATGGTCGTTCCGTGACCACCGATAAATTTCGTAGCTGATTCGACCACGATGTCAGCTCCAAGGTCTAAGGGACGATACAAGTATGGTGTGGCAAAAGTATTATCAACGATCAACAAGATACCATGCTTGTGGGCGATTTCAGCGATTGCTGGTACGTCAGCCAAGTTGATGTCCGGATTTCCGATACTTTCCAGGTACAAAGCTTTCGTGTGGTCATTAATTTCTTTTTCAAAATTTTCAGGGTCGTCAGAATTGACGAAATGAGTCTTGATACCTAATTTTGGTAAAGTCACGTTGAACAAGTTAAAAGTTCCACCATAAAGTGTTGATGCTGAAACGATCTCGTCTCCTTCACCAGCAATATTTTGGATAGTAGCATTGATGGCAGCAGCACCGGTTGCCAAAGCTACTCCGGCAGTTCCGCCTTCTAGTTCAGCGACTCTTTGTTCCAAAACTGCGGTCGTTGGATTAGTCAATCTAGTATAAATATTACCTGGATCTTTTAAAGCAAAACGGTCAGCTGCTTGTTGTGGATCCTTAAAAACGTATGAAGTCGTTTGATAAATCGGTTCAGCACGTGCTCCTGTTTCATCAACTGTTTGTCCTGCGTGTAATTGTAAAGTTTCAAATTTGTAATTGTTTTCGGTCATGATTAATTCTCTCCTTTTGTATTTGATCAAGCCAGCCTTGATAGAGGTCCAAACTACTGTTGTGCCATCCAATATAGCTTTTGAGTGGATTCTCCAACGAAATATTCACTGGTTTCTTGATCGGTTGATTCTTCTTTAGATCGCGGTGGTATTCGTCGATCAATGTATTAGCGGTATATTCCGGATGTCCCATAATGTAGAGACTGTTACGATCAGTTGCTCTCATAAAGAACGATCCGGTTTGCACGTTATCGGCTAAAATTTCCAGCTGTGGTATCGATTCAACGATCGACGTTTCTACTTTGCTAAAACGCGATTGAGGCATTAAGAAATTCCTCGGTAAATGGGTCGTATTGATTTGATTTTTATAAACGCCAAATATTTTTTCTTTAACGTTGACTTTAGGAACTTCAAAGTCGGCAAATAATGCTGCTTGAGCACCCCAACACTTAAAAAGTTGATTTTGTGTATGTTTGTGTGCCCAGTCTCTAATTTCTAGAAATTCATCCCAATAATCAACGTCGGTAAATTTGATCTGCTCGACCGGCGCTCCAGTTACGATGAAGCCATCAAAATATTTATCCTTAAGATCATCCAGGGTAGCGTAACTTGCGGATAATTTTGACTGATCTCCATGTTTCCACACGTGTGATTTAGGGTACATAAAAGTTACGGAGACCGGTGTTTTCACTTCAGCAAAAAGTCGACTGATCTGTTGTTCTGTTTGAGCCTTGTTCGGCATGATATTCAAGACCAAGATCGATAGTTGCGGTTTTATCAATAAATTCTTCGGATCATTTTTGGTCAATCCGTTTAATTTGATTACAGTCATGTACGCTACTCCTCCTTATTTTTTGGACAAAAAAAGTCCCCATGTCAGCATTATGCCAACATGGGGACGATGTGGTCGTGGTACCACCCCAATTCGTAGACTAAGTCTACCTCAACGATTCCTTAATGAAATCCGGGATGATATCGCATCCTTGCGTAATTTCAGCTTACACCGAAAGTTAAGACTCAGAGCTCATGTTCGAAGGCCTTTCTCTGTCCGCCTTTTCACCATCAGCGGTCACTTTATCAGATACTCAACGATCTACTCTTCTCTTCAACGTCTAAATTAAATTTTATTTAATTAAATTACTGTTTAGTTTAAAACGATTTTATAAAAAGTCAAGGGTTATTCTTGAAAATCTTTGATTCCTTTTTGTAAACGATCGAGTCCATCCCTTACGTTATCAGTTGGACAAGCGATATTCATTCTTAAAAATTTATTTCCATCGCCACGGTAAACATTTCCGGCATTGAGGTATAATCCTGTATCTTCTCTAATAAATTTCTGCAATTCACCAGAATCGTCAGTGATATTTTGGCAATCGATCCAAAGTAAGTAAGTGGCTTCAGATTTGATCACCTTAACTTCAGGGATATTTTCCTTTACGAAGTCTTCGACTAATTCACGGTTGCTAGTCAATTTTTCTTTCAATTCAGCTAGCCATTTATGGCCTTGCGTATAGGCAGCGATCGATGCTGGGATAGCGAAACTATTCGGTTCACCGAGTTCATCCGAATTGATGCCTCGATCAACGATGTTACGCAAGTTTTCGTTAGGAACGATGACTGTAGCAGCGTGCATGGCAGCCACGTTGAAAGTTTTGCTTGGTGACACGCTGACAACGACATTTTGGATCAAGTCTTCAGGCAACGAGACCATTGTTGTATAGCCATATTCAGTGAAGGTAATATCTCCGTGGATCTCATCACTAATGATGATCACGTGATGTTTTTTAGCTAGTTCTGCGATCTTCGTCAATTCAGCTTTGGACCAAATCTTGCCAACTGGATTGTGGGGATTACAAAGAATCATCATGGTTGTCAAAGGTTCTGCCATTTTTTCTTCTAGGTCTTTGAAGTCGATCTGGTAGCCTTCGCCATCAAATTTGAGATCATTTGACAATACGTGACGTCCATTATTGACGATCGAGTTGTAAAAAACATTGTAGACTGGTGCTTGAACGAGCACATTGTCACCAACATTACTCAAACGTCTGACCATCGATGAAATTGATGGGACTACTCCGGTACAAAAGAGCATCCATTCAGTCTTAGGACGGAAATGGTGTTCCTTTTCGTACCAATCAGCTACAGCATTGAAATAGTCTTCGTGTGGTCGTTCGTAGCCAAATACTTTCTGGTCAGCTTTTTGCTTGATCGCGTCAATGATTTCTGGAGCCACTTGAAAGTCCATGTCAGCGACCCACATTGGTAGTTCATTTTCCTTGATATCCCATTTGATGGAATCAGTTTTGCGGCGGTCGATAGTCTTCTCAAAATCGTACATTAGATTGATTTCTCCTTCTCATCTTCAAGAGCTATTTCAGTCTTTGTTGAATCAATGTCGTCATCATCAAAAATAATTTGGCCAATTGATTGAGCATGGATCTTACCGTTGATGGGATTTTTAATGCTCATGATGTCAGAATTGATCTGAGCATCAATATTTGAACAGTATTCAAAAGCGAGGTCCGTCCGCAACAACTGGCAGTTTTCCATTTTGAGATCATCGATATAACAAAGTCCCTGATCACTTTCAATTGTACAATTTACGAAGCGAATATTCTTGGTATTCCAAGCTAAATATTCTCCGTTGATGACAGAATCGTAGATCGTCACGTTCTCGCAGTTCCAAAAAGCATCTTTTGATACAAACGTTGAATTGTGAACTTCAATATTTTTGGCACCGTCAAAGATGTAATTACCAACAAAACTAGAGTCGTCAACGCGGATGTTCTCACTGTTCATACCAAAGTAATCACCGTGTGCTTGGACGTTATTAAGTTTAATATTTTTACAAGTCCAAAGAGTTTCTTCAGCATCAGCAAAGTGAACGTTTTGCAAATCAACGTCATTGCACCTTCTGAATAATTTGGGAGCTTGGAGCGTACTGTCTTTGATCGAAATATCGTCGGTATACCAAATACCTGAACGTGACATTGTTTCAAAAATCGTACTCGTCACTTTAACGTGTTTGCTGTACCAAAGTGGGTATTTCCAAGTGAAAATACTACCATCTAGATTGATGTTACGGCTTTCCTTTAGAGGTGATTCACCAGTTCCGAAAGTTGTGTTGATGATGTTAGCGTCTTTAGCTTGAAAAAGTGGACGTTCGCCATCGTAGTAGTCGTTTTTATATTCTTTCATTCGTTAGTCTTCCTCCTGCTTTCATACTGATTAAACACCTTAAAGTTGAGTGGAAGGCAAGTGATTTAATTAATTTTTTTATCAGAAATTAAACTCTGCTTAGGATAATTGGTCATTTTGTTGGTAATTTATAGTAACTCTCATGTATCATCCATTTTTATTGAATTTTACTTCGGACTTAATACCGAACAAATAATTTGTAAATAAAAAGCATTCCCATCCCTTTAAATTTGGGATTTAGAATGCTTCTTCTTGGATCATAAATGTATATTTCTAAGCGCTCAAACCTCTTAGTTTGATGAATAGATCTTCATAGAATGTTTGAACTTTTTGAGCGTTTTTCTTGTCTCTATTTTTAGTTACGTCCAAGCCTACAAAGTCGTTGTGATCCCATCCTTGGACTGGCTCATTGTATTGCCATACTCCTTTGACAGCTTTATCTGTATTCGAGTATTCGAATGGTCCATTTTCGGTCGTTTGATCTGGTTGAGCAGCTTGACCAATGGGAGCTTTCGCTGATATCACTGGTACACAACCGTCACTTGGCCACCAGTTAGGATCGTTGCCCTGGTTACCGATGTAGGCTGCTCCGATACTGAAGTATGGTGCGATGCCTTTGATTGGTTCAGCTCGACCCGTTAGGCTTTGCTTGGTGGCATTTCCGGCGTATGTGAAGTAGTACTCATTTGCTGATAGATCAGTTCTTTGGGTGATCTGATCGGCACCATTGATCGATAGATCGTAGATGGAGTTGTCATGCGATGTCCAAGCTTTGCTATTGATCACTCGATTATTGAATTTAGCTAAACTTTCACCTTGTTTTCTAACTAGACCCCATTGGTCTAATTTGTAATCTGTTGTCTGGGGTTTTAAAGTCGTGGAATCTCTTGGAAGAGATAATCCTAATAAGTTTCCCGTGTTGATAACGTCTCTAACTACTTCGTTGATCGGTGAATTGGTTAATGGCGTTCCATTGTGGACTCCGGCAATGGATGTCACTGATTGCAACCAGTTGTGACCACCGGCAAAAAGCGGACTGACTTGTTCGCCATTATTTTGACTGGCAGCAATTTCTTCTTGATTGCCATTTCTGAGCATGGAGTCGAAGTCACGGATCGTTTGGCCACCCATAGAATGTCCAATGATGTGTACTTTGTTAGTATCGTCTAATTGCGGATAGATCCCAGGATAAGTCCGACCAAATCTTTCATGACCGTATTTTTGTGAATGGGCAATCCCATAATCAACTGTGCCACCTTTTAAGTAGGCGTACAATTCACACATTCGATCCCAGTCACTGCCATAAGGGTTGACAACTGCTTCATAAGCCGTACCATCCCCGTATTCTTGATTTAGTAACTGAATGATATTGTTGGAGCGTCCACCCCAGTATGGAAAGCTGGGGATTTCATCTTGTCCATAGCCATTCAGACCATGGACAAAAACTACTGGATAATCATTTGCGGCATCAGCTTGGTCGTTGAAACCGAATAGTGTGATCACGCCAGTGAATAAAAACAGAATAAACGCAAATCTAATCTTTTTCATGGTTCCCCTCCTATAACGCAAAATATTGAATGGTTTTATCTTAGCAAATAAACCCACGATATGTAAACGCTTACAGAAGATTAATTTTATGTAACGCCGTCACAAACTTCAGAAAAGCCCGTAAATACTAATATATGTGATTAAAACTTTTTTCCGTGAAAAATAAATCGGATATTTTGACATTCATTTTTTAAAAAATATCTTTGAATTATTTTACTAAATAATCAATATATTTAAGTTTTATGATTTATTTATCATATTTCAAATTACGATAAACAAAGAAAAAATTTCTATCTTTTTTAAAATTGAATGATATTATATATTTTGTAAGCATTTTAATTATTTTCTAATAAAGGGAGATAATAGAAGATTTAGGAAGTTTTTTATAGTATTATTGTCACGAGTACCACAACACATGTTTAGGTTTTTTGAACAAATGTAGTTATGAAAGGCGGAACATTTTTGGAAGATAAATCTTTAAATAGAAGTTTATCAGCTCGTCAAATGCAGATGATCGCCCTCGGTGGGACGATCGGTGTTGGTTTGTTCATGGGATCTGCATCTACTATTAAGTGGACTGGTCCTTCAGTGCTGATTGCTTATGCAATTGCTGGTCTTATTTTATACATGGTTATGAGAGCTTTAGGTGAGATGATCTACACCGATCCTTCAACTGGCTCTTTTGCTAAATTTGGTTCTGAATATATTCATCCGGTTGTTGGTTACATCACCGCTTGGAGCAATGTGTTCCAGTGGTTAGTCGTTGGTATTAGTGAGGTTATTGCTGTCGGAACTTACTTGGAGTTCTGGTGGCCTAACTTGCCACAATGGATCGTCGGAGTTGTCGTAGTTATTACGCTTTGTTTAGCCAACCTGACGTCTGTTAAGGCTTATGGGGAAATGGAATTTTGGTTCTCCATGATCAAAGTTCTTACTATTATCTTTATGATCATCATGGGGCTCTTAGTTATCCTCTTTGGCGTCGGTAACAACGGCCACCCTGTTGGTATTAGTAATCTTTGGACTAACGGTGGCTTCTTTACTGGTGGTATCAAAGGATTTATTTTTGCGCTATCAATCGTTGTTGCTTCTTATCAAGGGATCGAAGTTATCGGTATTACTGCCGGTGAAGCTGAGAATCCTCAAAGTAGTATTGTTCATGCGATCAGAACGATCGTTGGTCGGATCTTGATTTTCTATATCGGTGCGATTTTTGTTATCGTTTCAATTTATCCTTGGAACAAGTTAGGTACTATGGGATCACCATTTACCGAAACTTTTGCCAAGGTCGGTATCACTTTTGCGGCTGAGATCATTAACTTTGTTGTTTTGACAGCAGCATTATCCGGTTGTAATTCCGGTATGTTCAGTGCCAGTCGAATGCTTTATACACTGGGTCTACAAAACAACTTGCCTAAATCATTCAAGAAAATATCAAAGCACGGTGTTCCCTACGTCGCAGTTGTTACGATCTCATTAGGTATTTTAATTGGTTTGATCATCAACTTCTTATTACCAGTCTTGTTCCACACTCCAAGCGACGTTTTCGTGGTCGTATATAGTTCAAGTGTGCTTCCTGGTATGGTACCTTGGTTTGTTATCTTGTTCAGTGAATTGCATTTCAGAAAGTTGAATAAAGATAAGATGAAGAATCATCCGTTCAAGATGCCTTTATATCCTTTGAGCAATTACCTATCGATCGCGGCATTACTAGTTATCTTATTCTTCATGTTCTTGAATCCAGAAACTACTATTTCACTAATGATCGGTGTTGTCTTCTTAGTATTCATGACTTGTTTCTACTTCATTCGTGAAAAATTTCAAGCTCGTAAAGCAAAATAATTAATTGATCTTCGGCTTTTTTGAAGTCGAAGATTTTTATTTCGTTTATTTTTGGAAAAAGAATTTTACTCATCGGCAAATTCATTGTTACATCGGGCTGATGTTAATATTTTGATCTACGGGCGAAATTTCGTATTGTTTCTTTTATTTGATTTCCTTCTATGTTTTTAGTGTTACAATAGAAATATAAATATTTTTATAAAATATATAGGGGGATTTATATTTATGAAATTTTCAAAAATTTTAGCTGCTTCACTTGTATCAGTATCAATGCTTACAGCAGGGGTTGGAGCTGCCGCTCAATTTGGAGAAGCTCAAAATGTTGACGCCGCTGCTAGTTTTGACATTCCTATTGGTACTGTTACTCCAGTTAGTGGTAATATTCGTGTAATTGACAACAGACATGGTCAAGTTGTTCGTCTGTTCAACTTTGTAGGAGACGATCCCGTCATCTCAACTACACGTTCAGTCCAAAACGGTACTTGGTGGTACACCGATAAATACAAAACAGCTCCAAACGAAAATGGCGTAACTACTAAATACTACCGTGTATCCACTAATGAATGGGTCAGCGGTTGGGACGTTCGTGATAGCGAATTCCAAACAGGACAATACTAAAATAAGATTCAATTAAATCAATTTCGTAAAAAGATTCCTTCTTGGGATCTTTTTTATTTTCCGCAATTCAGTATTCATATTTTTTATTAGAAAATTATTAAAAAAGACTCCATTTAGATTTTTAAAAGCGTAACATAGGGACTATACAATTTTTTGATAGGGAGTTTTTTTATGGGTGTTTTTGTCCAAAGTGTTCAAGGTATCCTGATTATTATTGGGCTGATCGCAGTTGGTTACTTTTTAGCTAAACGCGGTTGGTTCTCTGATGAAGCTACTAGTTTGATTGCTAAGATCGTTACGCAAGTTGCTTTACCTACTTACATGATCTATACGATCACACATGATTTTACGGCTACTAAATTAGTTAAATTATTACCTGACTTAGCTATTCCGGTCCTTTCAATGACCATCTTGATCGGGCTCTCTTGGATCATGATCAAAGTGCTGCACATTGAAAAAGGCAAGCGTGGTCTGTTTTCTTCGATGTTTTTCAACTCAAACACGGTCTTTGTTGGCTTGCCAGTTAATATGGCCTTATTTGGAACGAAGAGTTTACCTTACGTCTTGGTCTACTACATGGCTAATACGACTTTCTTCTGGACACTTGGTACTTACTTGATCCAAGCTGATGGTGAAAAAGCTGCCAAGTTCAGCCTCAAGAAAACTTTAGGGAAAGTATTTTCACCACCACTGCTTGGTTTCATCATTGGTCTGATCTTGGTAGTCTTGAACATTAACTTACCAGGATTTTTGATGACTGACTTTGAATACCTCGGTAATTTGACCATCCCTCTATCAATGATCTTTATCGGTATTTCAATTGCCCACGCAGGACTTACCAACGTCAGTTTCCACAAGGACAACTTGGGTATTCTGTTTGGACGTTTCATCATGGCACCTGTTTTGATGTCGATCTTATTCATCTTCATCCCCGGGCCATCATTGATGAAACAAGTATTCATCATCCAATCAGCCATGCCTGTCATGACTAACGCCCCCGTTGTGGCACGTTTATATGGTGCTGATTCTGATTACGCAGCCATCATGGTTACGGAAACTACCCTGTTGAGTTTGATCGTTGTGCCAATTTTAATGATGATCATCAAATAGCTTTTTAACATTATTTTAAACTTGAATATTTAATATCATCCTAAGTAGTTTTTAGACTACTTAGGATTTTTTTGATTTTAACAACAGATTGTAATCACAGCTTAATGTGAATGTTTTAACAATCATTGATATAATGCAATTAGAAACATAAGTATCCGCTAAATTACGATTTTTTAAGATCTGTTTTAAAAGTGTCCACTAACAAATATGGGGCTAGCTTGGAGGATCATCATGAAAAATTATGTAATCAAGAAAACTTATGGTGCGACGGATTTTAATGCCATCAAAGAAGTGTACTATCGTACTTGGCAAGCTTCTCTGGGAAATTTAGTCCCACAAGGCTGCATCCAAAAACTCGAAGAATTCGACTGGGATCCCGATGATAAAATCGGCAGTACTTTGATCGCCGTTTCAAGGCAAAATGAGATCATCGGCATCAGTGCCTTTGGTCCCTCACGTAACCAATACTTAGCTAATTATGGCGAGATCTATTCACTTTACGTTTTACCTGAGTGGCAAAATCTGGGTGTGGGCAAAAATTTGATGGCAAGATCGTTGCCGAAATTAGATCGTGTCTTTGATTCAGTGTTTTTGTCAGTCCTCAGTAATAATGTCCACGCTCAATCTTTTTATGAAAATTTTGGCTTTAATAAAACCGAATATTTTTTCAATAAAATTACCGACTACGGGGTGCTTCAAGAAGATATTTACATTAGATAAAAAAAACAACGTCCTGAATTCAAAATTCAGACGTTGCTTTTTTTACTAGATTCGATTACTAATTACCTTCTACTGCACCCATTTGTTCAGCAAAGTTATCCTTTGGTTGATCTGAACCTTCTAAATGCAAATCAGCATTTAGCTGATACAAGAAATCTAAGAAAGCTGAGTTGATACCTAGTTGATCTAATTCAGTTAAAGATAGTTTATATCTGATTGAGTCTTCTTGTCCTAGTTCGACTTTTTGGACCCAATTTGGTTCACGAATCGATTCTCGACCGATTGCTGCGAAGTCGATGCCGGCATCGATTATTTTTTCAGCATCTGCTGGAGTCTCGATCGAACCGACGGAGATAAGTGGTAAACGACCATTTACTGTTTCCTGGATTTTTTCGATGATCGGCTCTTTATCTGACTTATTATTCAATGACGTTCTCCAGGCGTAGCCCATCGAAACATGGAGATAGTCAATTTTTTCATTGGCTAGGACGTCGATGAATTTCAAAGTGTCTTCCAAACGAATTCCTGGTTCTTCGATCTCTTCAGGAGAAATTCGATAACCAACGATAAACTTGTCATCAGCGTACTTTTCAACGCTTTCATTGACCCGTTTAATGATCTCGAGAGCAAAGCGCATTCTATTTTCCAGACTACCGCCCCACTTGTCAGTTCTTCTATTTGAGTGTGGTGAGAAAAATTGTTGCATCAAGTAAGTGTTGGCACCGTGCAATTCGATCCCATCAAAACCAGCTTGGATAGCTCTTCGAGTAGCTTGACCAAAATCTTCGATGATTTGTTCGATCTCATCATTAGAAAGTTCTCGAGGAGTTTCAGCATTGGGGCGCAATGCTGCTACAGGACTAGCTGAAACAGGTTGAACGCCACGTAAGATCTTAGAATTGGACATTCTACCAGCGTGAAAAATTTGTAAAATAGCTTTCGTACCATTTTGCTTTACAGTATTGGCCACTTTTTTCAAACCAGGCATGAACTTGTCGTCAGCAGCTGAAGGTTCGCCCTCGAATCCCTTACCATCATCAGAAACATTCATGACGGGAATAATAAACATCCCCACGCCACCAGTATGGATATCAAAGTAACGTAGTTCATCTCGTGAAACTGCTCCATTTTCCAAAGCCGCAGCTTCAGTCATTGGTGGAATAACGATCCGATTCTTCACAGTTACACCGTTCTTAAAAGTAAATGGATTCAAAAAATTATATTCCTTACTCATATTCATAACCTCACTTAAAAAAATTCACATGATTATTGTAGTAGCAAAGAAAAAAGAATATAAGTACGCACTTTAAAGTAACCATAGAGTTCAGACTAAGTATGGATTTTATAAATGCTTCAAGTTAAGGCTTTAAGTTTGAAAAACTATTTTTGATATTTTTCGATCCAAGTATATGGATTCCAATAACTACGTCTATGCCGAGTATGTTTATAAATCGGGATTCTGATTTTTGCCAAAATTAACAAGATCAAACTTATCAAGCTAATAATCCACCCTAAAATGGCTACACCAGTGTTTTTATAAGTAACTCGGATCGTACCTTTTGAAAAGTCATTTGGCAATTTAGTTGCCACTAAACCATCTTTGGACATGGCATTTTGTTCAACTGATTTTCCGTCATAATTAAATTGGACCTTATATCCACGATAATTTAAACGTGGCAATAAAATAACTTTACCAGGTCGAGCTTTCTTTAATGCCACTTCAACTTCGTGATGGTTATTGGAGATAATATGATAGTTTTGCGACTGCTCCAGACGTTTAGGCGTCACTTGGTAATTGGATCTCATACTATACTTCACAAATTCACGAGGCTCATATTCCCCCATGCTAATGCTTAATGTATAAATATCTTGCTTTCTATCAGCAACACTTTGCATATTGGATTTAATAGGAAAAGCAACTGTAAAAATCGCGATCACTATTAAAAACAGCCCTGCCAACGAAAATTTCAGCTTGCCGGATTTTTTCAGCATTTCACCTAAGGCACTGGCGACCACGATAGTCATCAATGGCAAAATGATAACGTTCAATCTGGTCATGATCTGTAACAATATTACTGGTTTAAAAATTTTTACTACTATCTTCAACAAATTCTCTGAAACTAATAGTGAGCTAAAGATAACGATGACTATGATCGACTGGGTAATAACTTTATTGTGGAAATCAATACCATTATTTTTAAAAATGTAGTATCCAACACTGAATATCAAGAGCGCCACCAGTAGCCCGCCATTCATACTGATGAATTGAGCGGGATCAAAAATATGATTATTCAAAGCTGAGGCATAGACCAAAACTAAATCATGCCCTAGACTGTCAACTGCTGTACTAACGTATTTCTGCGTTGCATACTGCTGGATGAATGGCAATAAAAAGACTGCACTGATACCTAAAAAAGCTAGCAAGCTCTTAAAGAATGCCCAGAATATATGATGATTTTTGTACATTGTCTTGATGTTCATCAAAAATATCAAGAGTGCAAAACAACAGACTATCAAAAACGACAAAATGTGGCTAACTAGCAATAAGGACATCGTAATAAACAGCATCCACCAATATTTCACTTGCCCTTGAACTATCTTGAACAAGCTCAAGATGATCCAGGGTATAATAGCAAATGCCGTCAACTCACCGATTGCTGCTCTTAAATAAATAACGCTCACGAAATAAAACGAAGTCAAATAAATGGGACCAGAGATCAAGATTGCCCACCAGTTGTGAAATAATTTATTGACTAGAAAATTAATCGAAAAAATATTTAATCCAACGAAAATAATGATGTACAAAATATAAGTGTTGTACAAACTTAATCCCATTAAATGAAGCAAGGAAAATGGATACAGCAAGAAATTCCCGTAAAAAAATCCGACTCCATAACCGAGATGATCCAGATATTCGAAGCCGATCGGATTAGGAAAATGTCCACTGGCAATATTGGAAGTTAACGTTCTGATACGTGCCATGTGGAAGCCAGGATCATAGCCGCTGACGATGCCACCAAAAAAAATTGGATAAGTGCTCAAAATCAGTAACAAGAAGTTAACCGCCAATAAAAGGTATTTTTGTTTTTTTGACAATGGCTTTTTCCTTTCAATTTTATTATCAATTATTTATTTAACTATAAAATATCACCATCAGATTAATCAATCTGTTCATTTTCCAAAATCAAGCATTGTCAATTGTGGCAAAATAAATCTATATTTAAGTTTTTAAAGCGCTTTCTTTAATGTTTGATTTTGTCTAGACCGTTGATAATATAAGATCCAATCTTTAAATGATTCATCTTTTTTAATAATTTACTCATTAACATGTGATATAATTTAACCTTAAAGAATTCCAAGATGAGGCAGAGGGCAGACCGTGATTTGCTTGGAGTATTTATAAAAAAATCACTGGAGAATTATTAAGTTCCTAGTTACAGAATGGAGGGGGATTGCTTGATTAAATCCCTGTTTAGAAGGAAAGATGTAAAAGCGGCTTTATTAGAGAAGCCAACTTTACAACGTACCATCGGCCCAATGGGCCTCATCATTATGGGAATCGGAGTCATTGTTGGTGCTGGTATTTTCATCACACCAGGTATCATCGCCGCCAATTACGCCGGCCCAGGAGTAATTTTTACATATATTTTGGCCGCACTAGTTTGTGCTGGTGCCGCCTTTTGTTATTCGGAGTTTTCATCTTCGATCCCATTAGCCGGTAGTGCTTATACTTACGCCTATTCGACTTTTGGAGAGATCATCGCTTGGTTCGTCGGTTGGGCTTTGTTATCAGAATACATGTTCACCGGTGCGACCGTAGCCGTCAGCTGGTCAGCTTATTTCCGTAGTTTATTGGAGGGATTTGGGATCAAACTTCCCGTCTTCTTGCAATCAGCTCCGGGAACGCCGGGAAATCCAGGCGGTCGTTTTGATCTGATCGCCTTCGTCGTTGTTTTACTGATCACCTTTTTACTACTACAAGGTTTGAACGAATCGGTCCGTTTGAATACTATCATGGTCGTGGTCAAGTTGATCGTGATCTTCTTATTCGTAGCCATCGCCTTGTTCTACATCAAACCTGCCAACTTCAAGCCATTTTTGCCTTACGGGGTAAGTGGTATTGGTAAAGGTGCTTCGGTCGCCTTCTTCGCTTTCGTCGGTTTCGATATCATTTCGACTGCCAGTGAGGAAGTTAAAAATCCGAAAAAGACGATGCCGATCGGGATTATTTCTTCATTATTGATTTGTTCAGCCCTTTACGCATTAGTAAGTTTTGCATTAGTAGGTGCTGTCAAATATACTAAATTGAACGTTGCCGACCCAGTAGCATTCGCGTTAAAATATCTTAATCAAAATTGGGCCGCCGGAATCATTTCGCTCGGTGCAATTATGGGTATGACAACTGTGATGATCGTGGTAATTTACGGAGGAACTCGCTTGATCTACTCGATCAGTCGTGACGGGCTTCTACCTAAAAATCTCCACAAGATCAATAAGAAACACGTTCCAATGACTAGTACCGTATTATTCGGTCTCGTTTCCGCCTTTGCCTCAGCAATTTTACCGATCGATAAAATCGCTGAATTAGTTAACGTCGGAACGTTAAACGCTTTTGCTATCACATCGATCGGGGTCATCGTCTTGCGAAAAGGGAAAAACACTCGCGACCTCGATCACGCCTTTCAAGTACCACTATTTCCAATTTTTCCAATCGTTTCATTTTTAGCTTGTGCATATTTACTAGCTAACTTACAATTGTTTACTTGGGAAATCTTCGGTGTCTGGACTGCTATCGGATTAGTAGTTTACTTCATGTACGGACATCGCAAGAGTTTATTAGCTACAGAGGATTAGGATCACTGTCTTATAGGAGGCACATTATGCATTTATTCGAAAAAAAGGACGTCGTATCGGCCCTTCAGTCTAATAAAAAACTGACCCGCTCGCTAAACGCCAAAGATTTGATCATCATGGGCGTCGGAGTTATCGTTGGTGCCGGGATTTTCATCACACCAGGGATCATTGCCGCAAATTATTCCGGACCAGGAGTAATTTTTACATATTTACTAGCCGCAATAGTTTGTATCGGTGCAGCTTTTTGCTATTCAGAATTTTCATCAACGATCCCTTTGGCAGGTAGTGCCTATACTTATGCCTATACGATCTATGGAGAATTCATCGCCTGGATCATCGGCTGGTCATTAGTAGCTGAATACTTATTCGCCACGTCATCAGTAGCCGTAAGTTGGTCGGCCTACTTCCGGAACTTACTGACAGGATTTGGCATCCACTTACCAAAAGCCTTACAATCAGCCACCGGAACCGCCGGAAATCCAGCCGGAAAATTCGACCTAATCGCCTTCATCGTAGTTTTTCTAGTAGTAGTCTTAACTTTACAAGGATTAAAACAATCAGTCAGAGTAAGCACGATCATGGTTTACGTAAAAATCTTCGTAATCCTATTATTCGTAGCAGTAGCACTCTTCTTCTTCCAACCAAAAAACTTTGATCCACTACTACCATACGGTTGGAGCGGAATCGGCAAAGGAGCCTCAATAGCCTTCTTCGCCTTCTTAGGATTCGACGTAGTATCAACAGCCAGTGAAGAAGTAAAAAATCCCAAACGCAACATGCCAATCGGGATAATCGCTTCACTACTAATAGTATCAGTACTATATGGGCTAGTCTCCTTCGCATTAGTAGGAGCAGTAAAATACACACGACTAAACGTATCCGACCCAGTAGCCTTCGCACTAAGAGTACTGCACCAAGACTGGGCAGCTGGCATCATCTCCTTAGGTGCCGTAATGGGAATGACCACCGTACTGATCGTAATCGTCTACGGAGGAACCAGACTGATCTACTCAATCAGTAGAGACGGCTTACTACCAAAAAACCTAAACAACTTAAACAAATCCGGAATCCCAACAGGATCAACCATCCTATTCGGACTAGTAGCAGCAACAGTAGCAGCTGTACTACCTCTAGACAAAATCACCGAACTAGTAAACATCGGAACCCTACTAGCATTCTCAGCAACATCTTTAGGAGTCTTATTCCTAAAGAAAAACAAAAATACCAAAGATCTAGAACCAGCCTTCAAAGTACCACTATATCCATTCTTCCCGATCGTAGCCTTCCTAGCTTGTGTCTACTTATTAGTACAATTACAAGCCTTCACCTGGGAAATGTTCGCCATTTGGACAGCCATTGGATTGGTGATCTACTTTGGCTATGGTTATAGACATAGTAACTTGTACAAAAAATAGAGAGTAGAAGGCGACGGTCAGCTGCTGAGGATTTAAACACAGAGAGCGCAGCGAGGTTGGTCAGCTGCTGAGGATTAACGCAGGTAGTCGCACAAGGTGCTGCGAAGCAGTGCCGCGACTACCTGTGTTAACCGGAGGCCGCTACCTCGCGGAGCTCGTTTTCAAATCCTTCCGGATAAAAAAGAAAAGCACTATTCAAACCGCTGCAAGTTTAGCTTTAAAAAAGGGATAGCGCTATCTTAATTCTTAACAACTAGTGCCTGCCGACAGTTTCTAAACCGGAGACCGCTGTCGCCTAGAGCTCATTTCCACTATAAAAATAGAACTCCCAACACCAACAAAACAATCAAAATAAAAAGCTCATCCCCCAAAAAATGGAAGGATGAGCTTTTTTAAATACAATCACAAATTAACAGACGAGATTGCGAGAGAATCGAGCAAGCAAGCCCAGAAGCGAAGGCAACGGAGCAAAAATAATATCTAATCTTATCAAACAAAAGATTGCAACAGAAAGGTACGTCAGGAAACAAAATAAGCGGAGCTTTAGTCCCCCACATAAAACTAGGAAGAACCTATTTCCCCACTAAAAAAAGGGGGTCCGAATCTAGACGGAAGGGCCCGGCATTGAACGTAGCAACCAAAATACTACTTCAACACCCCGACTACCAAACAAACTAACAGAACTTCAAAAAAATAAAACGCTTCTGTCTACCATAGCTCTCTTACACCTATCCCCGACAAACAGCCCGGTAAACCAAATCCTCAATCTCCTTAAGATCCGCATCAACCAATTCCTCAGACCGACCAGGAAACAGCTTATCCGTCTGCAAAAAATAAATCACGATCTGAGAAACCATCATTCGAACAACAGCCAAAGTATCAATATCATCCCGAACTTCACCGGTACGGTCAAGCATCTCGCGAAAAAGTCCAACAACCTCTGGTGCCCGTTCTGAAAACAAAGATTTCACCTTATCCTGAATCTCCACCTTAGTCAAAAAACTTGAGATCACGATCCAAGCCACTTCATTATTCTCAATCAAAAAGCGATACCGATCACGAACAATAAAATGAATCAATTCCCTAAGATTACTATGTTCCTGACCAAGCCGTCTCTTAAATTCATCAATATAAATTGGAAAGACATTCTGAATTATCGGTGACACTATCCAGCGAAGCAGGTCTTCTTTTGTCTTAAAATATTTAAAAATTGTTGCCTGGCTCATGCCTGATTCTTGTGCGATCTGCTGAGTTGAAGTGCCGTCGAACCCTTGGTTTGCAAATAATTTCATCGCTGCCAAAATAACTTGACGTTTTCCTTTAGGCATTTCGTTTGAATCCATCCAGTCCATAAAATCCTTATTAATTGCGTTGTCTGACACTTGACCAGCTCCTTTTTACACTTTACGATACCTTTTCAGTCCCCAAATGTTGAGGCCTGTTAAAACAACCAAAAATAGCAGCAATATCAAAATGGGATTTATCACCGTTAGCAAACTCTGACCATTCATAACGATTCCAGTAGTAGCCTCGCCTGAATATTTCAAAGGCAAAACATAGGCGATCACTTGCACCCAGTGTGCCATCGTATCCAACGGTATTATTCCGGAGAAAAATATTTGTGGGATCACGATCAGGGGAATAAATTGCATCATTTGAAATTCCGTTTTGGCAAATGTCGACATTAAAATACCAAATGCTAAAGCTACAAAGGCTAGTACGACATTAACGATTACGATATTAAAAATATTCCCGACAACTTCAACACCCAAGCCATAGACTGTAAATAAAACGATCAACAGCGTTTGAAAAATTGCTACAAATCCATAGCTCAACATGTAACCAAAGACGATCTCACCTCGTCTAACTGGCGTGGCTAATAAGCGTCCTAACGTTCCTGAAGTTCTTTCATTTAATAATGCCATACCCGAAATCAAGAAAACAAAGAAAAAGACGAAGAATCCCATCAAGATAGGTAACATTTTATCAAAAAAATTAGTTTTACTATTGCCATAAATATAATCGTTATGAATTTTTGGCTTAGCGTTAGAAGAATAATTTATGCCCAAATTATTCGGCATTTGTTTTTGGATCTTAGTCAAGGCTTTTTTCAGATCTGACAAATTGTTGACCAGGATCGAAGAATTCAAAGCAGCCTTTGTCGCTGCCGTCTTACTGGGGTCTGTATTAGCATAAGTCACGTAAAAATCATTGCCTTTTGTTTGTATGATCCCATCTACATTTTCTTTATTTAAACTTGAACGTGCTGATTCTTTTGACCCATAATCTACGGTCTTGATACCCTTCATCTTATCGATCTGTTGAACCAGACTGTCGGACACGTTGACCGTCGCAATTTTGACATCCACCGTGGTATTGGCTGAAAAAACCAATTTCATCAAAATCAAAATCAAAATTGGTGCCAAAAACATTAACATCAAAGTGCGTTTATCACGTATCAATTCTAGTGTCACTCGTTTAGATATGGCTAACGTTCGTCTCATTTTGGCTTTCCACCTTTAAAAAGATATTTTCAATCGTGTCTTCATGATACTTTTCCTTCAATCGAGCTGGTTGACCATATTCTTGTAATTTACCAGCAATCAACATAGCAACATCATCAACTAATTCGGCTTCATCCATAACATGGGTCGTTACTAAAATGGTCTTTCCATTGTCACGGAGCCGGTGCAACTCTTTCCAAATACTCCTTCGTAAAGCAGGATCCACACCAACTGTTGGTTCATCTAAGATCAGAAGATCACCATCACCTAACAACGAGATAGCTAAAGATAAGCGCCGTTTCATCCCTCCAGAATAACCACTAGTCCGTTTGTCCAAATCAGAAGCTAAATCTACCACTTGACTAACATGATCAATTTGTTTTTTGATCAAGCTGGGCTCGATACCTTTCATTTCAGCAAAAAATTGTAAATTCTCTCGTCCTGTCAATCGTTCATACAAAGCATCTGTCTGTGCCATATAACCAATTCTTCCCAAAAGACGACGATTCGGCATAGAATTTCCAAAGACAAAAGCTTCTCCGCTTTGAGCCTTCTCCATACCTAGCAAGACATGGATAACCGTAGATTTACCAGAACCTGAGGGTCCAATCAAACCAACTATAACACCAGGCTTGATTTCAAAATCAAAACCATTCAATACTACTTGATCCCCAAACTTCTTAATCACATTATTCATCGAAACAACTGAAGTAGTCATAGAAGCCCCCTCTTGGTGAGTAACTATTTACTCACCTATTTTTAATTGCAGTGTATTATGAATTTCCTTCCATGTCAATCAGAAAATAAAAAAAAGATTATTCCATAATATAAATTACAGAATAATCCAAAAATTATTAATCTCTACAAATAATTAAATAGATGCTTGGGTATGTAAAGCAGTATCACTACCAGCTTTTACCCACTCATCTGTAGAAACACGATAGTAGGTATCACCATTAGAATCTTTACCAGATTTATCAGTATACCAATCAGTCGAACCAGCTAAACCACGATTAGATTTCTTGCCTAAAACACTGATCAAAGGATAGATCTGTGAACTAGCGCCCTTCAAACTGATCACGTTGTAGCCATTCAAGCCAGTGATCTCAGTTAAAGCAGAAGTTGGTTTAACTGTGGTGCCTTCATCAGCATTAGTCTTAGTGTTGTTAGTATAGGTCAAAGTCTTCGTAGTTAAAGTGTTTTCACCATTTTTCACAGTGATCGTGAATGTAAATGAACGACCATTACCTTTCTTATAGGCATCTTGCATATTAGTTTTGACATTGCTTCCAGAAATATAAATCTTCAATTTTTGACCAGCGCTATTAGCCAAAGCAGTCGTAGCGTCGTCGTCCATACTGCTGTTGACGTTAACGATTTGGCTTGAAAATTGCACTGGGGAGATTCCCAAATGACTTTCCGTCAAACCAGCAAGTCCTTGAAAATTAGACGTAGTTGGCATTGGATTGTTTTCGTCGTAAGTTTGATCAGTCAATTTATTGATAGTTGAAACAACGGCAGCATTGGCATTAGTAGTAGCGTTTGGGTCAGTAAAAGTACTGCTGAATAAACCAGCTTGAGCAGTATCAGTAGTCGTAGCAAGCGTTGCTACTGGAGCTACTGCCAACAAGGCAACGGCAGTTATTCCAGCTAATTTGATTTTCTTCATGTGATTCCCTCCAAAAATTACCCTAAAAGGCATTTACTATCCGATAATATGCGATAATTCATTATTTTACAACATCATAATTGTATATAATTATACATATATAAATAATACACCTACTACTGTTTCACTATATGAAATTTTTAACATAGTTTTGGCGATTATTGTAAACAATATTATCTTACAAAGTGAAGGAAGAATATGGCTACCTCATCATCTACACTCCGTAACGGTTTAAAAATTTTGAAACTCTTGGCTCAGCACAGCGGTCAATCGCTTACTACCATTTCGAAAAATTTAGGACTCAACAAATCAACGACTTTTCGGCTATTAGAAACTTTAGTAGAAGAAAAGCAGGTCAAGAAAATCGACCACCTGTATTCATTGGATCACACAAATAGTTTTTTGAAAAAACCGATCAGTATTGATCCTGTATCGATCTCCGTATCTCGAGATATCTTAAAGCAATTCAATACCACAGCTTACGTTGGCATTTTATCAAGCACAAATGTAGTTATCACGCAGGTTTTCCCTGTCAAAAATGACTTCAGCGAGTTTAGTGTGCTCGGCAATATCACGCCGGTTCATTTAAGTGCGCTCGGGAAAGCAATTGTAGCTTTCTTGCCAAAAGATAAGCAGGAAATTATTTTGGAAAATCTTCATTACGACATTGGGACCAAATATACTTTGAGCGATCACACGATTTTTCAAAAAAATTTAAACGTGATCGAAGAAAAAGGCTATGCCCTAGATGATGAAGAAAGCAGCCTGGGAGTTCGTTGTCTGGCTGTACCGATCTATCGCAATCATCAAGTCGTAGCTTCATTAGGACTTTCAGGTTCATTTGAAAGTTTACCGCGAACGGGATTAGTCAGGATCTCTAAAATATTGATGAGAAGCAGCCAACAAATCACCAACGAATTCTTCTAACTTCAGAGAGCACGGAGAAAGATGTCACCTGGAGCGCATTTCCAGAAAAAATTAATACATTAAAAAAATACCTCTCTCTTCTCTCATACCTAGTTCAACTAGAAGGAGATATATTATGAAAACAGTAGTTATCACTGGAGCAGTCTCGGGAATGGGGCTTGCTGCAACGGAACTTTTCTTAAAAAACAATTGGAATGTCGTCATGGCCGACTACAATCTAGACTTAGGACGAGCAAAAGCTGAAAATTTAGCGCAACAATATTCTGCCGAGCAAGTTAAATTTTTTCAAACAGACGTTTCTGACGAAAAATCTGTTGAAAGTCTATATCAGCAAACCAAGGCCAGTTTCGAGCATGCAGACGTCATCATCAATAACGCTGGAGTCTTTACTGGTGGAGCCATTCATGAAGTCAAGACCAGCGATTGGGACCGGATCATGGCTATCGATGTCAAATCGATTTATTTAATGTCAAAGAATTTCGTCCCCGATATGATCAAACAAAAATCGGGCGTTATTTTAAATACCGCTTCAGTCTCGGGATTACTGGGTGATTATAACATGGCTGCTTATAACGCTGCTAAAGGTGCGGTCGTAAATCTGGTTAGATCAATGGCCTTGGACTATGGCAAATACAATATCCGAGCCAATAACATCAATCCTGGACCAACCAATACGCCGATGTTCCAACAAAATCCTCAGGAAGTAATCGATCAATTCAAAGAAACCAGTCCCATGCACAAATTGGTCGAACCCGAAGACATTGCTCAAACTATGTACTTCCTTGCATCCGACGGGGCTAAATCAATCACCGGACAAAATATTCCTGTTACCGCAGGATTTGGAATTTGGAGCAACCAACCGGTTCAATAACTGCCATGTACTTCTTGGAACATTTCCACTAAAACACGGCAAAGTTCGACAGCAAATATCGAAATTTAACAACTTTCAAAGATATTGCATTCAAAATAAGACTCAGCAACAAGCAAGTACGAAATCAGCTTGTTACTGAGTCTTTTTCAACTATTCAAACATCATTTTTTTCGAGTATAATGAACTAATCTTGATCAAGGAGTTAACAATGAAAAAGCTCAACATGTTATATCTATATGAACTCGCAGTTTTAGGAGTTCTTTATTTCATCTTGGTAGGTTTCCAAGTCATGTCAAAAAATATCAATGGTTGGTTAATCTTGATTGGCTTAATAGTTTTATATATTATCGATTGGGCTTACTTCCGATTTGTGAAGTCCCGCATATAATTTGCTGCCTCTGCTAGTGTCTTGAAGTTTTGTTTTTTACGGATTTCTTCTAGTTTTGCTTGTGCTTTGGGAGTTAATTTTGAGATATCAAATTCTGATTTAGCCATTTAATCGCCTTCTTTTTGTATATTTTCCTAAGCTTTACATTATTGAATCAATTATAACAGCATCATTTTCTAAAAAGTCACATCCATTGATATGATGATATGTCGATTATTTCTGACAATTAGCAAATTTGTGGTTATTTATTATGTGCTAGAATCGCATTCAAATATAATTTTAGACAGTAAAAAAGTTCAGGATATTCGCCTGAACTTTTTTACTGTGTTCATTAATATTATTTTGTCGAGTAGTTTGGTGCTTCTTTAGTAATTGTTACATCATGTGGATGAGATTCTCTTAATCCGGCATTTGAGATTTGGATGAATTGGGCATCTTGTAATTGTTTTAAATCAGCTGCTCCAACGTATCCCATTCCTGAACGAAGTCCGCCTAATAGTTGGTAAATCACGTCGCCAACTGAGCCTTTGGCAGCGACACGTCCTTCAATACCTTCGGGAACTAATTTGTTAGCTTCGTTTACGCCACTTTGGAAGTAACGGTCTGATGAACCATGAGACATAGCTGCTAGACTACCCATTCCACGGTATGTCTTGAAACGACGTCCTTGATAAATTTCAAAGTCACCAGGTGCTTCGTCAGTACCAGCTAGCATTGAACCTAGCATAACGGCATTTCCACCGCCTGCAAGAGCTTTTACGATGTCACCTGAGTATTTGATACCACCATCGGCAATGATCGTCTTATTGTATTCATGAGCCACGCAAGCTGCATCATAAACAGCAGTCAATTGTGGAACACCAACACCAGCAACGATTCTAGTTGTACAAATTGATCCTGGTCCGATACCTACTTTAACTACATCAACGCCAGCATCGTAAAGTGCTTTGGTTCCTTCAGATGTAGCAACGTTTCCGGCAATCAACGTTGCGTCTGGGAATTCGTCACGGATCTGGGAGATTTTACGAAGTACTCCGGCTGAGTGACCATGAGCTGTATCGATTACGATCGCATCTGCACCAGCATCAAGTAAGGCTGAGGCTCTTTCAAAAGTATCGCTAGTAACACCAACTGCAGCGGCTACTAACAAGCGACCATACTGGTCTTTGGCAGCATTAGGGAATTCTTGGACCTTTTCAATATCTTTGATTGTTACTAAGCCCCCAAGACGACCTTGGCCATCAACTAATGGGAGCTTTTCGATCTTGTGTTCTTGGAGAATCTTTTCAGCTTCGTCAAGTGAAGTTCCAACTGGAGCTGTGATCAAGTTTTCGCGAGTCATCACTGTATCGATCTTAACTGAGTAATCAGTGATAAAACGAAGATCACGGTTAGTAATAATACCAACAAGCTTAAGCTCATCAGTATTAGAAACGATCGGAACACCGCTAATACGATAAGTATGCATCAAATCTTCAGCAGCACTTACTGGAGCGTCAACTGTTAAGTAGATCGGATCGATGATAACGCCATTTTCTGAACGTTTAACTTTCAATACTTCGTCTGCTTGTTGTTCAATACTCATGTTCTTGTGGATAACGCCTAGCCCACCTTGACGTGCCATGGCAATTGCCATTGGTGCTTCAGTAACTGTATCCATACTTGCACTCAAAATAGGTGTATTTAATTTAATGTTCTTTGCTAATTGGACCGAAAGGTCAACATCATTAGGAAGTACGCTACTTGCTGCAGGTACCAATAAAACATCATCAAACGTAAAGCCTTTTTTATCAAATTTTGTATCCCATGCCGACATGAAAAGAAATCCTCCTTGAATTTTTATTATAATTACGAATATACCTTCAGATTTCTGAAAATACATCCGTGTTCTTTCTATAAAATACTCGTTTCGAGTATAAAATTTATAGTTATGTTAGCTGATTTCCCGAAGGTAGTCAATTAATATCCTTAAAGAAAGCGCTACCCTTCACAATTTATTTTTTAGTAAGAAAATATTGTTTTTTAGGTCGATTCGCTTAGATTGCCGAGTTGAAAAAAATAAAGTAAAATATTTAATAGACTATAGCAACGTTTGAGGCGATTATCCGCCTTTGAAACATGTGACAGAACTCAAATTCTCAGCATAGCGCCAAGAAGTCAGGTGGTCCGTCCAGGGTCACCTGGCTTTTCAAGTTATGTCAGAATCTAATGGAGTCTTGTCTTCGACTATATTTCGAGGTGATTGTATGAGAAGAAGTTGGCTTGAAATTTTATTGGGAGCTCTTTTAGAAGTGGTTTGGGTTTCAGCGATGAAACACGTTCACTCGATCGTAGGTATTTTAATCGTCGTGGCGATCATCATTTTAAGTTTTTACTTAATGATCGATGCCAGCAAAAATATCCCTGCCGGAACGACTTATGCCGTCTATGTCGGTTTAGGATCATTATTCGTGGTCCTTGCCGGCGTGTTACTTTTTCATGAAGCTTTTAGCTGGACCAAATTGATCTTTATCGTCTTACTAACCATTGGCGTAGTCGGTTTAAAGGTGGTCACAGACTATGAAGAAAAGAGGGCACACTAATGGATTGGATGTTTTTGATCTTAGCCGGGATCGGCGAAATGGGTGGTGTGACCTTTTTAGGTTTCTACACCGATAAAAAGAATAAAATGGCTATCATTGCTATGATCCTATCGTTTGCCTTTAGCTTGGGATTTCTTTCACTAGCTTTGCAAACTATACCGATGTCAATCGGCTATTCCATCTGGACTGGCATTGGTGCCGCCGGTGGAGCAATTATGAATATGTGGCTTTTTGACGAACCCAGAAGCTGGGTGCGCGGATTTTTTATCTTTTTAATAATATTCGCAGTCGTCGGTTTGAAATTTGCTAAATAAAAATAGAGAGGGGAAGGAGATGGCCTGCTGCTGAAAAGCAGCGGCTTTCTTCTGCAACTCATTTAAAAAATGCGTTAGAGAATATTTTTCTCCAGCGCATTTTTTATTAGCAATATTTACTTCTTAATCTTTGAGAAGCTTCAACCATCGCATCCATCTTCTTGCCAATGACATCATAAGTATTAAGCGAACGACTTGAGAATGTGGCAAATCCACAGTCAGGATTTAACCATACTCTTTCGGGTGGCAAGAACTTCAAAGCTTCTTCGGCAGATTTAACGATCGTATCTGGATTTTCAACTTCATCACTTCTTGGGTTTACGACACCTAAACCTAAGGTGATCTTATCAGCCAAATCGTTATTTTCAAACAACGAGGAGATTTCTCCAGCTCTTGGAGTTGAGAATTCCAATGTTAGCATTTCGACGTCGATACCATCGAAGAATTTACCTAATTTATCGTACGAACCTGAAAGCAAAGTTTCTTCTTTCTTAGTCCAGTTACCACGACATACATGGATCGAACCAATCGAATCACTAGCCTTGATCTGTTCAAAAAGCGGTTCTAGTAGTTTGTGTGCAAAATTCAATTCTCGGTCAATCTTGACCTTCTCGGATAAAGCACCTCAGTAAAACGAATTTTTTGAATTCTTATTATTGAAAACAACATCTGACAAAATAGGATCATCGATCTGGATCACATCAACACCAAGATCGATCAAACGTTGAATTTCGTTAGAAAGTAATTTAACGACATCTTGTCCTAATTCGTTTCTATCTTCATAGATCTCACCGGTAACTTCTTTGAGCCACATTGATCTAGTTAACAAATAAGGACTAGGAATAGTCGCCTTGATCGGATGATCTGTCAAGGTCTTCATGCGCTTGATCTCTTCATAATCAAGCACACTGTTCGTATCGATCCGATCGACCGCAATAGGATTGTTGATGTAACCATCGTCAGCATCCATTTGCTTAACACTTTCCTTAAATTTTTCTTCATTGTCGGCTTTTTGAGCAATTTCTTTCAGTGACATTAACTTAACGCCCTTAACCTTATCAGCAACGAAAGACATGTAGTTGTCCCGAGATAATTCCCCACTAACAACAACATCGATGCCCGAATCTTCTTGGCGTTTAAGCACATCTTTAGTATCTCTCAATAAGACTTCGTCGAATTCGTCCTGATCACCACGACTCTTAGCATCAAGCAATTCAGAACTTCTAGGCATACTACCCATCAACGAAGTCGAAAACGGTTTAAGTTCCATGAAAAAACCTCCTATTTTTACAAAGATCGCGGAGGGAGGTGGTCAGCTGCTGAGGATTAAAACACAGAGAGCGTAAGGCGACGTTCAGCTGCCGAGGATTTAGGGACTGTCAGCACAAAAGGTGCGGCGAAGCCGTGCCTGCTGACAGTTTCTAAACCGGAAGCCGCTGTCGCCTGGAGCTCGTTTCAGCATCCTTGAGGATAAATATAAAAAAGACTATCCAATTTATACGGCGAAGCCGTGCCGCGACCACACGTGTTAACCGGAGGCCGCTACCTCCCGGAGCGCGTTTCCACTATAAACATAGAAGCGATCAGCTAAACAATAACCACCACTTAGCAAATCGAGCTTCTACAAAAAAATCGAAAATCTTCCAAAATCAAATATCAAGTAATCCAAACACTTTAAACATCCCAAATACCAACAAAACACCATAAAGTCAGACTTTATGGTGTCGTTGTGGATATTGCTCCAAATTAAAAAATCATTTTATGGATAAACAACATTATCACTAGATGCCATGATATCAACAACTTCACCCATAGTTGTATTTCCACCAACAGCTAGTTTATCGGTTAATTCAAAGTAATCAACACAGATTCCACATGAGAGAATATTGACACCCGCTTTGTCTAATTCTTTCAAGTCATCAAGTGCTTCTGAACCTTTAGCTGTTAATTTAACACCTTCGGCATAAAAGATAATGTTCTTTGGCTTCTTGTCGGTTTCTGTCAAAGAATGGATGTAAGCATTCATCAAATTTTGTGTTAATGCTTCATCCCCCGTACCCATTTCTGTACTTTTAATTACTACATCGTAAGCCATAAAAATAAATCCCCCTTTTTTTATTTAACAAATTAATTGTACCACAATCATTGATCATTGAAACCGTTTATCAAAAATCAGTTTTCGAAAAATATCAATTGTACCAACGATTGTAAACGTTCGCTCATCAAATGTGAACACAATCATTTGTGAAACAATTTATTCTTATTTTTTGCAATCTTTTGCGGTGACGTCACAAAAATCTCGTGATTTTATTTTATTTTTTTGGTCTGGATTTTCGATGAGCATTAATTTAGTTGACTATTAAAAATGAAGTTGTGGCAATAAAGTTCTCACCAAATGGATCAAGTTTTGAATTTCTTTTGAATTAGGAATCTTAGCATTGATTAAGTAATATTTTATTGAATAATCCTGAGACAACTGTTGAAAAGGTACGATCGTATTCTCTATTGACTTCTTACATACAATCGACTGCCCGATCCCTAGCGTAACTAAACGACTGATCAAATTACTGTCATTTACTTTCAATACTTTCTTAGGCTTTATATTATTTTCTGTAAAATATTTTTCAGTATGTTCGAGCTGAATGGATCCTGGACGGCCCAGTATCCAAAGTGGATTGTTTACATCCCCAGCATGAACCAAGGCATCATTTGCGAACGATAGTTGTTCGACATCGCTTGATGTAAATGGTCTCTCAACCAAGCCAAAATCCAATTCATGCTTTGTAATGGAATCAAGGATCGACTCGGAATCTTGGATAACAATTTCAAAATCAAACAGCATATTTCTATTTTCTAAACTATCGATCAAATGGGGAATTATATAAATGGCGTTCATAGGAGAAACTCCAATCGTACAACGGACACGATTATTAGAGCGCTTTTTGACAAGATGGTTGAGTGAAGATTCCCAACCATTTAACAACAATTGCGAGTCCCGATAAAATCTATTAGCGTTTTCCGTCGGGATCAACCCCTTATTCCCATTTCGCTTAAAAAAAGTTACTCCCAGTTCTTTTTCTAATTGTTTAATTTGGATAGAAACGCTTGGCTGCGTTACATATAACTCCTTTGCAGCCTTGGTAATACTTCTATATTCATATACTTTTTGAAATGTGATAATGCTTCTAAACATGAGTAAATCACCTTTATAAATTTTATTTATGCATCTATTTATAAATAAAATATCACATTGTGGTTGTGAATAAAAGTTCAAACTATAAAGCTTGATAATATGCAAATCTATTTGGTAGCAATCGTACTAAAATAAATATTTCACAATTGAAAATACGATTATTCATCCTTCTAAATGCTTACAATTAAAAAAATTTATGCTTAAATATTCCTTGTAAACGGATACAGCAATACATGAAATAACTTTAGCGGGGAGGTTTACTCATGTTCAAAGAAAACATGAAACAGGCGGGGTTAAACCCAGTACAACCAATTATTGGAATTGCCCTATTCATTCTATCTGTAATTTGGGCTTTATATTTAAATACACAGGAAAACAAACTTCCGTTAGCTCTATTTGCCTGATTGATGATCGGCTATTCACTAACTAGATCTAGAGTTGGTTTTGCTGGCGGGATCAAACGGATTTTTTATCGAGGAGAAGCTAGTCTGACAAACGCATTATTAGTAATGTTTGCTATAACAGCAATCATTAACGTGGGAATTCAATGGTTTGCTGCTAGTAAGGGCGCATTACCAGCATGGCTAGTCACCAGTGAGACCCAATCAATAATCCCAGGAACTCAAAACGTTAGGATCGGAAATGTTTCAACTGCCGTTGGTGGTTTCTTGTTTGGTATCGGTATGATGCTTGCTGGTGGTTGCGCCAGCGGTACCCTGACCGACTTTGGTGAAGGAGAAGGTCATTCATGGATAGCATTACCATTCTTTGTTCTCTTTGCAATACCTGGTCAAAAACTCGGTTACGACTTAGATCAATCTGCCATCGGAAAAATCGGCATTAAAGGCTGGTTGCCAGATTATGTCGGCTACGGTGGAGCGATTGCTCTTACATTACTGATATTATTAGGCTTATATTACATTACAAAGCAATATGAAAATCATAAGAAGCAAATTGGAATGTATTCATTTCCAAAATCTGATTATTTAGACTTTGAAAAGCCTTTGCCAGAAACTAAAGAACCGATCAAACCTTTTTCATGGAGTACTTACCATAAATTCTTTGTTGAAAGATGGAGTTTCATGACGGGTATCGTCGGCATTGCCATCGGTGCAATATTTGTTTTAATAACTACTGGAAAAGCTTGGGGAGTCACTACTGCTTTTGTTACATTAGATCAAAAATTTTTCCAATTATTTGGGATTGAATTTACATCACCAGCTTTTGATGAAACGGCTAAAGCTATGCAAGGAAGCCTTTTAGCTGACGGTGGGACGATCCGAAATATTGGATTAGTCCTTGGAGCCTTCATTGCTTTCTTAATGGCTGGACGTTTCAAGATGAACTTCAATTTCTCTAAAATGGATATGCTGATTTATGGATTTGGTGGCGCCTTGATGGGATTAGGTAGTAGATGTGCTCGCGGATGTAATATCGGTGCACTTTATTCCGCTATTTGTAACTTCTCGATCCACGGATATATATTCATGTTCTTCTTAATATTAGGAGGAATGTTCGGGATCAAGGCATTCTCAGGAAAAGTTTCAATCTTACCAAAATATGTTATTTCAAATTAAAAAAATTAAGTGAGGGTTATATGATGGAAAATAAAAAAATTGTTGTCGTAGGTGGAGTTGCCGGAGGAGCTTCTGCAGCTGCTAGAGCTCGTAGATTGGATGAATTTGCAGACATTACTATGTTTGAAAAAGGCCCTAACGTCTCATTTTCAAACTGTGCTTTGCCATACCACTTGAGTGGTATGATCCCCAATGCTGACGATATCGTATTGATGACACCAGAACAGTTCAAGAACCAATACGATATCGATGCTCAAGTCAATTCTGAAGTTATCAACGTCGATCCCGATAAAAAAGTAGTCGACGTTAAAGACACTAATTCAGGCGATATTAAAGAAGTTGAATATGATGAATTGATATTGTCACCCGGTGCCGATCCAATTATGCCAAAAAGTATTAAAGGAATTGATCGTGGGAATGTTTTCTCGGTCAGAAACGTTGTTGATATTAAGAGGATCCAAGCTTACATTGACGAAAATAACGTAACAGACATTGCTGTTATTGGTGGTGGGTTTATCGGCCTTGAAGTCTGTGAAAATCTAGCTTCAGCCGGTAAAAAAGTTTCTCTAGTTGAGGCAGCCGATCACGTCTTAGGAACTGTTGATGAAGATTTCGCCCAAATCATCCATAAGGAATTATATGATAATGGTATTAATTTAGTCTTAGGCGATGGCTTAGCAGAGATTTCAAGCGATAACATCAAATTAGGCTCAGGCAAAGAAATCACTGCACAAATGGTCATTGTCGCAATCGGTGTTAAACCATCGACACACTTAGCTGAAAAAATCGGCTGCAAAATCGGTTTAACTGGCGGAATAAAAGTTGATCACCATTATGAAACAAGCATCCCTAACATTTATGCTATTGGCGATGCAATTGAAGTAAGTAATATGCTAACGAGAAAGAAAACTCGACTTGCTTTAGCTTTCCCAGCACAAATGCAAGCTAGAGATGCCGTCGATCATATGTACGGTAGAACTACTAAGAATACTGGTGTAATTGGCTCACAAGCTATTCATATCTTTGATTTAAACATCACTTCTACCGGCTTGACGGAAAAAGAGTGCATTAAAAATGGAATCGACTATCGAACAGTCACAGTTATCCCTAAGAGTCGCGTTGGTTTGATGCCGGATGCTACACCACTGCATACAAAATTGATCTTTGGCTATCCAAATGGCGAATTACTAGGTGGACAAGCTCTAGGTAAGTCAGATGTTGATAAGCAAATGGACATTGTGGCAGCAGTGATTTCGATGCATGGAAACATTTCTGATTTAACGCATCTTGAAGTTTGTTATTCTCCTTGGTTCAGTACTGCAAAGAACTCCGTCAATATGGCAGGTCTAGTAGCAGAAAATATTCTGAACGATGAATTCAAAGAGGTACAAGCTCACGAAGTTCGTTCATTAGTTGAAAATGGTGCTTTAATTGTCGATGCCCGTGAACCTGACGAATATGCTGAAAGTCATATCAACGGTGCCGTCAATATCCCATTAAGTCAATTTAGAGATCGTCTCGACGAGATCCCAACTGATAAACCGGTATACGTCCACTGCTTGGCAGGTCAACGTAGCTATAACATGGTACGTGCTTTAAATAATCGTGGCTATGAAAACGTTTATAATATTTCTGGTTCATATCTGGAAATTTGTGAATACGAATACTTTAAAGATCAAACAACTGATCGTAAGCCTATAGTCAACGGCTACCGGTTCGATCTCTTGTAAAAATAGGAGTTGTGGAAATGAAAAAAAAGTCACTAACCATTTCTGTTTGGGCTTTCATATTAATTGTCTGGTTCACTGTGACTAATCTAGGATGGGTATCCCCCATCCTATTTCCATCCCCACAGGAAGTTTTCAAAACTTTCGTTGGCATCATTACTCACGGCTATAACAATATCCCCTTTTGGGAACATTTAGGGATTACTTTGTTTAGACTATTCTCAGCCATATTTTTGGCAATAATCACCGCAGTCCCTTTAGGGTTAGCATCGGGAACGTCGGATACCTTCAATGCGATCATTGATTCCCTGATCCAGTTTTATCGTCCCATCCCGCCACTGGCTTACTATACGATCTTGATCTTGTGGTTAGGGATCGGCGAAACTTCCAAAATAGTTTTACTTTATTTAGCGGCATTTGCTCCAATTTATTTAGCCTGTGTTGAAGGAGTAAAACACATCAACAGTGATTATATTTTAAGTGCCAAGTCTCTGGGAGCGAATCCGTGGTTCGTCTTCAGATGGGTAGTCTTTCCAGGAGCCTTACCAAATATTTTCACCGGGATCAGAACGGCGATGGGAGTATCTTTTTCGACCTTAGTTGCCGCAGAAATGGTTGCTTCGACCTCTGGAATTGGTTGGATGGTCATTGATGCTTCCAAATACTTGAAGAGTAGCGTAATGTTTTTAGGAATTCTGATCTTAGGTGGACTAGGATTATTATTAGATTTTATCCTCCAAAAAATTGAACAAAAATGGATTTTTTGGAAAGGTAAAAGCTAATGAAAAAAAGTAAATTAACCCTCCTGATATTGTCGTTATTTTTATTTTTGACGGCTTGTACTAGTACGGACAATAATTCCGATCAAATTAAAATTGGGATCCTTAATACGCCTAATGATGTTGCTGTCGCAAGAAATTTAAATTATTTTGAAAAGGAATTCCCTGGCAAACAATTGAAATTCATTACGTTTGATTCGGGCGTTGATGCCAATAAGGCTTTAATGTCAGGCGGAGTAGATTTTGCTACCATGGGTGATACTAATGGCGTAGTTGCCTTGACTGCCGACATCCCTGTAAAGTTGCTATGGATCAATGAAATTTGTGGAAATAACGAACAGTTAATAGTTAAGAAGAGCTCTAATATCAAAAATATCCAGGATTTGAAGGGCAAGAAAATCGCCACTCCTTTTGCCTCCACGTCACACTATAGTTTGATGATCGTTTTGAAAAAGTATCATTTAGAAGACAAGGTAACGGTTTTAGACATGGATACCCAAAACATCGTGGCAGCTTGGAAACGAGGCAATATCGACGCTGCTTACACTTGGCAACCGACCTTAACACAATTACAAAGTGATGGAAAAACGCTATTAGACAGCTCAACTTTGGGAAACTGGGGCTATTCAACGGGAAACGTTACCTTAGTAAGAGATCAATTTCTCAAAGATCGACCAAAAGATGTCGAGAAATTTGTCAAAGTATTATCCAAAGCCCATAAATTGAGAAAATCCAATTACCATTTGGCAGTCAAAGCCGCCGCCAAACAGACGGGGATCAGCGTAAGCGATGCTGATAAACAAATGAAAGGCACGGACTGGATCTCAATTGATCAAGAATATTCAACCAATTATTTAGGAAACAAGCGCAATATCGGACAATTTGTCAAAGAAATGCAAGTTGCCGGAAAATTCATGTATGGTCAACAGACGATCAGTTATGCACCTGGATTTGATGAATTTAATAATTTCACTTATAGATTTGGTGGTGATCAATTTTGGAAACACTGATTAAAGCAAACAATCTGTCAATCAAATATCCAAATACAACGGAAAAAATCATTGATAAAACTAATTTTGAGATTCAAGATAATGAGATTTTCGTCTTAGTTGGTCCTTCAGGTTGTGGGAAAAGTACTATCTTGCAAGCAGTAGCTGGCTTCATTCCTGCTGACGGAGAACTACTAATGGATGGAGAAAAAATTACAGAGCCAGACTGGAATAGAGGCGTTGTCTTCCAGAACTCATCACTGTACCCATGGCTGACAGTTGAAAAAAACATCGGTTTTGGATTGAAAGCTAGAGGATTTTCAAAAGAGAAAATCCAAAAACGTGTTAGTTACCTGCTAGATATCATCGGATTAAGTGAACAAAGAAATACAAAAACCTTTGAACTCTCTGGCGGTATGAAACAAAGAGTAGCCATTGCCAGAGTCTTAGCCAACAAATCCGAGCTTCTGCTGATGGATGAGCCTTTTGGAGCTTTAGATGCCTTTACAAGATTTAAGATGCAAAAATTAATATTAGATATCTGGGCTAAAGAAAAAACTAGCATTCTAATGATCACTCACGATTTAAATGAGGCTATTCGTTGTAGCAATAAAATTGCCGTCATGAATAGTCACGATAAAAAAATTGTCGAAATTTTCAATAATCAATTTCAAGGGATCGATGCTGAAAATATAGAAGATTTCGAAATAGAAAAAAAGGTCGATACATTCCGCAGTCAAATATTGAGTTTGATCAACAGTTAAACAAACGAATCTCCTAGTAATTCCCCCTAATTTTTAACTAATTAAGACTAATTTATTTTCGGTTTATTAATTAAAGTTAGATTTAAGTTATAATTTTTATGTTTCTTTTGTATCTAAAATTTAATACTAACGTCATGGTTAAGTAACCGTCGAAATATTATGATAAGAGGTGAATATCGATATAACGGATCGAGGGTTATATTGGATTTAGAAGAGGAATTACTATTATGAAGAAGACAAAGAGATTTGTTTTAACTACCGCGATTGTAGCCAGTTTATCTCTGGGAGCTGCTACAACTGCTGTTTCACCACAAACATCACAAGCTGCAGGATTATCTGATATTTTATCAAGCTTAACTTCAGGTGACACAAGTTCTCTATCAAGTTTGATTTCTGGTACTACTAACTCTTTAGATGGCTCAACAACTACAGGTGTAAATGTTTCTAACTTAGGAGACACAATAACTCTAGTTGGTGGTACTGAACCAACAGAAGAAAATATCAAAGCTGCTATTGGTGGAGATCCTACTTTCTTAGGACTAATACCTGCCAACATAAAGGTCAGCGATGACGGTACTGAAGTTACTTTCACACCTGACTTGAATATCGATCTCGGAAGTTTTGGCGATGCTATCAATAAACTTATTGGTACAAGCAAAACTGTTAAAATTGCCTATTCATCAGCAATCACTTTCCAAGGTGGACAAACATCTACTAATGTAAAAAAGGGTGACAAGACTTTTGATTTAAACTCGTCAAATACATACAAGATCACACCAGAAGCTAATTTAACTGGTGTTGACGTTGTCGATAATGGTCAATTCAACTATGCCTACCCTGGTAGCTACACAGTAGTAGTTCAACCTCAGTACTCAGATGGCACAAAGAGCGAAGAGACATCTCTAACTGTCAACGTTCTTGATGCCCAATGGTCAAACACTGATCAAACAATTCTTAAAGGTCAACAAGTAGACACAAGTGCTATCACTGCAACTGATACTATTGGTAACACACTTGACATAACAGCTGATACTTCAGATGTTAATACTTCAAAAGTCGGCGACTACAAAGTTACATACACAGGTACTGACAAAGCATTAGGTTGGAACGGTGAACCAATGACTTGGACAAAGACTGGTACGGTTCATGTCGTAAATTCTGACAGTTCACAAACGATCAGTTTCCAAGATGCCAACTCTGGTGACGTTATTGACACAACAACTATCACTGGTGCAGATGGACAAAGCAAAACTGTTACACCACCTGCAGGTTATGAATTAGTTAACGATGCCGACAGTTCAATTACATTGCAAAAAGGAGCACATTCTTCAACTGTTCAAGTAGTTAAAGAAGGTTCTTCAGTAGCAACACCATTCACAGGAACAGTCGCAACATACGCTAACGGCGGGGTCGTTCCACTTTATAGTAGTGGCGGAACACAAACAACACGTTCATTAGCACCAAACTCCGACTGGGCAACAGATCAAACAAAGACCATCGATGGTGAAACATTCTACCGTGTATCAACAAATGAATGGGTCAAAGCATCGCAAGTTTATGCATACAACGGAACAAGCGCAACCATCACAACAAACTCAGGCTCGATCAAAGCCCTATACACAACAGACGGAAACAAATCAACTCGTTCATTAGCACCAAACACAGCATGGTACACAGACAGAACAGCCACAATCAACGGCGCATCAATGTATCGTGTATCAACAAACGAATGGATCAATTCTACTGACGTTCATTAAAAAAGAGCGCGATTTAAAAAAGAGAGCGGAGGGAGGTTGGTCAGCTGCTGAGGATTAACGCGAGTGGTCGCACAAGGTGCGGCAAAGCCGCCCCGCGACCACACGTGTTAACCAGAGGCCGCTACCTCCCGGAGCTCGTTTCAAAATAGAGAGCGCAGGGAGATGGTCAGCTGCTGAGGATTTAGGGACTGTCAGCACCCAAGGTGCGGCAAAGCCGTGCCTGCTGACAGTTTCTAAACCGGAGGCCGCTATCTCCCGGAGCTCGTTTCCACTATAAAACGGGCAACGTTTGGCAACAAATCTAAACCCGTTTGGTATATATAATTAAGAGTTTGGCGATTAAACTACCCATGTTTGGCATAAATAATTAAGCGTTGATCGAAAAACTATTAAAGTTCAGTCCAAACAATTAATCATTTACAAACCACCAAACAAAGGCCAATTTTTTATAATCCGAAACTCAAAAAAAGAGTGCGATCCCCCATGGGAGAGCACTCTTTTTCCATCCACCCAACTTTGTAGATTCCTGACCCATATGATAATATTGGTATCAACCAATTTAGGGGGGATCTAATTTTGGAAAAATTAGTACGTAATAAAATTCCGGATATCGTTGGGGATAAAGCGAAATTCAAAATTTTGTCGAATGCACAGTTTCGCATTGCTTTACGGAAAAAGCTAGCTGAGGAAGCTCAGGAAGTTGAAAAAGCTGAATCCAGAGCTAATTTAGTTGAAGAATTAGGCGACTTAGAAGAATTGATTCACGCTATTTTAGAGGATTCATCCATCACATATGAAGAAATGGATAGTATGCGTCACGCAAAAAGTATGCAAAAAGGTGATTTTTCAGAAAAAATTGCTATGATAACCGCAGATTAACTTTTTGTCGGGGATACAAATTGTGTTAATTCAATGACAAGTTTATCATGAAGATACAAATGAAAAGGAGGCATCAAAAATGGAAATATTTACATTATTCATCGTTGCACTATTAGGTCTAGAACACATCGGCATTGGACTTTTCGAGATTTTTGGGACTCCAACTAAACAAGCCGAAGCCTTTGACATGCCACTGGAATTTGTGAAAAACAAAAATGCTAAAACTGCCCTAGCCAATCAAGGCATCTACAATGCGATGCTGGGTATTTTGATATTACTAATGATTTTATTCTTCACCGGTGTCACGCTTAAATATATTTTGATCCTATTAACTTCATTTGTTCTGATCGTAGCCATTTTTGGTGCCTTAACCGCTACGAAAAAAATCATTTTACTCCAAGGATTACCGGCACTCATCAGTTTATTACTCGTAATCTTTTTCTACGCTTAAAAAAGAATCACTAAGTTTGATGATTTCAATTATAATTAACTACATATTGATTTAGAATGGGTACAATTTTATGAAAAAAGATTCACTGTTAAAAAGTTCTGTTTGGATCTCACTCAGTGGGATCGTCTCCAGAGTTCTAGGTGTTGTTTATATCATCCCTTGGAATATTTGGATCGGTGCTGCTGCCGTTGGTGTCGCAAATGCCTTATACGCTCGAGTTTATAACATTTACAATTTATTCTTGATCATTGCAACAGCAGGGATCCCTTCTGCTATTTCCAAGGAAGTTGCGGCTTCTAATTCACTCGGTCATTATCGGCAAAGTGAAAAGATCCTAAAGAAATATAGTCTTTATATGACCATGATCGGTATTGTTTTAGCTGCCATCATGTTCTTTGGCGCTAAGTATGTCGCTATCATATTTGCTGCTGGAGACATGCGTGTCGTTACTCCGATAAAATATTTAAGTATCGCGATGCTAGTCATCCCTGCTCTAGGTATTTTAAGAGGTTATATTCAAGGATATGCGTTCATCTCGCTCTCGGCTTTTTCCCAAGTTATCGAACAAATTGCTCGAGTTGCTTACATGCTTTACGCAACTTATATGATCATGATCGTTCAAAACGGAAATTACATGCAAGCCGTTAATCAGTCGACTCTAGCATCCTTTATTGGAGCAACTTTGGCATATGCCTATTTGCTTTGGATGAGACGGCGGGTCAGAAAAACGATCGACCCTGCAGATGAAGTGATAACAACTGATGAAGAGCAATTAGCCAAGATCAGTTTTGGTGCGATGCTAAAATCAGCCATTCCGTTTTTACTAGTCGATACTATTATGGTTGTTTTACAATTGTTCGACCAAACGACCTTCTCCTGGATCTACCAAGAGATCATCCACGCTAGCACTAAGACTATCGATAATTTATATGCTATGTTCGGATTTCAAGCTAACAAGTTGATCATGGTCCTAGTCTCACTAGCTATCTCCGTTTCAGCTTCTGTCATCCCTGCCCTTTCAGCTCTGATCAGTCGAAAAGCAGAAAACAAGCAGATCCAAAAATTAATGCGAAATATTGTCGAATTTACTATTTTCTTGATCTTACCAGCAACTTTTGGAATGATCGCTATCGGTTCACCATTATGGACCCTATTCTATGGACCAAGTACGCAAGGAGGATATGTCCTAGCCGTGTCATGCATTGAAGCGATCTTCTATTGTATTTTCATGATCTTAGAAAATATCCTTCAAGTAACGCATCACGTAAAAACATCAATGTGGTTCTTACTATTGTCATACATCATCAAAGTAGTTCTCCAGTTACCATTGACTTTATATCTAGGTGTATACGGACCACTACTATCATCGATTTTAGCTTTCGCAATAATGGGCCACTTTGCCTTCAGATTGATCAACAAAGAATTCAACATCGTAAACAAGGACTTAGCTAAACGATTGTTAAGAATAACCGTAAATAGCACCGTCATGCTAGCATTAGTAGGAGCAGCAGTATATTTACTCTCACTAGCGATAGATGTTCGCTACAAAGTTGGAGCAACGATAGTATTGTCAATTGGCGCAATCATAGGGATCGCAATCTACGGATTCCTTGGCTACAAAGATGGATCATTAAACATCTTAAAGAAAATCAAAAACACCGAGATCTATTAAAAAATTACAGAAATGAAACAAAGCTTTTCTACTTTTTCAAAAAATGAAAATAACCTCATCAAAAAGCCTGAATCAGTACGATTCAAGAAAAAGGATGAGGTTATTTTTTTGGCTAAAGCAAGCCTTACTATAAAAAATACCTTAACCACTATCACTTCCCCGAGGTCTGGCAATGAACCACCATCCCCAACAATTTTCAGAAAATTTGACGATAACATCATGACAATGATAATATTCTAATATCATTTCACTAATATCAGGAGGCAACAAAATAGTGCTAGTAGGAAGTATAGAAGCCGGCGGAACAAAATTCGTATGCGCAGTAGGAAACGAAGATTACAGCATCAAAGATAGCGTACATTTCCCCACAACAACACCTGAGGAAACATTACGTAAAACAATCGACTACTTCAAGCAATTTGACGTAGAAGCAATTGGTATCGCATCATTTGGACCAATCGAACAAAGAAAGAATCATCCAAAATATGGATATATTACAAAGACGCCTAAAAAACATTGGGCCAACGTTGATTTCGTAGGAACATTGAAGAAAGAATTAGACGTGCCAATGTTTTGGACAACTGACGTAAATGGATCAGCTTATGGCGAATACGTTATGTCCACATTATCAAATGAAAAAATCGATTCATTAGTTTATTACACGATCGGAACTGGTGTCGGTGGTGGCGCTATTGAAAATGGTCACTTCATCGGAAACATTGGACACCCCGAAATGGGACACACCTTCGTTAAACGCCATCCTGATGATTTAGATTTCAAGGGGATCTGCCCATTCCACGGCGACTGTCTTGAAGGATTGGTTGCCGGACCTACCTTTGACGCACGTTTAAATAAACCCGGTAAAGATGTACCTCTATCAGACCACACATGGGATATCATGGCTTACTATGTAGCACAAGCTGCCATTCAAGTAACCCTCATCCTCCGTCCAGACAAAATCGTCTTCGGTGGTGGCGTAGTTAGCGAACAATTCTTGGACAAAGTCCGTGAACAATTCTCAGAATTACTTAATGATTACGTTGACGTACCAGATCTAAAGAAATACATCATGATGCCATTAGTTAAAAACAATGGCTCTGCAACCGTTGGTGACTTTGCCTTAGCAATTCGCGAACTACAAGAATAATCAGAGAGCGCAACGAGGTTAGTCAACTACTAACCAGAAAACGTAAATAAAATCTCATAAAAAGAGGCTGTGACATAAGTCTCCAAAAAAGGGTGTTGTATTAGAACCGTCAGGCTCTGATACAACACCCTTTTTGATATAATTATATGTATAAAAAAGAGCATCGGTCGCACCCGATACTCTAAGTACTTC
>NZ_RHNT01000019.1 GCF_003946325.1 Companilactobacillus furfuricola | reverse complement strand
GAAGTACTTAGAGTATCGGGTGCGACCGATGCTCTTTTTTATACATATAATTATATCAAAAAGGGTGTTGTATCAGAACCTGACGGTTCTAATACAACACCCTTTTTTGGAGACTTATGTCACAGCCTCTTTTTGTTCAGAGACTTCAAACTACCACTGAATATTATGTTAAAAGGAATGGTATATATGAAAGGTTCAAAACGTAATCATAAGAAAAGAGTATTTTCATCTTCATTAGGACTAGTCACAATTTTTTTACTAGGATCAGCTTTTGCGGCTCCATTGAACAATAGTAAGAGTGAGACGACTAAACATAACGACGTTGTTTCAAGTAAGGTCGCCAGAAAAAATGCTAAGACGATCAAATCGATCAAGAATAAGAAGGATCAGGATGCTGAAAAAACCGGCAAGAAAGTTGAAGTTGAAAAGCCAGTCGTCCAATCGGCAACAAAAGCAGATAGTTCAGACGACACTTTATCAAAGATCCGCAGCTTATCGCCAAGTAAAATCAAAACTGCTGCCAGTAGCGAATCTAAGGCGGCAGAGATGATTCAAAGTCAAACCGGACTTAAGTATGGCTAAATCACAAAAAGCCGCTTCAGAACTGTTTTCTGATGGTAAATTTAGCGATTTAAGAAACGACATCAATAGCGGTAACTGGATCGGTGCTTACGCTCAATATCAGAAGCTTTCGCATGATGGATCGATCAAACAGCTTCAAGACAGTCTCGGAAATTAATTTTTGCCAGGCGTGACAATATGTTATAACATGTTAGTAACTTTTTAGGACGATATAGAGAGGGAATATCATGCGCAAGAAGAAATCATATCGGACAGCCATTTTAGGGATCTTGATGGCAATAATTTTTGTCCAATCGATGGTACCAATGTTGGGCTTTATCCCAACTGGTTTCGTCAATATTACTATTATCCACGTGACGGTCATCGTGGCTGCCATCGTTTTAGGCCCAACTGACGGTGCTATCGTAGGTCTTGTTTGGGGGATCGGGACAATTTTGAGAGCTTTGACTAGTCCCACTTCGATCATTGACACGACTGTATTTACTAACCCAGTGGTCGCAATCTTACCAAGAGTTTTAGTCGGATTAGTAGCAGGTTGGATCTATTTATGGTTTAAGAGAAGCGGCAAGCACCGCTTATTAGGTATGGGATTAGCTTCGGCAGCAGGCTCAATTACTAACACTGTCTTAGTTTTGACCTTAATGAGACTAATGTATGCCAGCGTGCTTTCCAAAGCTTATGCAGCGCAAACTTCGGCGCTAAATGCTATTTTACTAGCAATAGTAGGGACAAATGGCGTCGCTGAACTTATCGCCGCGATCATAATTGCTCCTGCAATAGCGACAGCGATTTTAAAGACAAATAAATTCTTAGACTAGCGTTACAAATTAAAAAAGGCTTTGACTCGGATATTTCCAAGTCAAAGCCTTTTGATTAATATCAATAATTATCAAGAGTCGGCAGTTTAAGCTGAAACACGTTTCTTGTGAGCTGCAATTATCTTATCGGCAATAGCTCTTGCCATATTCTCATTTTTCAAAATTGGTCCGTGTGAGTAGGAACCGATAGTATTCTTGTAGCGCATACCTTCGGCTTTGTCCTCAGGATTATTGCCGTAACCTTCGATCACCTTGCCAAGAGGTTTGAGTTTGGACTTATCGTCAAAATAAGTCCGGCCACTGTGATTTTCGAAAGCTCGCACAGTTCCCCATTCAGTCTCATATTCAGTATCGCCGATCATCCGACTGTCAGCTTTAAAAACCGTATGGAAAGGTAAGATATTCAAACATTGGATCGTGTCGCCGCCAACAGTTTCGTAGTACTTACCTAAAAATTGATAACCACCACAGATGCATAACATCGGCTTGTCGTCTTCGATGTAATCTTTGATGGTCTCGCGGTGATTGATCAAGTCTTTAGCAACAACAGATTGCTCGAAGTCTTGGCCACCGCCAAAAAATAGAAAGTCATAATCAGCAGCGTCAAACTTCTGTCCTAAACTAATATTATCAACTTGCGTATCGTAGCCTTTTTCCTTCAAAATAAAGCTTAGGATCTTGACATCGCCACTGTCACCGTAAGTATTCATCAGATCTTCATATAAATAAGCGATTTTAATCGTGTCAGACATAATATTCTCCAAAAAAGATAAAGTATTGTAATATTTAAATAATGAGGTGATTAATTTGACGAAAGAAATTAATAAAGCTAGTTTAGCAGATTTTCACGAGAAACTAAATCACGACGAATCGAACAACGTTTTGAAAAATGCCGTCGCCCAAGTTGGTATTTTTAAAGCAGCACAAAATATCGCTGCTAAGAGTAAACTCAATCCCGCTTTCAACATCGAAGTCCCTACGGGCAAAGTGACGGACCAAAAACGTTCCGGTCGTTGTTGGTTGTTCTCGACTTTGACTAACTTAAGAACGGAATTCGCCACGAGATATAAGGTTAAAGATTTTGAATTGTCAGAAAATTATTTGTCATTTTACGATCGGTTAGAGAAAGCTAATTACTTTTTCCAAAATATCATTCAAACAGCAGATATGCCGTTAACTGATCGGAAAGTCAATTTCTTATTTGCTCATCCAAGTGGGGATGGTGGTCAATGGCAATATGGTGCAAATTTGATCAAGAAATATGGCGTTGTCCCTAGTTATGTCATGCCAGAAACAGTTGTTTCGGTAAATACTAGTGAATTCAATGCCACGTTGAATAATTTATTGAGAAAAGACGGGATGGAGATCCTTCAAATGATCAAGGATAGCCAACCGACTGAACAAAGAGTCCAAGAAATGTTATCTGATGTTTATCGGATCTGTGTCTATTCATTTGGTCAACCACCAGTCGAATTTGAATTGTCGATCAAAGATGACGATGGCAAGATGATCGAAGAGACAAATATCACGCCAAAGGATTTTTTGAAGAATTACTTTACGATCGATCTTAATGACTATATCAGCGTTATGAATTCCCCACAAACTAGTAAGAAGTTCAATCAACCCTATACGATCGACACTCAAGGTAATATTGTCGGTGGTGAAGCTGAGAAATTTCTCAACTTGCCGATCGAACGGCTCAAAGAATTATCGATCCAGCAATTAAAGGGCAATGATACAGTTTGGTTCGGTAATGACGTTGGTAATCAATCAGAGCGTAAGAAGGGGCTCTTGTTTGGCGATCTTTATCAATACGATCAACTATTCAATATCGATACTAAGATGAGTAAGGGCGATGCTTTGGACACTGGGAACGCCTCAGTTTCTCACGCCATGGTCTTTACAGGAGTCAACTTGATCGACGATAAACCAAATCGTTGGAAAGTTGAGAATTCCTGGGGTGAAGCGGTCGGTAAAAAAGGCTACTTTACAATGGACGACCAGTGGTTCGATGAGAACGTTTATGAAGTAGTCATCAATAAGAAATACTTAACAGAAGACGAATTGGCTGCCTTCAACCAAGATCCAATCGTGTTACCCGCTTGGGATGCGATGGAATAATCAAATTATGTAAAAAAATACCGTTAGAGTTAGGATACTTTAACGGTATTTTTTTTATAAAATATTAGATAGTGAGAACAGTTGAATCGGTTGCTGTTTCACCGTTATAATTAAATTTCAATTAGTGATGGATCCGTGAGTAACTTAGTCACAGCACTAATTATTTAGAGAAATTAAGGTGATTATATGCATCGTAAACCAAGAAATAAGAAGAAATCGATTTTTTACGTGATCTTAGGTATCGTGGTTGTTTTAGTCTTAGGCGTCATCTTTTTCTTCCCGATCAACAATGCTATTCGTAGCGCTACGGGAAATGATACACCTAGCGACAAATTAGTTAAGAATGAATTGGCTAAGAAGATCGAAGCCAAGAAGACAGGAGATCCTAATGCTGATAAGAAGATCGACCAGTCAGCTAAGAAGTTAAAAGGCATCAAAATGTCAGAGATCATGCAAGCTGCTAAAGATCAACAATCAGCAGCTAAATTGATCCAAAGATCATCGTCACTATCACCTCAGGCATCGCAAAAAGCTGCCCAAGAACTTTTCAACGATCCTAAATTTAACGGTATTCGTGAATCGTTGAGCACCGGAGATTGGGTCAAGACTTATCAAGAATATCAAGATCTGTCTAAAGACGGATCGATCAATCAATTACAGCAAGATCTAGGACAATAATATAAATGAAAAAAGCTTCGTAATGAACACGCTAGAAATACTCTAGTATTCTCATTGCGGAGCTTTTTTGTTCGGTATTAAATTAGTAGATTAAAATACCTTTTTGATCTTATCAACACTCAATCCAACTAACCCTAACAAGATGATTCCAATTGCAGATAATAGGCTGATCGATTTATTACCAGTTTGAGGTAATTTGCTTGTGGCAACAGGGGGATGAACTCAATTGGCTAGTTGTCGCAGTAGGTTTTACAGCAGATGCAGAAGTAGGTGAGTAGGATAAGGAGGTTGGTGATAATGAAGCAGTTGTTGGAGAAGATGTTGATGTTACAGCATTGCCAGTCTTAGCTTGTTCTTTTGCAGCAGCTGGATAACTATAGCTTGTTGCTTGAGCAGGACTAGCGACTGATTTAGCAGCTGTCATAGGTTTGAGTGAGATCGTTGCTGAAGAGAGTGCTTTTTCAGAAGGCGAAACTGTTTTTGCTGATGTACTCCCTTCTGGAGAGAATCCACTTGTGGTTACTGTTGGAGCAGATTGGCTAGTTTGTCCAGTTGTTTGCGATGGACTGGTTGATGTAGCTGCTGAGGTCGAAGTGCTGGTGCCAGTAGTTGGTGTCGTTGTAGTAGTTGTTGAAGTTGTTGGCGTACTGTCAGCTGTCTTTGAATTGTTGCCGTAAGTTGTTGTAGGAGTACTTACCGCACTGTAGGTAACAGGGATGGTTGTTTGACCAGGCTGAATACTAATAGTTGAAGTGCTACTTGCAGGCAAGTAACCAGCGATTTGGGGATTGTTCAAAGTGAGACTTTCGCCTACGAAACCGGAGCTGGCGGAAATAGGACTACCAATAGGATCACCATCACTATCAACAGGTTGGATCATCAAGGTTACAGGATCACCTTGGTAAGTAAAGTCGATAGCTAGATTTTGATAATCACCCAAGGCTCTAGTGTCATAAGGCAAAGTATTAGCAGGACTTGCCAAGAAGCTTGTGTATTGTTCAGGTGTAAAAGTACCATCTAATTCAGTTGGAGCCGCCCCTGAAAGACTGTCGCTAGCGTAAGCCTTAAAGCCAGTCACAGTATATCCAGGAATAGTTGCAGCAGTAGCTGTTGGTAAATAAGTTGCTCCAGTGGCAGTCTCACTAGGTAAAGTTGCCGTAGGAGTAAGACCACTGTCAAAAGTCTTAATAGTATTGCCTAAGGAATCAACCGCACTGATCGAAATCGTAGGTTTAGTAGCTTCAGTATAGTAAAAAGTCTTAGAAATGTTACTTTGAGGCCAATATGTATAGGAAAGTGGAGTGATGCCGTCACTTTTAGCAGAGTCTAACACATAACTAGCGTTATTAAAGATCGATCCGGTTGGACCAAAGTATGGAAGTTGTGTTGGATCAGTTTGGGCTGCAGTCGAAGTATCATCAGCACTTAGCAAATGAGTTTCGTTTGATAATGTAGCATCTGCTGGCTTGATACCATCAGCTTTGAAGATGGCGTTGTTAGTAGGATCGTTGAAGTCATAAGTATCGGTTTGGGTATAAAGCGTTTGTCCGGATGTTTCATCAACATAAGTATATGTAGCGGTAACGCTCTTTAAGGCGTAGTAAATTTTGACGCAAACGTTACTGTCAGTGATAGGGACAGCAAGTGATGAAGTTAAACTAGCAGGAGTCCAAGCTGTATAATCAGCTGAATTTGTAATCGAGTTACTTAATTGTGATAGTAAATCAGGAGTCCAGGTCAGATCATACGTTGAGTTTGCTGACTGCGTCGTAGTAACGGGAATTGCTGTACCTAAGGGATCACCGTCAGTACCATAAGCTTGCACACTAACTGAGTAAGTTGCTGGGGTAGTAGTTGAACTTGTTGGCACGTGTTATCGAATAGCCAGAAGCAGGAACCGTGAATGTCGATAAATTAATAGCTGATGAACTAGTTGTAGTTGTACTCGAAGTTGAGGTCCCTGAAGGTGGTGTAGTTGTGGCCGTACCAGCTGAAGCTGTTCTAGACGAAGTTGATCCAGTAGTGGCAGTATCCGTTGTAGCGGTAGTTGGTTGAGGAGCTGTTGAAGTATTACCAGCAGGAGTGCTTGTTGCAGTTCCTGAACCTGAACTGGCGATAGGAGCTACCGTTGTACCAGATGATGCAGTAGTAGTCGAAGTAGCTGCAGGTTCTGTCGTCGTAGTTGAACTTGTTCCTGTAGTTGGCGTAATTGCTCCAGCCGTCGTAGTAGTGGGAGTTGTGGCACCAGTAATAGTTGAACTAGTAGCTGTCGTAGTAGGACTTGCGGTACTGCTGTCAGAAGTAGTTACTTCAGTTGAACTGGTCGGACTAGTCATAGAATCCGTGGTCGTCGCAGCTTTAGAAACACCTGGAATTAGCAAAAGTGAGGCACTACTTAATGCCACTGCAATTGCTAAGTCAGTATATTTGATCTTCGAAGAAAATTTCTTAGTAGTATGTTTAAAAATTTTAGTAGTCATTATAAGAACAATCCCCAATATTTTGGATTTCCTAGATAATCAATCGATATCAGAAAAAAGCACCCACAGCTAAAGTTAGGAAGGTAACAATGGTTGCTGACCGCTTTATTCACTGTCTATAGTAAGGCCTTACTGGACAATTATAAAAAAATACGCGTATTTATCTTGTTGTTAAAATGAATAGTATATTTTTGCCTAAAAGTTCTTTTCAATTATAAAAAAATAGTTGCTCATTTATTTTAGGCAAAGAAAAAAGGCAACATATGCGGTATGTTGTCTTTTTTGATACTTAATTATAATAATTTTTTGATCTTCTTACCACAGAAGGCCAAGATACCGAGCATCGCAATACCGATGGCACTTAAGATGCCAGCAAACTTGTTCCCAGTTTGAGGTAATTTAGCAGTTGGACCATCTTTAGTGAAACTCAAATTAGAAGCTTTTAGCGTTGTAGCTTTACTGCCAGTTTGATTTTCGCTAGAGATACCTTGAGTCGAGCTATTTTCTAAAGTTCTGGATCCGGGTTTATTGGATGGATCTACTGCTTTGCTCGAAGTATCAACCGCTGCATTTGAATTGCGGGCAAGTTGAGATACTTTGGCATTATCGATTTCTTTGACTGTAGCAGATGTTTGATGGTTGATGCTCTGTTGCGTCGTTATACTATCGTCGATTTTTTCGTCAGAGGTATTTTGACTTGTAGGGTCTGCTTTGGCAATCGAAGTAGGATCAATACTACTGTCACTGTCAGCACTTGGATTAACAACTGAAGCGGCGTTATGATCATGTGCTTGTGTTGAAGAAGCGTCTACAACTGAAGCAGAATCGTAACCTGCCTTACTTGTTGAGGGATCGTCCGTAGTTCCTGTGGTCTTAGGATCAGGATTGTCACTAGTTGTTGTACTTGATGAAGAACCTGTATTTACAGGATCAGTTGAAGTACCAGTTGTTATTGAACCAGTAGTAGCTGAATTAGTTGGGTCCGTCGAGTTGCTTGTGGAACTATGATCTGAAGTGTTTGAGCCGGAACTAGCACTGCTCGAACTTGCGGGGTCTGAACTAGAACCAGCCGTGGAACTCGTTGTAGAACTTGCGGGATCTGAACCAGAAGCAGCTGTGGAACTTGTTGTAGAACCTGCGGGATCCGAACCAGAACCAGTTGTAGAACTTGAAGTTGAACCTGCAGGATCTGAACCAGAAGCAGCTGAGGAACTTGTTGTAGAACCTGCGGGATCTGAACCAGAAGCAGCTGAGGAACTTGTTGTAGAACTTGCGGGATCTGAACTAGAACCAGTTGTAGAGCTTGAAGTTGAACCGGTATTGATTGGATCAGAGCTTGAACTTGATCCAGATGAAGTAGAACCAGTACTGGAGCTAGTTGAGTTTGAACTAGCAGGGTCAGAGCTAGGATCTGATCCTGTTCCAGTTGTAGTTGAAGGTCCAGGATTACTTGTTCCTGTAGTGCTCGATGAACCAGAATTTACCGGATCTTTAGTAGGATCCGAAGTGCTAGATGAGGTGTTGTTTGAACCAGAGCTTGGATCGTCAGAAGAATTAGGATGCGTGCTAGTACCTGTGGAACTAGTTGTAGACCCTGCTGGGTCTGAGCTAGAACCCGTTGATCCAGAATCAGAAGTCCCTGTGTTAACTGGATCCGCTGACGAACCTGAGTTAGAGCTGGTATTTACAAGGTCAGTTGTAGGACTAGATGTAGAACTCGAACTAGAAGTATTTGAACCAGATCCAGAATTTACAGGATCAGTAGTTGCACTTGTTGATCCGGACGTGGAACCAGTGGATGTTGAACTTGAGCTTGAAGTTCCAGAAGCACTAGGATCTGTATTTGTACCTGCGGGACTAGAAGTTGAACTAGTAGATGATCCAGAGTTTACGGGGTCGGTAGTAGAACTAGATGAAGTACCAGTATTTCCGGTATTAGTGCTCGTAGTTGTCGAGCCAGATGATGAAGTACCAGAGTTAGTAGGATCATTAGTAGAACTCGAAGTAGTTGATCCGGATGTTGAACTGGAACCAGAAGTTGAACTAGTAGATAACCCAGAATTTACAGGATCGGTAGTAGAACTAGATGGAGTACCAGTATTTCCGGTATTAGTGTTAGTACCTGTTGAACCTGAATTAGTAGTTGAGCTTGAAGTTGAACCTGTATTTCCAGTATTAGTGTTAGTACCTGTTGAACCTGAATTAGTAGTTGAGCTTGAAGTTGAACCCGTATTTCCAGAATCAGTCGTAGAACTAGTTGAACTCGAAGGTGTTGATCCGGATGTCGAACCAGAATCAGTAGTTGAACTAGTGGATGATCCAGAGTTTACAGGATCGGTAGTCGAACTAGATGAAGTGCCGGCATTTCCGGTATTAGTGTTAGTACCTGTTGAACTAGATGATGAAGTACCAGTGCTGGCAGGCTCATCAGCAGAACTTGAAGCATTTGAACCGGACGTAGAGGTACCTGTTGAACCTGAATTAGTAGTTGAGCTTGAAGTTGAACCTGTTTTTGCAGGATCGGTAGCCGAACTAGATGAGGTACCAGTATTTCCTGTGCTTGTGTTTGTACTTGTTGAACCAGATGATGAAGTACCAGTATTAGCAGGGTCATTAGTAGAACTCGAAGTGGTTGATCCGGATGTCGAATCAGATGAACCAGAGCCAGTAGTTGAGCCTGAAGTTGAACCTGTATTTACAGGATCGGTAGCAGAACTAGATGAAGTACCAGAATTTCCAGTATTAGTGTTCGTACTTGTTGAGCCAGAACCAGTAATTGAGCTTGAAGTTGACCCAGAATCTACAGGATCGGTAGTAGTACTAGATGAAGTACCAGTGTTTCCAGTATCAGTGCTTGTACTTGTCGAACCAGAGGATGAAGAGTCAGTGTTAGTAGGATCATTGGTAGAACTCGAAGTGGTTGATCCGGTCGTTGAACCAGAATCAGTAGTAGAGCTAGAAGTTGACCCAGAATCTACAGGATCGGTAGTAGAACTAGATGAAGTACCAGTATCTCCGGTATTAGTGCTCGTACTTGTTGAACCAGATGATGAGGTACCAGTGCTGGTAGGGTCGTTGGTAGAGCTCGAAGTGGTTGATCCGGCTGTTGAACCAGAACCAGTAGTAGAGCTAGAAGTTGAGCCGGTATTTCCAGGATCAGTAGTAGAACTAGATGAAGTACCAGTATCTCCGGTATTAGTATTAGTACTTGTTAAACCTGAATTAGTAGTTGAGCTAGAAGTTGAGCCTGTGTCTCCAGAATCCGTAGTAGAACTAGATGAAGTACCAGTGTTTCCAGTATTAGTGTTCGTACCCGTTGAACCAGAACCAGTAGTAGAGCTAGAAGTTGAACCTGCATTTACAGGATCGGTAGTAGAACTAGATGAAGTACCAGTATCTCCGGTATTAGTGCTCGTACTTGTTGAACCAGATGATGAAGTACCAGATCCGGTAGGGTCGTTGTTAGAACTCGAAGTGGTTGATCCGGCTGTTGAACCAGAACCATTAGTCGAACTAGTAGATGATCCAGAATTTACAGGGTCGGTAGTAGAGATAGATGAGGTACCAGTATTTCCGGTGTTTGTGTTTGTACTTGTTGAACCAGATGATGAAGTACCAGTGTTGATAGGTTCAGTAGTAGAACTAGAAGTGGTTGATCCAGATGTCGAACCAGTATCAGTAGTTGAGCTTGAAGTTGATCCAGAATTTATAGGGTCAGTAGTGGAGCTAGATGAAGTACCAGCGTTTCCAGTATTAATATTCGTACTTGTTGAACCAGAACCAGTAGTTGAGCTTGAAGTTGATCCAGAATTTATAGGGTCAGTAGTGGAGCTAGATGAAGTACCGGTGTTTCCGGTATTAGTGCTTGTACTTGTTGAACCAGATGGTGAAGTACCAGCGTTTCCAGTATTAGTATTCGTACTTGTTGAACCAGAACCAGTAGTTGAGCTTGAAGTTGAACCTGTATTTACAGGATCGGTATTCGAACTTGATGAGGTACCAGTATTTCCGGTGTTTGTGTTTGTACTTGTTGAACCAGGTGAGGAAGAGCCAGTGTTAGTTGGATCATTGGTGGAACTCGAGGTTGTTGAGCCTGAAGTTGAACCTGTATTTACAGGATCAGTAGTAGAACTAGATGAAGTACCAGCATTTCCAGTATTAGTGTTCGTACCCGTTGAACCAGAACCATTAGTCGAACTAGTAGATGAACCAGAATTTACAGGATTGGTATTCGAACTTGATGAGGTACCAGTATTTCCAGTGTTTGTGCTTGTACTTGTGGAGCCAGATGAACCAGAACCAGTAGTTGAACTTGAAGTTGAACCCGTATTTACAGGATCGGTAGTAGAACTGGATGAAGTACCAGTGTTAGTAGTTGTCGAATCAGATGATGAAGAGCCAGTGTTAGTAGGATCATTGGTAGAACTAGAAGTGGTTGATCCTGCTGTTGAACCAGAATCAGTAGTTGAACTATTGGATGATCCAGAGGTTACAGGATCAGTAGTAGAACTAGATGAGGTACCGGTGTTACCAGTGTTTGTGCTTGTACTTGTGGAGCCAGATGAACCAGAACCAGTAGTTGAACTAGTAGATGATCCAGAGGTTACAGGATCAGTAGTAGAACTAGATGAGGTACCAGTATTTCCAGTGTTTGTGTTTGTACTTGTTGAGCCAGATGTCGAACCAGAATCAGTAGTCGAACTAGTAGATGACCCGGAATTTACAGGATCGGTAGTAGAACTAGATGAAGAACCAGCATTTCCAGTATCAGTGTTCGTAGTTGTCGAACCAGATGATGAAGAGCCAGTGCTGGTAGGATCATTGGTAGAACTAGAAGTGGTTGATCCGGCTGTTGAACCAGAATCAGTAGTCGAACTAGTAGATGACCCAGAATTTACAGGATCAGTGATAGTACTAGACGAAGTACCAGTATTTCCGGTATTAGTGCTCGTACTTGTTGAACCTGCATTTACAGGATCGGTAGTAGAACTAGATGAAGTATCAGTATTTCCGGTATTAGTGCTCGTACTTGTTGACCCAGATGATGAAGTACCAGTGTTGGTAGGATCGTTGGTAGAACTCGAAGTAGATGATTCTGCTGTTGAACCAGAACCAGTAGTAGAGCTTGAAGTTGAACCTGTATTTCCAGAACCGGTTGTTGAACTCGTTGTTGAGCTAGAACTAGTGCTTGGTTGTGTGGTTGTAACTTTCTTATAACTTACGTTTACAGTACCTTGATTTGGAGCAACTACGATACTTGATGTTGGCGTGATTGCTTGATAGTTAGCAATTTCAGGAGCAGTTAAAGTTGCGGATGAGCCGACTATCCCTGAACCTGCTGAAATTGGGCTACCGATTTTTACACCATTTTCATCAACGGGTTGGATCATCAAACCTATCGTATTTCCTTGATAAGTTAATTGAATATGAAAGTTTTGGTGAGCTGCCAATGCCCGTTCGTCCATTGTAGTTTGTGCACTGGGACTACTAATAAATTGTGCATATTCGTCAGGTGTCATTGAATAACTATAATTTGTGTCAGTGCCGCCAAAGTAGCTACCAGTAGCGTTCAATTTAAAGCCAGTCAAAGTATAACCATTGACCGTAGCTTGTGCAGCGGTTGGGAAATAGTCTGCTTGACTCAATTGAGGAGCAGGTAGGGTGCTAACAAGTGTCGGTGCTGAAAAAGTTTTTATGATATTGCCATTTTGATCCGCAGCATCGATCGTCATTGTTGGATCAGGCTCTTCCATGTAGTAGAAAGTCTTCGTGATGTTAGCTGAAGGCCACTTGATATAACGAGTTGGCGTGGTCAAACCGCTCATCAATGAATTGAGTTGATAAGCACCAGTATTAAAGACTGTGCCGCTTGGACCGAAGAATGGTAAATCGGCTGGATCTGTAACTGGATCAGCAACAGGATCAGATACGACTAGTTGACCTGAATCAGGATCGATAACGGTCATTGGTGGTCTAATACCATCTGTCTGGTAAGTATAGCCGTTGTTAGGATCATTGAGATCCCAAGTGTTAGTTTCTGTTAATAAATTTTTTCCGGTATTCATGTCAACAAAATTGAAGGTCGTCGTTACTTTAGGTAAAGCATAAATAACGTCTACAACGACATCTTGATTTTTTACAGGGACACTTAAAGACCCAGTTAGTGCATCAGGATTCCACAATTGATATTGGCTGACATTTTTAACGGAATTATTCAGTGAATTGATCAAGCTATCTGACCAATTCAATAATGCAGTTGTATTAGATGCGGATGTAGTTACAGGGATGATTGCACCTAATGGGTTCCCGTCGGTATCTACCGCTTGGACACTGATTGAATGTTCAGTAGTAGGATCGGTCGAGACAGTACCTGTGTCACTGATGACAATACCATCACTAGGTAGCTTATCGAAACCACCTTCATAAAGGTAAGTGCAACCGTCGTTAGGATTGATATCGGTTGCTGAAATATAAGGGAATTCCACAGGTCCTTGGTCAGGTTGAACTGTGATACTTACCGAATCAACTTGAGGTGCATAGCCGGAAACTGTGGGAGCTAAAATAGTCATATTTTTACCGATCGAACCAGCTCCAACAGGAATCGGATCACCGACTTTGTTGCCCTCCGGATCCACTGGTTGAACATAAACTTCAACAGTATTGACTTGATAAGATAGTTGGACCTCGAGATGTTGATAATCGCCCATTAGACGAGTGTCGTAGTCGTCAGTCGTAGCGGATGTTTTCAAATAATTTGCGTATTGTTCAGGTGTCATTTGATAGCTAGTCGTTTCATCAGGTTGACCTGAGACGCTTTGACTCTTGATCAGGTTGATGCCGATCAATGTGTTATTTGGAATCGTGGCAGCTGAACTACTTGGCAAATAAACATTGGGATGGATTTTTGAAGAATCGTCACTCATTTGTGAATTGCTAAAGGTTTTTAAGAGATCTCCAAATTGGTCGACCGCGTCAACAGTAACGGTTGGTGCAGCAACTTCTTTGTAGTAAAAAGTCTTTGTGTAATCACCGGTTGGCCATTGTAAGTAATCCATTGGCGTGACGTTGCCGCTTTTTGCTAGATCCAAAACTAGATAACTATTGTTGTAGATCATGCCTGTTGGTCCAAAATAAGGAAGAATACCAACATTGGATATTTGATATTGCGATTGATCACCAGTGGTCAAAGCACCGTTAGCAAGTACAGCCATTGGTGGACGGATACCTAGAGTTTGAAAATCTGCATGATCATAGAATGAATAAGGTATGGCTCCTTGATGTAAAATTTTTCCTGAAGTTTCATCAACGAATTTAAAGTTGATATTAGCAGATGGTCTAGAATAATATACTGATACAAGTACATCATTATTTGACATATCAATATTTAATGGTTCTGAATCATAGTCTTTATACCATGGATGTAAACCATAAGAAACACTTGTCCCCATTGATTGTGACAATAGGAATGAGGTGTAGGTGCCCCAATTAACTGTGACTGCTTGACCAGGTGCATAATATCCGAGGACCTTAGGTGCTCCATAAGCAATGCCATAATTATTAACAGCTTGAAGTTTAATGGCATATTTACCATTAACAGCCGTGCTGTTAGCAACATTAGTAATTGCAATGCCATGATCAGGGATGACGGCAACGGGAGCCATTTTATCATTGCCACTTAAGACATAAGAAATCGGTTGTGAGTTAGTTGTCGTGTCACTAGAATCGTTAGTTACAGGACTGGTAGTCGTTTGTGTTGTAGGCATAGTTGCCACAGCCGTAGCACTACTTGTATTTCCTGATACCGAACTAGCATTTAAAGATGCTGACTCGGGGATGACATTATTATCGTTGTTTGTCGTAGAAGATGCAGTTGAACTTGCATTTGAATTGTTTTTCGAAGTAATCGTTGGATTATTTGTAGTTGAGCTTACATTTGAATTATTTTCTGAATTAGTTGTTTGCGTATTGTTGTCGACCGTTTGTTGAGCAATATCAGACAACTTAGGTGTGATCGATCCAACTGTCGTATTGTTAAACAAGTTAGGATCAGTCGTCGTATTTTTACTTTGAACCACAGAAGAAGGTTCTTGGCCTGTTTGAAACGTATTTGTAGAATCAGCTTGAGCAGTTGTCGGGACTAAAAGTAGCGAAGCACCGCTAAGGGCTACAGCGATAGCAAGGTCCTTATATCTGATTTTATTAAGTTTACTGAACTTATTTGCTCTCATAAATAGACCTTCTTTGTAGATAAATTCTCCTAAGATCTATTTCATAACCTATATCTCCATAACTAATCGTAAGACATATATCCTCTAATGATAAATTTAAAGCACATTTATCTTTAAATGTTATGTAGCGAAAAAACTATAAGACAGTTATCTTAAAAATGATTTTTATTAGCGTCTTACATCTGGGATAGCGTTATTGGATATGTTAAAAATAATAATTCAACGATTATTTTTATTAGAGTGGTATTTTTCTGAAAATTAAAAAGCCATATTTGCAGTTTCGTTTGCAAATATGACTTTATTATTTCAAAACTAGTTCCAGGTTACAGTGGAATCCTATTTAACTTTAGTTGACTCAATACCCGCATTATAACCACGAATGAAACGATCGACTTCGTTGATTCGTTGACTGGTTAAAGCGTTTGAAAAGCTGATTATTTTGTCAGGATAATGATGAAAACTACGATGATTCTCGAAATCCGCAACCGCTTGATCGTATCCTAACCGATAATCATCATTGATCTGAGCACGAATGCTATTTTTCCAATCGTAATAACTATCTGCTGCTTGTTGATAATCTCCTTCTTCATATTTTCTTTTGATGAAATCGTGCAATTTTCTTAACATTTGATCACGACCTGTCTATGAAATTTGAATGAAAGAGAGATCTATCGACCTCAATTTAATTGTAACGTTATTTTGAGAAGAAACAATGAAAATGCATAGTATGACAAGTGATGACAAAACATTTTAGGATACTGTCCGATCATAACAAATAAGAAAAAACGAAGCACAGGTTGTTTTATTTTTTCGTTCTTGAATTTTCAATTTTGTTTATTGTCTTTTTGACAAAACACCTATTTCATCTCTCAAGTCGAATAATCATTGAAATTGTATTGATCATAATTATACTTGTTACAGTTTTCAGTGAAAGTTATAATTGAATTATTAAATAAGAGGGACGTGATCAAATGCATTGGTTATGGGTTATAATCGTTGGTGCGATTATTGGTGCTATTGCCGGAGCAATCACTAAAAAAGGTGAAGCTATGGGCTGCGCCAGCAATATCATTGCTGGTATCGTAGGTTCAGCTTTAGGAGAAGCACTATTAGGATCTTGGGGTCCTCAACTGGCAGGAATGGCAATCATTCCTTCATTGATTGGAGCAGTCATTTTAGTTGTGGTTGTTTCATGGATAGTTCAAAAATTAAATTAGTCACCGTTATAACGGAAAAAATGCCCTATTCAATTTGCTGAATAGGGCGTTTTTTAAATATTAAGCAAAAAAATAACACTCTGGGGATGAGTGTTATTTCAAATAAATATTTATATTTAGGGATTAAATATTATGTTATAGGGGGGAGAGATAAGAATTCGTAACTCTTATCTACAAGTAATATAGTACCGGTGAGACGTGAATAAATTATTTTGAAAATGTGAATAAATTGTGAAGATTTCCAAATTATTGACTCAAAAAGCTTTTTGTTGGTCACTTTAATGTGAGTTAATCCTGAATCTAGTAGTATGTGGACATTAGTCGTATTCATTTGACTATTTGAATAAACCACCGAAAAATATTACCATTATTTAGTTAAGGATTTTTTCGCAAAACCCTAATTTTTTTCAATTTCTTCTATATAATATAAGAGACAGAAACTTAACAGACCATTGAATTAAATTTTTATTTAATATACGATAAGTAGGTGTGAAACATAGTGTTTCACGGCTGGAGGAATTGAATGACACCTGAAGAATTTTTTGAAGCATTATCGACAAAGGGTATCGATCTAAGCGATACCCAAAAATCACAATTTGAGACTTATTTTCATGAGCTAGTTGAAACGAACAAGGTCATGAATTTGACGTCGATCACAGAGAAAGAGCAAGTTTATTTGAAACACTTTTATGATTCATTGATTTTAGACTTTTTCGATGATGCCTTGATCAAAGATGACCTTTCGATTTGTGATGTTGGGTCTGGTGCAGGTTTCCCTTCGATCCCGCTAAAGATCGTTAACCCAAATTTGCAAGTTACCATTATTGATTCGCTCAATAAACGGATCAATTTTCTAAACCAACTAGTTGATAAGTTAGGTCTTGAGAATGTAAATTTAGTCCATGGTCGTGCTGAAGAATTGGGTCAAAACAAACAGTATCGTCAAAGTTTTGATCTAGTAACAGCTCGCGCCGTTGCTTCTATGGCTGTGTTGACGGAATTGTGTTTGCCATTTGTTAAAAAAGGTGGTCAATTCATCGCTATGAAGGCCGATAAAGCGAGTGAAGAATTAGTTGAAGCCAAATTCGCCATAACAACCTTAGGTGGAAAATTTGAGAAACAAGCAGAATTTGAGCTACCAAACGGTGCAGGTTCGCGTAATTTAATTTTTGTAAGCAAAACCAAAGAGACACCAAAGAAATATCCTAGAAAGCCGGGGACGCCTTCTAGAAAACCATTAATCAAATAGCAGGGAGGAAAGATCGTGGCACTAAAATCAGAAGAAAATCCAAAGACAACAAGTAATGGGGATGCTACTAGAGGTCGCGTAATTCGCGTTAGTTTGGATAAGATCATTCCCAATCGCTATCAACCACGTACCGATTTCGATGAGAAGAGTATTACTGAGTTATCACAAACCATTAGCGAACATGGCTTATTGCAACCAATGGTCGTTCGTTCATATGAAGACGGCAAATATGAGATCATTGCCGGTGAAAGAAGATTTCGAGCTCTTAAGAAGTTAAACTGGCACAAAGTCCCAGTAATTGTTAAAGAACTAGATGATGAAGAAACTGCTTCAATGGCGTTGATCGAAAACGTTCAACGAGAAAATCTGAATCCAGTTGAAGAAGCTAGAGCTTATCGTAAGGTGCTCGATGCTGAGAATATCACGCAACTGGAATGAGCTAATCGCCTAAGCAAGAGTCAGTCATATGTGGCTAATAAACTACGTTTACTTTCCTTGAGCGATGAAGTCCTAGAGTCATTAGCTAATGAGAAGATTAGCACTCGTCACGGACGAGAATTGTTAAGATTAGATCAAGATCAACAAAACAAAGCTTTGGCTAAGATTTTAGATAAAAGTTTAAATGTTAAAGAAACAAAAGCACTTGTTGATAAATATACCGCTAAAGAAGACAAGTCAAAGGCTGAAGATAAAGATGTTAAAGCTTCAGATACCGCTGCAGATGCTAAGCCAAAGAAATCTAGCAATGAATACAACATCAATACTTCCATTGAAGACGTCAAAGCAAACATTGCTAAGATGAAGAAACACGGAACTTCAGTAAGTTTCGTTGAAGATAAGAAAAAAGGATTTTACGAGATTGACATCAGGATCCATGATGACGACCTTGAAGATTAAGGGGAATAAGATGGCACGAAAAATATCCATTGCAAATCAAAAAGGTGGCGTTGGTAAAACCACAACGACCATTAATTTGGGCGCATGTTTAACTAACATGGGCCAAAGAGTTCTGATCGTTGACGTTGACCCACAAGGTAACGCCACTAGTGGACTCGGTATCAAAAAAGCTAACGTGGTCAAAGATGTTTATGATGTTTTGGTGAATGAATATCCACTGGAAAAGACTATCATCCACTCAAAACACGACAACCTTGATATCGTTCCGGCTACCATCCAATTGGCTGGTGCTGAAATGGAATTGACTTCTATGATGGCACGGGAAACTCGTCTCAAAGCAGGGATCGACAAAGTTGATGAAAATTACGACTTTATTTTGATCGACTGTCCACCTTCACTAGGTCAACTTTCCACAAATGCCTTCACAGCTAGTGATTCGATCCTAATTCCAGTTCAAAGCGAATACTATGCTCTGGAAGGTTTAAGCCAGTTATTAAATACTATTAGATTAGTACAAAAACACTTCAATTCCGACTTAGAAATCGAAGGCGTTTTATTAACTATGCTAGATTCAAGAACTAATCTCGGTAAACAAGTTGTTGATGAGGTTAAATCATATTTTGGCGATCGTGTATATAAATCGATCGTACCCAGAAATACAACATTGGCAGAAGCTCCTAGTTATGGACTACCGATCGTCGATTTTGACGACCGTTCACGTGGTGCGGAGGCTTATACTTCATTGGCCAAGGAGGTACTAAAGCGTAATGGCATCAAGCAAAAATAAAAAAGGATTAGGCAAAGGGATCGATGCGATTTTCTCTGAATTTGAAGCGATCGACGAAAATAGTGAAACAGTAGTTGATCTAGATTTAGACCAAATCCGTCCTAACCCTTACCAACCTAGAAAAACATTCGATGAACATGCTTTAAATGAACTGGCTAAATCAATCGACCAAAACGGCGTTTTTCAACCGATCATTGTTCGTGAAAGCGTTAATGGTTATGAGATCATCGCAGGTGAAAGAAGATTCCGTGCTAGCAAGATAGCTAAGAAAACAACAATACCTGCAATCGTTCGACCACTGAGTGAGTCAGGGATGATGGAAATAGCTGTCCTAGAAAACTTACAACGTGAAGATCTAACGCCACTTGAAGAAGCTGACGCTTATCAAACGTTGATCTCAAAGCTTAATTTGACACAAGAGCAAGTTTCGAAACGTCTTGGCAAAAGTCGACCATATATTGCTAACTATTTGCGATTATTGAACTTGCCTGATTCAACGAAACAATTAGTTCAAAGTGGAGCTTTGTCGATGGGACAAGCTAGAACTTTGCTGAGTTTAAAGGATCAAGATCAAATTGAAAAACTAGCTCAAAAAGCCGTTGATGAAGACTTAACCGTTCGTCAATTGGAACAATTAGCAACAGATTCAAAGAAAGATACTAAGAAGAAGAAGGCACCAAAGACTAAATCGCCTTTCGTTAAAGCAACTGAAGACCGACTAGTCGAAAAATTCGATACACAAGTCGCTGTTAAAACAGGTCGTAACGGTCATGGTAAACTGGAAATCGATTTTACCAATACGGATGACTTAAATCGTATTTTAGACATATTAGGAATCAAAATAGATTAGAGGATATTATGTTTAATTTAGGAGATCTTATTACGATGAAGAAACCTCACGCCTGTGGGGTAAATCGCTGGGAGATCATTCGTCTCGGCGCAGATATCAAAATAAAATGCATGGGCTGTGGACATATAGTTATGATCCCACGAGCTGAATTCAATAAGAAATTTAAAAAAGTAGCCACTAAAGCTGCTGATGTCGATTATTCCAATGAGGAATTTTATCTCAAACAAGATCACATCATGAAACCTAACACTATCAATAATGAGGAGGATTTATAATGGCCCTTACTGCCGGAATCGTAGGTTTACCTAACGTTGGTAAATCAACACTATTTAACGCTATTACTAAAGCTGGTGCGGAGATGGCTAACTACCCATTCGCTACCATTGACCCTAACGTCGGGATGGTTGAAGTCCCAGATAAAAGATTGGCTCGGATCGATGAATTGATCCCTGCAAAGAAAATTATTCATACAACATTTGAATTTACTGATATCGCTGGAATCGTTAAGGGCGCCAGCAAGGGTGAAGGACTAGGAAACAAATTTTTGGAAAATATCCGTCAAGTTGATGCCATCGTTCACGTTGTTCGTGCCTTTGACGACGATAATATTACTAGTGTTACGGGTAAAGTTGATCCACTCGATGATATTGAAACGATCAATTTAGAGTTGAGTATCGCTGATCTCGACAGTATCAACAAGCGTTATACGAAAGTCGAAAAACAAGCAACTTCCGCTAAAGATAAAGATGCCATTGCTGAATTAGCTGTCTTGAAGAAGATCAAACCTGTCCTTGAAGAAGGCGGGGCAGTTCGTTCGATCGAGTTTAACGAAGACGAACAAAAGATCGTTAAAGGATTATTCCTATTAACTTCTAAACCAGTTTTGTACGTCGCTAATATCGCTGAAGATGACATGGGTGATCCAGAAGCATCGAAGTATTACAAGATCGTTGAAGACTATGCTAAGAAAGAAAACGCACAAGTCATTGGTGTTTCAGCAAAAACTGAAGAAGAAATTGCCGAATTAGATGATGATGAAAGAGCTGAATTTTTAGAGGCTGAAGGTGTTACTGAATCTGGTCTTGATAAATTGATCAAAGCTAGTTACAAACTATTAGGCTTGAGAACTTTCTTCACTGCTGGTGGTAAGGAAACTCGTGCTTGGACTTTCCATGAAGGAATGAAAGCACCACAAGTTGCTGGTATTATTCACTCTGACTTTGAACGTGGATTTATTCGTGCCGAAGTTATGGCGTTTGACGACTTGGATAAATATGGCAGCGAACAAGCTGTTAAAGAGGCTGGAAAACTTGGACTTGAAGGAAAAGACTATGAAGTTCAAGATGGCGACATTATCGAATTTAGATTTAACGTTTAACCTGGAGGATATTGATGGCTGACGATTTAAGAGAAAGAAATAAGAAAGCGGCAGAGAAACAAAAGCGCAATTCTGTTAAGAAAGAGAAACAAGAGCAGATTGCTCAGAAGATCAACAGTGCTGATGCTGATGAATTAAGAAAACAATTAAGTAATAAGAACGAAGAATATGTTTTTAAACTTAATAAATATTTGACTGACGATGACTTTACGGAAGCTGAAGCTAAAGAGTCGATCGATAAGATGCTTCCTGAAATCATTGAGAATCAGATCAAGGGTATCCCAGCTAACCAATTGTACGGTCCAGTTTCCAAAAAGGCCGGCGATATCGCTCATCCAGTTAAGCCTAAGAAGAAAACACCATTTTGGGCTTTGGCAATCGATACTTCACTACTATTTTTTGCCTTATTCGGCGTATTGTACGGTATCGTAGGATTGACAAGCAAAGACAAGACGGCTCAAAATCAAACTGGTATCATTACTTTGATTTTACTAGCCGCTATGTGGGGCGTATTGTTGACATGGTTCAACTTACAAATGAGAAAACCGAAGTCAGAACGTCCAGGTCTTATGATAACGATCGGATACATGGGTGCCGGTTTAGTGATCATGTTTGTCTTCCTAGGTTTGATGCAATTTGTTCCAACGACTATCAACCCACCGTTGGACGGCGTAGTTTACTTGATCTTGGCTGTAATAGCCTATGCCGGTCGATTCTTCTACCGTCGATTCATGGGTATTAAAACACGTAGTTTTATTTAAAAATTAACTTTTATTTATTCAGATCGGTAGCGTAATGCTGCCGATTTTTTTTGTGGAAATGAGTTGCGTATTAATTGCAATTTTTTTCTTATTTAGTACAATTTAATTACTTAATTGAATAGTTGTTTACTATCTATTTTATTTTCTCGAGGTGATTTTATGTCTTTGAATGATGCTGCCAATGAGTATAAAAATAAGCTTTATTTGGAACTTTCTAAGATCGGCAAGGGGGTTTCTTCTGACAAACGATTGGAGATTTTAGATTTATTGTCTCAAAGTCCTAAGTCCGTGGATCTATTAGCGCGCCAATCAGGGATGAGTGTGGCTAATACTTCACGTCATTTGAAGATTTTGCGGGAATCTCATCTGGTTTCCTGTTCTAAGAAAGGGAATTTTGTAGTTTATTCGTTAGCATCCAAAGAGGTCGAGCAATTATTTTATTTATTGCGAGATGTCGGCGAACAACAATTATCAGCAATGCGAATTATTCAGCAAAATCTTGATGCTGAGGAGTCAGTGCGAACTTTGGATCTTTCAACAGCAACTAAATTGTTAGAGCGCAATGACGTTGAACTGTTGGATGTCCGCCCGGTCGAGGAATTTTCAGCTGGACATATTCCCGGAGCCATCAATATTCCGATGGATCAATTGTTCGAAAGAGTCGATTCTTTAGATACTAATAAAGATATCATCGTTTATTGTCGCGGACACCTGTGTGCTTTGACGAATCAAGCTACTAAGATGTTAAACGAAAATGGGCACAATGCGTACAGCTTGAACGAGAGTTATTTTGACTGGCGCCAGTTCATGGGTCAACAAGCTTAAGAGCTAGTTGATTGACAATTATAAAAATGATGATAATATCTAACTATTCAATCAATTAGTTGAATAGGTTACTCAAATTTGGAGGTTAGTCATGGAAATTAAATATTGGTCAGATATTGCCTGCCCATTTTGCTATATTGGGTCAACACGGATGAAGAAAGCTTTAAAGGAATTACAAATTTATGATGAGACTCCATTGGAGTTCAAGTCTTTTCAACTAGATCCTACTTTACCCAAAGATACAAATAAGACGATGCTAGAAAATTTTGCCGGTGGACATGGGATGTCTGAAGAACAAGCTAAACAACAGATGTCACAAATTTCCCAAATGGGTGAGTCTGATGGATTAAAGATCGATTTGATGAATGCAGTTCCTACTAATACAATGGATGCACACCGCTTGATCAAATTGGCGGATTCATTAAATGATCATCCTTTGATGGAACGTGTTATTGATGCTTTTTACAAAGTTTACTTTAGTGATGGCAATTCGATTGCTGATCATGATGTTTTATTAAAAGCTGCTACTGATGCAGGGCTTGATAAAGATCGTGTTGAAGAAGTTTTGAATGGTAAAGAATTTGAAAATGACGTTGTTAGTGATGAAGTTGAAGCTCAACAACTTGGTGTTAGAGGAGCTCCATTCTTTGTTCTTAACAATAAGTATGGTATTTCAGGTGCTCAACCATATGACGTTATGGTCGGAGCCTTAAAGAAAGTTTTAGCTGAGGAGGTTTAGTTATGACTGACGACGAAAAGAAGAAGGATATTCCTGTATTTGAACAACTTGGTGGGGCTAATGAAAGTGGTGTTTGTGGTCCTGAAGGTTGCAATATTGAAGATCATCGAAAGATGGTTGAAAAGGGTAGTGCAGATAATAAAGAGTAGTAAAAAGCATCGGTTGAAATTGAAGCCAGCCGATGCTTTTTTTTGAATTATTTTAGATTGTTGTTGATTTTGGATTAACTTTGCCAGTATTGTTTGAGGACTAGTTTCAGTACACCGTGATTTATAGTTTGTAAGTTTTCAGTGTGGTGTGTGGGATTTTGTAGAGCTTGGTATCTATTCTTGTTGGCTAAATTTGCTGCGAATTGGATAGATCTGTTTATTTTTATCCTCAAGGATGTTGAAACGAGCTCCAGGCGACAGCGGCCTCCGGTTTAGAAACTGTCAGCAGGCACGACTTCGTCGCACCTTGTGTGCTGACAGTCCCTAAATCCTCAGCAGCTGACCGTCGCCTTCCACTTTCTATTTTGAAACGAGCTCCGCGAGGTAGCGGCCTCCGGTTAACACAAGAGTTGGTGGTACTGATATTCAGATTTGGAGTGGTGCTTACCTATTATTATTGATAAAATTGCTGCGAATGGATAGAGTTGTTTATTTTTATCCTCAAGGATGTTAAAACGAGCTCCGAGGCACAGCGGCCTCCGGTTAACACAAGTATTGGTGATACTGGTATTCAGATTTGGAATGGTGCTATTTATTATTATTGGCTAAACTTGCTGCGAAATGGATAGAACTGTTTATTTTTATCCTCAAGGATTTTGAAACGAGCTCCGCGAGGTAGCGGCCTCCGGTTAACACATGTAGTCGCGGCACTGCTTCGCAGCACCTTGTGCGACTACACGCGTTAATCCTCAGCAGCTGACCAACCTCGCTGCGCTCTCTGTGCTACTTCACTCTGAAGCACATGACTAATCCATACAGCCCGAATCCCCCACATGCGATTTTTAGTAATTGCCCGTAGAGTTGGATGCGACCGCTGGTTAGTTTGGGGTCGGTTTGGAATTTGTATTGGACGAAGGCTAGGATCGATACGGAGAAGATTATTATGATTATGAATCGGAGTCTTTTTTTTAGAAAATTCATCGGTTTTCGCTTTCTTTTTGTGGGTTAGGAATTCATCTGCTTATTATTGTATAATAGTATCATAAGTATTAAAAATGTTGTTTAGGTGGGTTTTCTATGAAGATTTTAGTGGTTGACGACGACAAAGAAATTGTGGAATTGCTCAGCATTTATATTAAGAATGAAGGCTATGAGCCAATTACTGCCAATTCTGGACAAGAGGCATTAGATGCGCTTGCCCAACATAGCGACATTGCTTTGATGGTTTTGGATATTATGATGCCCAATATGGATGGTATTGAGGTTACTAAGCGTGTTCGTAAGGATTCGCAGATTCCAATTATCATTGTTTCAGCAAAGACGACAGATATGGATAAGATCCAAGGCTTGATCACGGGAGCTGATGACTACGTAACTAAGCCATTTAATCCGTTGGAAGTTATGGCTCGGATCCGCTCTTTGCTTCGTCGGAGTGCGCAACAAGCTTCCAAGAACGTTCCTGATAAGCTAGAAGTTGGTCCAATTACGATTTATAAGGATTCACATGAGGTGGTCACAGATTCTGGCAACAAGGTCCAGTTGACGGCACTTGAATTTGGTGTGCTTTATTTGTTAGCCAGCCACCCAAACCGCGTCTTTTCAGCTGATGAGATTTTTGAACGCGTTTGGAAACAAGAAAGCGTAGTTTCTGCTAAGACAGTTATGGTTCACGTTTCTCATTTACGTGACAAATTAGAAGAAGCTACTGATGGCGAGAAAGTCATCGAAACTGTTTGGGGCGTTGGTTACAAAGTGGAGGTTTAGTTTTTTGAAAAAACAAATTAAACTGAATGATAAGGAAAAGGGTGTCCTCCTAATTGAAGGAATAGGCACCTTTCTTTTATTTCAGGTCATAAACATAATTTTGATCATGTCTTCTAATTTATTTTTCAGAAGCACTGATTATAAGAGCTTTTCAGAGTTGATCCAGATGGACATGTCGCACGATAGTTTTTATCGTGTTTTATTGCTATTGGCATTAGTTATTATTTTAGAAGTATTCATTTCGATCCATGTGGTGATGAAGTCTTATCGTCAATTTCAAATGGAATACATTGAGAAAGAATTAGCTAATATTGCCAAAGGTGACTTGAATCAACAAATCAATCTGCAAGTTAATAAGCGTCTGCAAGGAGTTGTTGATAATATCAATTCTTTGATCGCAAATACGAATGAACACATTACTGAGCAACGTCGCTCTGAAGAGAGCAAAGATGAATTGATCACTAATGTCAGCCATGATATTAGAACGCCACTGACTTCGATCATTGGTTATTTAGGACTGATCGAAAGTCAAAATTATCAAGATCTTGATCAAATTTTGAAATATACCCACGTCGCCTACAAGAAGTCGCTTGAGATGCAAACGTTAGTGAACGATTTGTTTGAGTATGCTAATGTAGAGCATGCAAATAGTACTTTATCGATGACAAAATTCGATATGGCACAAATGCTAGATCAGCTTTCAGCCGATTTTGAACTGGAAGCTAATAAACGAGGCATGGAGATCGTTGTTACGGCTAAGCCGGATAAGATCTTGATGTCAGGAGATACTGATAAATTGGGGCGTGTTTTCAATAATTTAATTATGAACGCCTTCAAATATGGTAAAGGTGCCACTCATCTGTGGTTGGATGCGAAACAAACACCTAAAGAAGTCGTGGTGACGGTTTCTAATAATGGTAAACCGATCCCTCAAAAGTCACTCGACTCGCTTTTTGACCGCTTTTATCGAGTGGAAGATTCCCGTTCTAAAGAAACTGGTGGAACTGGTTTGGGACTAGCGATCGCTCAAAGTATGGTCAAAATGCACGGTGGTCAAATCAATGTCCAATCAACGCCTGACCGGACGTCATTTATTATTCATTTCCCAATGACCAAGTCAAACAATAATGAGGACTAACAATGAAGAAATTTTTTAAAAAACTTGTGATCGCATTGGCAATTTTATTAATGTTACCAGTGTTTGATCCACAAACTGCCCAAGCTGAGTCTTTTGTAGCAAATGTTAATGCTAAGGCAGCTTTGGCCTTCGATGAAAACTCTGGTCAAATTTTATACGCCGAAAATGCCAATAAAAAAGTGGCAATTGGCTCAATCACTAAGATATTAACGTTATATTTAGTTACTAAAGCAATTCATCAAAATAATTTGAAATTTACTGATACAATAAAACCGACCCAAGCACAAGCAGATATGACTAACTTGGATGAGCTAGCTAATGTTAGTTTGGATGCTAACAAGGAGTATACAGTCAAGCAACTGTACGATGCAGCCTGGATCGTTTCATCAAATTCAGCAGCTATGATGTTAGCTCAAAAAGTTGGTGGTTCGGAAACGAACTTTATCAAAATGATGCGTAAAACAGCGAAAAGTTGGGGTATTAAAGATGCTGAGATCAACAATGTTTCTGGATTAAATAATTCTGATTTGGACAAAGGGATGTATCTTGGTAGCAAGGATGGTGAAAACAAGCTGTCTGCCTATGATATCGGGATCATCGTTAAGCATATTTTGGATGAGTATCCGGAAGTGCTAAAGACGACCTCACAACCCGATCTAACTTTCTCTACTAGTCAAGGTGATAAGATCTATAAATCACTGAATTTGTTGCTAAAAGGTAATCGTGATTATCAAGAAGGCTATGAATTCGATGGTCTTAAGACGGGAACAACTAAGCAAGCTGGAGATTCTTTTGTGGGAACGTACCCAATCAATGGCACAAGGATCGTCACAATTGTTATGGATGCTCAAGGTGGGGCAAATGACAAAGATAAGCGTTTTAGAAGTACCCAAAATCTGGCCCATTTAATCAACGATTCTTATAAATATCAAACCGTCGTCAAGAAAAATCACGAGATCCTCATCACTAAGAAAGAAAAGTATAAGACTTATCGTGATGTAAAGATGTGGGTCCCAAGTGGAACTGATCCTAACTCGTTTATTTACAAAACAACACCGAATAAGCTGGGATTCAACGTTGCTCACGGCAAAAAGCAAGCACAGCTGATCGTTAAGAATGTTCCTTATGGATACATCAATTATCCAAATGTGAAAAATCCAGTCAAAAAAATCGTTCCTAAAAAAGTCCACACTTCATTTTGGGATAACATTGCCAACTTCTTTAAAAATCTCTTTTAGGAGGAAATTATGAGTTTAAAAATAAGTCAAGCCATAGAGATCCTCGAACAACACAATTTATTAGTATCTAGTAAAGTCACAGATCCAGAAAAAGTCGTGACTAATATTAGCTACAATTCAAAAGAAGACCAAACCAATGGGATCTTTTTTTGCAAAGGAATCAATTTTAAACCAGATTATTTAAAGCAAGCACAACAGGCTGGGGCAGTGATCTACGTTGCTGAAGAAGCTTTTGATGAAGATACAGATAATTTGATCGTCAGTGACGCTTCCAAAGCCTTAGCGGTTTTAAGTGCAGCCTACTTTGGTTACCCAGACAGGGATTTATTTATCATTGCCTTTACCGGAACCAAGGGGAAAACGACAACTTCATATTTCATCTATGATATTTTGAAAGAGATTTATCCTCAAAAAGTTGCGCTTTTTTCCACGATCGATCGAATCGTTGGTCCTAATCCAGAAGATGAATTTAAATCTGATTTAACCACTCCAGAATCCTTGGATCTTTATCGTGATATGCGTCGTGCTGTGGATAATGGGATGACGCATTTAGTGATGGAAGTTTCTTCACAAGCATATAAGAAGAACCGTGTGTACGGATTAACCTTTGATATTGGTGGATTTTTAAATATCACACCTGATCACATTGGTAAAAATGAGCATCCAACTTATGCTGATTATTTATACTGCAAGAAGCAATTACTCGTAAATTCCAAAATAAACATTATCAATCGTGATACAAACGACTTTGAGACAGTTTACGACGCTGCTAAGCAAACTAGTTCGACAGATCAAATTTACTTATTCGGACGTGACCAAACTAAGTCAGATCTCGATTTCTTGTTGACGTCTAAAGAGGCGACTTTAAAAGATAGTATTTTTACTGTCAGTGCCGTATCTGATAAAGCTAAAACATTACAAGTTGCTGGAGATTATAAATTGGGGCTAGTTGGCGATTTCAATGAAGTTAATGCGACAGCTGCAATTTTGGCCACTGGTCTAGTTAAGATCCCAGTTACTAATATATACGATGGACTACAGGGAGCTCATGTTCCCGGAAGAATGGAACACATTATTACTAAGGACCATGGAATCATCTTTGTTGACTATGCGCATAACTATGCTAGTATGAAGGCTCTACTTGGTTTCTTACGCAGAGAATATCCTGGGTCTAAGATCAAAGTAATCGTTGGTAGTCCGGGTGATAAAGGGATTTCTAGACGTTCGGGATTTTCTAAGGTATTGACGGAATTAGCAGATTCCGCTATCTTAACTACTGATGATCCTGGTTTTGAAGATCCAGCAGATATTTGTCGCCAGATCGACGAGAAAATCGACCATGACAAAGTGTCGACGAAGATCATTCTTGATCGAGAAGAAGCTATCAGAGAAATGATCACTACTAGCCAGTCGGGAGATATTATTGTCTTAGCTGCTAAAGGTGATGATCCATATCAAAAGACTAAGGGGATCGATGTTCCATATCCTACCGATTCCGTTGTTGCCAAATCAGTTTTGAGGGATATCGAAGGAGAATAACTATGAAAAACTTCTTTACAGTCCTTGGAGGAATGGGGACTTTAGCTACTGAAAGTTTTGTTAGGATTCTTGATCAAAGAACTAAGACTCAAAAGGATCAAGATTATCTAGATTATATCGTTGTCAATCATGCGACAGTTCCGGATCGAACGAGTTATATCGTTGACCACAGTCAGCCTAGTTTTTTGCCAGCTTTAAAAGAGGATGTTGAGCAACAAAGTTTGTTGAAACCAGCTTTTATGATCATGATCTGCAATACGGCTCATTATTTGTATGATGAGATCCAAGCTGCGACAGATATTCCGATCATCAATATGCCACATTTGGCAATTAGTACGATGAAGAAACAACATCCTAATGCTAAGAAGATCGGTCTGATCGCTACTAAAGGTACGTTGTACGATCATATTTATGAAGATGAGATCAAGGACGCAGGCTTTAACGTTTCACTAGGAGATCAAGCTGTTCAAGATGAGGTTGAGAGTTTGATCTATGACGACATCAAAGTGGCCGGAGCAGTCAATAAAGAGAAATATCATCATATCTTACAAACGATGCACGATAAATTTGATTGTGACGTCATCGTCTTGGGTTGTACTGAATTATCATTAGCCCAAGAAAAGGCGTCAGATCATGATTTCGAGGTTATTGATGCCCAAAGTATCATCGCTGACAAATCAATCGAATTAGGAATGAAATTACGCAGAGGCGAGGAAATCGATTTTTCTAAGATTTATTAATGTTATCGAACATTTTATTGAATAAAATCGTAACCCCCTTTATATTTAAGTTACGGGAGGTACTTATTTATGCTAAAAAAATTATCAATAACCACGGCTGTCTTAGCTGGCTTACTGTTGGCTGGATGCTCGAATACACAGACATCTAGTTCAACACAATCAAAAGATAATACTGAACAGATGAAGAGTACCAAATCAAATGCTTCAGATTCGAATGCTAATTCAAGCAACCAGACGAAGTCTGCTAAAGATACTGAGAGTGACGACGAAACAACGACAAACGCTAAATCAACTAATCAAAGCGGATCGCAATCAGATGCAAGTGCTGCCGATACTAACTCAAGTGCAAAGAGCAACCAAAAGACTGATGCAAGCGATAAGTCATCTACACAAGCAGATGCTACGCAGTCTAATGCCAATGTCATCAACTCAGCTAGTGATGCCACTACTTTTTTAGGTGACAAGTTGGCATCTACTTATGACAAAGCAACGACGCAATATGTTGCTAATGGTAAGATAACTTGGAATAACATTGAGGGTTACCAAGTTAACGTATATACTAAGAATTCAAATTCACCAGTTGGAAGTTATTTAGTACCAGCTAATGGTCAATATTTCCAAATTTGGTAAAATAAGTTAAGGATAATTATTAAGAGGTCGGGACAAAAGTCTTGACCTCTTAAATTTTGAAAAAAATCATGGAGATCGTCGATGAAACGTAAAAAGTATTTTTTAGCCATATTTTTATTAATGATTTTAGTCTTGACTGGCTGCTCAAAAAATAATTCTCAAAAAAATATCATAACGACGACGGTTAATACTTATAACGAACCAGTTCAAAGTATTGTAGGAGATAAATATCAAGTCGAACCGATCATCAAGTCGGTCAACGTTGATCCACACAGTTTCTCGCCATCGACCAATAACTCGAAACAAGTAGCTGATTCCAAGCTCATAGTCGCCAACGGCCTGGGATATGACGACTGGATCAATAAGATGGTCACAGCTAATAGTCAGCAGAAAAACTTTATTGATTTTGGGAATGTTTTAGGACTGAAAAATGGCGACAATGAACATATTTGGTTCGGTGTTGATCACATGAAGAAGCTGTCGAAAGCGGTTTATCAACATATGACAAGGGTTGACGTAAATAGTAAAAATTACTATTATGTTAATTATAAAAAATATACACACAAGCTGGATCATTTATCTGACCGTGAAAAATCCATTAAGAAAATAGCTCAGGGGAAAGTGGCATATGTTACGGAGCCACTACCTTATTACTTACTAAAAGATATTGGTGTCAAAATTGCCGATACTCATTTTGCGAAAGCTATTGAAGAAGACACCGATCCGTCGATCAAAGATGTTAATGATATGGAGCAAGGGATGAAAGATCATAAAGTCGATTTCATCGTTGTCAACAAACAAGTCAGCAGCAGTATCATTACTAAGATGATGGATACCGCAAAGCATTATCATATTCCGATCGTTTACTTCACTGAAACATTGCCAAGTGATGTTGGGTATTATAGCTGGATGTCGGATAATTTGGACCAGATTGAAAAGGTAGTTAAGGAGTAAGCTATTGATCGAGGCAAAGAATCTTACTAAGAAATTTGGTAAGCAAGTAGTTTTTAAAGATGTCAATTTTAAGATCGACGATGGGGAATTTGTCAGCATTGTTGGTCGTAATGGTGCCGGTAAGTCAACATTAGTCAAGATTTTAATGGGACTAGAGAAGAAGACGAGTGGCAAGATCGAGATGGATCATCACGAGAAAATCGGTTACGTACCACAGTTTCGTAACATTGATTTGGATTATCCGCTCAATATTGAACAGTTTATGCGACTTAACTTAAAATTTACTTTAAATCCACAAAAAAGACGTCAAAATAATAAAAATGTTCAAAGTATCTTGCAACAGACAAACTTGATGGACTTGCGCAAACGCCCGCTTGGCTTAGCCTCTGGTGGTGAAAAGCAAAAGGCATATTTAGCACAAGCTTTGGTGGGACATCCAAAAGTATTGATCTTGGACGAATCGACAGCGAGTTTAGATGTTGACGTCAAAGTTCAATTGATGAATTTAGTTCAAAAATTAAATCGAGAACATGGTTTGACAGTTTTATTCATTACACATGATTCTGATTTGACTAAACGTTACACGAAGCGAGCCCTCTTATTCGAAAATCATTCGGTAGAGAGCATAGGTGTGGACGAAATTTCGGAAGATATGTTTGAATAAGGAGGAAGAGCATGTTTGGATATGAATTTATGCGAGAAGCTTTTATTGCTAGTACATTTATTGCAATAACAGCCGGTATTGTCGGTGTTTTTGTAGTTTCAAGAAATATGTCGTTCCTTTCACACACCTTATCAGAGATCGGTTTTGCTGGTGCTTCGTTTGGTATTTTAGTGGGTATCTCGCCACTTGCGGGGATGATTTTATTTACATTAGTCAGTTCGATCGCCGTCGGTAGTTTAAGTACTGAATCATCGCGGCGTGAAGCATCGATCAGTGCAATATCATCGCTATTTATAGGTTTAGGGATTTTATTTTTATCATTGTCTTCGGAATCGAGCTCTTATGCGACAAATATCTTATTTGGTAGTATTGTAGGTATAAGTTCAACTGAAGTTCACCAATTGCTGATCTTAGCAATTTTTGTTATTGTAGTCTTTATTATTTGCTATAAACCACTAGCTTTTGATTCATTCGACCATATTGGAGCCCAGGCTTCAGGCTTGAACACACGAATGCTTTCAGTAATATTTTTGATTACTTTAGCTTTAAGTGTCAGTATCGGCGCCCAGATCGTTGGGTCATTGCTAGTATTTGTTCTTTTAACTTTACCTGGTGCAACAGCCAGATATTTGGTACACTCAGTGCCGAATTTGCTTATGGTTTCAGTTGGACTGTCGCTGGCCGGAGTTTGGCTAGGCTTATACTTAGCCTTCGTCACGAATTGGCCGGTAACGTTCTTTATTTCAGCCTTTGAGGTAATTGCATACTTCATTGGTCTATCCTACAAGAACTGGAAATTAAGCCACTAGGGAGAATCAAACGGATAATGAAAGAATTATGGAATAAATATAAGGACACCATTCCTTATTTGTTTTTTGGTGTTCTGACAACTGTAGTAAATATTGCTTGTTTTACTTGGTTTGCATATCCGCTGCATTGGAATTATCAAATTGCTAATGTAGTGGCATATTTCTTATCTGTTGCATTTGCATACGTTACAAATAAATTATGGGTCTTTAATTCCCATACCAATACTTGGAAAGCATTTTGGCTTGAGATGGGTTCATTCTTCCTATTTCGGGCAGCTTCCTGGGTCATTGACCAGGGTACGATGACGATCGGTGTTACTTTACTGGGACAAAGTAAGTTCTTAGTTAAAATCGTAGCCAACGTTGTGGTAGTCGTGCTTAACTACGTATTCAGTAAGTTTATCATTTTTCGAAAACGCGATAAGTTGGACAAAGCTAGCAAACGTCAGCTAGCTGATGAAAAAGAATAGCATTAAAAGAGGCATGATCCTTTAGTTTGGGGATCATGCCTCTTTGTATATATTATTCTATTTGTTTGCGTTGATGAAAAATTGTGGGTATCCGTTTGACGATTTCCATCATTCCGATACTACTAATAATAGCTAAAATTGGGATAAATTCGATCCGATATCTTCCTTGAACTTCAATGAACAATTGGACGACCGCAAAAGCTAAAAACGGAAGGATCAGTAAGAATATCCCTTGGTATTCTTTCATTTTGTAGAGCACAAATGAACCGATCCAAGAGAACAAAATGATTATTATAGATCCTAAATAACCTAATAAGGTTAATTTCTGATAAGTCCGAGGAGATACTTTGGTGTTGACGCTAGTAAAATCTATTGCATGTGAGCTGCTTGACCAAGATGTGGAAATCTTTTTTTGGAATAAACTAAGCCATTTATGATTTTTGTTCAAGTAAGAAATTTCATCAGTGAGTATCTTTTTTTCTTCTTGCTTCATTTGTTGTTGATTCTTATTGGTGTTGATCTGTTCAAATAACTTTTGATCGTAGGTCCCACCAGATCGATAATTTAAACCAACAGCGAATTTCCAACCAGGATCACGGTTGGATAGACCATATTGATTTAGACCTGAACTTTTAATTAACAAGCCTGCACCATTGAAAATTAAAAAATACATTCCCAATAAAACGAGCAACTTCCAAAGTTGCTCAATATGAATAGAATTATTATTAACAATTGCATAAACGATAGCATATACAATAATACCAGCAATAATTACTGGTCCAATAGGTCGAATAATAGCCCCTAAGGCCAAACATATACCGGCTAATAGATATGACCAATACTTGTTTTGCAATACTAAGTAGAAGGTAAGTAAGAAAAGAAACGAACCAAGATATTGATTATCGGCTTGAGAGCTGATTGCAAACCAGTCAAGATCAATCATCAGCAAAAATGCGCTAATACGAGCCATTTTTACATTCTTAAATATCTTGAGAGTAATTTTATAAATTAATAAAATAGTAAATACTTGATAGAGAATATTCAACAATTGAACTGGAAGTATATGAAAACCGAATATTTTAACTAATAAGAGAATATATGCCATAAATCCGGTTTGATAGGCCCATTTGGCAAAATAATCTTGATTTGTATAATAAAGCAAATCTCCCTTAAGAATCCCAGTAACACGAGACCAGAAATTACCAAAATCGCTGATTTGTGTTTTAGGAACAAAATTTATCCATAGTAAAGAAACAATAACAAAAACCAGCATCATTGCCAGAATGGTTAGTCTATTAGCCAATTTATTTTCCGGGATAATATAAAGAAGATATGATATCAGAATAACACCCAGTAAAGTTAATATTAGTGCTAAAGAGAAAAGTACCAAATGACTTTGCATATAAGTCTGGAAAACATTTTTCAACATAATTATAAAAACAATGGTTGTAAATATGACCATGCAAAATAAAGTGATCTGGGTCACTAATTTTTGAGCTTTATTCAACATATAGATTGCATCCCCAATTAAAATATTTTGAAATTATTTATCATTAAAACTTATTCCCTAAGTCACATTATACCTAATGCGGCCAGTGTTAGTCATATATGACTGGAAAATTATTGATGTTATAAAATAAAAAGTCTTTTTGAGTATATCAATAATTTCAAATTGGTGCACGAATCAGTGTGAATCGGTGAAAACATCAAATATATTTATTTAAATGGAAAAATTCGGCTTTTTTGAATTTCAATATTATTTTTTAGCGTATAAATCGAGAATGCTTATTTTGATCGAGCCTGATCAGCGTTTTATTATGTTCGTGAAATTTAAGAAAAGGTATGTGAAAATACAAAAAATGAGATGATCTCCCATATTGGAAATAATTGTTTTTTTGCTAAAATATTCTGAAACTAAAGATCATATCAAATCTATTGGAGTTATCGTAAAAGAATTTGAAATATCAACTTTAGAGATTTGTTGTTGCTTGTTTACGATTATTTTTTCAATTAAAATGCTGAATTTGGTTAACTCATGTGGATCGATATTTATGTTTTTACTGATGAGCTTTATTTGTCGACATTGTCGCTGATAAGTTTGTTTGATATCAGTTAAAGCGTCTTTGAGATTTAATGCGTAATATGAAGTGTTGCCAATGCAAGTGTATCGGTAAAATTCTGCGATCGGTTCAGCGGTAGTTTCAATGTAAGAGTAGAAATCCGTTGCAATATCTTGATCTTGTCCGGATAGAACGTCTAGTGCTAGATGGATACTGTTAGTAGGATGAAAGGGAAGATCCTGGGCAAATTTATTTAAGTGCCGAGTTAAAATAGCTAAACCTTCAGGAGTTCTCGCGGAAACAATGTGGTTGATCATACTGACTGGCAAATCATTTAAGATCTTAGCGAGATCACGATTCTCCAATTCGGGTATTAAGCTGTGATAAATCGGGGCAATTTGCTCATTTAAGAATCTTTCTTCTTGCTGGAATTGTTCACCGGATAGGCAAACAGCATCGCATAAACCGAGCTTTAATCCTAAATATGGTGACATGAAAGTGGCATTTTGATCGATCCCTTTAAACACGTTAAAAGTCTTAGTCGTTAGCAAGATAATCACTCCCTAAATAAAAAAAGTTATTATTTTGTAATTATAAAGATTCCAGCGCAGAGTGCTTGTCGATGTTGAGTAGAATAATTTTGTTAAAATGAAAAACCATGGATCATTACGGGTCGCGTAATAGTCCATGGTTATTAAATAAAGAACGAAGCTTCTGGTTCGTCAGCGTGAATAGTTTGAGGCTTTAATAAATAACTCTCATTTTCAAAAATAATCTCGGATTGGATCGGTCGAGTGGTCACTTTGATTTTTTGAATAATCGGAGTGAACTTTAGTAATTTATTAGGGTCGATATTTAAAACTAGTGCTCTCTCCCGGAATTCACGGCACTGGATCTCGTACAGGTCATCGATTACTTTCATAGCAATTTTAGGATCTTCCATGTAAAAACTGTTAGTTCCGATACCATTGAATTTGTAGCAACCGAGGCTGGAATTAGTATTAATATCAAAGATGGTTGCTTTGGCGGGACCTTCATACTGGCGGGGGACTCCTTGAGCTTGCTCTAAGACCCAATTAGTGTTGACGGCAAAATGACGACTGTTTCGTTGTTCTTTAACTAGCGTTTGTAACGCCGTTGTGAAGTTGAAAAAGGCTGACGTGCTGTTAAAAGAGACCACAAAATCTCTCGATTCAGGAGGCGATTCTTCAGAAATGGCAGTGAAGGGGACGGTCCGAATTTGTCCAGCTAATTGTCGTCCCATGTTGATCAATTCCGGAGTTATTTCATCTGGTCGTAAAATACCGTCAAACACATGAACGGGGTCACCATTTATAAAATGATGCATCTTAGCAAAGTCACTTTTGCGCAAGATAACTGCATGAGTCAATCCAAATGCCAGGGCGGAGAAAAAGGACATGCGATTGATATTTTGTTGATCATATTTTTCTAATGAAAAATATTTTGAGCTAACCATCAGATAGCCTCCTTCCATATATGATAGGTATTGTGACTTATTATAGTTCAATTGTGCAAAAGACTAAATATCTTGCTCTGAACATCTTCGGCACTTTTTTAAAGAGAAATGAGTTTATTTGATTTTTTTCATTAAATTTACAGGAACTTTACATTCGATTGGTATATTTAATGATGGAGGGATCAATGTTGTCTTCATTATATGATAGCTTGTTAGCCTTGCCACATTCTGTGGCAGCGCTTGTGCACTTGGGATTGTTTTACTTAATAAATAGGAAGTATTATCGGGATCGATTAACGATTGGCTTGCTTTTTTTTGCTCTGATTTCAGTCGCTTTCATTACGATGTCAGCTGTTATCGATTTTGTAGTCTTGTTTTCTTTGACCTTGGCTCTTTGTGTTCAAGGACTATCGCTGAATAATAAGTCTTATTTGCGGATGAGTTTGGTATTGTTGACGATATTGATCGTAATGATCGGATTTTTTCTGCATTATTTTTTGATTTGATATCAAATTTAACTAATTTGGGGGGATTGGATGAGTGTTAGCCATTTATTGGCGTTAGTATTATGTCTATCGATCATTGGCTTAAACGGTAGATTTGGAAAGAACCTGCGTGAATTTGTTGGATTGTGGAGGTTTGCCATCTCAGTGCCGTTATCTCTATTCTCAGCTTATCTAGTTTATAAAGATACACCGTTGTTATTACCATTAACCATCGTAATTTTATTAATGCTATTATCCGTCAATTATTTGAAATACAAAATGTAACCGAAAGTGGTGGGATTCATATGTCTTTAGATGTTATCAATCTTTCATTAATAATTATTTGGCTCATTTTTATTTGGTTTACCAAAATTGGCATGAAACTAACTCGCAAATTAGGCAAGTACGGAATCTTGAGCAGTACTGCTTTGCCGCTTTTTTTATTGTCGATCGGTTTCGGTCGACCGTCGATTTATTCCGGTGTTGTAATAGTCGTGATAGGTTCAGTGATAATTACTTATTTTGATCAAAGAAAACAGAAATCTAGTGGATCAAAATAATGTGGATATAGAAGTATTGTAATTGTGATAAAACCCATCGAGATGGCAGCAAAATTATTCTCTAAGAAAATTTTTGAGTGTCTTTGACTAATCCGTTGAATTTGCAATTTATAAATAAGGAAAAAGAGAATGTGACATAAGTGTTCTCTGTACAATAAAAAATGGACGAAAACCGATTTTTGGTTTTCGTCCATTTTTTGTT
>NZ_RHNT01000018.1 GCF_003946325.1 Companilactobacillus furfuricola | reverse complement strand
TTATTTTTCCTACTCATTGTTATCGTCTCCCGGACTGATTATTGTTTTTCATCTGTCCGGTTAAAAAAATTGTAGCAGTCGGCTACGTTCCAATCCCATATAGCGCCCCGCCCCGGAACCGGCATTGAACGTACAACCAAACTATTACCACCATCCCAAACAAATCCAAAATAAAAAAGCCACCAAAAAAGGCAGCTTCATTCATCAAAATATTACAAAATATGAATATTATACTTAGCACATTCCTTAATATACTCATCAGGCCAAACACTAGCTTGCACCTCACCAACATGAGCCTTCCCAAGAAGCAACATACACAAACGTGACTGACCAATACCACCACCAATAGTAAATGGTAGCTCTTCACTCATAATCATCTTATGGTATGGCAACTCAAGGCGAGCTTCCTCGCCACGGACCTTAAGCTGTTCCATCATCGACTTAGCATCAACACGAACACCCATAGATGAAATCTCGATAGCTTGGTCCAAAGGTTCGTACCAGAACATAATATCGCCGTTTAATTTCCAGTCATCATAGTCAGGGGCACGAAGGTCGTGTGGTTGACCACTCTTCAAAGCACCACCGATTTGTTCGATGAAGACACAACCAAGTTCTTTCGTAATAGCATTTTCACGTTCTCTAGGTGTCTTGTCAGGCCATCTGTCTTCAAGCTCTTGTGAAGTAACGAAGTGAATTTCATCAGGTAAATGGTGAACGGCTTCGGGGAACTTGTACCAAACTTCGTGTTCCATGTGCTTGATAACTTTAAAAATTTGTTTAACAGTTGATTCCAAAGTTTCTTTCGTACGATCTTCTTTAGTGATAACTTTTTCCCAGTCCCATTGGTCAACATAGATGGAGTGGAAGTTGTCGAGATCTTCGTCTTTTCTAATAGCGTTCATATTCGTATAAAGGCCTTCGCCCAATTTAAAGTCGTAATGTTTCAAAGCCCAGCGTTTCCACTTAGCTAGTGAGTGAACGATCTCGATAGTTTTACCGGGCATGTCTTTCATTTCAAAGGAAACAGGTTTTTCAACACCGTTAAGGTTATCATTTAATCCAGTATCCTTTTCCAGAAACATGGGAGCAGAAATACGTGACAAGTTCAATTCTTTACCAAATTCGTCTTGGAATGTTTCACGGATGAAACGAATAGCTGCTTGAGTTTGTTTCGTAGTTAATTTTGGTTGGTAATCCTTTGGCTTAATAATATGCATAATGATAACTCTCCTTTAAAATTTTTGAACATTGACGTTTTAGAACAGAGGGTAATAAAAAAAGCCTTCCATCCCTAATAAAAGGGACGAAAGACTTTTCGCGGTACCACCCAGTTTGCTTACAGTAAAGTAAGCCACCTTAATAAGAGTACTAACATACTCCACCGAATGATAACGTATCGGTCTCACGTCTAAGCTTAATTTGAAAATCATTTCAGCTAGAAACTAGAAAGTGTTTTTCAGATAAATCTCATCTGGTCGGGTTCTCACCATTCCCGATTCACTGTCAGATCGAAGTATCTTACTCCTCTTTCTTCACGTCTTTGTCTTAATGTAACTTATACTAGCATTTTTTTTGCAGTTGTAAAGCATTAAATTAAAAAAATTCTTTTTTTGCTAATAATCCTCACATCAAAAACTTGTCCAACATCAAGAACAGCAGGGTGTTTGTGGACCAGAATATTATTAAAAAATTTTGTCAAATTAATATCTAACGATACATAATAAACATAATTATAAAAAATAAAGAAAAATTGTTACATAACAATACTATATGTAGTATACTACTCGTAGTTGTTACTATGGATAAAACAGTAATGCCATGGATTTTCTGGGATCCATGTCCCACCCAATTATGGCGTGTTTTACTAGTAGCTTTAATTGGGATAGATGAAGGTTCAATTCCTTCTATATACATTTATAAAAAGAGATAACGTCGTACTGGGTTTGGTCGTTATCTCTTTTTTTGTGGAGAAAATCAGCTGATCAATTAACCTCCGCGCTCTTTTTTTGCGGAAACGCGCTACGGATATTAGCGACCTCCGGTTTAGCAACTATCAGTGAGCACTGCTTCGCAGCACTCTAAAGCTGCTAGTTTCTAAATCCTCAGTAGCTGATCAATTAACCTCCGCGCTCTTTTTTTGCGGAAACGCGCTGCGGATAATAGCGACCTCCGGTTTAGCAACTATCAGCGAGCACTGCTTCGCAGCACTCTAAAGCTGCTAGTCCCTAAATCCTCAGTAGCTGATCAATTAACCTCCGCGCTCTTTTTTTGGAGCATGAAGATTGAATCGCTGTACAGCAGCATTAACAAATGGCAGATGTCTTCTTTGGTCAAGTCGTTGTCAGTGAATAACCATTTGTCGATCAAATAGCCTGATCCCTGGATGTAGGACGTGATCAGCCAAGGGGCTAGGGTAGTGGCTGAATCCCTGGAGAAATTTAGATCTTTTTCCAAAAAGTTAGCCATCGATCGACCTTCTTGATCAATAGCGGCTTGGAGAAACTCTCCTGCAGCGTGTTTCAAGATCGACAAGAGTTCTTTGTTATCTTCTGCAAACTGAAGGAATTCCATCACGGCATCGGGCTTCAATTCATGGTCATTTTTGACCGGGAGTATGAATAAATGTTCAAAACGTTTTGCCATGTAGTTTTGCAGCGTATTGATCAATTCGTCAAGATTGGAATAGCGATCATAAAAAGTTTTTCGACTAATATGAGCTTTTTTAGCCAGCGCTGTCACCGTGATCTTCTCAAGGGGCGTAGTTTGGGCTAAGTCAATGAATGCATCCAAAATGGCATTATTAGTTTTGATGATCCTTTTATCAATAACCATCGGCAAGACCCCTTTTCTTTTTCGTATTAATTTTAACATATAAAAATATAAAAATATCGTTGTAAAAAATGATAATGCAAGTTTTTTCATGTCATATTTGACTGGTAACTGGCTAAATGTGATCAATGGTTAATCAGTGCATTAAAAAAGCCGAACTCGAAAAGTTCGACTTTTTATATTTAATTTACATTGATCTCTGCTTGCTTTAGAGCATCAGTGACTGCTTCTTTAACGGCACGACTTGATGCGGAGGCGCCGGAAATGGAATCGACGTCGACACTATTTTTAGCAACGATCTCTTTCGGCAATTCTTTGATCGCTTTTTGACCGTAATCTTCAGATTCGCTTTCCTTGAGCACTTCCACATCTTGGATATTTCCGTTATTGCCCACAGTAACGCGGACGACGACTTCATTACCCATTCCGGCAGTTGATCTGCCGATGTATTGATTGTCAGCTGTCTCAAATTTTTCTTCCACAGCATCTGAACCTAAGGTATTAGTATTATTCGATGTACCTTCATTTGTACCAAGATTTGCATCGATAGTTGGTTCTTGGACTTGAGCTTTTGGTGTCGCCGCATTTTCACCGGCAATTTTACCAAAGATCAAATTTTCAGCTAAGTTGCTGCCGCCGTTATACTTGCGACCCATCAAACTGCCAAGCTCGCCAGCTGCGTAAAGGTGAGGGATAAGGTTGTTATCGGGATCTAATACTTCAGTTTTCGCATTGTGAACGGGACCGCCTTGAGTATTCAAGAGACCTTGGACCATGGCGATGGCATAAAATGGACCGTCGCTGTCAAATGCAGTCAAAGTATCGCCATCACGATGGAAGGCTGCATCGTATTGTTTTTTTGCGAAACGATTGAAATCTTTGATAGTGTTCTTCAATGTCTTTGGCTTAACGCCCATAAGTTTAGCTAGCCCTTTGATGTCGTCGGCTTTTTCAACGAAGTTCAAGAATTCAGGATAAGGAGCCACTTTATCATTTTTGAGTTCTTGGTATTTCTTCTCGTCAAAAATGACGTAAGGATGGATCTGGGCATTTGGCACCCGCCATTGACCGTGATTTTGGATGTGGCCGTGACGGTGCATCTCATTTTCATCAAAGTAGCGAGTACCGTCGTCGCCCACGACCATTAAGCTACCTTGGTGGAAAGCGGGCCAGTCGAAAGGCAAAAATTGTGAACGTTGGCCAGCCTCAGGTTTTGGCGTAAGTCCATGGAAAATACCATAAGATTCATAATTAGCCATGTTGTAAAGCTTAGCGCCGACATCTTGGGCCATTTTGACACCAGCACCCTTATTGTAAAGCGAGCCGATCGGATTCAAACTAGTCTCGCCGAGATAGTTTTCGACCATCTCTTGATTGTTTTCAAAGCCACCAGTCGCCATAACGACACCATTGTTAGCTTTGACCTTGACCGATTTACCGTCGCGCTTGATCTCGACACCAATAACGGATTTGATGTAAGGATCTTGGTAAATGTGCTCAGCGGGAGTTTCGTACAAGACATCGATCATATCAGAACGGTCGAGTACTTGTTGACGCAAATTCTTCCACAAAGCTGAATCGGCCACGCCTTCATGAACAGTCACGAGATCGTGAGTTTTTTGACCACGAAGTTCAGGATATTCGTGTCTCATGAATGCTAAAGCTTTTGAAACACCGGAATCAGGATGGTCAGCCATAATGAATGGTTCAACTCCCAAATACTTTTTCAAAAAATTAGGCATATCGTAAAGGCCTTTAACATAAGTTTCCATTAATTCTTTGTCATATGATAATGGTTTAGCTAAGTCATCGTAGTAATCGCGGAGGTCATCAAGGTCAGAGCCGGTCGAGATAACTTGACCAGCATATCTAGTGTTACCACCTTCGTGGCCTTCAGGAGCTGAATCAACTATCAACACCTTAGCGCCGTTGTCAGCCGCAAACATAGCAGCTGTAGCACCAGCACCACCAAAACCTAGGACGACAACATCATAAGTTGCATCCCAGTTGGAATTTACACTTTTAAACATATTTTTCACTCCTAACAAATTTCCTCTTAGATTAATATAACTCAATCTATATTTATATTTGCATATTTTGTGAAAAATGTCTTAATTAAGCTAACCAATGAAATGTTAATATGTTAAATTAGCAGTGAATATAAAACTAATTTAGGAAGACTTGCCAATGGGAATGATAAACAAGAAATACTACGCCTTAGGAACGGTGGTCAATTTGTCGGTGGCCGAGCCGAATACCGTCGCTGACTTAGACGCAGCTTTTCACTTGATCCAACGTTATGAGGATAAACTGACGGTCAATCGAAAAGAGTCAGAAGTCATGTCGATCAATCACAACGCTGGCGTAAAAGCCGTGTCAGTTCCTGATGATACTTACGATCTGATCAAGACAGCTGTCAATGTCAGTCAAAAACATTATGGGTTCAATGTGGCGATCGGTCCGTTAGTCAAATTGTGGAAGATCGGTTTCAAAGGTGCCAATAAACCACGGGATGCTGATATTGCACAACGTTTGCAAGTGGTCGATCCGTTGAAGATCGAGCTAAATGACGAAGACCATTCAGTTTTTTTGAAAGAAAAAGGTATGGAGATCGACCTTGGCGGTATCGCTAAAGGCTGGATCGCTGATCAAGTCAAAGAATTTTGGGAACGTTCGGGCATTGAATCAGGCATCGTCGATCTTGGGGGGAATATTTTGTTGGTAGGTTCGAGTTTGCGACCTGACCGTTTATGGAAGATCGGCATTCAAGATCCTATTAAAAAAAGAAATGTCCCACTAGGTATCTTGCACACGGCTGCCAAATCGATCGGGACGTCGGGTATTTATGAACGCAAGCTCGTTGTCGATGGACAAGAGTATCACCACATGTTCGATTCGCTGACGGGTTATCCGATTGCGAATAATTTAGCAAGTGTCACTATTGTGAGCGACCGATCAATCGACGGCGAGATCTGGTCGACGATCGGATTTTATCAAGGCATTAAAAAAGGGATGGCGCTGATCGAGCTAGAAAAAGGCATCGAAGCGATTTTTATTACCCGTGACCACGAAGTGAAGACTACCAGTGGATTGAAAGATAAATTCACACTTATTCAATGAAATTGTGTAACCGTTTTAAAAACTTTGATTGATTTATCACAAGAATGTATTTAAAATATATAATATAGGAATATTTACTGAAGAATTGAAAGGATGGATAGCTTAATGAAAAAGTTTATCGCCATAGTTGGTTCCAACTCAAAAAATTCAACAAATCGTAACTTACTAAAATACATGCAGAAGCATTTTAAAAGTGAAGCTGATATTCAATTAGCTGAGATCAAGGACTTGCCTATTTTTAAAAAGAGTCCTGAGAAGACGGTTCCTGAATACGCAATCGAGTTAGCTAACGATATTGAAGCAGCTGACGGCGTGATCATCGGAACGCCTGAATACGATCACTCGATCCCAGCCGCACTTTCAAGTGCTTTAGCATGGCTCTCATATGGACAGCATCCATTTGTCGACAAGCCAGTGATGATCACAGGGGCATCATATGGTTCGCTCGGTTCATCGCGTGCTCAATCACAATTACGTCAGATCTTAGATTCACCTGAGATCAAGGCTCGGATCATGCCTAGTTCCGAATTTTTACTAGGTCACTCATTGGAAGCCTTTGACGATGATGGCAACTTGAAGGATGACGATACGATCAAACAATTAGAGGGTCTTTTCGAGGACTTCTTAAAGTTCGTTGCCATTTCAGAACAATTAGGCGGCGCAACTGCAGCTAATATGGAAGAAGCTAGAAACTTTAACTGGGAAGACAACAAATAGGAGGATATACGTATGAAATTAGTAGGTATTGCAGGTTCGATCGCAGAACAATCATATAACCGCATGCTTTTAAAATTTATTGCAGCACATTTTAGCGACCAAGTCGACGTTGAGATCTTGGACATCAATGATATTCCAATGTTCAATCAAGACAACGACATTTCGCAAGGCGATGCATTACAATACATCGCTCGTAAGATCGAAGGAGCTGACGGTGTTATTTTAGCCACACCAGAACACAACCACACAGTTCCTGCAGCATTGAAGAGCTTGATCGAATGGCTTTCATACAGCATCCATCCACTAGATGGCAAGCCAGTTTGGATCGTTGGTGCAAGTTACTACACCCAAGGTTCATCTCGAGCACAATTGCACTTAAGACAGATCCTAGAATCACCAGGTGTCGGAGCAATTTCTTTGCCAGGTAACGAAGTCTTATTAGGAAACGTTAAAGAAGCTTTTGATGCAGATGGCAATTTGAAAGATGAAGGTACGATCAACTTCATCCACTCAACACTTAACAAATTCCTCAAGTTCGTCAAATTGATCAATCACGTTGACCAAGAAGACGACGATGCATGGAAGAACGAAGACTTGGAAGCTAACCATCCAGTCGACACAAGTGTTACAAACGTTGATAAAAATGCCAAAGACTGGGTCGAACAAGCCGCAGTCAAAACTAACGCTGTTGACGGCAAAGCCTATGTCAAATTAGACCGTGGACTGCTAACAGTCGATCAATTGAACTGGTTCTTGAAGACAATGCCGATCGAATTGACATACGTTGACGACAACAACCAATTCATCTATTACAACAAGACGATGGAAGGCAAGAAGATGCTGGCATCAAGAACACCAGACCAAGTTGGTGACAAGATGACCGACGTTCACCCTCCACGCGCTATTCCTAACGTAAAGAGAGTTATCCATCAATTGCGTACTGGACAAAAGGACTTAGTAGCAATGCCAGTACCAGGCAACAATGCTACAAAACACGTAATGCACTATTACAAAGCAATGCATGACGAAGACGGCAGCTACCGTGGTGTCAACGAATGGGTATTAGACCTATGGCCAATCGTTAGCTCATATCTCAAGATGACAGGTAAGATGCTAGTCGACGATCCTAATAACCAAGTAGATGCTAACGCCGGAGCTTCCCAAGCAGGTGCAGCAGCATCAGCAGATACAGATGCAAGTGCTGGCGCATCAGAAAGTGCCGAAGAAACAGAAACAGTTGACGTAGATGCCAACTCAGGTGCTTCAGAAAGCTAAAAAAAATTACGAAAAAATGCACTGAGAAAAATTTTCTCAATGCATTTTTATTTTGCCTATTCTAAATTACCGTCGCCACAAGTAAAGTCGACGAGAGATTTCTTTCTGATCTCGATAATATCTTCTAATTCGTCGATATCGTCTAAAGTAGCACGAGTTCTCACGAATGATCGCGCAATCTCGCGACGTTGATCGTAAGTTAAGTTTTCAGTTGGTTCCATTTGGAGTCACTTCATTTCTTGGGATTTTTGATGGTTAAATTGTAGTATTTTTGAAAATTGATTGGTAATGATTTGCTTACAAACGATTTCATGGAGGATACCAAACGTACTTAGTTTTTATAGCGGAAACGAGTTCCGAGGGATAGCGGCCTCCGGTTTAGAAACTATCAGCGAGCACTGCTTTGCAGCACTCTTGTGCTGATAGTCTCTAAATCCTCAGCAGCTGACCATCTCTCTCCACTCTCTTTTTTTGAAACGAGTTCCGAGAGGCAGCGGCCTCCGGTTAACAAACTATCAGCGAGCACTGCTACGCAGCACCCTTGTGCTGATAGTCCGTTAATCCTCAGCAGCTAACCGCCTCTCTCCACTCTCTTTTTTGAAAAACGTTTTCAGAAATTAGTTTCTTTACTTTATGAAAAATGCGGTTTATCATTATACTTATATTTTCTGAAAAGTACGGGGGATCTGTGATGCAATTGAAGAAGTTAACTGCTGGAGTATTGGTAGTTTTAGGATTATTTTTAGTAGCGTTTTCTGTAAGTAGCTCAAACAATGGAGCTTCAGAAGAAGCTTACGCTACAACTACAGTATCAACATCTAATAAAAATACTAAGACAAATTTGAAAAACGTAACTCAAGCCAGAACATATTTGGATAACAAATATGGCGAAGATGGTTGGGAGTCAACAGCTTACACACCAACTAAAAATGGTAACAGCTACTGGACATTCGTCGCTTTGAAAGACAGCCAAAATGGCATGATCAAAGCTGGTCATACATTGTATGTTCACGTTGATGGTAGCGTCGTTTATTAAGAATGAAAACAGCTCACTGAATTTCAGTGGGCTGTTTTTTTGGAAAAATTATTTTAAAAGCGGTTCAATTTTGATCAAGTCATTGACTTCGTATGTAGGTTTATTATCAGTAGTGTTTTGAACGTTTTGTGGATTGTACCAGACACTGTCGAGATCAGCTGCATTCGCACCAGCGATGTCAGCAGTCAAGGAATCGCCGACCACTAGCATTTCGTCATTAGGAACATTGCCTAATTTTTCATCCATCTTCTTGAAGAACATTGGATCAGGCTTCTTGTAACCGAGATCTTCATACAAGAAGATATCATCAAAATATTGACCAATATCAGCGCCCTTGATCTGAGCATGTTGTTTGAACTTCGTACCGTTGGAAATGACATACAATTTACGATCACGACTTAAATCAGCTAAAGTCTTGCGAGCATTTGGCAAAAGATCATGCTCTTTGGCAAAAAGGTGAATATATTCATCTTGGAACGAACTAGTATCGACATCGATCTTGAAGTGCTCAAAGAATTTTTGAAAACGTTCGTTAAGTAGATGATCACGAGAAATTTTCCCTTGTTCAAAAAGCAGCCACAAATGATTGTTCATTTTATGCCAATAAGCAATTTTTTCAGCGTCAAACGGAAAGGACTTAGCAATGTCCATTTTGTGCAGAGCATTTTCCGCATTTTTATTAGTATCTAGGATCGTGCTATCTAAATCGAATAAGATAATTGGATATTTCATAGCTTCTACCTCACAGTGATATACATATTAGTATAGCAAAATTTAATAAAAGTAATGTTGCTAATGAATTGGAATAGAATGATTAACGCATATTATTTGATACAATGATGAACTAATTATTCATTAATTCGAAGTTGACTAATAATATTAAAGGTGTTTTAATATAACCAATCATTAACGAAAGGAAAAGACATATGACTTATAATTACACGCCAGCTAAAACTCAAGCCTTTTTCGGCTTTGCAAACTTTAGGTAGCGTCCGTATTGATCTTGGATACGGACGTCCCGCACGTTCGTGTCTAAGGTTAGCGAAGTCAGTTTTGTCTTGGCCAGCTAGACACGTGAAGTCTAGTTGGCAAGCCTTTTGATAGAATACGTCAAATAAGCCAGCTAGATCTCTAATTCTAGTTGGCTTTTTATTTTTCCTTAATTCTAATCAAAGAGGCAAATATTATGAGAATTCACACATTAGGACCTAGCGCAACCGACAGTTATGCCGCCGCAACTCAATATAACAAAGAAGAATTACTAGGAAGGGCTAAAATTGTCGGTCACCCTAGTTTTGAAAATATTTTGACTAACTTAAATGCATATTCGCGAGATTATTTGTTGATCCCAGCTGCTTTCAAATCACCCAAACTCCAAGAAAGCTGGGGCGATATTCATTATGAGAAATTGGATCAAATGGAATTGGAAAATTGTTTCATGACCCATTTGGATCCGCTCGTCGTTGTCCAAAGAACTGATGTCAATAATGGGATCGGCTATACTCATGCTGCAACGAAGCAATTACTCGAGCAAACGATTGGGAAGGATATTGAAGTTTTAACCGCACCCAGTAAATATGATGCGTATCAACGCTATTTAGCTAATGATGCTGAGTATGTCTTGACAAATGAAAAGAATATTACTTTGAACGATAATGAAAAAATCGTGAAAAAATTGACCCCCTCAATGGTCTGGTGTCTTTATCAAATTGCATAATTGAACTAGCAATCGCGGTTTAACGAGATATTACAAAATATGATTATTTCAATGAATTTAATAAATATATAGCTTGAATAACTCATCAAACCTGTCTTACTATGTGGGTGAATACATAATGATGGGAATGATGTACATGCAAGAATTGACTGATGACAAAGTTTTAAGATTGAAGAATGGACATCTCGTACCTGATGGACTCCGTCCAACTAAATTTATTATTGATGAGCATGATTTTTCGGTCAGCTCCTGGTCGGATGTCCTCGTATTATCACTGAAGTATATTGAGAAAAATGATTTGCAGCTGTTTCAAAATCTGAAGCACAATCATGTTATCTTCAAAACTGCTGAAGATAGTTTCATCAGTCCGGTCGAATTGGAAGATGGAACATTGATGGAGACGGGTTTTGGCGATCAAGATACGCTCGATAAGATCAGAGCGATCTTGCAAAGTACCCGTTGGGACTATGAAATTCAAATCGGATTGTAAACGAAATTAAAAAGCCACTTAAGTGTCTGCATTTTTTGTCAGACATTTAGGTGGCTTTTTCTTACTTGCTGATCATTTTGACAGTACTACGACCGTCGCCTAATTTCTTGATATAAATTTGTTGACCAATGGTATTTTTCATCGAATCAATGTGACTGATAACTCCGACCATGCGGTTTTCACCGATGGTTTCTAGTGCAGTCATGGCTTTGTCTAATGTTTCATGATCCAGTGAACCGAAGCCTTCATCAACGAAGAGGGCATCGATCTGGACACCGTTTGATGAAGATTGCACGACTTCACTCAACGATAAGGCAATTGAGAGAGCAGCAATGAACGTTTCCCCACCAGACAAGGTGTTTGATGAACGAACATCTCCCGTTTCATTATCGAAGACGTTGATATCTAGCCCATGATCGGTCCGATTGTCGCTTCCTTGTGTGGATAGCTCGAAGCTATATCGATTGTTGGACAAGAGATTGATGAAGTGGTCATTAGCGTAATTCAAGACCCGCTGCAAATAATTTTGCACAACATACGTTTCAAGCTTCAACTTATTGTCGTTGCCGTCTTTTCCAGTGACGATATTGTATAAACTAGTGATCTCACTGAATTTCTGAGCGAATGTGCCTTGTTCTTTCATAATGGTTTTGATCGAAGTAAGGTTTGATTTAGCATCTTCGAGATCTTTATTGGCATAGCTGACTTTTTCGATAATGGCATCTTTTTGTTGGTTTTTATTAGCTAGATCTGTTTGCAAAGCTTCAAGGTCAGGGTGCTTGGCGTCGACTAATTCAGTCTGTAATTGTTTGATTTCTTTTTCTAAACGTTTCTTTTCATTTTGATAGTTGGAGATCGATACTTGGATCGTCGAGATCTGATCTTGATTGATCTCGGTGATCCAGTTATTTAGGACATTTTCGTCAGAAGTTTTGGCATCCTTTGCCGAAAGCTTTGTCTGGATAGTTTCTTCAAGGTCAGAAATAGTTTGGCTTTGTTGTTTGATCCGCTGAGTAGTGTCATCTAATTTAGTTTGATTGTTTGACAGCGACAAGTTACTTTGATGTAGCTTTTCATCAACATCCTTTAAATCAGTTTGATATTGCTTAAGGGCTGATTCCAAGTTGTTTTTTTCGGAACTTAATTCAGAACTTGGCTTTGCCAAGTCAAGATCTTTGGATCTCTCCTTCAAGTCGCTTTTGTGACTTTTGAGTTCAGATTGTTTCGAACTTAATTGGAGGTTGAAGCTTGTGGCTTCCTCTTGAGCTTTCTCCAGTTTTTCTTGTTGAGCTTTGATTTTGGCATCCAAGTCGGAAGCTTGCTTTAATTGCACGTCCATTTGCTTGATCTGCTCATCGAAAATTTGGTTGAAGTCATCGAGTTGTTTACAGCCCGTGAAATCTAAGGCTGATCGATCAGTTAGTTTCTGGAAAGATTCTAGACATTGGTCCTTGATGGATTGCTCCAGCTTAGTTTTGTCTGTAACGTCCGCTTGGATTTTTTTAATATTTTTCTCGTCAGCAGAAACGCTGTTTTGGATCGAAGCAAAATTATTTTGAGCTTGATCGACCTGATCCATGGCTTTTTTAAGTTCCGCTTCGTCAGCTTTTACCTTTACCTCCATGTGCGAGTGATCGGTGGAACCACAAACCACGCAAGGTTTGCCGTCTTCTAGATCTTGTTGGAGTTGTGCGATCATTAAGTCGCTTCGGCGATGGATCTGCTGATCGTAAGTTTCCCTGGCTTCTTTCAGCTCGGCTTCGTCACTAGCTAATTTCTTTTTAGCTAAGTCTAGTTCATTTTTGGATTGCTTCAAATTGGCAGTGGCACTGTTCTTTTCACTCTTCAAGGGCGTTAAGGTGTTGAAAAAAGTCTCTTTTTCAGCTGTTAATTGATTGCGCTTATTTTGCAGCTCAGTTGTTGAAACTTGTTTTTGTTTGTCGTTAGCAATATTTGTCGTCAAAATATCGACGGCTTTTTGCTTATCGGCAAATTCAGTTTGAATAGTCTTCAGTTGAGGAGTTAAGGCAGAGATCTTTTTCTGTATTTGTTCAACGTTAGTGATCTTAGGGATGATCACAGATAGTTCTTGGATTCGTTTGTCTTTGTTGTCAAAGTCGGTCTTTTGGGAAGTTAGTTTTTCCGAACTAGTTTTTACCTTGTCGTGTAATTGCTGAGCTGATTTTACAGCAGATTCAAGTTCAACTTGGACTTTTTTGCTGCTAGTCAGTTCGATCTGCTTTGCATTAAGATCCCGGATCGGTTCTTGTAGAGGCTTGGCCCATTGTAATTGTAATAAATGGTCTTGAGCTTGTTTAATACTGTCAGTTTTATTAGTGACATTGGCTTGAAATTCATTTTGATATTTTGCTAAATCAGTGAACTTCTTTTCTAAGTCCTTGGCCTCCTGCAATGATTTGTTGGCTTTGTCAACGGAGTCGTACACTTTAGTTCGTTCTTTAGTTAGCGCGTTTAAATTGTTCTTGCGTTTTTCGACGAAGTCACTTAATAAGACCATTTTTTGTTGATTGGCTTCAGGTGCAAGCTGTTCCCTTTCTTCCGGAGTCCAAACATTGGAATCTAGTTGCATTTGTAATTTGGTCTCAAAGCCTTCTCCTTGTTTCTTAGCTTTCACGTAACTGTTCGTTAACTGGTTAGTGAAGTCAGTGAACAGTTGAGTGTCAAAGATTTTCTTCAAGATAGGTTCTTTTTCGTTGGTCTTCGATTTTAAAAATTCTGAAAAATCATTTTGTGGCAGGAGGATGATCTTCTTGAATTGTTCAGCGGTCAAATTCAAGATCGAGTCGATCTCTGTCCCAACGTCGGCGGGCTTTGCGGCAATGCTTGAGATCTCGGAGCCACCGACGTGATCGACGATAGCTAATTTAGCAGAAGATTTGTTGCTAGTTAAACCGTTCCCACGCTTTTTGGCTAGCATTTGTTCTGGCGTTCTGATGATCCGATACAGTTGATTGCCTTGTTCAAAGTAAAAGGTCACTTCGGTCTTTTGATCGTTTGGAGCGAACTGGCTACGTAATTCCGTCGGTTTTCGATCGCCAGTAGTTTGGCCGAAGAGAGCAAAGGTCATGGCATCAAAAATAGTCGATTTACCAGCTCCGGTATCTCCACCGATCAAAAAGATCGGAGCGTCGTCTAATTCTCGAAAATCGATCGTGGAACTTTCGTGTGGTCCAAAATATTTCATTTCTAAGTAAATTGGCTTCAAGATTAGTCCTCTTTTCCTAGATCGACAAAAATACTATCGACTAATTGTTTTTGCTCATCTGATAAGTCTTTACCGGTTATCGTCTTAAAGAATTGGTCGACGATCGTGTCAGGGCTCAATTCGCTCAAGTTTGCTTGTTTAGTATTCTGCGCTTGTTCACGCTTGAGGTTTTCGTAGTCTAACTCTACGACGGTGCCATAGATCTCTTGAAGCTTTGCACGAACGTTGATGTGCTTGCTACGGTCAAAATCCTTTACTGTGATAGCAAACCAATCTTTGTCGATCGGTTGAGCTTTGTAAAATTTAGGATCAGTCAAAGTGTCCCAGGGTTCTTCTATGACTTGCAGATCAGTTTTCGGTGAAATCTCTTTGAAGGTGTGGGTTATCTGACTATCGGATATTTGCACGATATCGACGCCTTTACCGTGAGTTCTGATCTTAGCTTCTTTGACATTGAATTTTACAGGGCTTCCTGGATAACGGATGTTTTCGCTCGGGGAAGCGAATCGGGTATGGATGTGTCCTAACATGACGTAGTCGAAATCTTTGAATGTATTGATCGTTAAGGTTGCTAAACCTCCGACTTTGGAAGTAGTCTCACTAGTTAGTTCAACCTCTTCTTCACTTGATGGTGCGACTGTGAAGTGGGTGATCAAGAGATGCTTTTTGTTCGGGTCAAAGGATTTGATCATGTCGCTGATCACAAGACCCATCGCCTCGCCAATACCGCGGATGCTCTTGACTTGGTCTTCATCCATTCCTTGCTTCTGATAGTAAACTCGAGCATCCATGGGATCAAAAAAGGGCAACATAAATATTTGGGCATCTTCAGTCTCGATCGGCTTGAAAGATTCCTCTAATAGGGTGTTCAAATAAAAGTTGCTTTCCTCCATCCATTCATTGCCAAAATTCAGACGTTTAGCCCCGTCGTGATTTCCGGAAATGGCATAAATAGGGATGTGATTGTCTAAGTTGATCGACTTGAGCATCCGGTCCAATGCCGTGACAGCACTAGTGCTAGGAATAGCTCGATCATAAATGTCCCCGGCGATGACGATTCCGTCGACGTGTTCTTCTTTGGCGATATCAAGTATTTGTTCAAAGGCGTTTTCTTGTTCATCCAATAAAGAATAGCCGTTTAAAGTACGCCCGATATGCCAGTCGGCTGTGTGTAATAATTTCATTTTGGTCCCCCTGATTTGTAGCAGTATCTGTTAATTAATGTTAAACGTTGATTATATGTTATCAATCAGAACGTATGTTCGTAAAGTGATAACTGTTATTAATTTTTTGATAGTTGTGTTGCTTGATGTGACTGTCTTTTAAGACTTTCTTGCATGCAAAAAGTTTTCGTTGATAATAAAAAAACACCATCCAAAAAGGATGCTGCTTAGTCATATAGTCCATTTGCAAAGTTGTTATACAAAGTATCTTCGTCTGAGTCTGACCAGTTCCAGCCAGTAGCTTCATCGAATTCGGCATATTCGAAATTGCTTGAGTTATCTTGCATCAAATGTCTCCTTCGTTTTACATTGTGTTTCTTTCTAATCAATTATTCTACAAGAAGACAAAAAAATCGTCCATAGGGTGGGCGGATTTTTTGTGGCTAAAAATATTAAATTTGTATTATCGATTATTTAGTTTGGACTAACTCTTTGTCTGATGACCAATCCCAAGTACCATGGTCATTGAGATCTGCTTCTTCGATAATCAATTTATTCTTAGTTTTTTCCATGGTGGATGCCTCCTTTTTCTGTATTCTAACAAGCATTATAAATATAAATAAATTAATCTGGACTATTTTTATTTACTGATTTTGACAAGAAAAAAACGCCTATCACTAGGCGCTTTTTTTAGTCGTTTAGGTTATATCTTAGCTTCATATGTTCAGAACCAAAAATAACCATGTCACCAAGTAGTTTTGTTTGACGCTTCAAAGAATCGTTGGCTAATTTGTCGTTAGCTTTTTCAAGATATTTTTGAATGTCAGCACTACTTTGCTTCTTAATATCAGCGTCTGTGTCGTGCTGGATTTTTCTGTATGAACCCATAGCTTCGAGTTCAAAGGTGTTTCTAAAATCAACGTAAAGGTCGTAATTAGTATCGCCTAGAAGGGCTGTGGTACAACTGAGCCAGTACATATTGTTGAGGTTGAATTCGCCGTCAGCATCTTTGTAACAAGCTGGTGTATCGGTAACGTTTGAGTAAAATGGAACAACGGTGTTGAAAGTGTTGGCACCAAAGGCTAACCAGTGGATACCAGCGATTTCATCGGGGACGTTGTTTCTGATCTGTAAAATGTGAACGTCGTGGTTTCGGTTGATACCAATCGGACGGAATTTTGTCTTATCGGATTCGGAACCATCGCCGTAGACGTCATATTTAGTATTTTCGTAATGTGAACTCAAGACGAATTTTACGTCTTCGATCGAGATCTTGCGGTTAGCGTGACAAATGAATGGCAAGTCTTGGTCTTGAGGATCTTGTTCTGCGTCCGGAGTGAAGTATTTTTGTCCGAACCAGGCTCTAGGATTGTTATAAACCGTATCTTTGATAGTTGAGCTACCGAAAATATGACGTAAGTTATAGCCGTTCTCATCAGGATTAAGGTCGTTTTCTTCGATAAAATCTTGAAGATCTTTCGAACTTAAAGTGTCATCTGAATCGAAGTCGAATGTGTCGATGTTCATTCTATTAGGAGCCACGACGTAGGCATCATCAGGGATCCGAACGGCTGCCCAGTGATGGCCACCGATGGACTCGATCCACCAAACATTGTCCTTATCTGAAAAAGCGATTCCGTTCGTTTCGTAAGTCCCGTATTTTTCTAGCAATTCGCCAAGACGAAGCACACCCTCTTTAGCACTGTGGATGTATGGCAATACTAATGTGACCATGTCCTCTTCACCGATACCGCTATCTTCTAATGGATCTAATCCGAGGATCCGTGAATTAGTAGTAATAGTTTCAGTAGCTGACATAGCAACGTTTTCACTGTTGATTCCGGCTGCGGCCCAAGTTCCGTTAGTTAGGATCGAATTTGGGATCGAAGTGTAGCGCAGGGGATTGTCTGGCAGATCGACCTTAACTTTACTGATCACAGATTGGTAGTGCTTTGGTTGATCATCAGGGTTTACGACCACAAAACGCTCAGGGTCGAGAGCTTCGTGCCCGTCGTCATTTCTTGAGATGATGGTCGAACCATCGATCGAAGCCTTTTTACCGACTAAGACCGTGGTACATGAACCCTTGATTCTTTTTGTCATTACAGAGTCCTCCTTTTGCATATTCCTATCAATTATAACGTTTTTAGTAGGACTTATAAATCGAACATATATGATTTAAAATAACTTATTTTTAAAAAAGGCAGTTCAGGACATTTATTTAAAAAATATCGATCAAGAAAAAGATTTATTTATTCTTAATAAAATTTATTCGTTAACAAATGAGAGTTTTAGTATGATAAATTTTACTTGTAGACAAGCGAGTTAATCGTTTACCAATCGTAATTATGGGGAGAATTTAGGGATGAGCTTTTTAGCAACAATATTTGGAAGAGATTTATTGTCGCACGAATTATCTGATAAGCAAGAGGAGCATCGGATCGAAAAGCTGCACGCGGGATCGCACAGTTTTAATATTTCTTCATCGATCCTTGATCTGCTTTGGTTTGGGGATGGCAGACGCAAGAACACTGAAGAATTCGAAGATAGCTCGATCGCAGAGCCTTCAGAGATCTTCACGCACGATCAAGTTTATCGTGAGCAGATCGACAAGGTGGGGAACTATCCTTGTTTTAAGGACTTTACACCTGGGCAGAAGTTCGCCTTTTTTGAATGGCTGGAAGATGTTGAACGAAAAGATGACGTAGGATATGCATTTATTTTGCTATATGCTTTAGAAAGACGCATCTATATGGGGAGTAAAGTCGAACCAGCGGTCGATTTGTTGTGTAAGTTACACGGATTTGTCGATGATGAAGAATTTTTGCGTCAGTCGGCTGAGGCGCTAGTTTGGGCGGCTTATAAATATAAGCGAGTTGAATTTCTGAACTGCCTGCGTAATGATGAGATTCCAGAAGAGCTACAAATACTGGTCAAGCTTTATACTCATGGCCATTTGCATGCGCGTGATATCATGTTGATCTCAGAGAAATTAGGGATGGATAATCAGCGTTACGTTACAGGTAAGCCACGCCTTTTCGAGAAGATATTGAACGATAAGTTAGATGCCAAGTATCAACAAAGCCACTTTTCGATCAACAATGTTGAACACGCCGGCCAAGATAACGTCATGATAACTTTGTCGAATTTCTCTTTACCAAAAGATGGCCGTCGCATCAAAGTTCCAAATTTATTGAATCATAAAGATGTTAAGAAACCTTTGATCAAGATGCTGGAACAGACGAGTGAAGATGTTCGGATCGAATTGATCGGGCATTACAAATAATTTCAACAATGATCATCAATAACTAAATTAATATCGTAAAACTTAATCCTAACTTTAACTGTATAAACGTCATATATAATGTAAAATTCTAGTATAAATATTTTTTTTACTAGGGGTGTAATCATTATGGAGACGAGGATGTCTAGAAACCAGCGAAGAGTTCGGCGCAAGAAGCCGATCTACAAGAAATGGTGGTTTTGGGTATTAATTGTTTTGGTGCTTATCATTTTTGGAAAAGCCATTTCTGGTGGAAACAGTGACGCACTTTATTTGGATGTGAATAAGACGTCTGCTTCTTTGAGTGCAGATAAATCTGAAGCCAAGATCAGTTTTGAGACCAATAAGGGCAATAAGTATGTGGTGACGGATAATTCCAGTGATCGACAGGTAGTTAGCGCTACTGCTGACACTGGTTCTGAGTAACTCACTTTCTCATCAGCCGGTAATTATCGGATCAAGGTAATTCGTGGAGATGAGACTAAGTCGAAACTGATCAAAATAAAAGTTGCTGAAGAGGCTACTCAAGATTCTGCCAAATCAGCGGATTCCAGTAGCGTTCCTGCTGAGTACAAATCTGCTTTGAGAAAAGCGAAGAGCTATTCAGATACGATGCATATGTCCAAGATAGGTATTTATGATCAATTGACCTCCGAGTATGGAGAGAAGTTCTCTGCGGAGGCTGCCCAATATGCCGTAGACAATTTGAAAGCCGATTATAATGCGAATGCTTTAGCAAAGGCTAAGTCGTATCAAAAAACTATGGACATGTCGCCGGAAGGTATCCGGGATCAATTGACTTCTGAATATGGTGAGAAATTCACACAGGACGAGGCTAACTACGCAATCGAACATTTAAATGACTAAGTAAAGATCGGTATTCAAACGAATGCCGATTTTTTAATAGGGGGAGAAAAAATATTGCAAACGAGAATGCGACGTTATCATCAAGAACAAAATTGGTCGTGGGGATTGACCAGTCTAGCTTTGATACCATCACTAGTGATCATTTTATTGATGTTTATTTTGAACGCTGAAACGTTGTTTAAGTTAACCGTAGCTCTTATCTTGATTTTAACCGTGATAGGAGTGATTTTTCTAGGAGTCAGCATTGTTGACCATATTACTCATAAAAACAATCGCAAGGTTGATATTGGATCAATTACAGTACTTCTGTCAGCAATCTTGCTATTCGGTTCCTACCGGACCATATGCGATACAAATTATTCTGCCAAAGGTGATTTGATCGTAAATATTTTTCAGAAACAGCACTTGAACAAAACCGCCCAAAAATTCCAACATATCAAAAAAACGCTGAAGCATAACGATAGCTATGCACAGCGTCAAATTGCACTTGATGAGTTAGATGGGATAGTTCAAGATATTTTAAAAAGCGAGGATTCGATCTCAAACCGTTCTTCAATTAAGACGTCAGCCAATGATTTGCGAGATACTATTAAAGGCAATAGTCGGGGATTCACAGATATTAACTTTATGCTGTTAGCATCAATGTATGGCTATTCGGTTTTGAGTGAGCACTATACTCAACAACAAGTTAAAAATGATAAAGCACGAACGATTTCATATTTTATCAAGCAAGCAGGATCCGAAATATAGCACCTGTTTCTGAACGAGTTTGATCATAACTGACAGCATATAGTTGTTGGTTATTTTTTTGCTTATTTTTGCTAAAAATGGAATAACCAGAATGGATTTATTTGCGTAATTTACTTTATAATCATGCTACCATTAGGAGGAATTCATGTCAGATGAAAGCAATAAACGATTAGTTTCTTTTGATTCCAGTGGAGGAAGAGGAAAAATGGATGATAATTTCGTAACTGAAAAGGAGTTTCATGATCTAGAATCCAAGGTGGATCGCCATTATGATGAACACAAAGCGCAGATAGATTATCTCAATACCAGAATCGATAAATCTCGAGATGAGGTGGTGAAAAGAATTGATAATTTTCAAGCATCTAATGACAACCGCTTTAATTCTATTGATAAACGTTTCAACAATATAGATAGAAAATTCGATAAGCTAAGTGATTCCATGAATGAACGTTTCAACAATATGGATAGAAAATTCGATAATCGCTTTAATTCCATGGATAATCAATTTAATGCGATGAACCAACGCCTCAACAATATGTATAATAAATTTGAGACTAAAATAGAAGAAATGGGCAAAGCACTGAATGATCGGATCGATCATGGGCTTAAACAAGAGAAAGTATATCTGGGGATCTTATCAAGTTTAATTATTGCTACGATCGTAGCTTCCTTTTTCACACATCTGTAGCATTAAAAAAGCTAGCCAAAATGAAATGGCTAGCTTTTTTTAATATTAAATTTTATCTGAAGATCATAACTGAGATATCAGCATGTTTGGCCATGTAAGCGGCTTGAGAACCAAAACGACGTTTGAGGCCTTTTTTGGCTTCTGAACCGATCACTAGTAGGTCAGGGGAGAAGGTTGGGATCAATTTCTTGATGATCGTTTCACCGGGCTCTCCTTCGTCTACAACGGCTGTGACGCTTTCTACGCCAGCATCTAAAGCTAATTTCTTATACTTGAGGATGTGATCTTCAAGTTCTTTTCTTTCGCCGTGAATGTAGTCTTTATTTAAGGCTTGGAATACATTCATGTCATCACTTTCAAGAACTGAAGCGATGATCAGTTCGGAATGGTCTTCTTTGGAAGTGTGGATCGCATATTTGAGTGCGAGTAATGAATCTTCTGAATCGTCGACACCCACTAAAATTCGTTTGAATACATTATCACTCATTTTCTTCTCCCTCAGTTTTATTCTGTTTCGGCTTCTGCCTCTGCTTCCATTTCAAGCTTGTGAGCGTAGCGTTTGTTACCACGGTAAAGCTCAACGATTGTCCAAACTAGCAATGCTAGAACTAGGAAAATCAATACGTAAGCAATTGAGTCAGCAATATGAATTTGCATTGCTGTTGCGTGATCACCGAAGAATGCTTCGATTGAATCTGGTAGACCCTTCATGTTAAGGAAGGTCAAAGCAACAACAGAGAACCAACCAAGGATCTTAACGACGATGTTATTCTTGAAACGATTACCCATTTCTACTTTACTGTCAGTCATTAACAATAATGGCAACATTGAGAATGGTAGGGCAAAGGCCAAGAATACTTGTGAGTTGTTCATTAGGTTATTTAAAGCAGTGTGTTCATCGACAGCAGATTTTCCACTAGTCATCATTACACAGATCAATACTGGAATAACTGAGATCAAACGTGTAACTAAACGACGTAGCCATAATGGCATTCTCATGTGGACGAAGCCTTCCATGATAACTTGACCAGTTAAAGTACCAGTGATAGTTGAGTTTTGACCAGATGCTAATAAGGCAACGGCAAACAATGTAGCCAAAGCACCTGATTTAGCAACACTGATCAAAACAGGATTACTTAAAGTTGATGTATCTTTAAGAGCATCGTATAAACCGAAGAATGATGGATCTGAAACGGCACCGTTCTTAAATACGGCAACACCCATGATCAATAGTAGGGCGTTAACGAAGAAAGCGGCTGTTAATTGGATATTTGAATCCCAAGCTGAGAAACGAACAGCTGTAGCAACGTCTTCTTCGTCGTTGTGGTCGATAGCTCTAGTTTGTGAAATAGCTGAGTGCAAGTAAAGGTTATGAGGCATAACTGTTGCACCGATGATACCTAAGGCACCACTTAGTGGAGACATACCAGCAACGTGACGAGTTTCGTCAAAAGTATCAGCTGTTGGTACTAGTCCTTTAATTACAGCACCCCAATCAGGATTTGAAAGTGCTACTTCGTATGCGAAAACGAAAATAATAACGAGGATCAAAGCAACAACGATCGCTTCGATCTTTCTGAAACCGATCTTAGTTAATAATAACAGTAATAGAACGTCGAATACGGTAATAAATACGGCAACTACTAGAGGGATGTTGAATAGTAAGTACAACGCAATAGCAGCACCAATAACTTCGGCAATATCAGTTGCCATAATGGCTAACTCGGTAAGTATCCAGAGAATGATCCCCAAGGACTTACTAGTTCTTGCACGGATTGCTTGTGCAAGATCCATTTGAGTCACGATTCCTAGTTTGGCAGCCATGTATTGCAATAGCATCGCAACCAAACTTGAAAGTAGGATGATTGACATTAATAGGTACTGGAAGTTTTGACCACCAGTGATAGATGTTGACCAGTTACCTGGATCCATGTAACCAACAGCAACTAATGCACCTGGGCCAGAGTATGCGAGAAGTGTCTTCCAAAAGCCCTTCCCCTTAGGTACTTTAACGGTACCATTGATTTCTTCCAATGATGGGCCATTAGCGTATTGAATTAGTTTCTTCCCGCCATTGGAATTCTTGTTATCTGACATAAAAATTAATTCCCCTTTCCTAACTAACATATTCTAACTCACGGCTTAGCATATGTGAATACTAATATTAGGCACGGCTAAATTTTACAAATACCTCATGAATATCTTGTAATCGTTTTAAAGATTGAGTTAAAAGGATTCTAAATAGTGTACATTTGACGTTATTTAGCTTAGAATAACTAAATATTAATATTTACAATATAAATCCTTCCCCAAAGATTCATAAATATTACATCTTTTTTTTGAAGAAATGAGGTAAATCTTTTGAAAGCAATAGTAGCTATGGACTTAACAGAGGCGCCACAGATCGATAACGATACGAAAATTTATGCTGCCCTAACAAAAAATAACAAAAAGTGGGCCAACGAGCACAAAGGAGTCGGGACCCAATTTATCAAGACACCTGGGTATATAACTTTTGGCGATAAAGCGATGAGTACTTTTGTCCACAAGATCATGAAGATCAATACTGAGCATAGCGATATGCTGCAATTTGTCTACTTTGCTCACATGGTAGCTTTTTATATTTCAAACACTAATTACGAAGAAGTCACGTTTGAAAACCAAGTTTTATGCGAGAAAGTCTTATTGCAATTCGGCAACGACGAGAAATATGCTGACAAGGTGGAAATGTTTTAAGGACGCATGACTTAAATGCTTGATCAATACAGTTGAATACATGTAAAAAAGCGATACTTCCAATTTTTGTGAAGTATCGCTTTTTTACCAAAAATAACTAATTGTTGTCTATAATATAATTATGTAACCGATAATTAGGAGGGCGTTATGCCAATAAAGGACATTTTTGCCATATTATTTATCTTGGTCAATGAAAAAGAAGTCACCAACCATTATTTATGCGACTTCTTTTCGGAGACTCCTGATCGCATCGAGACTAGTATTGAACAGCTTCAAGAAGCTGGTTTTAAGATCTCGATTGATTTTCAAAGTGATCCCACTTATCAATTACAAATGCCCTTAGTCATGTATAAGCGGTTCCTCACTTTGAATCAATTGTTGAGCTTGCACACCTTTTTGACGGATAAGAATACGCCTAAGACTAGAAAAGCTGTTGAGGATCTTATCGATATGATAGATTATGCCGCAAATAGGATACCTGACGGAGCTATTAGTAACATCATGTATTTTGACGTAGTCACCATGTTGACAGATGTTTATATCCCCATGCGCGATCGCAAAGTGATCAATCTCGATTATACTGACGTTAAATATGATCAGACTAATCGTGACGTTGAACCGATGGAGATCTTATACCAAGATGGGGCATGGTATTTGTGGGCATATTACCGTTTACGCGAAGATTTTCGAGTGTTCAAATTTCAACCGACGATGTTTATTTCGCCAACTAAGGAGAAATTTATCCGTCGACCATTTTCGATTTTTGAAGGCGTCGACGATCCACGGTCTTTTCGTGACTATTATTTCGTGACGATGGAGTTTGATCTATCCTTGAAGAAACGAATTAAGCAAATATTTCACCGGGACAAACTTTTAATAACGAAAGATAAAGTAGTAGTTTTAGAAAAGGATCTTTACAGTTTCGAATATGCCAAAGCTTGGTTAACGCAGTTTGGAGATAAGGTGACAGTCACTGATCCACCACAGCTACAAATGGCATTAAAAGGTCGATAGGAGGTGTTTTTATTTTAACTAAACAAGTTATTTCATATAAATCGGCTAGTTATGCCGATGCCAAACGACTTTATTTTGAAGCTTTTCCCAAAGCAGAGCGGGTACCGTTCTTTTGGTTATTGCTACAAGCTCGCAAACAGTTCGTGGAGTTTATTGCATTTTATGATGATGATAAATTTGTTGGTATGTCCTATCTGATCTCCAAGGGGAGCCTAACTTATTTGTTCTATTTGGCAGTTGATCCAACTATGCGTGGCAAAGGATATGGTAGTCAAATCTTACAGGACTTGTTTAAGATGTATTCAGGTCAGAGACTTTGTTTAGGAGCTGAACGTCCTGATGACGAAGCTATTAATTCAAACGAACGTCGCAAACGGATCGAATTTTACGAAAGCAATGGGTTTGTTTTGTCAGGTAAAATCGTTCGTGAACAAAGTGTTGACTATGTCTTGCTTTCTCACGGCGGCGATTTTTCTAAACAAGAATATCAAGATTTGATCGCTTTTTACGCTGGGATATTTAAGCTGATCTTTAAAACAAAATTCATTTAAAATGATCAAGCTTTGGTCACGGTTTCATTGCCGTCATCAAAGCTTTTTTTGCTGCTTGACTTATTGCTTGAAAAATGGGAAAATTCAAGTTTGCTCAGAGTAAAAAGGGGGGATATGTATGCCAACAAATACTACCGTTATCACAAAGTGGCGCCCAAATATTTATTTATTCTTATTTGGACAATTCTTTTCCGGCGTAACTAGTATGGTCGTCCAATATGCCATTATTTGGTATTTGACTAAGGAGACAGGATCAGCGACCGTGCTAAGTCTTGCTACCTTACTAGGGATGCTGCCGATGGTCTTGCTGAGTCCGATCGTTGGACCGTTCGTTGACCGCACTAATAAAAAAGCTTTACTGATCGTACCCGATATCGTCGCTGCTGTCATTGCCATTATTTTAGCGATCGTCGGGATCGTGACTCACAATTTCCCATTGTGGCTGATCTTTATTTCATTATTGATAAGGTCAATCGCGCAAACTTTCCAAATGCCGACTATTCAGTCGATTTTACCAACAATGGTACCCAAAGATGAACTGACCAAGATCAATGGGCAATTAGGCATGGTCCAATCAGCTAATATGATAATCGCTCCAGCCTTAGGTGCCTTTTTATATGCTATCGTGCCAATTTCAGTGCTGATCTTGCTAGATGTGCTTGGTGCTGTAGTAGGTGTATCGATCATCTTATTTGTTAAGATCCCTGAGAATCCAGTGATCGATGAAAAAATCAAAATCTTCAAAGATATGAAGTTTGGTTTAGTAAAGTTAAGAGAAAACAAGGGGATGTGGCATCTGACTTTAGTTGGCACACTGTTCACCTTGATTTTTATGCCGGCGGCTTCGATGTACCCATTGATGACGATGTCATATTTTCACGGAAGCGTGACCCAAGCCGGAATCGTGGAAGTAGTCTATTCCGTTGGAATGCTAGCAGGTGGGGCTGTGATCGGATTTTTCGGGAATTGGAAGGACCGGATCATGCCGATCTTGTGGTCGATCTTCTTCATGGGGCTCTCTTTTGGGATCAGTGGCTACTTGCCCGGCAATCAAAAAGGCTTTATCGGCTTCTTGATCTTAAACGCAGTCGCTGGTTTGGCGACACCATTTTTCAATACACTGTTAATGGCGATCATCCAGCAAAGTTTCCCTTCAGAGATCTTAGGCAAAGTTTTAGGGATCCTCAATTCGTTGATGAGTATCTCAGCACCATTGGGTCTGATCTTTGCCGGGCCTCTGGCCGATAGCATTGGTGTTAATATGCTATTTGTCATCGGTGGGGTCGGGACATTGCTGTGTGGCGTATTGATCCTGTTTGTGCCTACGATGCGCAAATACGATCAACAACTGCAAGCTAGTTTGAATGCTGACGATTAAAGTCGTGAACTAATTGTTGATAAATATTAGTAAAATAACTGTTTTTCAAAAAACTAGATTGATAGGATGACTAATGATGAAATCCTGGAGAGCTAGTTTTTTTAATTTGCCTTGAGAAATGGCATCTGTCACTAGCGATTCATAGATAAAGCTTACGCCATTGGTCTGCTGCAATAATTGAACTATCACCGTGGGACTGGCAATTTCCATAACTTGTTGAAAGTCGTTTAATTGATAGTTTTGGGTCGAAAGCCAATTTTCCAAGATCTCTCGACTTCCGGAGCCGGGTTCTCGTACGTAGAGATTTTGCGTGAACAAGTCGGCAACATTTTTGGCACTGACTTTAGTTTCCGGATTAGTTACGCAAATAAAATCTTCTTTTTTTATTTCGATCGAATCGAATTCTTCTTTATTAAAGTTACCTTCGATCAAGCCGAAGTCAACTTTGCCATCACGAATATTCTTTAAAATATGAGTTGTGTTGCCGATCTCTGAAGCGGTCAGCTGAGAACGATGGGCTAGACTTGAGATAAAGGATGGCAATAAAGTCGAACTTAATGACAAGGTACAGCCGAGTTTTAGGTTGAGATCTTGGTGGTTGTTTTGCAGATGGGTGATCAATTTGTCGCTTTCGATTTGAACTTGCTGAGCATAACGTGCCAGAGCTCTTCCAGCATCGGTCAAAACGATTTGCCGTTTGTTGGTGATGACTAATTGCATATTCAAGTCGTTTTCCAATGAGTTTATTTGTTGATAAACGGCTGGTTGCGTAATGAATAACTCATTTGCCGTTTTAGTGTAGGACAGATTTTTTGATAAGACGATCAAGGTCTGAAATCTTTTATCGAGCATGTTTGGATCCTCCTATAAGTAATACTTATGATAAATTAATAAATACTAATTTTTACTTATGAATAGTTTATATTAATATGTAAATTACGCAAGGGAGGAATATTATGTACGTTAAACTTTTTGAACGAGGCTTTTACTATGCCTTGATAATGATGTTGATCTGTTCGATCATTGGGACTTTATTAGGTGGATTACCTTATTTATCAATCATTGGAGCATTAGTGATCTCATTGATCTTGGGGATGTTGTTTCAATTGTATCGTCCAGCGATCGATAAAGCCGAAGTTGGTATCGGTTTTATCTCGAATAAATTTTTACGATTAGGAATTATTTTATTAGGTTTCAAATTGAATTTGATCGATTTAGCACATGCAGGCGTAAAAACAATTTTGGTCGCCATTGTCGTAGTTTCCGGCGTAATATTTTTAACTTACAATATTGCTCGAAAAATGGGTGTTAATAAGCAATTGGCAATTTTGACCGCCAGTGGAACGGGAATTTGTGGTGCTGCAGCTGTCATGGGTATTTCTCCTCAAATAAAGGTTTCTGAAGATCAAGAGAAAAAGAAAAGAAATGACGAAGTTTTGGCAGTCGCTATTGTCGCTATTTTGGGGACTTTGTTTACTTTGATCGAGATCTCCATCAAACCACTTTTACATATGACGCCATCGCAGTTCGGCGTTATGGCCGGAGGGTCATTGCACGAGATCGCCCATGCCATCGCAACTGGTGGTGCTGGCGGAGCGGTCAGCTTGGATACGGCGATCATCACTAAATTGTCGCGAGTTTTATTGTTAGCTCCAGCAGCATTAGTTATCGGGATCTGGTATCAACACTCCGAGAAAAAATCGAACACTGACGGGACAAAGCAAAAATTGCCGATCCCTTGGTTTATGGCTGGATTTATTTTAGCTAGTATTATCGGTACTTTCGTACCAATGTCACAAGGTGTATTAGACTTATTAGTTAAACTAGCATACTTAGTCTTAGGGATGGCGATGGCTGCTCTAGGAATGACCGTTAATTTTAAAGCTTTTGTTAGCAGTGGAAAAAATGCTGTTTTAGCTTCATTGAGTGCTTCAGTAGTACTGTTAGCCTTTATGATCGTAGTCAGCAAAACATTCTTTTAAACAAATAAGAGAGCAGGAATTTTTCCTACTCTCTTTTTGTATGGAAACGAGCTCCGAGGCACAGCGGCCTCCGGTTTAGCAACTGTCGGCAGGCACGGCTTTGCCGCACCTTTGTGCTGCCAGTCCCTAAATCCTCAGCAGCTGACTGTGCCTCTCCGCTCTCTTTAAAATATTAAGGACGGTAGTCTTCATCGATGACCAAGACTGGTTTGATGACCTTTCCACTATTGGAATCGGCGTTTGCTTCATTGATCTGGTCGAAGGTATAAAATTTCTCCAAAGTATCGGATGGGAATTTGCTTGCTTGCCAAAATTCGATCAACTGTGGAATGGATTTTTGTGGTACGGCATCACCCATCAATACTCCGATAACGGATTTTTGATAGGAGGTCAAGTCGGCAAAGGGATGCTCAATCTTGAATTCGTGACGGGTAACTGCTACTGGAGCGAACTTTCCACCGGACGTTAATGATTCGAATGCTTGCGTCATAACGGGTGAGATACCAGTAGTATCAATCGCGTAGTCCACGCCACCATTAGTGATTTCTTTGATTTTTTTAACTGGATCTTCTTCTTTACTATTAATAATATGTGTTGCCCCGATTTTTTTCGCAGTTTCGAGACGATGATCAACGACGTCGACACAAATCAAAGTGTTGCAGCCGGTGATCTTAGCGGCCATTAAAGCTCCTAAACCAACGGCACCTGTACCAAAAATTACGATGGCACTACCGACTTTGGGTTGTAGAGCATTGAAGACAGTTCCTGAACCGGTAACGAAACCACAACCGAGTGGGCCGACTTTTCTAAGATCGATATCGTCGCCAACGACAGTGACGTTTCGGTCATCGACGATTGTTTCAGTAGCAAAGGACGATTGATTGAAGAAGTTGTGGACCTCAGTGCCGTCGTCGCGAGAAAAAGGAGTTTTTCCTTCGGCATTGAATCCTTCCATATTGAGTTTGTTCCAGTTGAAACAAGCTGCAGGACGACCGTCAAGACAGTTTTTACAATATCCGTCATAGTCGTAACAAAGGATAACGTGATCGCCTTGCTTACAAGAACGCACAGCTGATCCGATCTCTTCAACGATCCCGGCACCTTCGTGACCAACTACGCCAGGGTATGGATAGTCGCCACCTTGACCGTTTCTGACAGCTTCGTCAGTATGGCAAATACCGCTTGCCACGATGTGGACTTTAACTTCATGGGGTGACAAAGTTGATGCTAAATTCAAAGTTTCTAGTTCAAAATCACCATTTAATTTGTTTAGAACTGCTGCTTTAATTTGGTTCGACATAACAAATTCATCTCCATTCAAGTTTTTGACAGCGCTTACATCTTGAGTATAGAGGTGGTTTCACAAAATGTCTAGTTAGTTTCACAAGTAGACCAATTGTGTAATCGGTTGCAATTGTAAGTTATCTAACTGATATTTCTGATATTGTGAAATCTTAATTAAACTTTGTGATTTTGAAAATGGTCTGTAAGCATGGGCGAAGGCATTTATTTTTTGTTTTTGCTGTGTGCTGGACTTTATTTGCTGGGATTATGTGAGATTAGTCTTTTATTGAAAAAATTTTTGAATTTTTTTTATTTTTTTGGATTGGTCTAGTTGTTTTGGGACGCATTATTAGATATTGTGGGTTTTTTTTAGTATGATTTTAGTAAGATTTTTTATTAAGTGAGGGAAATTTTATGGCTTATCCACAATTAGATTTAGAAAATGCTACTGGTAGTAAGGTTACTTTGAAGACTAACCATGGCGATATTAGTATTCAACTGTTTGATGATCTGGCTCCTAAGACTGTTAAGAACTTTGTTGGTTTGGCAGAGAAAGGTTATTACGATGGTGTTATTTTCCATCGGGTCATTCCTGATTTTATGATTCAGGGTGGTGATCCTACTGGTACTGGTGCTGGTGGCGAGAGTATTTACGGCGGTTCATTTGAGGATGAATTTTCTGATGAGTTGTTTAATTTGACTGGTGCTTTGTCTATGGCTAATGCTGGTCCTAATACTAATGGCAGTCAGTTTTTTATTGTTTCGAATGAGAATATGCCTAAGCGTATGATTAAGGATATGGCTTCGGCTGGTTATCCTGAAGAGGTTATTGCTGCTTATAAGAATGGTGGTACTCCTTGGCTTGACCATCGTCATTCTGTGTTTGGACAGGTTGTTTCTGGGATGGATGTTGTTCAAGAGATTAGCCGGGTTAAACGTGATGGTGGCGATAAGCCGGTTGATGATGTTATTATTGAGAGTGTTTCGGTTTTTAAATAAATAGAATAGAGTTTTGCTGACAGAGGCGTTTTTCTTTGGGCACGTTTTGCTCGTCCTATTTCTCACATGTCTATCTCAGGCTTTATCTATTCTGGTGGGAGTAGGTGCTTCCTTTTCTTGTTAGGATATAAACTCTATCTAGATTACTTATTCTTTTCTCGGTTCGCGGGACTTTGCTCCGCTCATTTTTGTTTCCTGAACTCTTTTGATATTTGATGTTTTCTTTGTTTTTTCGTTTTTTTAATTCTGGCTTGTGTGCTTGCTTCGCTTGCACACTCGCTTTTTTTATGGTTTCTTTGTTTTAACTTTGATTCTTTTGTTTCTGACTCGCGTGCTCGATTTTTCGCACTCTTGCCTTTTGTCAGGATTATTTTTACTTCAATGTTTCTTTTTTTCTTCTTATAAAAAATCCTCCTTCTTTTTTTGGATGTTTTATTGTCCAAAAAGATGGGGGATTTTGTTATTTTCTTAAGATGTTTTCCATTTTTTTGCCTTTGGCTACTTCGTCTACTAATTTGTCCATATAACGGATTTTTTGCATTAGAGGATCTTCAATTTCTTGAACTTTAACGCCACAGATTACGCCGGTGATTTTGCTGGCATTTTGATTCATTTGTGGTGCTTCGTTGAAGAACTGCTGTAAGGTTTTTTCATTGTCTATTTGTTCTTCTAGTTGTTGAGCGTTATATCCAGTTAACCAGGTTATTACTTGGTCTAATTCTGATTTGGTGTGATTTTTTCTTTCGATTTTTTGGATGTACATGGGGTAGATTTTGCCAATGCTCATTTGAAATAGTTTTTCGTTGACCATGATTGACCCTCCAATTTTTCTTTGAGTATAACAAATTTTGCTGAGGTTTTTTGGTTATTGTTTATTTTAGAAAAAATCAATGCTGTTATCTTTGAATGTCATGGAGATAGCTGTAAACTTTACTCGTTAAATATATAGGAATAAGGTGATTGCTTTGGGTATTTTGTTGGCGTTGATCCCGGCTGTTGGTTATGGTGTTCAACCTCTGTTGGCTTCTAAGATCGGTGGTAGTCCGGCTAATCAGATTTTTGGTACTGGCTTTGGGGCCGCTATTGTTGGGGTTGTTTTGTGGATGATTTATGGAACGGCTTCTGGTAGTGACTTTGCTTGGGCTTTTTTCGCTGGTGTTTTGTGGGCTATGGCTCAAGCTGGGCAGTATGTGGCTTTTACTAAGATCGGCGTTACTAAGACGATGCCTATTTCTACTGGTTTGCAAGTGGTCGGTACTTCTTTGATCGGTATTATCGCTTTTGGCGAATGGTCTGGGGCTTTGGCTTTGTCGATCGGTGCTGTGGCGATTGCTTTGGTTATTTTAGGTGTTGCTTTGACTTCGGTCACAGATAAGAAGGCTACTGGTTCTGGGTCTTCTGCTATTGGGCAAGGTTTGGCGATTTTGTTGCCAACTACGATTGGTTACTGGGCCTATAGTGCTTTGCCTAAGGCTTTGGCTTCGGTTTCTGGGACACATTTGCTGTTTCCGGAAATGCTTGGTATTTTTGCTGGTGCTATTTTGTATAACTTGTTTACTACGCGGGGCAAGGGTTTTGTTCAATCTAAGGGTTGGAAGAATGGTGTTATTGGACTGGTCTTTGGTATTTCTTAGTTAGCTTATATTTTTGCAGCTAAGGATGCCGGGGTTGCTACTTCGTTTGTTATTACTCAGATGAATGTGGTCGTTTCAACTTTGGGTGGTCTGTTTATTTTGCATGAAACTAAGACGTCGCGCGAATTGAAGTTTACTTTGTCAGGATTGTTGTTGATAGTTGTTGGTAGTGTTGCTACGGCATTCTTGTAGAAAAAAGCTGTTCTCCTAAAATACTTGATCATGAATTAATTTTTTTGTAATAAATGTTATCATTATAAGTATCTAGGAGGGGTTATTATGGCAGTATGGACACACTTGATTACTTGGATCGTGATGACGATCACTGTTTTGCTGGCACTTTTTACTAATTCCCATAATAAAGTATATGAAATGATCACGCGTTTGGGTTATATTGTGATCATTGTTACTGGAGTCATGCTCTTCAGTCGTGCTTGGGAAACTGAGCCTTCGCTTTTGATCGTTAAGGTGATTTTGGCATTCTTGCTAATTGCCTTTATCGAAATTGCCTTTGCTCGTAAAAATACGGGGAGATTGACTACACGGGCTGTTTGGTCAGTAGTTATCTTTTTGTTCGTAGTAGCTATTGTTGGATTCGGCCTTGCTGGTTGGTTCCCATTTGTTGCTCGATAGAATTTAATTAAAAACAGCGTCTGGTTCGATTTTTCGAACTGGACGCTTTTTTTTTGGTTTTGAGTAGGATCTTGGTTTTTTTGTGTGAGGTGTTTTTGAAGATTAACGTTGGTTGGTGATACTAAATGGACCTATTTTTGTATCCAAACGTTTATTGTTGGATACCAAATTTCTCTATTATTGTTACCAAACGTTGCCCGCTTTATAGTGGAAACGAGCTCCGGGAGATAGCGGCCTCCGGTTTAGCAACTGTCAGCAGGCACGACTTCGCCGCACCTTTTGTGCTGACAGTCCCTAAATCCTCAGCAGCTGCCCATCTACCTCCGCTCTCTATTTTGAAACGAGCTCCAGGCGACAGCGGCCTCCGGTTTAGCAACTGTCAGCAGGCACGACTTCGCCGCACCTTTTGTGCTGACAGTCCCTAAATCCTCAGCAGCTGACCGTCGCCTTCCGCTCTCTACTTTAGAGTGACGTGGTATTCGTTGACGAATTGGTTAGTCGATATTCTATAGTAGGCTCCGTCTTGGTTGTTTAAGAAGGCTATTCTGTCATAGACCCAGTCACTTCCACCTGGTAGGGTGGTGTTTGGTATTGCTATGTCGTTGCTGGTGTAGACTGGGGTTTGAATTCTTCTGCCGGTTAGGACGCCACTTTTGTTTTCGTAGCGGTATGTGTCTGATGCTTTTACCCATTCGTTGGTGGAGACGCGGTAATAGGATTCGTTTTGGTATTCCTTTAAGCCGTCGGATTTCCAATCGGTGAAGGGGGCTAACATTCTGTTTCCTAGCTTGGGCTGATTGCTCTCTGGATTGAAAGCGTATAAGTTTACGTTGCTGTTTTTAGTAGCGACGAAGCCCTTGAAACCTTCTGATGAGAGCTCCGGATTGGTTAAGGTCGATTCAGCGTTTCTTTTGTAGGTCACAAATTCGGCACAGATTATCCCTGACTGGGTGACTAACGCGTTGACGGTTTTTCGATCCGGTGTGTAGCCGTTTTTTTCTGGTACTTTGATCGTTAAGATCTGTCGAACGGGTCCTTCTTGGTCACGAACGATTTGTGGGCCGAGATTAGTATGGATGGTCACGTCTTGTTTGATGTACAAGTCGTCATAATTGACTTCTTGGTCCATAGTGCTAGCGGCGTTTGCTTGATCGATCGACAAAGCTGATCCGACCAGGCTCCCTAAAACGCACGCTGATAAAAATATTCCCTTGAATTTCATGTTTTACTCCTTTGGTTTTGCCCTAAAACTGTTCCCAGTTTAGGTGGTAACAGTATAGCAACGCCAAAATGAGTTAACATCAATTATTTAGTCAATATATTCAGAAACAATTTTTTCAAAAAAATCCATTGCTCTGAAATATTTTTCATGAGCTTAGATGGTTGGTAAATATTTTTGTAAAGCATACGCAATGCCATTTTCTTCATTACTTTTAGTTATAAATTTGGCAATTTCTAAAACTTCTGGTAATGAGTTTTTCATTGCCACAGGGTAGTCGACCATTTTCATCATGGGCAAGTCATTTAAACCGTCGCCAAAAGCCATTAATTCTGCAGGTGCTAATTGTTCTTCATCCATCACGTATTGCACACCTTTAGATTTGATGGCTTTTTTGCTAGTGATCTCTAAATAAGTATCGCTTGACTGTTGAATGGCAACGCCGGAAAAGTTTTGTGCCAATAAATATTCTTTTAAGGCTTTCATCGTGTTGGGCTCAAAGGTGATGATCATGATCTTAAATAGTTCATGTCCTATTTCGCTATAAAAATCTTTGGCTGTCGTGATTTTCGGTAATAAGCTAGTGTATTTTTTCTCCAATAAGATGCCTGAGTCGATGCGTTGAGAATACCAACTGTGCAAAGTATACCAACTGAGACTGACCTCTGGGAATTTATCAAGGATGATCTCAACGATATCTTTTCCTTCATTATTATTGATCGTATCTTGATGCAATATTTTCAAATGATCATTATCTTTATTGAAGATCAAACCACCGTTGAAGCTGATTTGCGGCGTATTGATGCCCAATTTATCCATTGCATCGACCATCTCGATGGGAGCACGTGCGGAAACTAAAGTCACCGGAATGTTGGCCTTTTTAATAGCTTGGGCAGTAATGTCGCTGACGTCACCAGCATCGTTTAAGATTGTTCCGTCCATGTCGGAAAAAATATGTTTGATCATGTTGTTCCCCCTAATTATGTATATAAGTAAAAGATAAGCTAAATCATCAAATATTTCAAAAGTTATTATTAGGAAAATAATCATCAAGTTTTCTGACATTTTCAAGTTGCCAGACAAGTGGCTGTTGGTTAAAGATTATGTTACTTATACAGGGAGTTACGCCACATTTGGTGACATTTGTCGATTAACGGTAAATGATATTTCTTAAACCTAACTAAAAATTCTTTTTAATATTGACATAACGCTTAATTAGCGGGCTATTTTCTTAGTTTATTTAGTCTATATTTTGAATTTGCCCTATCATGTTTATTAAAACGGTGTTAGACTAATTAGAAAATATTTAATTTAATGTGAATGGGGTGCAAATATGGAAGATAATTTTTTGAAGACGTTCCATGCTAATGGAAAAGCTTATTCTTACTACGATATTGCCGGGTATTTGGCTAGCCATCAGCAGCAAGTATCTCAAATGCCTTATTCGATCCGTGTGTTATTGGAATTGACTTTGCGTCACAGCGATAAAAAATCACTCATCAAACAATTTTTAGATTCATTTATCGATTGGGACAATAAGCACGATGAGGATGTAGCTTATAAACCTGAACGAGTCATCTTACAAGATTTCACAGGTGTTCCCGCACTCGTTGACCTGGCAGCCATGCGTGATGAGGTCAAAAAACGTGGTGGCGATCCGGAGATTATCAATCCTGACGTTCCTGTTCATTTAGTCATCGACCATTCCGTTCAAGTCGACATGGCAGCTAATGATGAGGCCTTTGATTTTAACGTTAAGCAGGAATTTAAACGTAATCACGAGCGCTACACTTTTTTAAAGTGGGCCCAAAATAGTTTTGACAACTTGACGATCATTCCTCCTGACACCGGCATCATTCACCAAGTCAACTTGGAATATTTATCGCAAGTAATTCGCCAACAGAAAACTGAGGGTCAAACAGTGGCCTTTCCCGATACTTTAGTTGGGACTGATTCACATACGACGATGATCAATTCGTTAGGCGTCCTCGGTTGGGGCGTTGGTGGTATCGAAGCTGAAGCTAGTATGTTGGGTGAAGAATCCTATTTTCCAATGCCAAAAGTTGTCGGCGTGAAATTGACTGGTAAATTGCCAGATACAGCGACGGCGACTGATCTAGCTTTAACGATCACCAATTTATTGAGGAAGCACAACGTGGTCGGAAAATTCGTAGAATTTTATGGTCCCGGCTTGAAAAATTTGCCCCTCGCAAATCGGTCTACGATTGCCAATATGGCACCTGAATACGGTGCAACTTGTGGATTTTTCCCGATCGATGAGCAGACGCTAGCCTATATGAAATTGACTGATCGCAGTAGCGAACAAATTGAATTCGTTAAACAGTACGCGAAAAGTAATCATTTCTTCTATGACGAAACTGAAGATGAAGTACGGCACTATTCTGAAGACGAAACTCTTGATCTCGGCACTGTTCAAAGCAGTCTGGCCGGGCCAAAGCGTCCACAAGATCTGATCTATTTAAAAGATATGCCGAGTCATTTTAGAAAATACGATCAATTGCCAGATTTTCCTGTAAATGTTGAAAAAACTGATTTTGACTTACGTCCTGGAGATCTGGGGATCGCAGCTATTACTAGTTGTACTAACACTTCTAATCCTGAAGTCTTGATTGCAGCAGGCTTGTTAGCTAAAAAAGCTGTCGAAAAAGGCTTGCAAGTTCCGAAATATGTCAAAACATCGTTTGCTCCCGGGTCACGCGTAGTAACGAAGTACTTGGAGATCTCTGATTTACAAAAATATCTAGATCAATTAGGCTTCAATATCGTCGGATACGGCTGCACTACTTGTATCGGTAACTCAGGAAAATTAAAGGAAAACTTGCAGTCAAAATTAGCTGAACAAGACTATCCGATCGCCGCTATCGAAAGTGGGAACCGTAACTTTGAAGGTCGGGTCAATCCGTTGACTAAGGATACCTTTTTAGCCTCGCCACCACTAGTAGTAGCTTATGCCTTGGCGGGTACAGTCGATATCGATATCACTCAAGATCCACTCGGTACCGATCAAAATGGAAAACCCGTTTACTTTAAAGATTTATGGCCTGATGTTAACGAGGTCAGTGCCGTGATCCATAAATACTTAAGTCCACAATTGTTCTCGACTAACTATGCGAATATTTTTGACCAAAATAAAACTTGGAACGAGTTGCAAGCTTCGAAGTCAACCACTTATCCCTGGGACGAGAAATCGACTTACATTGCCGATCCACCTTTGTTTGAAAATAAAGCACAGAGTGATTTGCAAAATATGCGTGTGTTGGCGAAATTGGGGGATTCGATCACCACTGATCACATTTCTCCAGCCGGTTTCATTGGCAAAACTTCACCAGCCGGCAAGTATTTGCTAGCACATGGCGTCAGCCAACAAGATTTCAATTCGTATGGCTCACGACGGGGCAACCATGAAGTAATGATGCGTGGGACTTTAGGCAACGTTCGTTTGCAAAATGAATTGACGCCAGATAAGCGCGGAGGCTTCACTAAGTCTTGGTTAACAGGACAAGAAACGACCATCTATGATGCCGCAATGGACTATAAAAAACACCAAGTCGATACGGTGATCTTAGCTGGAAAAGATTACGGCATGGGTTCTTCCCGTGACTGGGCGGCAAAAGGCGTTCAATTGCTGGGAGTTAAAGCCGTTATTGCAGAAAGCTTCGAGCGGATCCATCGGTCGAATTTAGTCATGATGGGTGTCTTGCCGTTGCAATATCAAAATGGCGATACAGCAGAAAAATTAGGTCTGACTGGTGATGAAACATTCAGCATCGAACTTGATGGGAAAATTGCTCACGTGATAGCTCAAGACGATGATCACAAGACAACTTTTGATGTCAAAGTCAGATTTGATGCACCGATCGATCAACAATATTACGATGCCCACGGTATTTTACCAATGGTCATCGCCAATAAACTAACTAAATAAGCAACGTAAGGAGGTTTTAATATGGATCACCCTAAAGGATTAGCAGGGATCGTAGTTGATGAAACGCATATCAGCTCGACTAAAAATGAACGATTAACATACGCGGGTTACTCTGTTGAAGAGATGGCAAAAGCCCACGCAACTTTTGAAGAAGTCGTCTTTTTATTGTGGAACGACCGACTTCCTAGCAAAGCAGAATTAGATGCATTTAGAAAAGATTTGGTCAGCAAGATGATCTTGCCAGCCGGAACGATCAGACTATTGCTGTACATCGCTAAGGAACCGCAGCACCCGATGAGTATTTTACGGACGACCACATCGTTGTTAGGTACTACGAATGATGTCGACCACGATGAACCACCAAAGATCTTAGCAAAAATGTTAACGGCTATCGCTGCCATCATTAGGATCCGTGATGATGAGCCGTTCCTTGAGGTCGATCCTACCCTTGGCGTTGCTGATAATTTTTTGTACATGATGACCGGCAAAAAGCCCGATGCCGAATTATCGCAAATGTTCAATACGGTAATGATCTTGCACGCAGATCATGAATTCAATGCCTCGACTTTCACTGCCAGAGTCGTTGCTTCGACTTTTTCCGATTATTATTCCTGCTTAACGGCAGCTGTCTGTGCCTTAAAGGGACCCCTGCATGGCGGCGCTAATGAACGTGTCTTTGAAATGCTTGCGGAGATCGTCGAACAAAAAGAAGATCCAATCGATTTTGTTAAACATGAGGTTGCACGTGGTCGCAAGATCATGGGCTTCGGCCACCGGATCTATAAACACGGTGACCCGAGAGCCTGCATTTTAAAGGGCATTGCTGAAAATTTAGCTGAAAAAACTGATAATATGTACTTGTATCAAATCCAGATGACTTTAGAAGACTACATGTTGGAAACGACTGGGCTCCATCCCAACGTTGACTACTTCACAGCCTTGATCTATCACTGCTTAGGACTAGATAAGAAAACTTTTACATTAGTCTTTGCCGCTTGTCGAACATCGGGTTGGCTAGCTCACGTTATGGAGCAACGACGTGAAAAGACTCTGATCCGTCCAAATTCAGTTTATGTGGGACCAACTGATCGTAGCTATCTCAAGGACACTGCAGCTAAGGAGGTACACTAGTGACAGCTGAAAAAATCACGATGCAAGATCATCAACTAAATACCCCAAAAGAGCCGATCATTCCCTTTATTGCGGGGGATGGAATCGGCCCAGAGATCTGGGAAGCAGCACAGAGCGTGTTTGACGAAGCTGTAAAAAAAGCCTGTAAGGGCAAACGTAAAGTATCCTGGCAACCACTTTTAGCCGGTGAGACAGCTTTTAAACAAACTGGTGAGTGGTTACCACAAGAGACGCTCGACACTCTTAAAGCTAATTTAGTTGCCATAAAGGGACCACTGACGACGCCGATCGGCAAAGGACATCGTTCGATCAATGTTACTTTACGTCAAAAACTTGACCTGTACGCCTGCTTTAGACCGGTCAAATATTACGAAGGTTCACCTTCGCCGGTCAAGGAGCCACAAAATGTCGATATTGATGTTTTTCGAGAAAATACTGAAGATATTTATGCGGGGATCGATGTCGAATCAGGCACTGCAGAAGCAAATAAATTGCAGCAACTATTAAAAGACAACGGACAGCTCGAAAAAGTCCGTTTTCCAGAGACGACGAATTATGCTATCAAACCGATTTCGGAAGAAGGTTCTAAAAGGATCGTTCATGCTGCGATCGATTATGCCTTCAAACACAATCTAGGCCATGTAACCTTAGTCCATAAAGGTAATATTATGAAAAAGACTGAGGGCAGCTTTAAAAAGTGGGGCTATGAAGAAGCCGAGAAATATGGCGACCGGGTCTTTACGATGAAGACTTATGACGAGATCAAAGACAAGAAAGGTCAAGAAGTAGCTGATGATGCATTGACGGCTGCCGAGTATGCTGGTCGTTTAGTGATCAATGATGTGATCACGGATAATTTCTTTCAACAATCGCTGTTGCATCCAGAGAATTTCGATGTTGTGGTAACGATGAATTTGAACGGTGATTATATTTCCGATGCTCTTGCTGCTCAGGTTGGTGGTATCGGGATATCGCCTGGTGGCAATATTAATTATGAATCTGGTCGGGCTATTTTTGAGGCTACTCATGGGACCGCACCGCAGTTCGCTGGGCAGAATAAGCTTAATCCAACTTCACTGATTTTATCTGGAGCTATGATGTTTGACTATATTGGTTGGCATGAAGTTGCTCAGTTGATTCAGGACGCTATTGGCGTGGCTATTCGCGGGAAGCATGTTACTTTGGATTTTGCTAAGCAACTGCCTGGTTCGGAGTTGTTGAGTACTAGCGAGTATGGCAATTTTATTGTGAAAACTATTGATTTTTCATGATTTAATAGAGCTATGGCGGACAGTGGCGTTTTACTTTGATGGAGGTCTGTTGGTTTGTTTGGTTGGTTTGGTGTGGAGGTAGTATTTTGGTTGTACGTTCAATGCCGACTCCGGGGCCCGGGGATACAGCCACTGGAACGATGCCGACGTCGATTTGAGCTCCTCGAAGGAAACCACTTCGACGATCTCAAATACGAGTCTTCCTCTAAGCTCCTTCGTCGCCAAGAGGAATTTGGCGGCTGAGGGCTGTATCCCCGGGCCCCTCCGTCTAAAGAGAGGTAATCAAGTTCCCCTTTTTTTTGAGATTTACCGATTTATTTTGTTCAAGTTGGCACTGTTTGCTCGTCCTATTTCTCACATGTCTATCTCAAAATTTATTTTTCTTGGTAAGATCAAAGGCCAAAACAAAAAAATAAGTTCAAATGCAAAACCTTAAAATCCAAACCTTAAAATCCAAACCTTGAAGTTCAAACCTTGAAGTACTAACCTCAAATTTTAAACCAAATCTTCAAGGAACGATTTTTTTTGCAAGAATTAAACTGTGTCGAATGTTATTGTTTACATATTAAAAGGGTCGAAAAATCGTATTGATTTTTCGACCCTTTTTTTTATTCTGATTTTCTTGATGTTTATTGGGATGCTTTTTTTGGTTTTCCAGGACCAGCAAGGAATTTCCAATTTCGAGCTTTTAGCTATTTTGCAATTTAGAATGTTTTAATCCGTAAACTAGATAAACTATTGCACCTATTACTAGCCAGATTATTACTGTGATTTTTGATAGTTTAGGTAACATTAATAGGAAGTATAGACTGGCTAGGCCTGCTAGTACTGGTAATACTGGGTAGAGGGGCATTTTGTAGCCGTCATTTGGGATGTCTTTTCTTTTTCTTAGTGGGATGATGCCGAATGAGATGAAGATGAAGGCTAATAGGGTTCCTGCGTTGATCAATGAGGTTAGTTCTGTTAGCGGTACTAGTCCGGCGAAGAAGGCTTGGACTACTGTTGCCATGTAGATCGCATTTTTGGGAACGGAGTATTTAGTGTCGACTTCGCCCATTTTTTTAGGTAGTAGGCCATCGCGACCTAAAGCGTAAACTAGGCGGGAACCACCGAAGAATAAAGTTAGTAATGCGGTGAAGATACCTACTAGAGCTCCTAAGGTGATCAGCTTGTTCCAGAAATTTGGGTGAATGACTTTTAATGCATAGGCAGCGGGGTCATCGACGTTTAGGTCTTTATAATTAACGACTCCGGTCAAGACTAGTGAAAAGGCCACGTACAAAATAATGGCGATAAAGACGGTGCCTAAAATACCTTTGGCGACATCTTTTTTCGGATTGATCGTTTCAGCAGAATTAGAAGCTAATGCATCGAATCCGATAAATGCAAAGAAGACAGTTGCGGCAGAAGTTGAAAGACCGCCGAGTCCGAATGGTGAAGAGTGGAATTCTTGAGGATAGAAGGGAACATAATTTTTCGTATTAATGTAAAAAGCACCTACGATAATAAATAAAACAATAATCGAGACTTTAATAATAACCGCAACATTTTCAACACGCTTCGACAAACTAGTTCCGTGGGCAATAACATAGGCAATCACTAGCACGATCAAAACTGCCGTAAGATTAATGCCGCCGCCTTCCATCGGACCAGCCGATAAATATTTTGGCAAATGGATCCCAAAAGCACCCAAAATATTGTTGTTAAAGTAAGAGGCAAAACCGACAGATTGAGCGGAAACGGATAAAAAATACTCCAAGATCAAAGACCAACCAAGGATCCAGCCAATGCCTTCACCATAAATGACCGATCCAAAAGAATAAGCCGAACCAGCAACAGGCATGGCTGAAGAAAATTCAGCATAAGCCATCCCAACAGTACCAGCAACGATCCCCGACATCAAAAAAGCAATAGCAACCGCAGGACCAGCATGCATAGCAGCCTCATGACCAGGCAAAATAAAAATACCAGTACCAATAATAGCCCCAATACCAAGAGCCAATAAGTCCTTAGCCGTCAAACTCTTAGTAAGACGAGAATCCACTTCCAAAAAATTAGCAACAGATTGCTTCTTAAAAATATCACGCAAAACAAAGGCTCCCTCTCTACAACATAAATACGGAATAGATATAAAAATTAAATAAATAAAAATTATCAATTGGTAAAATAATACTCCAATGAAAATCCAAAAAAAAGAGTATTTCTAATAAAAAAAGATAAATTCTAATAAATAAAAAAGAAAAGCCAAAAAATTAAAAAATAAAAAATAGAAATCAAGCAAAATAAATAATCCGGTAAACGTTGTAATGAAAGCAAAAGAAATCCAAAAAGAATACAACAAGAAGTAACCAATAATTAGAAAATCAGAAATAAGAATTGAATCAATGAAACAAAATAACTGAAATTGAAAGTGTAGTAGTCAACAAAACAACTGAGATAGACATGTGGGAAATAGGAAGCACAAAAAGTGCCAATTTATCCAGAAAAAGTCAGTAAAACTAAAAAAACAGGGGGGGATTGATAAGTAACTTAGGTGGAGGGGCGGGGCGCTATATGGGTTCAGCTGTGAAATTATTCTTGGCGATTTTATGGTTCTTGTTGTACTTTGGTTAGCCATCAAGAAATTCATCAAGATTTAGGTTGCCTGTTGATTCCCAAAAGACTAGTCTACACTTTTTAAAAAAGTTGATAAAATTAGTCCTTCCGTATACAA